>NZ_AKJS01000025.1 GCF_000282215.1 Pseudomonas sp. GM21
TCGGCGGCGGCCGCCAGTTTTGCCAAGGCTGGCCGGGGTTCTATCATCAATATAGCGTCGGTGGTGGCGTTGTTTCCCGAGCGCTTTAACGCGACATACAGCGCCAGCAAGGCATATGTGTTGAGCCTGACGCAGTCCTTGAATGCCGAACTCGATGGCACCGGGGTTAAGGTTCAAGCCGTGTTGCCAGGCGTGACGCGTACCGAGATCTGGGAGCGCTCAGGTATCGACGCTAGCCAGATTCCGGCAGACATGGTGATGGAGGTAGGTGAAATGGTTGATACAGCGTTATCCGGCCTGGATCAAGGTGAACTGATCACTATTCCATCGTTGCCTAACGCCTCCGAGTGGGACGACTTTGTAAAAGCCCGCCTGGTCATGGCCCCGAATCTTTCCAGAAATACGGCCGCTGCCCGCTACAAATGAACGCCTTCCATTGGCTTGAGGTATTTGCGACATGAGTGATCGTCGAGTAGTTGTCACCGGCATGGGCCTGGTGTCTCCCCTTGGTAGCGGTGTTGAAGCTGTCTGGGGGCGTTTGCTGGCCGGGCGTTCGGGGTTGCGTAATCTGCCTGATGAGGTGGTTGCCGATCTGCCAGCCAAGGTGGGTGGCGCGGTACTGACTGTGGCGGAAGATCCCGAGGCGGGTTTTGATCCGGATCGGGCAACGTCCCCCAAAGAACAGAAGAAGATGGACCGTTTCATTCTGTTTGCCATGGAGGCTGCGCGGCAGGCATTGGAGCAGGCGGGTTGGCAAGCGCTGGATCTGCAAGCCCAGGAACGCACGGCAACCATTATCGGTTCCGGGGTCGGTGGGTTCGGAGCGATCGCCGACGCGGTACGTACCACTGACAGTCGTGGACCTCGGCGGCTATCGCCCTTCACCATACCGTCGTTCCTGGTCAATCTTGCGGCTGGCCATGTGTCGATTCAGCACGGATTCAAGGGGCCGTTGGGCGCTCCGGTGACGGCGTGCGCGGCCGGAGTGCAAGCGATTGGTGATGCAGCGCGGTTGATTCGATGCGGCGAAGCGGATATTGCCGTGTGTGGCGGTGCAGAGGCCGCGATCGATCGGGTCAGCCTGGCCGGGTTCGCCGCGGCGCGTGCGTTGTCCAGTGGTTACAACGAAACCCCTGAGCGGGCTTCTCGGCCGTTCGACAGTGGTCGCGACGGCTTTGTGATGGGAGAGGGCGCGGGTCTTCTGGTGATTGAATCCCTGGATCATGCCTTGGCGCGCGGGGCTCAACCGATAGCCGAGTTGGTCGGCTACGGCACCAGTGCCGATGCCTTTCACCTGACCGCGGGGCCGGAAGATGGCAGCGGTGCGCGCCGGGCGATGACGCTGGCATTGGCACAGGCCGGCATTTCGGCGGCCCAGGTACAACACCTCAATGCGCACGCGACGTCGACGCCAGTTGGCGACCTCGGCGAGCTGGCCGCTATCAAGTCGTTGTTCGGTTCAGACAACAAGGTCGCGGTGACGTCCACCAAATCGGCGACAGGGCATTTGCTCGGTGCGGCCGGTGGGATTGAGGCGATCTTCACGCTGTTGGCGATTCGCGACCAGATCGTGCCGGCCACCCTGAATTTCGATAACCCGGACCCGGCGGCACAAGGCGTGGACATCGTCCACGGTCAGGCGCGGCCAATGGCTATCGAGTATGCGCTGTCCAATGGCTTCGGGTTCGGCGGGGTCAATGCCAGCGTATTGTTCAGGCGCTGGCAGGATTAGTCCTGAGGTTGTTTAAGAAACGCGCGTGTTACGTCGAGAATCCGCTGGGCCAACTCGGGATTCTCGACACAGCGCGATAACAGCAACGCCCCGACCAGGGCTGACATGATGAAGATGCTCTGGTCCGCGGCATCGTCGCTTTCAAGGGCGCCTTCTATTTGTTGAAGGCGTGCGATGAGCACTACGTCCGAGGTCGGACTGGGCTGGCCACGCAAACCAAGCTCCGAAGACATGGTTGGCAACGGGCAGCCTTCATGAGGCGAGGTCTGGTGCCATTCGGACAAATAAGCATCGATGAAGGCATCCAGTGGGCGATCCTGGGCAAACAACTCGGCACACACCGCTTCTACCTGATCACCAGCCGCTTGCAATGCCTTTTCAACCAGTTCGTCCTTGGATTTGAAGTGTGAGTAAAAGCCCCCATGGGTCAACCCCAGCGCTTTCATCAGCGGTTGCAGGCCTGTCGCTCCAATACCGTCCCGGCGGAATCGCGCTGAAGCTTCCTTGATGATGCGCTTGTAGGTCTGGGCTTTATGGTCCTGCGAGTAACGCATCTGAAATCTCCGCAACAATGCGCCATCTTAACCAATGAAAATAAGATGGTGATTGTACTTCTACCTCTAAAAAGCATGCAGATGCGTCCAACTCTGTTCTAAATACGCCAAAGACTTGTCACAAATAATGACAGTTCCTTGACTGGATTGTAGGAGGGTGGTGTTTGCCTACAACGCTAGACAAACAAAACCCCGTCATTCACTGAGAGTGACAGGGTTTTGGATTAGCGGTCCTGCGCTTCCTTGGCATCCATTTCCGCATTGCGTTCAGCGACGCGTTTACGTTGCTCATCGGTCAGTTCGACCTTGTTGGCGGTGTCGCGCAACATCATCAAACCACCAACAATCGAGCCGATAGCAACGACCAGAATCAACCAGGCATACCAGGGCATTGGGACTCTCCTTGAGGGCAAGGCGATTGGCGGGGGTCACCAATCGTTCGTGCATACCACTTTGAGCGATGGGATTTCGCAGTGGTTCCATTCTATGCCTGATAGTCCAATCGCACCTGACCTGTTTATAACCCGGTCAACATCGCGTCTGCCGGTGCATCCGCGCGCAACTGCGCGGCCAGCAGGAAGTACACGAAACCCACCACCATGAAGCCGAGAAAGATCAGCCCGATCAAGGTGTTGAACCAGGCCATCGCCACCAGGCACACCACTGCCAATACAAGCGCGATCATCGGCACCAGCGGATAGCACGGCGCACGGAACGTACGCTCCAGGTTTGGTTCGGTTTTTCGCAGTTTGAACAGGCTGAGCATGCTCATGATGTACATCACGATGGCGCCGAACACCGCCATGGTGATCATGGCTGCCGTCAACGTCATGCCGCCGAGGTTGATTAGGCCGTTACTGTAAATCGCGGCGATACCAATCACGCCGCCAACAATGATCGCCCGATGCGGCGTCTGGAAGCGCGACAGTTTGGCCAGGGAGGCCGGCAGATAACCGGCCCGGGCCAGCGCGAAGAACTGTCGTGAGTAACCGAGAATGATCCCGTGGAAACTCGCCACCAACCCGAACAGGCCGATCCACACCAGCATATGCAACCACCCGGAGTTTTCACCGACCACGGTCTTCATCGCTTGCGGCAGCGGATCGTTGATGTTCGACAAGGTGCGCCAGTCACCCACGCCACCGGCAAAGAACATCACGCCCATGGCCAGCAATACCAAGGTCAGAATGCCGCTGATGTAGGCCTTGGGAATCGTCCGTTTTGGGTCCTTGGCCTCTTCAGCGGCCATGACGGCACCTTCGATGGCGAGGAAGAACCAGATGGCGAACGGAATGGCCGCGAACATCCCGGCGATCGCCGGGGCGCCAAATACATCGGAGCCGGCCCAGCCATTCAGCGCGAAGTTGCTGAAGCTGAACGCCGGGGCAACCACGCCCATGAACACCAGCAGTTCGGCCACGGCCAGTACGCATACCACCAATTCGAACGTCGCTGCGAGTTTCACCCCGAGGATGTTCAAACCCATGAACACAATATAGGCACCGACCGCCGCATGTTTGGGGTCGAGAGCGGGAAACTGCACGTTAAGGTAGGCCCCAATTGCCAGGGCAATCGCGGGCGGGGCGAAGACGAATTCGATCAGCGTCGCCAACCCGGCAATCAGCCCGCCTTTTTCTCCGAACGCGCGACGACTGTAGGCAAAGGGACCGCCGGCATGGGGGATCGCTGTGGTCAGTTCGGTGAAGCTGAAGATGAAACAGGTGTACATGGTGGCGACCATGAACGAGGTCACCAGAAAGCCCAATGTGCCCGCGACGCCCCAGCCGTAACTCCAGCCGAAATACTCACCGGAAATCACCAGTCCGACGGCAATACCCCACAGGTGCAGCGTACCGAGGGTGGGTTTGAGTTGTGTGTTCATGCGGTTGCTCCCTGAACGGTTTGGAATTGCTCAGGGGAAGGCGTGTGCAGTGGGCGTGCCAGTATCGTGATGGCAGTCGTAAAGCGTAAAAACACGTCGTATCGGGGATGTTCCCCGCTGGATGTGCGGTTTTTGTGCGCTAGTTGAGGGCGATGCTGTCAGTTATGCCGCCATCGCGGGCAAGCCCGCTCCCACAGGAAATCTGTGTAGTCAGGGGCAATCGCATTCCCTTGTGGGAGCGTGCCTGCTCGCGATGGGGCCAGTCCAGACACCGTTGTAACCAGCATAACCCCCACTCTTTACGCCTTCTTTATGCCCCGCCCGCACCCTCGATCTCGTTCCTTTACAGCCTCCCTGCCGACAATGAATCCACACGCGGCACTACGCCGTAATAGGGAGAACTTCCATGAGCGTTCTGGACGGAGTGTCACTGCTGCTGGCTGTGGGGCTGTTCATTTATCTGTTGGTTGCGCTGTTGCGCGCGGACCGGAACTAGGAGCGGCTATGCACAGTTATGACTATTGGCTGATCCTTGCTTTTTTCGCAGTGGTGTTGGTCCCGGCGCCGTTTCTCGGGCGCTTCTACTACAAGGTCATGGAAGGTCAGCGTACCTGGCTGACACCGATTCTCGGACCGGTGGAGCGCGGCTGTTATCACGTTGCCGGTGTTGATCCACAGGCGGAACAGAGCTGGCAGAAGTATGCCTTGGCCTTGCTCGCTTTCAACCTCACGGGCTTCTTGATGTTGTTTGCGATCCTGTTGTTGCAGGGGCACTTGCCGCTGAACCCGCAAAACCTGCCGGGTCAGGAGTGGACGCTGGCGTTCAACACCGCCATCAGTTTCATGACCAACACCAACTGGCAGGCCTACAGCGGTGAAGCCTCGCTGAGCTACTTGAGTCAGATGGCCGGTCTCACCGTGCAAAATTTCGTCAGCGCCGCCACCGGCCTGGCAGTATTGGTTGCACTGTGTCGCGGTATCGGTCGCAAGTCGGCCATGACGCTCGGCAACTTCTGGGTCGACATGACCCGCGCCACCCTCTACGGCTTGCTGCCGCTGTGTCTGCTGCTGGCGCTGTATCTGGTCTGGCAGGGCGTGCCGCAAACCTTCGCCCAGTACGTGAATGCCGTGACCATGCAGGGCGTCGATCAAGTGATCCCGCTCGGCCCGGCTGCCAGCCAGATAGCGATCAAGCAATTGGGCACCAACGGTGGTGGCTTCTTCGGCGTCAACTCGGCGCACCCGTTCGAGAACCCGACGGCGTGGAGCAACCTGTTTGAGATGGCCTCGATCATCCTGATCCCGGTCGCCCTGGTATTCACCTTCGGCCATTACGTGAAAGACCTGCGTCAGAGCCGCGCAATTATCGCCTGCATGTTGGCGCTGTTTCTGATTGGCGGCGCGACCTCGCTGTGGGCCGAGTACCAACCGAACCCGACCCTGAACAATGTCGCCGTCGAACAGACCGCGCCGCTGGAAGGCAAGGAAGCGCGCTTTGGTACGACTGCCACCGTGCTCTGGTCGGTCACCACCACCGCCGCGTCCAACGGTTCGGTCAACGGCATGCACGACAGCCTCAACCCGCTGAGCGGCATGGTCGCGCTGGTCAACATGATGGTCGGCGAAGTGATCTTCGGCGGCGTCGGCGCCGGGCTCTACGGCATGTTGCTCAACGTGTTGATCGCGGTGTTCCTCGCCGGGCTGATGATCGGCCGCACCCCGGAATACCTCGGCAAAAAACTGCAAGCCAGGGAAGTGCAACTGCTGGTGGTGACCCTGCTGGTGATGCCGGTCGGCGTGCTGGTGCTCGGCGCGATTGCCGCAAGCCTGCCCGGCCCGGTCGCGGCGGTGAGTAACCCCGGCGCCCACGGTTTCAGTCAGTTGCTGTATGCCTACACCTCGGCCAGCGCCAACAACGGTTCGGCATTTGCCGGCTTTGGTGCCAACACCGCGTTCCACAACCTGATGCTCGGCCTTGGCATGTTGATCGGTCGCTTCGGTTACATCCTTCCGGTACTGGCGTTGGCCGGCAGCCTGGCGATGAAGAAAAGCGCACCGATTGGCCAGAACAGCTTCCCGACTCACGGCCCGCTGTTTGTGACCCTGCTGACCGTGACCATTTTGCTGGTGGGTGGTTTGACCTTCCTGCCGACATTAGCGTTGGGCCCGATTGCTGAACATCTGAGCCTGAGCTTCTGAGGAATCAATGATGAATATGCCCGCAACGAAAGTCGCCACCGTCAAGGCGCCGGAACAACCGAAAACCGCGATCTCAGCCCTCTGGCGCCCAGCGCTGGTGCAAGCCTTCGTCAAGCTCGACCCACGGCAATTGCAGCGCGCGCCGGTGATGCTGGTGGTCGAACTGACTGCGATCCTGACCACTGTGCTGTGCTTCATTCCCGACAGCGCTGTGCCCACCTTTGTCGCCGCGCAAATCGCCCTGTGGCTGTGGTTCACCGTGCTGTTCGCCAACTTCGCGGAAGCTTTGGCCGAAGGTCGAGGCAAGGCCCGCGCCGACAGCCTCAAGGCCGGCAGCGAAGGCATGAGCGCCCGTCGCAAAACCGCCAATGGCACGTTCCAGGTGGTGCCGGCGACCACCCTGCGCAAGGGCGATGTGGTCCGCGTCGAAGCGGGGGAAATGATCCCCGGTGACGGCGAGGTGATCGAAGGCATCGCGGCAGTCAACGAAGCAGCGATTACCGGTGAATCCGCGCCGGTGATCCGTGAATCCGGGGGCGACCGTTCGGCCGTTACCGGCAACACGCGTCTGGTCTCCGACTGGCTGCTGGTGAAGATCACCGCCAACCCCGGCGAGTCGACACTGGACCGCATGATCGCCCTGGTCGAAGGCGCCAAACGCCAGAAAACTCCGAACGAAGTCGCACTCGACATCCTGCTGATCGGCCTGACCCTGATCTTCCTGCTGGTGGTCGTCACCCTGCAACCGTTCGCCCACTTCGCCAATGGCAGCCTGCCGCTGGTGTTCCTGGTGGCGTTATTGGTCACGTTGATTCCGACCACCATTGGCGGTTTGCTGTCCGCCATCGGTATCGCCGGGATGGACCGTCTGGTGCGGTTGAACGTGATCGCCAAGTCCGGTCGTGCGGTGGAAGCGGCGGGGGACGTACACGTCCTGCTACTGGACAAGACCGGCACCATCACCTTCGGCAACCGTCGTTGCACGGCGGTGCATCCGGCACCGGGTGTCACGGCCAGGGAACTGGCCGAAGGCGCGTTGTTCGCCTCGCTGGCCGATGACACGGCTGAAGGTAAATCCATCGTCGAGTACCTGCGCGGCACTCAACCACAACCAGAGCCCGCCACCGAGTTGCTGACGGCCGTACCGTTCAGCGCTGAAACCCGCCTGTCTGGTGTCGACTACCAGGGCCGTGTGTATCGCAAAGGCGCGGTGGATTCGTTGCTGGCTTTCGTCGATCTGAAACGTGCTGACCTGTCCGCACCATTGTCCCGGGAAATCGACAAGATCGCTCAGAGTGGGGGCACCCCGTTGCTGGTCTGCGCCGACGGTAAATTACTGGGCGTGATTCACCTCAAGGACGTGGTCAAGCCCGGCATCCGTGAGCGTTTTGCCGAGCTGCGCAAACTGGGGATTCGCACGGTCATGGTCACCGGCGACAACCCGCTGACCGCCGCCGCGATTGCCGCCGAAGCGGGCGTCGATGATGTGCTGGCCGAAGCCACGCCGGAGAAAAAACTGGCGCGCATCCGTCACGAGCAAAACGACGGGCGCCTGGTCGCCATGTGCGGCGACGGCGCCAACGACGCCCCGGCGCTGGCCCAGGCGGACGTCGGCATGGCGATGAACGACGGCACACAAGCGGCGCGCGAAGCGGCGAACATGGTCGACCTCGACAGCGACCCGACCAAGCTGTTGGACGTGGTGCAGATCGGTAAAGAACTGCTGGTGACACGCGGTGCGTTGACGACCTTTTCCATCGCCAACGACGTGGCCAAATACTTCGCGATTTTGCCGGCGCTGTTCGCTTCGATCTATCCGCAACTGGGCGTGCTGAACGTCATGCACCTGAGCAGTCCGCAGAGTGCGATTCTCTCGGCGATTGTGTTCAACGCGTTGATCATTGTGGTGCTGATTCCACTGGCCTTGCGCGGCGTGCGGGTGCAGGCCGCGAGTGCGGCGGCGCTGCTGCGGCGCAATCTGTTGATCTATGGACTCGGCGGGATTGTGGTGCCGTTCGTGGGCATCAAGGCGATCGACATGCTGTTGACCGCGTTGCATCTGGTTTGACGTCATCGCGAGCAGGCTCGCACCCACAGGGGATGCGCTGTTTTTGTGGGAGCGAGCCTGCTCGCGATGAATGCACCACGGTCCGCCTGATTATTTGTTATCCGAATTCGAGGATTTTGAAATGACCACACTGATACGTCCGGCCTTGAGCCTGCTGGTCCTGATGACCCTGATCACCGGCGTCGCCTACCCCTTGGTCGTCACCGGTGTCGCCCAGGTCGCGTTCCCGGATCAAGCCAATGGCAGCCTGGTGCGCGATGCCGACAACAAGGTCCGTGGCTCGTCACTGATTGCTCAGGATTTCGTCGGTGACGCCTGGTTCCATCCACGCCCATCGGCCGGTGCTTTTGCCACCGTATCGAGTGGCGCGAGCAACCTTTCACCGAGCAACCCGGCGCTGGCGACTCGGGTGATCGACGATGCCAACAAACTGCTGGTGCCCGGTCAGGGGCCGGTGCCTTTGGCGATGCTCACCACCTCTGGCAGCGGCCTCGATCCGCACTTGCCACCAGCCGCGATTGCCTATCAACTGGCGCGAGTGGCTGCCGCGCGCAATCTGCCGGTGGCGACCCTTGAGCAATTGCTGGATGCGCACATCGAGCAGCCGTTGGTGGGGCCGCCGGTGGTGAATGTGCTGGCGCTGAATATTGCGCTGGAAAAGCTGTAAGAGATGATCGTTCCCACGCTCTGCGTGGGAATGGATCGTCGGACGCTCTGCGTCCGCTTTTGGGACGCGGAGCGTCCCTGGCTGCATTCCCACGCGGAGCGTGGGAACGATCAACCTGAAAAAAGAGAATTTCAAGCATGAGCGATTCCGGCCGCGCCGACGCGCTGTTAGCAGACCTGCCCCGCGATGGCCGTGGCCGGCTCAAGGTTTTCCTCGGCGCCGCACCCGGTGTGGGCAAAACCTACGCCATGTTGCAAGCCGCTCACACCCAACTGCGTCAAGGCGTGAAAGTCATCGCCGGTGTGGTCGAAACCCATGGTCGCGCGGAAACCGAAGCGCTGCTCGGTGGCTTGCCGCAACAGCCCTTGGTGCGCTCGGAATACCGGGGCGTGATGCTCGAAGAATTGGACCTCGATGGTTTGCTCGCGGCCAGACCGAAGCTGGTGCTGGTGGACGAACTGGCCCACAGCAACGCTCCCGGCAGTCGCCACGCCAAGCGTTGGCAAGACATACAGGAGCTGCTCGCCGCCGGCATCGACGTCTTCACCACCGTCAACGTCCAGCACCTCGAAAGCCTCAACGATCAAGTGCGCGGCATCACCGGTGTGCAGGTGCGTGAAACCCTGCCGGACTGGGTCCTGCAAGAAGCCTACGAACTGCTGCTGATCGACCTGCCACCACGTGAACTGCTGGAGCGTTTGCGCGACGGAAAGGTTTACGTGCCGGAGCAGGCGCGGGCGGCCATCGACGCGTTTTTCACCCAGACCAACCTGACCGCCCTGCGCGAGATGGCGATGCAAACCGCTGCCGCTCAGGTCGACAACGATCTGGCCCAGGGTTATCGCCAGCTCGGTCAAGCGGCGCCAGCGGTGCGCGGTCGTCTGTTGGTCGGTGTTGATGGCGATGCCCAGGCCGAGCGTCTGGTGCGTCATGCCAGTCGCGTCGCCCAGCGTCGGCATTTGCCGTGGAGCCTGGTGCATGTCGACAACGGCAGCGTGCGTGACGAGCAATCGCGCCTGCGCTTGCAAAGTGCCCAGCAATTGGCCGAGCGCCTCGGTGGCGAAGTGGTGTTGTTGCGCGCCGGCGAAGTCGCGAAAACACTGATCCAGCACGCCGCCGAACGCAGGGCCAGTCTGGTGTTGGTCGGCCAGTCGCGGCAGCGTTTGCGTCGGCGCTTGTTCGGCGGTGGTTTGGCGTCGCGCCTGCTGCGTGATGCGCGCGGGCTGGAGATCAACGTCCTCGACAGCGATCACCTGCCGCATCAACCGCGCCAGCGTTCGCCACAGTCGCTGGTGTGGTTCGATTACGCGCTGGCGGCAGTGGCGACGGTGTTGGCCAGTGCCTTGGCCTGGGGCGTGGCGAGTATTTTGCCTCTACCCAATATCTCCCTGGTGTTCCTCGCCGCAGTGTTGCTGGTGGCGGTGCGCAGCAGCCTGGGCCCGGCGTTGGCCTGTGCGGCGCTATCGTTTCTCACCTACGACTTTCTGTTCATCCCACCGAATTTTTCCTTCGCCATCCAGCGCGAAGAAGACGTGTTGACCTTGCTGTTCTTCCTGCTGATGGCGGCGCTCACCGGCAACCTCGCGGCTCGCCAACGTCGGCAATTGCAGGCGTTGCGTGACACCCAGGAAGAGACCAGCGAACTGCTTGATCTGTCGCGCAAACTGACGGCTGCCACCGACCGTCAAGCCGTGGTCAGCGCCGCCGCTCAGCACCTCAACGGCTGGAGTGACTTGCAACTGTGCCTGCTCAATCAAGACGGGCAGGGAGGCTGGAACGTTGAAACCGGTGGCCCGCTGGAGTTTTCCGAAGGCGAACGGGCGGCCGCCGATTGGGCCTGGCAACACGATCAACCGGCGGGTTCGGGCACCGGTACGTTGCCGTCGGGACGTTGGTGGTGGTGGCCGTTATCGGTGGACGACGGGCCACTGGCATTGCTCGGTGTGTGCGCTAAAGAAGGCCAGATGTTAAGCGGCCAGCGTCGGCGTCTGTTGACCGCATTGAGCCAGCCGCTGGCCCAGGCGCTGGCCCGTGCACAACTGGCCGAGGATCTTGAAGCGGCGCGACTGCACGGAGAAACCGAGCAACTGCGCAGTGCACTTCTGGCCTCGGTATCCCATGACTTGCGCACACCGCTGACGTCCATGCGCGGCAGCATCGACAGCCTGTTGGCCCTCGGCGAGGCCATCCCGCTGGAGGATCGTCGCGAACTGCTCGAAGGCACGCGGGACGAAGCCGAGCGCCTGGATCGCTACATCCAGAACTTGTTGGACATGACGCGCCTCGGCCACGGCGCGTTGAAGCTGGCGCGTGATTGGGTGTCGCCAGCCGACATTGTCGGCAGTTCACTCAACCGACTGCGCGCGGTGCTGGCGCCACTGCAGGTCAGCACCGACGTGCCACCGGAGTTGCCGCTGCTGTTTGTCCACGCGGCGCTGATCGAGCAGGCGCTGGTCAACGTGCTGGAAAACGCCGCGCGATTTTCACCGGCTCACGGGCGTCTGCAATTACGCGCCGGGGCCGATGACCGCGAGCTGTTTTTCTCGGTGAGCGATGAAGGGCCGGGCATTCCGCAGGAGGAGCGGGCGAAAATTTTCGACATGTTCTACACCGCCGCGCGCGGTGATCGGGGCGGCCAGGGCACCGGCCTCGGGCTGGCGATCTGTCAGGGGATGGTGGGCGCGCATGGCGGGCGGATAAGCGTCGCCGACGGCATTGATGGGCGTGGGACCTGCATCACGCTTCACTTGCCTTTGCAGGAACAACCAGCCTTTGAAAGTGAACGCTGAAAGTGAAGCCTGATACCCTTTGCACCTCTCCATGCCGCGATCAGACACCATGAGCCAGACTGCGACCATTTTGGTCATCGACGATGAACCGCAAATCCGCAAATTCCTGCGCATCAGCCTGGTCTCCCAGGGTTACAAAGTGCTGGAAGCCGGCACCGGCACTGAAGGCCTGGCGCAAGCGGCGCTGAACAAACCGGATTTGCTGGTGCTCGACCTCGGTTTACCCGACATGGACGGACAGCAAGTCCTGCGCGAGTTTCGCGAATGGTCGACGGTGCCGGTGCTGGTGCTGTCGGTGCGCGCAAGCGAAGGGCAGAAAGTCGAGGCACTGGACGGCGGCGCCAATGACTACGTGACCAAACCCTTCGGCATTCAGGAATTTCTGGCGCGGGTGAGAGCCTTGTTGCGCCAGGCGCCAGTGGGTGAAGCTCAGCAAGCGGCGCTGGCGTTCGGCCCGTTGACGGTGGACCTGGCGTATCGGCGGGTGCTGCTCGATGGCGTCGAAGTAGCGCTGACGCGCAAGGAGTACGCGGTGCTGGCACAACTGGCGCGGCATCCGGGGCGGGTCATTACCCAGCAGCAATTGCTAAAGGATATCTGGGGGCCGACCCATACCGAGGACAGTCATTACTTGCGGATTGTGGTGGGGCATTTGCGTCAGAAGCTGATGGATGACCCGACTCAACCTCGGTTTATCGTGACCGAGGCGGGGGTTGGGTATCGGTTGCTTGATACCTGATCGTTCCCACGCAGAGCGTGGGAACGATCGTCATTCGCTCAAAAAATCTCAGGAATCCCGCTCATTCTCATACCGATCCAGCGTATCCCGCGCAATCTCCCGCCCCAGCGCGATCAACTCCGGTGCCTTGTAGAACTCGAAAAACCGGCACACCCGCTTCGGCACGTTAATCAGAATATCCGGCGGATACCCGGCGATCTTGTACTGCGCCAGCGAGGTCTGCATCACTTCGAAACTCTGGTTGATCAGGTCCAGCAATGACGCCGGCCCGACGTTATCGATGATGAATGATCCCGTGGCCGACTTCGGTGCTCCTTCGCGTTCAGGGGCGGCGGCGGGTTGCTGGGCTTCGGGGTCGGCAGATTCGATCCAAGGGTTGATGTCGGCCGCTTCGGCCATCAATGCTTCCTTTTCCAGGATCAGCAATTTTTCCGCCTGACTGCGTCGGAACGGCATCTTCGAACCCAGGGAGTTGATCAAACTGTCGAAACGGCTTTTGAATGCTGCCGGGCGCTGGATAACCGGCATCTGATAGTGGCGCTGGTTGGTAGAGTTAAGGTTGACCGCGATGATCAGGTCGCAGTGACTCGATACCACGGGCACGATCGGTAAAGGGTTGAGGATGCCGCCATCCACCAGCATCCGGTTGCCCTGCATCACCGGGGTGAAGAGGCTGGGAATCGCCGCCGAGGCGCGCATGGCCTGGTGCAGGCAGCCTTCCTGGAACCAGATTTCCTGCTGATTGGTCAGGTCCGTGGCCACGGCCGTGTAGGGAATGCGCAGGTCTTCAATATTGATCTCGCCGACGATCTTGCGGATCTGCCCGAAGACTTTTTCACCGCGAATGGCGCCAAGCCGAAAGCTGACGTCCACCAGACGCAATACATCGAGGTAATCCAGGCTCTCGATCCAGTCGCGATATTCGTCGAGTTTGCCGGCGGCATAAATCCCGCCGACTACCGCCCCCATGGAACAACCGGCGATACAGGCAATGTCGTAGCCACGCCGTTCGAGCTCTTGAATGACACCGATATGAGCATAACCTCGGGCTCCACCAGAGCCCAGTACCAGTGCGATACGCTTTTTCATGAATCGCCCTCGTCTGACAAGGTTCAACAATGCACTCATCGAGGGGCGTGCTTCAATCGCCGAAGTCGTTCGATGGGCCGAGTGCGTCGTTTTTTCGACACTCCATGGCGGCAGATGGCTATTCTTGCGCACGCTATAGTGAGTTTGCTTAGTGCGGCCAAGGCACTTTTCACCCGCCGGGCCGTCTTACCTGCATGATTGTTGACCTGACTTGAGGTGGTATTGATGAAAGCCTGGATTTGCGTACCTTTGATGGCTCTGGCGCTCGCCGGTTGTGCCGGCAAAACGGCCTATCGTGAGAGTTGCGGTAGCCAGATTGACGCCGCGTGGCGTGAGCTAGACTTGGCCAAGGCCGAAGGTTTCGCCGGGACTGTCAGCTACTCCAAGGCCCTCTCGTTGCTGACCGGCGCCAAGACCCAGCAACAATTCGAAGCTTACGAAGGCTGCACCAGCAAGGCCGAGAAAGCGCGCTTCTATATTCGTGAGTCTCGTGCCGGCCGTTGAAGCATCTTGTAGGCGTCAGGGGCACTCGATTCAAGGAGCAAACGATGTCTGATTTGGTTGATCGGTTGGTGGCTCATGTCCTGGGCCTTGAAGTCCGCCTGTTGGCCTGTCAGGCACGTTTGAGTGCCCGGACTGACCCTGAAGCACTGCACGAGCTGCGCACCACGGTTCGGCGTTTGCGCAGCCTGTTGCGCCCCTTGCGTGGCCTGCCAGGCGTCGAGCAGGTCGAAGTGGCGGCGGCCCGGGTCGGCGAACTGACCACGCCGTTACGTGATCGCGAAGTGCTGGCTGCGTATTTACTGGAGCACGGTCAACCCGAAGCCGCGCATTGGCGCATGGCGCAGATGGCTCAGGCGTATCCGGCGGTGGCGGCGAGTCCTGAGCTGGCGCAGTTGATGATGATCTTCGATGCCTTTCCGCGTTTTTTACGCGCTTCCCAGCGTCAGGGATTGCTCAAAGGCTTGCGCAAGCGCATTGAAAAACGCCTGGGCAAACAGTGGAAGAAACTGGACGGTGCGCTGCACGATCCGGCCCACGACCGACACCGTTTGCGCCTGCTGATCAAGCGTGTGCGCTATGGTATCGAAGCCTATCCCGAGCTGGACCGTTTGCCGAAGGCCGCCTTGTCCCGATTGAAAGCCGCTCAAAGCGCCCTCGGTGATTGGCACGACAGTTGGCAGTGGCTGGCCAGGGCTGAGGAAGAGCCTGATTTGCTGCCTTGTGTTGCCGTCTGGAAAACCACGTTGGCCGATGCCGAAAGCCGCGCTGACCGCGTTCTCGAAAAACTCAGCGCCACTTGCTTCAAATCCTGAAATCACCACAGATCAAAATGTGGGAGCGAGCCTGCTCGCGAATGCGGTGTGCCAGCCTACAGGGATGTCGACTGATACGACGCATTCGCGAGCAGGCTCGCTCCCACATGGGTTTGGTGTTGGATATGGACTCGTATTCCAAAGCGGGTGCGGCTCTTCTGTCAGTACTTTTGGCCGGAATAAGTGCTGTATCAATGTCGCTGGCTGGTTAAGATCCCTCTCTACTATTTTCCGTCTCTGAGGTTTTCATGCGCTTTTGCGATCTGCTCGATGCCGTCCGCCGGCAACCGCTGGAGCTGTCTATTCCGGCAGGATGGGCGCAGGGGCGTGCCAGTTTTGGTGGCCTGGTAGCAGCGTTGCAATACGAAGCCATGCGCGCAAAAGTCCCGGCAGACCGACCGGTGCGTTCGCTGGCGATCACCTTTGTCGGACCGGTCGAGCCTGAAATACCTGTCAGCTTTGAAGTCGATGTGTTGCGCGAAGGCAAAGCCGTTAGCCAGGTGCTGGGCCGGGCAATGCAGAAGGGACAAGTGGTGACGTTGATCCAGGGAAGCTTCGGTGCGTCACGGCCCTCGGAAGTGTCGGTGAGGGCCGAGTCCGCACCTGAGATGAAGCACTGGGACGAGTGCCATGAGCTGCCTTTCATCTCGGGCGTGATTCCGGAGTTCATGCAGCACCTGGCGATGCGTTGGGCCCTCGGTGGCATGCCGTTTACCGGCAACAACTCTCGCGAGATGGGCGGTTGGGTGCGTTTGCGTGGGGACGTGAAGGAAGAGGCCGTCACCGAGTCGCATATCCTTGCGCTGGTGGACGCCTGGCCACCGTCCTTGTTGCCGCACCTGAAAAAAACCGCGATGGGCAGCACGCTGACCTGGACCATCGAGTTTGTCCAGCCGATGCTGGAATCAAGCACGCTGGACTGGTGCAAATACCGGGTGGAAACCGAGCATGGGGCCGACGGCTATGGTCATGCGGCCGCGAAGTTGTGGAGCGCGGACGGGCAGCTGATCGCCATCAGCCGGCAGACGGTAACGATTTTCGCCTGATCAGTGGCGACGGTGGCGCTCACGCCAGGCGCGCCACCAGCCGCCGCTCAAGAAAAACCGCGGGAACGTCAGGAACTGCTCGACCAGCAAGCGTGACACCGCATCTTTGCGATCGCTGAACGGCTCGGAGGCTTGCTCCTCCAGGCGGTGACCGTGACGTTGCAGACCCAGCGCCGCGAGCAGGCCGACCACGCCGATGGCGATGTTCACCAGGTTCAGGCTGAACACTCCGGAAACAATCAGTAGAAACGCCACGATGAACAGCGGCACGGCAATCAGGTGCAGCACCAGGTTGGTCGGGTGCTGATGATTGTTCGGGTACGCTCGCCATTGCCAGGCAGGCAGGTTGGGATGTCGTTTGCCCATGTTGTAACTCCTCAATCAGGGTTGACCTCATGATTGAAGAATAGGCGGGGTGAGGGCGGGCAGCGAGTCGAGGTTGGCTATTGGAGTGATAGGTCGGGATTGATGTTGCCCGGGCTGACGCTATCGCGAGCACCTGCAACATTGATGTATCAGACAGACCGCTATCGCCGGCAAGCCGGTCTCACTCACAGAGGATCGGTGATTACTGGGGGATTGAAGGCAGATCGTAGAACGCTCGCGCACAAGCAGTGGTGTGATCAGCCAGATCTTCCATCGTCTCGCCACGATGCAACGCCACTTCCCGCAACACTTCAGTCAAATACGCCGGTTCGTTGCGACCGTTTTTTGGTTTGGGTCGCAAACTGCGTGGCAACAGATACGGCGCATCGCTTTCCAGCATCAGCCGACCCCGTTTGATCTCCTTCACCAGCGGATGCAGGTGCGTGCCCCGGCGCTCGTCGCAAATCCAGCCGGTAATACCGATGTGCAGATCCAGATCGAGGTAGCTGAACAGGGCTTTCTTTTCGCCGGTGAAGCAATGCACCACGACGGCTGGCAATTGATCCCGGTAATCACGCAGGATTTCCAGCAGTCGTTGACTGGCATCGCGCTCATGCAGGAACACCGGCAACTGCAAGTCGACCGCCAACGCTAGATGCTCTTCCAGGACCTTTTCCTGCTGTGGGCGTGGCGAGAAGTCGCGATTGAAATCCAGCCCGCACTCACCCACGGCCACCACGTTCGGCTCCTTGAGCAAGCTGCGCAAACGCTGTGCGCTGTCAGCGTTCCAGTCGCTCGCCGCATGGGGGTGAATGCCGGCCGTGGCGAACAGCCGTTGAGCGGTTTCGTCCAGTTGTCGGCACAGTTCAAGAGCCTGTTCACTGCCCTCGACATTGGTGCCGGTCAGGACCAATTGGCAGACTCCCGCGGCATAGGCGCGGTCGAGTACGGCCTGATGTTTGTCGGCAAAACTGGGGTTGGTCAGGTTGACGCCGATATCGATGAGTTGCATGGTGCTACCTCAGACCAAAGGCCGGAAAGCATATCAGAGCTGTAGATTTATAAGAAAAGCCAAGAACTACAACGAGTTAAAGCTGTCTCTTGATGCCGCGAGACAGGGCAGGGTGGTCAGCGTGCCATCATTGTGCCAGTCTTTCGCACTTTGCCAGCGCTCATGGCGCTCTGTTTCTGTCGTTCGATTTCATGATTTTTTTTGAAGTCGGCCCAGTATTCTTTCCGGAGAGTGGATGATACGTCCCTCGATATTGCTACTGCTGTGCTGTTCGTTGCTGCTGCCGATGCCGGCGGTCGCGCGTCTGGCCGGGCCGCTGCAAGCCGTGCCGGCGGCCAAGGTGCGCGACCTTGCGGAGATTCGCAGCAGCCGGGTATTGCGGGTGCTGGTCAACCAGAGCCGCAACAGCTCCGGCGAAGTCCAGGGCCAGGCCATCGGTGTCGAATACCACCGCTTGCGCGCCTTCGAGCAATACCTCAACGGCCACGCCCGTGACGGTCAGGAAATCAGCCTCAAGATCATTCCCAAAGCCAAGGATCAACTGCTCGGTGCCTTGCAGCGCGGGGAGGGTGATCTGGTCGCACCCGGGGAGTTGCTTGATTTGCAGCCAGGTTACGCGGTCAGCAGCAGTGAACCGATCAGCAGAAATGTCCCGTTGGTGCTGGTGGGAATCAAAGGTGAGCGTCGTTACACCCGCGTTGAACAACTCTCGGGCAAGACCCTGGCGCTGCCCAACGGCAGTGCGGCCGGGGATGCGGTGAGCCAGATCAATTCAAAACTGGCGCTGCATAAATTGGCACCGATAACCATCGAGTGGGTCGATCCCAGTCTTGCTGTGGAAGACGTGCTGGAAATGGTTCAGGGCGGGATCTTTCACCTGACTATTGTCGAGCAACCGATCGCCGAGCGCTGGGGCAAGATCTTGCCTAAATTGCGCTTCGACAAGCAGGTGCAGATCAGCGAGCCGGGCGAAGAGTTCTGGTTTGTGCGCCGCGATGCGTCGATGCTGCGGGCGAGCATTGATCGTTTTCTGACGACGTACAAGAAACCGTCGGACCAGGACGTAGCGTTTCTGCGGATCTATCGGCGGCTGTACCAAGTGCATTATCCACTGGCCAAGGCTGACCGCCAGCGTCTGGAAAAACTTCGTCCGGTACTGCAAAAACATGCCGATGCCCAAGGCATGGACTGGTTGAATCTGGCGGCGCTGGCGTTCAAGGAGTCGGGTCTGCAACCCAATGTCCGCAACAGTGGTGGCCCCACAGGGCTGATGCAAATCACCCCGTCTGCCGCCCAGCGAGTGGGGGTCAATAACATTCAGGAACTCGACGCCAATGTCCAGGCCGGGGCCAAGTACCTGGCCTTGATCCGCCGCAAGTTCTTCGCCAGCCCCAAACTCAACGAGCGAGAGCGCATGGCCTTTGTGCTGGCCGCTTACAACATAGGCCCGGAGCGGGTTCAAGGCATGCGCACCGAAGCCCGGCGGCGGGGCCTGAACCCCAATCAATGGTTCTTCCAGGTCGAGCGCATTGCCTTGGAGCAGGTGGGTATGGCCCCCGTCAGCTATGTTAATAGCGTGAACAAGTATTACCTGGCATTCGATCGTGAGAGGGAGTCGCTGGAGCCCCAGGGACAAAACGTTGTCTCTCGCAAATGATCAACTAAACTGATTGTTAAGTCGCAATTAATGCGCTTTTAACATTTGTTTTGTCGATTAAGATGGCGCCCAACGAACACACTCTCACAATGGATTACACAGCATGAGCTCACTGATCAACAAGGTACTGTTTACCCGCGCCGGTTTCGGCCTGACCGCCATACGCATCGTCGTCGGGATCATCTTCGCAGCTCACGGCGCACAGAAACTCTTCGGCATGTTTGGTGGTTACGGCATTGCCGGCACTGCGCAGTACATGGAAAGCCTGGGCCTTGCGCCGGGTCAGCTGATGGCGATCCTGGCCGGTGGCACCGAGTTCTTCGGCGGCCTGGCGCTGATCATCGGACTGCTGGTACGTCCGGCAGCACTGGGGTTGACCTTCCTCTCGCTGGTCGCCATTTTTTCGGTGCATATCCATAACGGCCTGTTCATGGCCAACAACGGGTATGAATTTGCCCTGGCCTTGCTCGGTGGCAGCATTGCTGTATTGATCGAAGGTGCCGGCAAGCTATCGATAGACCACGCCATCAGCGACTGACCGCTCTGGCACAAGGATAAGGCCTGCATTGCGCAGGCCTTTTTGTTGCGCGTCATTCTTGACACTGTCCGGTCAGCTTCTCTAGGATGTTGCGCATGCGCCGATTTAAACAGCTACTTGCGGGGCGCCAGGTGACTCAGTCAGTTGCCGATAGAAGCTTGAAACAGGCTTCGAAATACCGCTAAAGCGCTGGTTCGGTGTTGCCTCTCACCTGCCATGCAGACTTTTGAGGCAGAGACACGACTCGATGAACGCACTTAGCCCTACAGTACGTCCCGCGCCGATCACGGCACATCTCACCCAGCGCAATCCAAAAATCCTGCTTGGCGGTCAACATCAGCCAACGCTTCTGCGTTATCTCGATGGCTGGCCACGACGTACCGGCGGTCCTGCTGCGTTCCTGATCCAGTTTGTCGAAGACGGCGAATCGCTGGCTCGATTTGCCAGTGACAGTTTTGATCTGGCGGTGATTCAATCACCCAGCCTTGAAGACGCGCCTGAAATGATCAGGCAGTTGACCCGCGTTGCCCGACAAGGCCTGATCACCCGCCGCTGAGGTTCAAAGGTACTCAATCGCCACGATATACACGCATTGCTCACCGGTCGGTGTCTGGACGCGAACTTCGGCGTCCAGCGCCTTGCCAATCAGCGCGCGGGCGAGCGGTGAGTCGATGCTGATCAGCCCAAGTTTCAGGTCCAGCTCATCCGGCCCGACAATGCGATAGCGCGACTCTTTGCCGTCCTCGTCTTCGATCGTGACCCAGGCGCCAAAATAGACCTTGTTAGGATCGCTGGGCTTTTCGCTGACCACCTTGAGCGCTTCCAGCCGCTTGGTGAGAAAGCGCACCCGGCTGTCGATCTCACGCAGCATTTTTTTGCCGTAGGTGTATTCCGCGTTCTCGGAACGATCACCCTGAGCCGCAGCCTCGCTCACCGACTGTGTCACTTGCGGTCGCCGTACATGCCAAAGCTCATGAAACTCGGCCCGCATCCGCGCTTCACCTTCGGGGGTGATCAGCGCGGTGCCAGCGGGGCGGGGAGGGCGATAACGGCTCATGGCAACTTCTTGTGATGGAGAGGGTTCGAGTCTATCAACCCTCGCGCAACACTGTCAGTGGGCTGGCGTTCAATGCACGACGAGTACCGAACACGCCGGCGCCGCCAATCAGCACCGCGCCGATCACTGGCAACACCAGCAACCACGGATGCGGATGCCACGGCAGGTCAAAGGCGTAGCGGTAAAGCACCAGGCTCACCAATTCCGAGCCCAGTGCCGCCAACAAACCGCTGACCGCGCCGAGTAACCCGAATTCGATGCGTCGGGCCTTCACCAGCAACTTCCGTTCGGCCCCCAGCGCTCGCAACAGGGCGCCTTGGCGAATGCGTTCATCGAGCGTCGCCTGCAAGCCGGAAAACAACACCGCCATCCCCGCTGCCAGTACAAACAACAGTACATACTCCACCGCCAGCGTGACTTGGGCGAGGATACTGCGCAGCTGCTCCAGCAAGGCTTCGACTTGCAGAATGGTCACCGCCGGGAAGCTTCGCGACAGGTCGACAATCTGCTGATCATGGCCGGCCGCCAGGTAGAAACTGGTCAGGTAAGTCGCTGGTAAATCCTTCAAGGTGCCTGGCTGGAAAATCATGAAGAAGTTCGGCTGGAAGTTGTCCCAGTTGATGTCTCGCAAGCTGGTGACTGTCGCTTCACGATTGACCCCGCCCACGCTGAACACCATGTGATCGCCGAGCTTGAGCTTGAGGCTTTCGGCCACTTTGCCTTCAACCGAAACACCGGGAACCTTCCCGGGTGTCTGTTCGGTCCACCAGTTGCCCGCTGTGATCTTGTTCCCCGCCGGCAAGTCCGCCGCCCAGGTCAGGCTCAGGTCGCGCTGGATCGCTCGATCACCGGCCGAATCCTTGCTGACGATGTCCCGCACTGGCTCGCCGTTGATGCTGATCAGTCGACCCGGCACCACCGGATAAAGCGGCGCGGACTGTGCTGACAGTTGGATCAGGCGATCCGTAAAGGCCTGTTTGTCCGCCGGCAGGATGTTCAGCGCAAAGTAATTCGGCGCGTTTTTCGGCAACTGGTTCTGCCAGGTGTCCAGCAGCTCGCCCCTCAGCAGCGCGATCAGCGCCATGGACAGAAGAATCAGGCCGAAGGCCAAGGCTTGTCCTGCTGCCGCCAACGGATGGCGCAGCAATTGGCCCAGCCCCAGGCGCCAGGGCAGCGAAGCGCGGGCCAGCATCCGGCGCAGGCTTTTCAGCAGCAGCAAGAGCAAGCCACCGAGTACCAGCGCGGCGATCACGCCGCCGCCGAGCAGGGCGAAGGTCAACACCAGGTCGAGGCTAAGGCGCCACATGATCAGGCCGAGGGCGCCCAGGGCGGCGCCATAGACCATCCAGGTGCTGGAAGGAATCGGCAGCATGTCCCGACGCAATACCCGCAGCGGTGGCACGCGACCGAGTGCGGCCAGCGGTGGCAGGGCGAATCCGGCCAGTGAAACCAGCCCGGTGCCGATCCCGGCGATGGCCGGCAGCAGACCACCTGGCGGCACATCGGTCGGCAACAAATCATGCAGCAACGCAAACAGCCCAAGCTGAGCCAGCCAACCGATGAAGGCGCCACTGAGGCTGGCGAGCAGGCCGAGTACCGTCAACTGCAAACTGAACAGCACCATGGTTTCCCGGCGTGAAAGACCCAGGCAGCGCAACAATGCGCTGGCATCGAATCGGCGCGTGGCGAAGCGCGTGGCCGACAGCGCCACTGCCACGCCGGACAGCAGAACCGCTACCAGGCTTGCCATGTTGAGGTAACGCTCGGCCTTGCCCAACGCACCGCCAATTTGTCGGTTGCCGTCGCGGGCATCCTGCAGGCGCTGGTTGGCGGCCAGGCCAGGCTTGATCAGTTGGCGATAGGTTTCCAGCGCCTCGGCTTTACCGCGCCAGAGTTCGCGGTAGCTGACCCGGCTACCCGGTTGCACCACACCGGTGGCGGCAAGGTCGCTGAGGTTGATCAGCACCCGGGGTGTCAGGCTGTAGAAGTTGCCAGCCCGGTCGGGTTCGTAGGTCAGCACGCGCGCCAGTTTCAGGGTTTTCATGCCGACGTCGATGCTGTCGCCGATCTTCAGATCCAGCGCTGTCAGCAGTCGCGCCTCAACCCAGGCTTCGCCGGGTTTCGGTCCGCCGCCAGGTACTTGCGGGGCGAAGGGCGCTGGGGCACTTTTCAGTTCGCCGCGCAGGGGGTAAACCTCATCCGCAGCTTTGATGCTGGACAGCTGAATACCATTGTCGGTGGCGATGACGCTGGAGAACTCCACCACTTGTGCGTGTTCGAGCCCCAGCTCCACGCCGCTTTTGATCTGTTCGGGCCGTGCCGGTGAGCTGCCTTCGAGCAACAGGTCGGCACCGAGGAATTCGGTTGCGCGCAACATCATGGCGCCGTTCAGGCGGGCGCCGAAGTAGCCGATGGCGGTACTCGCCGCCACGGCCACCAATAAGGCGAAGAACAACACACGCAATTCGCCGGCGCGGGCATCGCGCAGCAGTTGGCGGATGGCAAGACTGAACAGACGCAACAGCGGCAGGCGTGCCATCAAGGCTCCAGAGGGGCGACCAACAGGCCGGCTTCAAGGCGGATCAGGCGCCGGCAACGATGTGCCAGGCGTTCGTCGTGAGTCACCAGCACCAGTGTCGTGCCGCGTTCCTGGTTGAGTTCGAACAACAGATCGCTGATGCGTTCGCCGGTGTGGCTGTCGAGGTTGCCGGTGGGTTCATCGGCGAACAGCACATCGGGTTCTGCGGCAAACGCTCGAGCAATCGCCACACGCTGTTGTTCACCGCCCGAGAGTTGGCGTGGTGAGTGCGTCAGGCGTTGGCCCAGGCCAACCCGTTGCAGTAACTCGGTGGCACGCTCACGGGCGTCTTTGCGGCCATCGAGCTCCAGGGGCAGCATGACGTTTTCCAGGGCGTTGAGGCTGTCGAGCAACTGAAAGGACTGGAACACAAAACCGACATGCTCGGCCCGAATGCGTGCCCGTTGATCTTCATCGAGCGTGCTCAGCCCTTGGCCGGCCAGCGTGACTTCGCCACTGCTGGGCAGATCGAGCCCGGCGAGCAGGCCTAGTAGGGTGGACTTGCCGGAACCGGAGGCGCCGACGATGGCAAGGCTGTCTCCCTTGTTCAGTTCCAGGCTGAGTTCGTGCAGGATAGTCAGTTCACCTTCCGCGCTGGGTACCACTTTGCTGAGGTTCTTCGCGGTGAGAATGCTTGCGCCCATGGAGAATCCGATGCGTGTGTGGTTTTTGAGTGCTGGCCTGGCCTTGATGTGCATGGCCCAGAACGCAGCGGCGGGTACTGTCCTGATCGTTGGCGATAGTATCAGCGCGGGTTTCGGACTGGATACCCGGTTGGGGTGGGTCTCGCTGCTCGAGCAGCGGCTCAAACACGAAGGTTTCGACGATAAAGTGGTCAATGCATCCATCAGTGGCGACACCAGCGCCGGAGGCCAGGCACGCCTGCCTGCGCTGCTTGCAGAGCATAAGCCGGAACTGGTGATCCTCGAGTTGGGCGGCAATGACGGGCTGCGGGGAATGCCCCCGGCTAATTTGCAACAAAACCTTGCTTCGATGATCGACAGTTCCCGCGACAGCGGTGCCAAGGTCCTGCTGCTGGGTATGCAATTGCCACCCAACTACGGCGTTCGTTACACCGAAGCCTTCGCCAAGGTCTACAGCTCACTGGCCAACGAGAAAAACATTGCGTTGGTGCCGTTTTTTCTCGATGGCGTGGGCGGCCATCCGGACTTGATGCAGACTGACGGCATACACCCGGCGGCCGGGGCTCAGGACAAGTTGCTGGAAAATGTCTGGCCTACCCTAAAACCGCTGTTATGACGCTTTTCTAGGCGCGGGCTTTCGGCTAAGGTGGCGCCCCCGATTTGGAGCCCCCGATGCCGCGTCCCGCCTGGTCACTTTTTGCCTATCAACTGATCGAGCCTGACGAACAGCTGGATCTGTTCGCCTGCCAGGAAGTGCGGGTACATCTGGTCACCCGTCAGCTTGAGCTGGGCGGCTCGGCGGACCGAACGTTGTGCGGCAGCCTGTTGCCGGCACAGCCGCGTTGGTCGAGTGTCGATCGTCGAGTATTCCAGGACCAGCGTCTGTGCTCGCTGTGTCGGGCCATCCTGGAATCGCAAAAACGCGGTACCTCGCCGATCTGGCCAGAGCTGCGGTTCGAGCTCTAGCGCTTACAAGGTAGCGTGCTATCGGCCGACTCCCCGAATTTATGGGCGCCGGTGTACAATCCCGCTTTTACCCTTGTCGATCTGCGAAGGACTTTCCGGATGTTGCCGCGTTTTCCTGCCGTCACCCGCTTCCTGTCTCTTGCCGCCCTCTGTGTGGCCGGTCCAGTTGCAGCATTGGAGTTGCCCCTGCCACCACCCGGTGAAGACATCATCGGTCAGGTACAGGTGATCAAGGCCAAGTACGAAGATACCTTCGCTGACATTGGTACTGCTTACGACCTGGGCTACACGGAAATGCTCGCGGCCAACCCGGGCGTCGATGCCTGGTTGCCGGGCGCAGGCACCGAAATCATTCTGCCGACACGTTTCATCCTGCCGCCGGGACCGCGTGAAGGCATCGTGATCAACCTGGCTGAATACCGGCTCTATTACTACCCGAAAGGCCGGAACGTGGTGTACACCTTCCCGCTGGGTATCGGTCGTGAAGGTTGGGGCTCGCCGATTGCCCACACCAGCATTATTGCGAAAACACCGAACCCAACCTGGACCCCTCCAGCATCGATCAAGGCCGAGCACGCCGCCGACGGTGATCCGCTGCCAAATGTGGTGCCGGCAGGCCCGGACAACCCTCTGGGGCCGTTCAAGTTCACATTGGGCACACCGGGCTACCTGATCCACGGTTCCAACAAGAAGTTCGGAATCGGTATGCGCACCAGTCACGGTTGCTTCCGCATGTTCAACAACAACGTATTGGAAATGGCCGGCATGGTGCCAGTCGGGACGTCGGTGCGAATCATCAACGACCCGTACAAGTTCGGGCTCAGTGGTGGCAAGGTTTATCTGGAAGCGCACACACCGCTGGATGACAAGGGCAACCCTTCGGTGGTCGACAAGCACACCGCCGTTATCAATGCGATGCTCAAGCGTGAGGACATCACCAATAACCTGCGCATGAATTGGGATGTGGTGCGCGACGTGGTCGCCGCTGAAGATGGTTTGCCGGTGGAAATCGCCGTACCGAGCAATGCCGCGCCAATGATGTCGAGTGCGCCGCTCGATCCATTGCAGTAAGGCGTGAAAAAAACCCGCCGACGCAGGCCGCGTCGGCGGGTTTTTTATTGCCGGAAAGAACGCATCAGGCAATAAAAAGCCGACCCATAAAATGGGTCGGCTTGATAATAATCCCGAGGGATTATTACTTGCGGCTAGCTTTGTCCAGCATACGCAGAGCACGCTCGTTAGCTTCGTCAGCAGTCTGTTGTGCTTTTTGAGCAGCAGCCAGAGCTTCATCAGCTTTACGGTAAGCTTCGTCTGCACGAGCCTGGGAGCGAGCAGCTGCGTCTTCAGTAGCGGTCAGACGTGCTTCGGTTTCTTTCGATGTGCTGCTGCAACCGGTAGCCAGAACTGCGGCGAGGGCCAGAGCAGAGAATTTCAGAACGTTGTTCATCGTGTTCCCCTTCAAGGACTTTCTATTAATTTAGCTGTCTCCTCAGAGTGAGGAAATAGCCGGCGTACATACTACTCATTACTAGTCGTAAGTAAACTGACGTAAAGCGAGAAGCAAAAAAAATTGTAGGCGTTGATTCTTTTTCGAGCAACTTTTAACTGCATTGTTTAAAAAATATCCAGCTGCGAGGCCCGAGCCTGAGCGAACCGACGAGGAAAAGTTCCCCACACTCACGGCTGTTTTTTTCAGTCTTGGCTAAAGTCTGGCTAGATGAATTCGTCCATACTTCTGTTCGAATTTTGCGCAGCAGCTCTCATAATCTTTATCCATGTAGAGGTGACTTTAAGAGAACGGGTTCGTCTTATGTCTCAACATCCGGCAATGTTCAGGCTACCGACCCGTAAAGACCGTCGATCGAGCCGTCCCTGCGTACCCTGGAGTAGCACCCGCTGGCTGAGCGTGATGACGAGCGCACCTTGAGCATTTCTGCCAATGGTGCCTACTATTTGTACGTGCTCGGTTGCGCGAGATCGGTGCAGCTCTTCTCGGCGTCCATTCAGGCACGGGGTGGCGTAGATGTTCCTTCGCCGGAAAAACATCGGTAAGGTAGGGGTCAGATTTCAAGACCCGCGAGGAGTAGTGATGAGTGAGGCGTTGTCCATCCACCATGACCAGGCTGGTCATCAGTTCGAGACCACTGTGGACGGTCATCGTGCCTACCTGACCTATATGGATCTGGGGAAACAGACCCTGGATATCTATCGCACCTTTGTGCCCAACGCATTGCGTGGTCGCGGCATTGCCGCTGCCTTGACCGAGAAGGCGCTGGAGTACGCAGACGAGATGGGTTACACCGTGATTCCATCGTGCTCCTATGTGGAGCGCTACATGGAACGTCACCAGCGGCACGCCGCCAAGCTGTGACCAAAAAGAACGCATAAAAAAACGCCAGGTTTAAGCCTGGCGTTTTTGTGTGCGCTAAACGGTGATCAAGTGCGATCGCGTTTAGGCAGTACGTCCTTGAGCTTGGCATGCATGCTGCGCAAGGTGTTTTCGGTGGCGGACCAATCGATGCAGGCGTCGGTAATCGACACGCCGTATTGCAGGTCGGCGAGGTCTTTCGGGATGGCCTGGGCGCCCCAGTTCAGGTGACTTTCGACCATCAAGCCGATGATCGACTGGTTGCCTTCGAGGATCTGGTTGGCCACATTCTCCATCACCAGCGGTTGCAGGGCCGGGTCCTTGTTGGAGTTGGCGTGGCTGCAATCGACCATGATGTTCGGTTTGATTTTCGCCTTGTTCAGCGCTTGCTCGCAGAGCGCGACGCTGACCGAGTCATAGTTCGGCTTGCCGTTGCCACCGCGCAGCACTACGTGGCCGTAGGCGTTGCCCTTGGTGGTGACAATCGAGACGCCACCTTCCTGGTTGATACCCAGGAAGCGGTGCGGGCTGGAAACCGATTGCAGGGCGTTGATCGCCACTGTCAGGCCGCCGTCGGTACCGTTCTTGAAGCCGACTGCCGAGGACAGGCCGGACGCCATTTCGCGGTGAGTCTGGGATTCGGTGGTACGTGCACCGATGGCCGACCAGCTGATCAGGTCCTGCAAATATTGCGGGGAGATCGGGTCGAGGGCTTCGGTCGCGGTCGGAAGGCCCATTTCAGCCAGGTCCAGCAACAATTGACGACCAATGTGCAGACCATCCTGGATCTTGAACGAGTCGTCCAGGTACGGGTCGTTGATCAAGCCTTTCCAGCCGACGGTGGTGCGTGGCTTCTCGAAATACACACGCATGACCAGATACAGGGTATCGGCCACTTCAGCGGCGAGAACCTTCAGGCGATCGGCGTATTCGTGGGCAGCCTTGATGTCGTGGATCGAGCAAGGCCCGATGACGACGAACAGGCGGTGGTCGGTGCCATCCAGGATATTGCGAATGACTTCGCGGCCCTTGGTGACGGTGCGCAGGGCGGCGTCGCTCAGAGGGATATCGCACTTGAGCTGATCAGGAGTGATCAGCGTCTCGTTGGAGGCGACGTTTAGGTCGTTGATCGGTAAATCAGCCATCGTTTACTCGTCAGGTCACGGGTGCCGGCCGCCAGCGAACCCGCGCGGCGGAGCACAGCAAATTAAGCGCGTCGGGGAGCCGAACCTTAGCGCGTTATCCGCCTGCTCGACAATGGGTTTAATCCAGCACAGGCTGAGCAAATGCCTTGTGAACGGTGTCGTGAGAGAACTCGTCGGCATGCTCCTGGACCCATTCCAGGGCCAGCGCCTGAATTTCCTGCAAGTCTTCGCGCGCGTCGTGCAGGCGACAGTAGCGTTCGATCTGGCACACCTGCTCACTCATCCGGGCACTGAACAGCATCTGCTCGTCCACAAACGCAATGCCCACCAGATAGCCGCGTTTGCGCCGCAGGCACCAGGCCACATAGCCCAGATAACGCATGTCGGGGTTCAAGGTCGGCATGCGCACTTCCAGCGCCGTACCATGGCGCCAGGCCCGGTGATAATTGCAAGCCATGCCCCCGAGGCTGATAGTGTGCAAGCGCTGGCGCGAGATGCACTCATGTTTGAGTAACGTTAATTCGACGGGCACATCATCAGGATGAGGAATAAAACGTCCCATGAACACGGACTCCCTGTGTCGGCCATCTGACATTGTTTCCCGAAGTATAGTGGTCGAATTGGAACTGACCGATTTCGATGCCGACCAGCGGCTACTGGCAATGAGCGGCGTATCCCTGGTGATTTTCACCAGTGTCGGCTGTGCCGGTTGCCGATTTGCCCGTGAACAATTGCCCAGTCTCGATCTGACGGTCGATCGCTTGTGCTGGATCGATGCCGGGAGCAATGGCGGGGTGGTCGAGCGTTATCAGGTTTTTCATTTGCCGGCGCTGTTTGTGGTGCGCGACGGTGAGTTTTTCGGGGTACTACAATCGCGTCTGACCGGCACCGAACTCAATGAAGCGGTCGATCGGGCGTTGAAAAGAACAGCAGAGGAGTTGCCATGATGGGCACAGTCACCAAGCCGACAATCGGCATAATCGGAACCGGCGCAATCGGCGGGTTCTACGGGATGATGCTGGCGCGTGCCGGCTTCGACGTGCACTTCTTGTTGCGCAGTGAATTTTCAGCGGTGGCCGAGCGCGGGTTGCAACTCGACAGTGCGGTGCATGGCGCGTTGACGTTGAACCCGGTTCAGGCCTATTCCTGCGCTGAAGACATGCCCGCTTGCGACTGGTTGCTGGTCGGCGCCAAAACCACCAGTAATGCGGACCTGGCGCCCGCCATCATTCAGGCGGCCGCACCGAATGCCAAGGTACTGGTCCTGCAAAATGGCCTCGACGTTGAAGACAGTCTGCGCGAGTTGCTCCCCGACTCGTTGCACCTGCTGGGCGGCTTGTGTTTTATCTGCGTCCATCGCACCGGTCCCGGGGAAATTACCCATCAGGCGCTCGGTGCAGTCAACATCGGCTACCACAGTGGCCCCGCTGTTGATGCGCCGGCACGCGTGGCAATTGTCGAAGAGGGCGCCGGGTTATTCCACCGTGCCGGTATCGACTCGCAGGCCATGCCGGATCTGCACCAGGCACGTTGGCAAAAACTGGTCTGGAATGTCCCGTACAACGGTCTCTCTGTTCTGCTCGGGGCCAGCACCACGCCATTGATGGCCGATGCCGACAGCCGGGAGCTGATCAAGGCATTGATGGCCGAAGTGGTCCAGGGGGCTATCGCCTGTGGTCACGACATACCGGCCGGTTATGCCGACCATCTGTTCATGGTGACCGAAAAAATGCCGGACTATTGGCCGAGCATGTACCACGATTTCCTGCACAAACGACCGCTGGAACTGGCCGCGATTTACGCCCGGCCCTTGGCGGCCGCCAAAGCGGCGGGGTGTGAATTGCCACTGATTGAAAGTTTGTATCGCAGTCTGGGTTTCATCGATCGACGCAACAGGTGAACCGATCTACCTGGGGGGAAGGACATGGCAAAGACTATCGACGACAAACTGGTGCTGGCGATTTCTTCGCGAGCGCTGTTCGACCTGAGCGAAAGCCACAAGGTGTATTTGTCGAGCGGCGTCGAAGCCTACCGGCAATATCAGATTGAGCACGAGGACGAAATCCTCGAACCCGGTGACGCCTTCCCGCTGGTGCAGAAACTCCTGAACCTCAATACCGACCTCGGTCGAGCGCGGGTCGAGGTGATTCTGGTGTCGCGCAACAGCGCCGACACCGGCCTGAGGGTGTTTAACTCGATTCACCACTACGGGCTGGCGATTTCCCGTGCGGCGTTTGTCGGCGGGCGCAGTCCCTATCCGTATCTCAAGGCCTTCGGCTGTGACCTGTTTCTGTCGACGCATGCCGACGATGTGCGCAGTGCACTGGACGCCGGTTTCGCGGCGGCGACCATTCTGTCGGGCGGTGCCAGCCGCGCGGCCAGTGATGAATTGCGGATTGCCTTTGACGGTGATGCAGTGCTGTTTTCCGACGAATCGGAGCGGGTCTACCAGTCCGGTGGTCTGGAAGCGTTCCAGGCCAGCGAACGTGATGCCGCCCGCGAGCCGCTGCGCGGAGGGCCGTTCAAGGGCTTCCTGGCCGCTCTCAATCTGTTGCAGCGTGAGTTTCCCGACGACGCCTGCCCGATCCGCACGGCGTTGGTGACGGCGCGTTCGGCGCCGGCCCATGAGCGAGTGATTCGTACGTTGCGCGAATGGGACATTCGTCTGGACGAATCGCTGTTTCTCGGTGGCCTGACCAAATCCGCCTTTCTCGAAGCGTTTGCCGCCGACGTGTTTTTCGATGATCAGGCCGGCCATTGCGAATTGGCCCGCGAAGTCGTCGCCACCGGCCACGTACCGCACGGCATAAGCAACGAGCAAAAGGTTTAAGCCCGCGGTTCAATGCGTTACGCAAAGCGTCGTATTCGCCAAGGCACTGCTAAGCTGAATCAAATCTCCGCCATTTTGGCTTGCGAGGAGATCCTATGATTCAGTCGATGCTGTATGCCACTGACCTTGGCTTATATGCACCGTTGGTGATGCAGCACGCCTTGGCCTTGGCACGGACATTCAATGCCGACTTGTATGTGGTGCACGCGGTTGAGCCCATGGGGCTGTTTGCCGAATCGGTGCTTCAGAGTTATCTCGATGAGCAGGCGTTGAACGAGTTTCACAGTCAGGGCCTGAGTACGGTGATTGCCAATATCGAGCAGCGGGTGCTCGACAGCTTTCGTGAAGAGCTGGGGGATGAAGGGGACCAGGACCTGGCGCGGATTAAAGCGGTGAGGGTGCTTCAGGGCGATCCGTCGCAGGTGATTCTCGACCAGGTGGAGAAACTCTCCGTGGATTTGCTGATCGTAGGAAGTCATAGCCACGGTACTGGCGCGGAAACGCCTCTGGGCAGGACCGCAGCACGCGTGTTGCAGCTATCCCGGGTGCCCGTCTATCTGGTGCCACTGGTGGAGCGGCGCCGGCAGGGTGATCGCTAGAATACGAATACTGGCAATTCGACAAAAAAGTTCTAGATTTATTCTTCAAACCATTAATATAGTTATATACCGTCGCTGATGCCCGTGGCGTCTACCTGCTTTGAGGGATACATATGAAGCTTCAACAATTGCGCTACATCTGGGAAGTGGCGCACCACGACCTCAACGTTTCCGCTACTGCCCAAAGCCTTTACACCTCGCAACCGGGTATCAGTAAACAGATCCGCCTGCTGGAAGACGAATTGGGGGTCGAGGTTTTCGCTCGCAGCGGCAAGCACCTGACCCGCGTGACCCCGGCCGGTGAACGCATCATCACCACCGCCGGCGAGATTCTGCGCAAGGTTGAAAGCATCAAGCAGATCGCCCAGGAATTCTCCAACGAGAAAAAAGGCACCCTGTCGATCGCTACTACTCACACTCAGGCACGTTATGCGTTGCCACCGGTGATCAGCAATTTCATCAAGCAATACCCGGACGTTGCCCTGCACATGCACCAGGGCTCGCCGATGCAGATTGCTGAAATGGCAGCTGACGGCACCGTGGATTTCGCCATTGCCACCGAAGCGCTGGAACTGTTCGGCGACCTGGTAATGATGCCGTGCTACCGCTGGAATCGCTGCGTAGTCGTGCCTCAAGGTCACCCGCTGACCAAACTGTCGACGCTGACCCTCGAAGCCCTGGCCGAATACCCGATCGTCACTTACGTGTTCGGTTTCACCGGCCGATCGAAGCTCGACGAAGCGTTCAGTCATCGCGGCCTGACGCCCAAAGTGGTGTTCACCGCCGCCGACGCCGACGTGATCAAAACTTACGTTCGTTTGGGCCTGGGGGTGGGTATCGTGGCGAAAATGGCGGTCGACGCCAAGCTCGATAGCGACCTGGTAGTGCTCGATGCCAGCGAGCTGTTCGAGTCCAGCATTACCAAAATCGGTTTCCGTCGCGGCACCTTCCTGCGCGGTTTCATGTGCGATTTCATCGAGAAATTTGCCCCGCACCTGACCCGCGAAGTCATGGCCAAAGCCATTCAGTGCCACAACAAGCAGGAACTCGAAGAGTTGTTCGACGGCGTCGAACTGCCGGTGCACTAATGGGTGTCCTGCCTCGCAAATACTGTTCCTTTTTGACCGCGTCTGTTGCCGTCATGCTGCGTTGCCGCTCCTCGCCATAGCGGGCTATGACTCGTCGCGGCGCCTTGCCTGACGACAACATCCACTCGTCAAAAGAGGAACGTATTCGCGAGGCAGGACACCTTGTTCTAGACCACCTCGGTAACAGAAAACTGTTGCCGAGCGCCCGCCACCAGAATCTCCACTTCATCCCCTTCGAACTTGCCCAGCAGGCTTTTGCCCAGCGGAGAGCGGGGGGTGATGACAGTAATCCATTGCCCCACCAGATCGACCTTCAGGCCAGCTGCATCAGGGGCCAGAAACAGCCATTGCTCACGCCCCTTGTCGTCTTCCAGGCCGAGCAATGCACCGACTTCAATGCCGCGCTGATCGTCATATGAACGCAAGGTCAGGTTCTGGCACAGCGTCAGTGATTGCCTGATCTCTTCCACGCGCCTGGCCTGTCCGGCCGCCAGATAAGAAGCCTCCAGCCCCAGGGTGTCGTACTTGTTTTCGGCGATGTTTTCTTCGTGGGTCGCGGTTTCGTAAGCGGTTTGCGCAGCACGCTCGGCGATATCGAGGTCGACCCGCAGTTTGTCGAGGATCAATTGGTGGACGGTCTGTTTGTTCATGATCAGTCGCAGAACTGCAAAACATTGGCGCGGCTTTTTTCGCTCGGCGCGGTTTGATCCTGCTGCAACCAGAACTGGCATTTTGGATTGGACAGGTTGCGACTGCTGCCACGGGCCTGATCCATTCGTACCTGCTGCTCGCTCTTGCGCAGGTTCTCTTCGTACTGCTCGAATATCGGGCTCTGCGCTGGAATATCCGGCCGTGGCGGCTCGATGACCACCGGCGGCTTGGCCAGTTGCTCCACGGCGGCGGCTACCGGGGCCAATTGCTCTTTGAAAAACAGTGCAGAGACGAGCCAGCAGGTCAGGGCGATGGCGAGAAATCCCAGCCACACACCGAGGGCAATGCTGCCGGTCAGTTGCAGGGCGTTGAGCCGGAACGGCAACGGGTGGTGGGGATTCGGACGGTCAGGCATGGTGCCTCCTGGCGGATGGTTGCAGGCGAGTGGCAATTGTCGCACGAAGATTAATCGCCGTCGGCTCTTCTGCGCGAGGTAATTTATGCGGACAATCGTCGCCTTTGCCAACGGGAACCTGGAATGCCTGAACTGCCTGAACTGCCTCAAGTGAAAAACCGCTGGCGCTGGGATATTTTTTGCACCGTGGTCGACAACTTTGGCGACATCGGCGTGACCTGGCGCCTGGCTCGACAATTGGTGGCCGAGCACGCCATCGACGTACGTTTGTGGGTCGATGACCTGCGCGCCTTCGAGCGTCTGTGCCCCGAGATCGATTGCCATGCCGCGCAGCAATGGCAGTCAGGTGTCGATGTGCGCCAATGGTCAACAGAGTGGCAGATCACCGAAGCGGCGGATGTGGTGATCGCCGCGTTCGCCTGTCAGTTGCCGAGTGTCTACATGGACGCCATGGCCGCACGGGAGCAACCGCCGCTGTGGATGAACCTCGATTACCTGAGCGCCGAGGACTGGGTGATCGGCTGCCACGGATTGCCGTCGGTCAAGTACAAAACGGTGCAGAAGTACTTCTTCTTTCCGGGGTTCCAGAAGGGCACCGGAGGGCTGCTGCGTGAAACAGGGTTGCTCGATCGCCGCTGGCAGTTCCAGCGAAGTCCCGAGGCGCAGCAGGAATTTCTTCAAGGGCTGGGGATTGATCGTGCCCCTGATGCGCAATTGATCTCGCTGTTTGCCTATGAGAATGCCGGGTTGTCGAGTTGGCTGGATGTACTGGCCGCCGATTCGACACCCACGCATGTGCTGGTGCCCGAAGGCCGGATACTCGGCGATGTCGAACGCTGGCTCGGCATTGAAGGATTGGCCGCGGGGGCTCTGCATGTGCGTGACGGCTTGACTGTCCAGGTGCTGCCGTTCGTCCGACAGGATCAATACGATCAGTTGCTCTGGTGCTGCGATTTCAACGCCGTGCGCGGTGAAGATTCCTTCGTTCGCGCTCAATGGGCGGGCCGGCCAATGCTCTGGCACATCTATCAGCAGGAGGAAGACATCCATCTGGACAAGCTCGATGCGTTCCTCGCGCTGTACACAAAAGGCTTGTCCGAGGCTGCCAGTCAGGCGATCAACGGTCTTTGGCACGCATGGAATGCCGGTCATGATATGTCCGACCACTGGCGCATGGCCCGCAAACATTGGCCAGAGCTGCAAAAACACGCTGAGGCGTGGTGTCTGGAACAAGCCTTGCAGGCCGATCTTGCCGCGGCGCTGGTACAGTTTTATGTAAATTGGATATGATACGCGGCCTAGATTTTTGTAAATCCCATCCAAATTCGGATATTCGCAATGAAAACTGGTAAAGAACTGAAACCCGGTACCGTGATCCGTCTCGAAAACGATCCTTGGCTGGTTCAGAAAGCTGAATTCACCAAGTCGGGTCGTAACAGCGCGATCATGAAGACCAAGCTGAAAAACCTGCTGACCGGTTACAAGACCGAGATCGTTTACAGCGCCGACGACAAACTGGACGACGTAATCCTCGACCGCAAAGAAGCGACCCTGTCCTTCATCAGCGGCGACACCTACACGTTCATGGACACCACCGACTACACCATGTACGAGCTGAACGCTGAAGACATCGAAGCCGTTCTGCCTTTCGTTGAAGAAGGCATGACCGATGTTTGCGAAGCGATCTTCTTCGAAGAGCGTCTGGTTTCCGTAGAACTGCCGACCACTATCGTGCGTCAGGTTGACTACACCGAAGGTTCCGCTCGCGGTGACACTTCCGGCAAGGTGATGAAGCCTGCCAAACTGAAGAACGGTACCGAGCTGTCGGTAGCTGACTTCATCGAAATCGGCGACATGATCGAGATCGATACCCGCGAAGGCGGTTCCTACAAAGGCCGTGCTAAATAAGCACTGCTTCAGGAATGAAAAAGCCCGACCATTGAGTCGGGCTTTTTTGTGCCTGCAATTTCAGCTTCAACGGTGAACCCCTTGTGGGAGCGAGCCTGCTCGCGATTGCGATTTTGCATTCAACAAAGATGTTGACTGGTCTACCGCTATCGCGAGCAGGCTCACTCCCACAATTGAAACGTGTTACTTCTTCAGATGCTCTTTGAGTTCTTCGGATGCCTGCAGCATCGCCGAGCGCACCGCTGGCACCTGACTGACCACATTGAGCAAACCGTAGTCGTGGATCATGCCGTTGTAGCGAACCGCCGTCACCGGCACCCCGGCCTCGTCGAGTTTTCGTGCATAGGCTTCGCCCTCATCGCGCAGAACGTCAGCGCCCGCCGTCTGCACCAGCGCGGGTGGCAAGCCTTTCAGTTGGGCGGTGGTTGCCCGCAGTGGTGAGGCGTAGATCTCGTTACGCTGATTGGCGTCGGTGGTGTAGTTGTCCCAGAACCACTTCATCATGTTTTTGGTGAGGAAGTGCCCCTCGGCAAACTGGTTGTAAGACGCGGTGTCGAAGTTGGCATCCGTCACCGGCCACAACAGCACCTGGAATTTGATCGCCGGCGTACCCTTGTCTTTGGCCATCAGCGCAACGACTGCCGCCATATTGCCACCGACGCTATTGCCGGCCACGGCCAGACGTTTGCCATCAACGTTGATCTCCTTTCCGTGCTCGGCCACCCATTGGGTCGCCGCATACGCCTGATTGATCGCCACCGGGTAATGCGCTTCCGGTGACGGGGTGTAATTGACGAATACAGCCGCCGCCCCCGAACCCGCCACCAGGTCACGAACCAATCGTTCGTGGGTCGGGAAGTCGCCCAATACCCAGCCACCTCCGTGGAAGAACATGAACACTGGCAACTCGCCCTTGACCCCGGCTGGCCGGACGATGGTCAGGCGCAGCGGCTGGCCGTCGACTTGAATGGTCTTCTCGCTGACATCAACTTTTGGCAGCGTCAGTTTCACCCCGGCTTGCGCACCCACCAGTACGGCGCGGGCGTCTTTGGGGGAAAGCTGTTCAATAGGCTTGCCAGTACCGGCGTTCAATACGTCGAGGAATGCCTGGGTGTTGTGTTCAACACCGTTGCCAGCGAATGCATTGCCGATGGACAGGGCGAGAAGGGTACCGGTCAAGACTTTGCTGAAAGTGTTCATGTTCGTTTCCTGTTCGGGCCTTGGGATCAGCGGTTAGACGGTAACGTGCAGGCGCACATCGACGTTGCCACGGGTGGCGTTGGAGTACGGGCAGACCTGGTGGGCGGCGTCGACAAGGGATTGCGCGTCGGTTTGTTCAAGGCCTGGCAGGCTGATGTGCAGGTCGATGTCCAGACCGAAACCGCCGGGGATTTGGCCGATGCCGACATGGGCGGTGATCGAGGCGTCGTTGGGGATGGAGCGCTTGGTCTGACTGGCGACGAATTTCAGGGCGCCGATGAAGCAAGCGGAGTAACCGGCTGCGAACAGTTGCTCAGGGTTGGTCGCCGCGCCGCCAGCACCGCCGAGTTCTTTCGGGGTGGCGAGTTTGACGTCGAGGATGTTGTCGCTCGAAACAGCACGACCATCACGGCCACCGGTGGAGGTTGCGATTGCGGTGTAGAGAGTTTGCATGGTGTGAGCCTCATTCGGGTTGGATGTTTTGCGCTAATTGTTTGCGCGCTAAGTAAGTGCGAGATGAATGTATCGTGCTAGTATTTAGCGCGCAAGATAAATTTTTGAAAAAGATTTGCCGTGGATTCGGTTGGATGATGTGAAGGGCTGAGCTAGAGCTGTGGAGAGCGGATTTTCAGCGCTGAAAATTTTTTGGGGAAGAGACGAATGTGGCCGAAAGAACACTGCAAAACGAATGTGGGAGCGGGCTTGCTCGCGAAAGCGGTGTGTCAGCCAACATCAATGCTGAATGTCACATCGCATTCGCGAGTAAGCCCGCTCCCACAGGGGGATTTAGGTTGGCTGGGGGATCAGAGGCTGTCTTGCAGATTGCTGCGCAGTATTTGCAGCTCCGCTTGCAGTTTGTTCAGCCTCTCCACCGACATCCCGCTGGCACCGAGGATGCATTGCGGAATGCTGCGTGCCTTGTCCCGCAAGGCGCGGCCCTGTTCGGTGAGTTCGACGATCACCACCCGTTCATCTTCGCGGCTGCGGGTGCGGCTGAGCAGACCTTCAACTTCCAGGCGCTTGAGCAACGGGGTCAGTGAGCCGGGATCGGTCAGCAGTCGAGTACTGATTTCACCGACGGTCAGACCATCGCGCTCCCACAGCACCATCATCGCCAGGTATTGCGGATAGGTCAGGCCCAGCGCTTGCAGCAGCGGTTTATAGACCTTGGTCATCAGCAGCGAAGTCGAATGCAGGGCGAAACAGGCCTGATTATCCAACAGCAGGTGTTCGCAGTTATCCAGGGTGTCGCGTTCGGAGGTCATTTCAAAAGCCTTGATCGGTAGTCCTCAGAATCTAGCGGGCGAATCTTTAATGCGCCAGATAATTTTGGATGAGTGGCGATCCGGGGTGTTTCGCAGCATCAGTCGCAAGGCTGGAGGCTGTCAGTTTCGGATGTTGGCAGGCCGTTTATCAGTTGGGGGGTGAAGATCGCCCACGCTCCGCCGGAGCGATTGCTGCGCGGTGATGCTTGCGTTTAAAGTTTGAAGCCTTCGACGATGTGCTCGGCCAGGCACTCGGTGATGGGGGAGGGGTTGTGCAGGTTACGCACGAGCATGATGCAGGCTTCCGGCAACTGCGGCAGGTCTTCGGCCTCACCGAGGATACGCATGTCCGGGGTGATCAGGCTTTCCAGCTGCGCAGTCACCGCCAACCCGGCGCTGACCACGGCCATCAAGGCCGACAGGCTCGAACTGTTGTACGCAATTCGGTAGTCGCGGCCCATTGCATCCAGCGCATTACACGCCCACAACCGGCAGAAACAATCACTGTTGAACATTGCCAGGGGCAGCGGCGTCTGCTCATGGGCGCTGAAGCATTGCGCCTCGGCCCAGACAAAACGTTCCTTGCGCAGCAACTGGCCAATCTCGGTGCCGGGCTCGCGGGTCACGATGGACAGGTCCAGATCCTGACGAAGCAGCAATTGTTTTGATGATTCGCAGTGAACCTCGATCTGGATCAGCGGATAGCTCTTGGCGAAGCGCGACAAAATTCCTGGCAAAAAGCGCATCACGTAATCATCTGGCGTACCGATGCGCACGGTGCCGACCATGTGCGGCTCACGCAACGTATTGAAGACTTCGCTGTGGAGTTTGAGGATGCGCCGCGCATACCCCAGCAAAACCTGGCCTTCGGCGGTCAGCTTGACCTGTCGCCCATCGCGTTCGAACAACTGGCGCTGCAACACGTCCTCTTCCAGACGCTTCATCTGCATGCTCACCGCCGACTGCGTGCGATTGACCAATTCCCCGGCACGGGTAAAACCGCCCTGGTCGGCGATGGCGACAAAGGTCCGTAGCACATCCGTATCGATACTGGGGAACGCGGACATCCATCAATCTCCGAGATGGTTACCATCAGAAACATTCGTTGGATTGATCTTATCCCCGGGGCGAGACTTGGGCCATCCCCAACGGAGGACAACAAGATGAAAGGTCATCACGAGCATGTAACGGAACACAAATTCTCAACCCACGTGGTATCTGATTTGCTGCACAAGTTTAGTCGCTGGTACGAACTTCATCGCGAACGCGAACTGCTGGCGAGTTTGAGCGATGAAGCACTGAAGGACATCGGCATGAGTCGCGCCGATGTTGAACATGAATCGATCAGACCGTTCTGGGATGATCCGATGCATAAATGATGAGGCCATTGCTACACAAACCCCTCTCTGGTGAGGTAGGTTGCGAGCAGACACGGAGGTATTCATGCCCGCAACGCTGTCCTTTTCCAACACGCAGGCTCGACGTCTGGCGCTGGCTGCCCAAGGGTTCAACGGGCGGCAGTCGCCAGCCGCGATCAAAGCGCTGCAACTCAACCGCCTGATCGAACGGCTGGGCATTCTGCAGATCGACTCGGTCAATGCGTTGGTGCGTTCGCACTACCTTCCCTTGTTTTCCCGCCTCGGTAACTACTCATCCGATTTGCTCGACCAGGCTGCCTGGAGTCAGGGCCGACGTCGTACGCTGTTTGAATATTGGGGGCATGAAGCCTCGTTGCTGCCGTTGTCGATGTATCCCCTGATGCGCTGGCGCATGCAGCGCGCGAGTCGCGGCGAAGACATCTATCAGCAATTGGCGCGTTTCGGGCGCGAACAGCAGGACACGATTCGCCGGGTGCTGGCGTCGGTCGAAGAGCTCGGTGCACTGGGTGCTGGCAGCCTGTCGACCCGTCAGGAACGGGCCGGGCCGTGGTGGGACTGGAGCGTGGAAAAGCATGCTTTGGAATGGTTGTTTGCCGCCGGTGAAGTGACGGTGGCCGGCCGACGTGGTTTCGAACGTCTTTATGATTTGCCGGAGCGGGTGATTCCTTCAGCCGTTTTACAGCAGCCCTTGCTCAGTGAAGCTGAGGCTCAACGCGGACTGTTATTGCACGCAGTGACGGCGTTGGGTGTCGGCACGGAAAAGGATTTACGCGACTATTTCCGGCTGAACCCGGTAGACAGTCGTCCGCGCCTGGCGGAACTGGTCGAGGCAGGGGAGTTGCTGACTTGCGAAGTGCAAGGCTGGCGGCAACCGGCTTATTGCCTGCCCGATCCGAAAATACCGCGCAAGGTTGTGGCCGGTGCGTTGCTTTCACCCTTTGATTCGCTGGTGTGGGAGCGCAGTCGTACCGAGCGGTTGTTTGATTTTCGCTATCGGCTGGAGATTTACACCCCGCAGGACAAGCGGGTTTACGGGTATTACGTGTTGCCGTTCTTGCACAACGAACGGATTGCCGCGCGGGTGGATCTGCGGGCGGAGCGGGCGCTGGGGCGATTGGCGGTGCACGCGGTACACGAGGAAGAGCCGGGGCTGGATGACGAAGGGATGCTCGCGCTGGCGATCAATTTGCGGCGGATGGCGGATTGGTTGGGGCTGGAGCGGGTGCAATTGAATTGTCAGCGGGTGAGTGCGGCCAGATTGAGGGGGGCATTGGCACAGTTCAGTGGTGTTTGAGCAGGCCTCATCGCGAGCAGGCTCG
>NZ_AKJS01000026.1 GCF_000282215.1 Pseudomonas sp. GM21
CATGCTCCACTTGAGTTCTTACCCTAAACAACCGGTCTGCTATTTGTCGACCTCGCTCCAGCCCTTCAGCCGTCAACCAAATCGATTTGTTCTTGTTCACCGGATTACTGATGAAACCCTGTTCATGTAATCGATTCATGGTCTCGAAGTCGAACCCTTTCCAAGCATTGCCGTCATCAAAGCTGAAGGTTGCCAACAGGGCAAGCACGACTTCTTCAATCAATTTATCGTCGTATTCCATGATCGTTGCTCCGCTCGTATTCTTTAAGCTCACCATAAACTCCACCGACTTCAAGATCGGTAACGCGCCTAGCTAGGCGATGCTGGCGAGCAGTTCCACGGCAACAGCGCTTCGTAATCTTCAACCGAGGTCGCCAGTGGTAGCCGTTCTAATGTGTGGCGCAGCCACGCATAGGGCTCTTGGTCGTTGGCTTTGGCAGTCTCGACCAGGCTGTAAAGTTGAGCGCTGGCCGTCGCGCCTTTGGGTGTGTCGCTAAACAACCAGTTCTTTCTTCCGATGACGAAGGGCCTGATCGCACGCTCGGCGGGGTTGTTGTCGATCGGCAAATAGCCTTCCTCGGCGTACCGCTCCAGTTTGTTCCAGTTACTCGCCAGATAGCCGATGGCCTTGCCCAAGGCGTTCTGAGACGTAACTTGTGGCTGCGTCTTTTCCATCCAGCTTTTTAACTGAGCCAGCACTGGCAGGCTTCGATCATGACGGCCGGTTTTACGATCGTCGTCGCACGCATCCTTCAGATCACGCTCTACGCCATAGAGTTTGTTGATCAGGTTCAGTGCGATATCAGCGCGTCCCGTCTTGCCTTTCGGCTGCACTTTTTGCGCCTCAATAAACTTGCGCCTTGCGTGCGCCCAGCAGCCCAAACGTTCGACTCCGGCCTGCGCGCCCAACGCGTTATAACCGGCGTAATCATCGGTCATCACATAGCCACGATAGCCACGATAGCCATCGAGCAGGCGTGTCGGCACCTCCTGCGCGCGGCTGGTGGCGTAGTCAAAAAGGATCACTGGTTTATCTGGCGGGCCGCCGGTTTGCACCCACATCCAGGACTGGCTGCTTGGGTCTCGGTCAGGCTCTTTCAACACCTGTACCCGTGTTTCATCGCAGTGGATAACACGGCTGCCCAGTAGGCTCTCGCGCATTAAATTCAGCAGCGGCTGGAAGTGTTCACCGCACTGGATAACCCAGCGTGCCAACGTCTGGCGCGGGATATCGACGCCATGGCGGCCCAAGACTTTTTCGAAACGGTGAAGCGGTAGTCCATCGACGTACTTGGTGGTCAGCAGCATCGCCAGAACACTTGGGCTGGCCATGCTTTTTTCAATCAGTTGAGCCGGCTTGTCAGCAGTGACCGGCGCCATCTCGCAGTCGCGGCAACCGTAAACTTTCCGAACGTGCCTGATCACTCGGATCTGCATCGGCACGATTTCAAGCTGCTCGCTGACTTCTTCGCCAATCGTGTGTTTGCGGCAGCCGCAGACGCACGTCAGTTCATGTTCGGGAAGTTCGTGGATGATCTCGATGCGCGGCAGATCGGCGGGCAGTGGCTTGCGTTTACCGCGGCGCTTGGTCGGGGCAACGACCTCTTCATCTGAGGTTTCGTCCACAGGCTCGACGACGCTTTCTACTTCATTGAAGAGGGCCAGTTGCGGCGTTGCCGCATCAGCTGTTTGCTCGGACTTACGTCCGAACAGACGCTGAAGCAGGAGGGCATTCTGTTCTTCTAGCCGAACAATCTTTCCCTTATCCAACTGACGCTCGTCAAGCATCTGCCCAAGCATTTGCTTGAGCAGAACGGGATCATCTGGAAGATTTTCGGGCAAGGAATTCATGCCCTGGATTATACCGAATCAGGCTACGAATCGCGGCGTCAAAACTTGATGAGGACGGTTGCGCCAGAGGTCAAAGCCATCGAGCATCCAGTTGAGTTCCTGAACGGTCAGAACGATCGCCTCGTCGGTGGCGTCAGGCGATGTTTTGAATCGTTCGGACTCGAGGCGCTTGAGCCAAAGGCAGAAGCCGTTGCGCTCCCAATAGAGGATCTTTACTCGGTTACGGTGGCGATTCAGAAATACGAAAAGCACCGGGTCGAATACGGCGACTTTAATATCCAGTTCGACCAGCGCCGCCAAGCCGTCGATGGATTTTCGGAAGTCGACCGGCTTTGGGTACAGATACACTTTTTCGACTTTGGCATCGGGTCGCATCATGGCGAGCTTGCTCCTGAAGGAATCGGGAGCACAGCATCCGGGATCAGCTAAGCGCTTTGAATGTGGGGTTTATGGAGCGCTTACTCATCAGGAAGGTCTTCGGGCATTAAATTCATGCCCGGATTATACCCGTCAGACGACGAATCTTGGAGTCAGAACTTGATGCGGGCGGTTGCGCCACAGATCAAAACCGTCGAGCAACCAATTCAGTTCCTGAACGCTTAACACGATGGCTTCCTCGGTGGCGTCGGGTGATGTTTTGAAGCGCTCTGACTCCAAGCGTTTGAGCCAAAGGCAAAAGCCGTTGCGCTCCCAGTAGAGGATTTTCACTCGATTACGGTGGCGATTCAGAAAAACAAAAAGCACGGGGTCGAACACCGCGACTTTAATATCCAGCTCGACCAGCGCAGCCAGGCCATCGATGGACTTTCGGAAGTCCACGGGCTTGGGGTAGAGGTACACTTTTTCGACTTTTGCATCGGGTCGCATCATGAGGTGCTGGCTCCAGAAAGAGTTGGGGAGCACAGCTTCGAGCATCAGATTTCGACTTGGAATGTGGGCTTCATGGAGCGCTTACGGTTGCCAGCGAAAACCAAGCAGAAATTACGTTCAAGCTGCGCCAACAACTCAGCAGGTATCTGGCTGCAGACTGCGGGCTTCAGAGATAAATCTTGATACGAGTTTGGGTAATAAACGATCTTGTCGCGTCGAGCATAACGCGCAACTGGGGTAATGAATGCTTTGGACTGCACGAGTAATGTATCTGTACAAGCATAGATTCCGCGCACCAGCCAACCGACTATGCGTAACGCCAAGCGATTACGAATAAACCCCGTAGCACTGAGACTTTCTGGCCATAAATCCTGCACCCAAACGGCAAGATGCACCTTGAGGCGCCACTTTAGATAAATAGCTGGAATAACAGAGGTAATCGGCGACGGCGCGAACACAAAAATCACATCAAACGAGCGCCCGTTAATTGCCCGCCGAAAAAAACGTAACCCACTAAATACAAAAGAGAAATAATTTAAAAATAAATTCTTTGCCCCCCCCAAGCCGCGAGGTCGCAGTGGAACCCTATAAACAGGAAAACTCGCGCAGAACAAATATTCAATGCAACCGCCACTCTCATAACCTGAGTAAATTCTACCTTCAGGATAATTTGGCTTTCCTGTCATCACCAACAGCTCATGCCCCTGCTTGACAAGCTCGAGCACGACATCATTAATGACAAAGTTCTCAGGCCAAAAATACTGAGTGACAAGCAATATTTTCAATGCACAAAACTTTTATATTTAACCTGAATCATTAAATCTTAGAAAGACCAGAAAACAAAAGTCAAGCCATCAACCGAGCCAACGCATTATCGTAGCACTTTAAATAACCATCAACCATAGACTCGACAGAGTACATACGTTGAGATTTCCGCCTTGCAAAATCCCGCTTATCTAAGCCAGCTTTAATTTCACCTACAATCTCGAGCATGCCCTTCATATCATCCAATCTAAAAAATGAGACTTCCGACTCGTCAAACATCTCACGGAAAGCAGATATATCAGAACACATAATATTAACATCACATAAAGAAGCCTCTACCAAGGCAATGCCAAACCCCTCAGTCCGCGACGGAATTATGTATGCGTCGAAATATTTATTATAAATATATGCATAAGGCAAAAATGGAAAGAAAAGACAGCGATCCTCAACACCAAGCTCCTTCGCAAGAGAGACTAAAGATGGCTTAAACGGGCCCTCCCCTATAATAATGGCCGCAACATCCTGACTTGAGTGAACCAAGTGAACGATCTGCTCTATACCCTTTTGCTTTGTCTGGTTGCAATAAGTGCCGAGAACAAAAAAACCGGATTTTTTTAAGGAAACCACAGCATTAACCACAGTCGAGTCGACCGTAATATCAGATGCATCAGATATTGACACACCATTATACACATAATAAATATAAGATGCCGGTAAAAGCTTTTGATAGTAGCCGACGGCATCTTTAGTTAGGCAAACCAAACAATCCATCCTTTGCCACGCAAACCTCCATATTTTGGTAAAAACTATTGATACCAGCCCTCCATGATAATTCTTAAGCTCTTCCCTGACAAAATTATGTATTGTGGATACGCAAATTCCGCGAATATGCGACCTATTAATTGCAACATATAAATCAGGACGCAGATTATGAGAGTGGACTACATCGTACATCATGAAATCAATTTTCTGAAAAAAATTAATCCTTTGTACACCACACCCTACAGGGACCGGTTGCTCAACAATATGATCGAAATAAAAAACATCGACTTCATGGCCAACTGCAATCAACCCACCGGCAATACTCAATGCAACTGTAACTGTCGCCGAGCGACTTAAAGAAGGCAAAATTATGGCAATCTTCACTACAACATCCTATATTTCAATGCTGAATTGGGAAACCTGCGACAAGGCAGAAATCAACGACTATTACCGTATCGCAAGAGTGAAGTACATGAGGAAATAATTCTCTTCACCGAGTAAATATTTAGGACGGCGCGGGGAGAAAATAGGCTTGCCCTTATCAGTCTAACAATCCCAGTTAAAATGCGACCAGACCTGAGATGTAAACATGCCGAAAATACATAGGCTGATGCAAGAAAGCGATCGGGAATAAAATTCACTCGAATAGAATTCCCCACAAGAGATTTCGCAACAACAATTGACTCATCTGCTTTTTCGAAGTCTGATACTGCGTGAGTCTGTGAGTTGGCGTGAACTCTAAACGACGAAAGAATCATGTTATAACTTAAAAACGAAGCACTTCCCGCCAACCTAAGCCAATACTCAAAATCCGGGATTTGCCTCAAATCCGTCCGCCAACCGCCTATATGCTCAAATAATGACTGAGAGAAAATTGCGCCAGGGCCAACAGGACAATAGAATCTTTCGAACATATTTTTACTATCAAAAAATAGTGTTTGGAAATCTTTAATTTTCTTGCCACTACTGTCGATCAATTCGTAACGGGGATAAACAACCACCTCGGAACCCACTTTATCTGCCGCCTCCACAAGAAACTCAATCGCATTCTTGTGCAAAATGTCGTCTGCGCTTAAATATGACAAATAATCACCGCTTGCCTTTTGCCAGCCATAGTTCAATGCATCCGACTGCCCGCCGTTTGCTTTGCTCAAAATCACCAAGCGACCTGAAAATTCTTTGCAGATATCAACTGTGCGATCTGTTGATCCATCGTCCACAACAATACATTCAATATTACAATATGTTTGATCGAGTATAGAGGAAAGAGTATCTCTTATATATTTCTCACCGTTATATACTGGCACCACAACTGAAACAAGCTTCGTACTCATTGCGACAACTCTTCTAGATTTGAAATAACTTTCTCATTATCTTCAGAAAACATATTATTTCGCACATGCCAATTTAGAAATACCAGGGCACACAGAAAAAATACCATTCCCTTAGCTAGCAGCCTTTTTTCTCCATTGAATGCCAAAGCAAAATAGATTGGTATTACGCTAGCTAGGACCTCAAACACCCTTAACGGTATAACAGGGATCCAATAAAATGCCAGATAGATCCCAACCCCACTTACAACCATATTATGAAGAGCATCCGTTAAACTACTACGCGGCAAAAAAAATGCAACCAATGAAAGCAGAAGAGTTACAATAAGCTGAACAGAAAACTGCGGCACATAATAAGGCTCACTCCCCACAGCTGAAATATACACCGCTACTCGACCCAAAAATGAAACATCCGGCAATAAATCAACAAAAAAATTATAGTAATAGCCAAAAATTGCAGAAACCATATACACCAATATCACTAAGTAGAGCTTAGCAAAACTGCTCAGCTTGAATTTCACAACACTGAACACTACAAAAAATAGCACCCCAATAACCATCGAGTAATGCGAGAGTATAGAAAGCGCGAAAAAAAGCGTGGGGAAATGGCCGGTCTCTTTTTTCCTCATTATGCCTATCCAAAGAAACGCAATACCTAGGCCAACACGGAGCTGAGTCATTTCGTGGTGAAAAAACTGTAACGCCATATAACAAAATGCTAGCAACCAGAAATTCCCGCTATCTTCCATAACTTTTATTTTGAGTAAAAAACTCATAGCCGCTATACAAAACAAAAATAGTGCCGCCGAGTCAGTTCCAAAAATCAAACCAAACAATTGAGCCCCGTAAACAAAGGATCCCTCAATATTATTCATCGAATCAGCACAATAAATACTTTGAGCACACTTGAAATATATTACGTACCCAGGATAATCAACGGAAATATCAGCATACCCCCCAATAAACGCCAACCCAAGGAATGCAAAAAATATTTTTAGAGTTATATTCATGAGCTCACACTGAAGGACTGACAATTAAAAACCCACAACGACAGCATTTAGGACTGACCACCATGAATTCCCCCTTAACTATTTCAAGAGCGAAATTTAATTAAAACTTCCCCGCTCGACAAAAAACTCCCTACAGGCGAGAGTTAAAGTAAATATAAATATAATCAAAAATAGATACAGCCGCACATCAGCCTCTTCAACCAAAATAACCATATTAGCGGCAATAGCGAGCACGCAATAGATAATTACTCGCCTACTGACTAATGACCGAAATGGCCATCGTAGGAGACGCCAACAAGCCCCGAACATCAAAGTCGAATCCGCAATCATTCTAATCAACCACGCTAATGCAGCCCCCAAAACTCCAAACTCTATTGTCATCCACCAAACCAGCGCTACAAATAACGGAAACTGAACACAATGAATAAGCGCAGTAGTCCGCGGGGCGTTGGCACTTTGTATTAGCGTATAAGGAATATGAGCCAAACAATTAATTAATACCCCAATCGAAAAAATTTGCATGAGCGTAGCGCTTTCTCTAGCGAAGCCTTCCCCAATCCATACCTCAAGAATCTCAAATGAAAATATTGCGACAAATAATGTTATAGGGAAAACTATCAGAAAAAGCCAAGTAACAGCCTTATTAAATAATGGCTTTAATTTTCTGTTATCTCCTGAAAATTGCGCTGAAAAAGTTGGAAATAAAACAGCTGTCAAAGCTCCTGGCAGAATCCATAACCGCAATATCATCTCCTGCGGTGTTGTGTAATAGGCAGCAGCAGCAGCAGAAACAATTCCGGCAATAAGGAAGCGGTCTACGTAGCCCATAAATGGACTGATGATGTTACTCAAGGTAAGCCAGCCACCAGACACACAAAGCGGTCTTAGGAGCGTTTTTCGAAGAGCCAGCCGTCCATGATTATCAGGGAGGACACGCCATGCATACCAGGCATGAACCGCACAGGCAACTATGCGCCCCGCCGCTAGAACACCCGCAACCACATCCAATCTTGTCGAGCCATAAAGCACCACAACCACAGGACCAAGAAAGGTGAACAGCCCCATCGGCAGTCGAATCGAATTGATGGTGCCGAAGGCGTGAAGCGCTTCCAGCACCCCCCTGAATCCCGAGGTCAGAACAATAGCCGGCATCGCCAGTGCCATCAGCAGCACGGCATTAACTGCTTCCTGCTGATCTGGTACTGATTGAATCAGTCCAACGCCCCAAGGCGCAGACAGCGCCATCAGCAGTCCAGCAAAGATCCCTAGCCCCGCCATCAGTGCGCTAGCGGTCGCCACCAGCGCACCAACATGCTTCTCATCATTCTCGGCCATGGCAACAGCGACTTGCTGCGTGAGCGCCCGGCCCAAGCCAAGATCAAACAGGCCAAAGTAACTCACAACCGCCCAAATCAGGGTCAGCAATCCGAAACGAGCCTCTCCCAATTCTCTGATTAGGATCGGAATGCAGAAGACAGCCACAATCAAGGGAAGACCGAGCCCCAGCAAATTGTAGATCGAATGTCTAACAAGTTTCATAGGTTATTTCCTACTGCGCCGAGGTAGTACGGAGTTATTCAGGCGTTACAATCAACGGACAGCTTGATTGTTCAAAGCTGTGCTCCAACTCTGGGTAGGCATTTACGCGCCATACCATCGACTTTCAGCCTATGGGCAAAGCACCGGAGACTGCACTCAAGACATTACATCAAACAATTGGCTTGCGGCGTTTAACCAGCATGCCGCGAATAAGAGCAATAAATGCGCCCAACATACCGCCCAAGACTAGGCCGAGGGCCAGGATCAGGGCTTTTTTCGGTTTGATTGGGGTTTCCGGTACTTCGGCGGCGCTGTCCAGGGTGAACACCGCAACACCGTCAGGGCTAATACTGACCTTGGCCAGAAAATTCAGCTGATTTTCCAGTTCACGCAGGTCGGCCATAAATGGATCGTCATTCGTGCGGCTTTGCAGCACGGCCAGTTCGGCGCGAATGGCCTTGGCACCGCGCATGTACATCAAATTGCCATCAATGAACTGCTCCAACTCACCATCCGACGATGTTCTGCTGGCTTTGACCTGCGGCGCTTGCACACCCACTTTATCCGCAACGATCAAGGCCTCACTCAGGCGAGCGATGCGGTCTTCGCGAAGTTTTTTGGCACTCTCACGTAACACCTCAACTTGACTTCTGATCGACTTAACTCGCGTACTGATTTCAGTCGCGGCCGTATCAGCCATATCTTGCCGGGTCTTGCTCGCCGCCCGTTCAACATACAAATTCGCCCACTCTGCCGCCCTGCTCGACACTGCGGACTGCGCTGCCACTTCGAATCGATCGGGGTTATTTTTAACATCTGGATTGCTGACGACTAGCTTCTTGTTGAAAGCCTCCCGAAGCTGATTTTTCGTTTCTGAGCCATCCTCAGCTGCCTGCGCAGGAAGATAGATCTGCTCGAAAAAACTATTGCGTTGGTTTTCTGAACGAAGATTTCGGGTAAAAATTGAGTATATTTTTTCCACAGTGAACACTGGGAGCCCCGCCTCGGCCCGCCCAAGATTATAACCGGCTATATCCGCCAAGCGCGGCGGCAACAAATTGGTTTTTGCCTCGTAGACTGGCGCGGACAAAAAGGCATAACTAGCGGCTACGACTGTGATTATCAGTGTAACAAGAGCGATCAGGAGCTTTTGCTTCCATAGATGCTCAAGCAACTCAACTAAGTCAATCTCGTCCGAGGGTATGTTGCTGCTAACAGGTGGAATCTGACTCACTGAAACTCCGGACTAATAAACAAATTAATATCGGCAGCTCAGCAATGGGGATGGGGACTAAAAAATCCGCTCGCAACCCTTTGATTCTTTGGCCTAGATAACAGCCTCTCCTTGAGACGCTCCAAAGAAGAGAATCCTCACTGCCGAAACGAGCTACAAACTCAGCGCGACATTCTCTCAGATACGTGAACTATTACAAGACTTGACAGGCCAGGCCAGACCAAAACTGACCTTACCGACAGACCCTAAAACGCCATTACTCCTCCTCATTGACCCGATCCCGCAACTCTTTCCCCGGCTTGAAATGCGGAACGAACTTGCCATCCAGGCTCACGGAGTCACCAGTCTTGGGGTTACGCCCAACCCGCGGTGCAAGGAAATGCAGGGAGAAGCTGCCAAAGCCACGGATCTCGATACGATCACCAGTCGATAGTGCCTGGGACATCTGCTCAAGCATGGTCTTGATTGTCAGCTCAACATCCTTCGGCGACAGCAACCCCTGGTGCGTAACAATCCGCTCGATCAACTCCGACTTGGTTATGCTTTTCCCTTCTATTTCAAGCAGGTAGAACAACTCTGTAGAGTTTTAGCATGCTCGTAAGGCTTTGAACAGCCGAAGATTTGAGCTTTGCAACGGACATAAAAAAGGCTATGCCCTAGTTACGTGTTGCACACAGCTTTTGTAGGGTGGGTTAGTGGCGCAGGACAGGGTTTGAAAATCAATTGCGCAATGCGTGCGCCACGTAACCCACCAAGCGGTGATCGGCCGGCCCCATCTGGTGGGTTACGGCGCAACTGACTAAGCATCAGCAGATAGTCCGCGGTCATGCGCCTAACCCACCCTACGAATTACCGCGCACCAGGCATCGCCTAACCGGCCCACACGCTTCAACACATAACTGGGACATAGCATCGAGTAGGAGGCGGATTTA
>NZ_AKJS01000027.1 GCF_000282215.1 Pseudomonas sp. GM21
CCCGGCGCGGTGTGAAAACTAGTTGAGAACGCCCCCTGTCAATCAGTCCGGAATTTCTTCGGGAACTGGCCTAGGAGCAGGGGCGGTGAGCGAGGTGATCTTGATCAGCATGCCGAGGTGGCCGTTGTCCAGGAAGTTCAGCTGGCCGTTCTTGGTGTGGCTTTCTTGTTTGAGGCGCTCACTGGCGGTAATCGTGCCATTGGCGTCAATCTGATTGACCCAGAAGTCGGCGCCCACGTCGGTGAAGCGCCCCAGTTTCAGGTTCAACGTGCCCTCTATCGGGAACTGACCGTATTGTTCCTTGCCGTCGCTGATCGCGACTTTGCTCTCTTGTTCGCCGAGGTTTTGCTGCCAGGCCTTGTGCAGCAACACGGTGTATTCGTTGCTGGCGGTCAGTTTTTCCACTTCGCCATTCAGGGTCGGCGTGCGCAGGCTGTCCTTGCTGATGGGTAGGGCGCCGGCGGCCCAGTCTTCCGGTGCGGCTCGGCTGACGATGGCAGGCACGGCGTTTTGCCGGACCAGAATCATTTCAATCTGATACAGATCATCGGCAAACGCCGTGGGTGCGATCAGCGTTAACAGCAGGGGCAATGAGCGAAACAGGCGCATGCGGCGTCCTTCAAGCAGTTTTCGGGATAAGGAGCTCAAGCAGCGCCTCTACAGTATTAAAGCGTTCTTCTGAGCGCTCCATCGGCACCATGAATTTAAACATCGTGGCACCTTCGAATTTATAGCGTTTTGGCTGGCCCTGAATCAGTTTGATCAGTGTCAGCGGGTCGACCGGCGTCTGTGCCGCAAACTCGATGCGGCCACCTTGCGGACCGCCGTCGACTTTCTTGATACCCAGCAATTCGGCCTGCAATTTCAGCGCCGTGATGCGGATCAGGTTCTTGGTCGGTTCCGGCAACAGACCGAAACGGTCGATCATCTCTACTTGCAGATCCTTGAGACCGTCCTCGTCCGTGGCGGACGCGATGCGTTTGTAGAGAATCAATCGCGCGTGAACGTCGGGCAGATAGTCTTCGGGAATCAACGCCGGTACGCGCAGATTGACTTCCGGACCACCGCCCAGCGGCTGATCCAGATTCGGCTGCTCGCCTTTGCGGATCGACTTCACGGCGCGTTCAAGCATTTCCATGTACAGCGTAAAGCCAACCGCCTGGATCTGCCCGCTCTGACCGTCGCCCAACAGCTCGCCGGCGCCACGGATTTCCAGGTCGTTGGTGGCCAGCACGAAGCCTGCGCCGAGATCCTGGGTGTTAGCGATCGCTTCCAGGCGCTTTTCCGCATCCGGGGTGATTTGCTGGCGCGGTGGCGTCAGCAGGTAAGCGTAAGCCTGGTGGTGACTGCGGCCGACACGGCCACGCAACTGGTGCAGTTGCGCCAGGCCGAACTTGTCGGCACGCTCGATGATGATGGTGTTGGCGCTCGGTACGTCGATGCCGGTCTCGATGATGGTCGAGGCGATCAGCACGTTGAAGCGCTTGTGATAGAAGTCGCTCATCACCTGTTCGAGTTCGCGTTCGCGCATCTGCCCATGGCCGATACCGATCCGTGCTTCCGGCACGAGTTCGGCGAGGTCGGCGGCGCATTTCTCGATGGTTTTCACGTCGTTATGCAGGTAGTAAACCTGGCCACCACGCAGCAGCTCACGCAGCAGGGCTTCTTTGACCGTGCTCTTGTTCTGCTCCATGACGAACGTTCGCACCGACAGGCGACGCGCCGGCGGGGTGGCGATGATCGACAGGTCACGCATGCCCGACACCGCCATGTTCAGCGTGCGCGGAATTGGCGTGGCAGTCAGGGTAAGAATGTCGACTTCACTGCGCAGGGCCTTGAGCTGTTCCTTCTGACGCACACCAAAACGGTGCTCTTCGTCGATGATTACCAGCCCGAGGTTTTTGATCTTCACGTCATCTTGCAGCAGCTTGTGCGTGCCGATCACGATGTCGATCTTGCCTTCGGCCAGATCCGCAACGGCGGCGTTCACTTCCTTGGTCGACTTGAAGCGGCTCATCACTTCCACGGTCACCGGCCAATCGGCGAAACGGTCGCGGAAGCTGTTGTAATGCTGCTGGGCGAGCAGGGTGGTTGGCACCAGAATCGCTACCTGCCGACCGCCATGCACCGCGATGAAAGCCGCGCGCATCGCCACTTCAGTCTTGCCGAAACCCACGTCGCCGCAGACCAGTCGGTCCATCGGTTTCGGCGCGAGCATGTCGGCGCGTACCGCATCGATGGTGGTTTGCTGGTCCGGGGTTTCTTCGAACGGGAAACCGGCGCTGAACGTCGCGTAGTCGGCTTTCGGGTCTTCGAAGGCATAGCCTTCGCGGGCGGCGCGACGGGCATAGATGTCGAGCAACTCGGCGGCCACATCGCGCACCTGTTCGGCGGCTTTGCGTTTGGCTTTTTGCCAGGTTTCGGAGCCTAGACGGTGCAGCGGGGCCAGGGCGTCGTCGCTGCCGGTGTAACGTGCGATCAGGTGCAGGTTGGCCACCGGCACGTATAGCTTGGCGCCTTCGGCGTATTGCAGCGTGAGGAACTCGGCGGCTTGATCGTCGATTTCCAGCGTTGCCAACCCGAGGTAGCGACCGACGCCGTGATCGATGTGCACCACCGGCGCGCCTTCGCGCAGTTCGGTGAGGTTCTTGATGACTGCATCGTTGTTGGCGTCGGCGCGTTTTTCCCGGCGACGGCGTTGCATCACGCGTTGACCGAACAACGGACTTTCAGCCACCAGCGCCAGGGCCGGGTTGTCGAGTACCAGACCTTCGTCGAGCGGAGCAATGGTGATCGCCAGGCGCTCCTTGCTCGCGACGAAGTCTGGCCAGCTGTCGACGGTTTTCGGTCGCAGCTTCAAGCGTTCGAGCAATTCCAGCAGCACTTCACGACGGCCCGCCGACTCTGCGGTAAACAGCACGCGGCCAGGGAATTCGTCGAGGAAACCGGCCAGCGCCGCCAATGGCTGAGTGGCTTTGGCTTCGATGGCCAGGTTCGGCAGTTCCCGCGCCGGGAAACGTTCGCGGCCGACACCGGTTTCCACGTCCTGTTGGCTGGCCACCACGCGTGGCCAGCTTTTGAGGCGGGCAAAGCAATCCTCCACCGGCAGGAACAACTCGGCCGGCGGCAACAAAGGACGGGACGGGTCGACGCGGCGCTCTTCATAGCGGTTACGCACGTCGTTCCAGAAATTCTCTGCCGCCTGCTCGATGCCCGGCAGGGAAAACACTTGTGTGTCCTGCGGCAGGTAATCGAATAGCGTGGAGGTTTCGTCAAAGAACAGTGGCAGGTAGTACTCGATACCGGCCGGAGTAATCCCGCTGCTCAGATCCTGAAAGATCGGGCAGCGGCGGAAGTCGACATCAAAGCGCTCACGGAAGCGTGCCTTAAAGCGGGTGACCGCGTCTTTCTGCAGCGGGAATTCCCGCGCTGGCAGCAAGCGGACGGTGTCGACTTTATCGATAGAGCGCTGGTTTTCCGGATCGAATGTGCGCAGCGTCTCGATTTCGTCATCGAAAAGGTCGATGCGGAATGGCAGTTTGCTGCCCATCGGGAACAGATCGATCAGCGAGCCGCGCACAGTGAACTCGCCATGCTCATACACCGTGTCGACGTAGCGATAACCACTGGCTTCAAGCCGGGTGCGCATTTGTTCAACGTCGAGCTTCTGGCCAACGTCCAGGACCAGGCTGCTACCCAGCAGGAATTTGGTCGGGGCGAGGCGATGCAGGGCTGTCGTGATCGGCACCACCAGAACGCCATGACTCAGCTCCGGCAGCCTGTAAAGGGCGGCGATGCGCTGGGAAATAATGTCCTGGTGCGGCGAAAACAGATCGTAGGGCAGGGTTTCCCAGTCCGGGAAATGCAATACGGGCAAATCCGGGGCGAAGAAACTCAGCTCCTGTTCCAGCCGTTCGGCACTTTGGCTGTCGGCGGTCAGCAGCAGGGTAAAGCGCTTGGCAGCGCTGGCAGCCTCGGCGATGGCCAGGCTGAGGGCGGCACCGGGCAGGTTGCCCCAGTGCTGTTTACCTGCCGCGGCAGGGAGAAGCGGTAGACGCAGAACGGGCACGGAAGGTTGAGCTCCAAGCGTTGCGACAAAGTCGGTAATTGTAGCGGCCCCGGGTGCCGCCTGTCAGTTGCAGACTGTGTCTATTACGCAGGTTTGGCGAAATGTAGTGGTAAAGACAAAATTCATGGGTTTTTTACTTATAAATGCTGAATATGTAGTGGCAAAACCAACCGGTGTTACGGAGGGTTACGGACAAGGTAGCGTTATCTCCAAAAAATTGACTGCGCTGAAAGCCCCGGTTTTATTGGGCTTTAGCGGAGCGTAATTTTTTTGAACAGGAAATTGTTACGGATCGCACGACAAGCGCGCATTGCTACGGGAAGGAGTCGGCGGCATAATGTAGCCCCTTTTTTCTGCCCCTACATGTGGAAGGTTCCCGTGACTCAGAAGCCCGACCAGTGTCTTGGTGAATGGATCGACCGTGAAGCACTCGCAGAAGCGATGATTCCGCTTATCGGTCAGCTCTACCGCAATAACAACGTGGTGAGCTCGATCTATGGCCGCAGCCTGATCAACCGTTCAGTCATTGCGATTCTCAAAGCTCACCGCTTTGCTCGTCATCGTCAGTCCGATGACACTGAATTGTCCGTCCACGAAACATTCCCGCTGCTCAAAGCGATGAGCGAGCTCAAGCTCGGCGCCGCTTCGGTAGACCTGGGCAAGCTTGCGGTCAAGTTCAAGGCCGAAGGCAAAGGTCGTACCGCCGAGCAGTTCGTCCGTGAAGAACTGGCTGATGTGGTTGGTCAGCAGAACGTTGCCGCTCGCAAAGGCACCGACGTTGTCCTGTACGGCTTCGGTCGTATCGGCCGTCTGCTGGCGCGCATCCTGATCGAGAAAACCGGTGGTGGCGACGGTCTGCGTCTGCGCGCCATCGTCGTCCGCAAGGGCGCCGAGAACGATCTGGTCAAGCGTGCAAGCCTGCTGCGTCGTGACTCGGTTCACGGTCCGTTCGATGGCACCATCACCATTGATGAAGCCAACAGCACCATCACCGCCAACGGCAACCTGATCCAGGTTATCTACGCGAAAAACCCGACTGAGGTGGATTACACCCAGTACGGCATCAAAGACGCGCTGCTGGTGGACAACACCGGTGTATGGCGTGACGCCGATGGCCTGGGTCAACACCTGGCTTGCCCGGGTATCGACCGCGTTGTTCTGACCGCGCCGGGTAAAGGCAAGCTGAAGAACATCGTTCACGGCATCAACCACGGTGAAATCACCGCTGACGACAAGATCGTTTCCGCCGCTTCCTGCACCACCAACGCCATCGTGCCGGTGCTGAAAGCTGTGAACGACAAGTTCGGCATCATCAATGGTCACGTTGAAACCGTTCACTCGTACACCAACGACCAGAACCTGATCGACAACTTCCACAAAGGCGATCGCCGTGGCCGTAGCGCCGCGTTGAACATGGTGATCACCGAGACCGGTGCTGCCACTGCTGCTGCCAAGGCACTGCCTGAGCTGGCCGGCAAGTTGACCGGTAACGCGATCCGCGTTCCGACGCCTAACGTGTCGATGGCCATTCTCAACCTGAACCTTGAGAAAGCCGCCACCCGCGAAGAGATGAACGAGTACCTGCGCTACATGGCGCTGCACTCCGATCTGCATAAGCAAATCGACTACGTCAACTCGCAGGAAGTGGTTTCCACGGACTTCGTTGGCTCGCGGCACGCAGGCGTTGTGGATGCTGAAGCGACCATCAGCCAAGACAACCGCGTTGTTCTGTACGTTTGGTACGACAACGAATTCGGTTACAGCTGCCAGGTGGTACGCGTGATGGAAGACATGGCCGGTGTAAACCCGCCAGCTTTCCCGCGCTAAGCGTTAGTAGCTACACATGAAAACGCCCCGACTCAGGTCGGGGCGTTTTTTTTTGTGCGGTGATCGTTCCCATGCTCTGCGTGGGAATGCCTCAATGGACGCTCCGCGTCCGCTCTTCGGCAAGGACGCGGAGCGTCCTGGGCTGCATTCCCACGCGGAGCGAGGGAACGATCTTGTCGGCGTGCTCCCACAGTTGTGTCGCATAATGGCTGGCTTCAGTGGTGTGTCAGGAGGGCTTCGATTGTTGAAATGGCGACAGTGCGGTCTTTTAAGTCTGATTATCATGTTGTCAGGCTGCGGCAACAGCGACTCCCTGGAGAGCTTCGGCGGTCCCACCATGGGCAGTACTTATTCGATCAAATATGTTCGCCGCGCAGGTCTTCCCGCCTCCAAAGATGTCCAGATCGAGGTTGAGAAAATCCTCGCCGACGTCGATAAACAAATGTCGACTTATCGCAGCGACTCGGACATCGAGCGCTTCAATGATCTTCCCGCCAATCGCTGTCAGAAAATGCCCGAACCCGTCCTCGGATTGATCCGCGTCGGCGAACAACTGTCTGAACAAAGTGACGGCTCCTACGACCTGACAGTAGAACCTCTGCTCAACCTGTGGGGGTTCGGCCCACAGGCGCGCGAGGAAAAAATCCCGGCCGCCCAAACATTGGCCGAAGTGCGGCAGCGAGTGGGTTACCGGCATCTGCGCATCGACCTCGATCAGTTGTGCAAGGATGCCGCCGTCGAAGTCGACTTCAACAGCATCGCTGCAGGTTATGCAGTCGACACCATTGCCGCAAAACTCGACGCCATGGGCATCCACAATTACCTCGCCGAAGCCACGGGTGAGCTCAAGGCCGCCGGCAAAAAACTCGACGGTTCACCTTGGCGTATTGCCCTCCAAGAACCTCGGGATGATCAGCAGATTGCGCAAAAGGTTATCGCTGTCGATGGTTATGGCGTGTCCACCTCCGGCGACTATCGCAACTATTTTCAGCAGGACGGAAAGCGATATTCCCACACCTTCGATGCCCGCACCGGTGCACCGGTCCTGCACACCCTGGCGTCAGTCACGGTGATTCATCCTTCAGCGCTGATGGCCGATGGACTATCGACACTGTTGCTGATTCTCGGCCCTGAACGGGGGTGGGACTATGCCCAGACACATGACATCGGTGCATTCTTTGTGATTCGTGCCGATACAGGTTTTGTCACACGAACCAATCAGGCTTTTGAGCGGCTTAGCGGCGCAAAAAACTGACTGAGGACAATACGAAAGCTGGCGTTGTAGTGCAGGCAAAACTAGCCTACGACGCGACCAAGGGTTAATGTGCGCGGCGTTGACGCTTCTATAGACTGTGTCCGGGTTCTGCACTGGCCCCAAATTGTTCCTTCACGCCACAGATCGGCGTGATTTAGCCGCAGGGTGCCGATGGCGCCGCGGCCTGTTCTGAGGAGTACGCATGGCTGTCTACAACTACGACGTGGTGGTGCTGGGTTCCGGCCCGGCGGGAGAAGGCGCGGCAATGAACGCCGCCAAAGCAGGGCGCAAGGTGGCGATGGTCGATAGCCGTCGCCAGGTCGGCGGCAACTGCACCCACTTGGGTACCATCCCGTCAAAGGCACTGCGTCACTCCGTCCGGCAGATCATGCAGTTCAACACCAACCCGATGTTCCGGGCCATTGGTGAGCCGCGCTGGTTCTCGTTCCCGGACGTACTGAAAAGCGCCGAAAAAGTCATTTCCAAACAAGTCGCTTCGCGCACCGGCTACTACGCCCGTAACCGCGTCGATGTGTTCTTCGGCACTGGCAGCTTCGCCGACGAGCAAACCATCGAAGTGGTCTGCGCTAACGGTGTCGTTGAAAAGCTTGTCGCCAAGCACATCATCATCGCCACCGGCTCGCGTCCTTATCGCCCGGCGGACATCGATTTCCACCATCCGCGTATCTACGATAGCGACACCATCCTCAGCCTCGGCCACACCCCGCGCAAACTCATCGTTTACGGCGCAGGTGTGATCGGTTGCGAGTACGCCTCGATCTTCAGCGGTCTGGGTGTGCTGGTTGAACTGGTGGATAACCGCGGTCAGTTGCTGAGCTTCCTCGACTCGGAAATTTCCCAGGCGTTGAGCTACCACTTCAGCAACAACAACATCACGGTTCGCCACAACGAAGACTACGACCGCGTCGAAGGCGTGGACAACGGTGTGGTCCTGCACCTCAAGTCCGGCAAGAAGATCAAGGCCGACGCCTTGCTCTGGTGCAACGGCCGTACCGGCAATACCGACCAGTTGGGTCTGGAAAACATCGGCGTGAAGGTCAACAGCCGTGGTCAGATCGAAGTGGACGAAGCCTACCGTACCTGCGTACCGAATATTTACGGCGCCGGCGACGTGATTGGCTGGCCGAGCCTGGCGAGTGCTGCGCATGACCAGGGTCGTTCCGCCGCTGGCAGCATCATCGAAAACGGTAGCTGGCGTTTTGTGAATGATGTTCCGACCGGCATCTACACCATTCCGGAGATCAGCTCGATCGGCAAGAACGAGCAGGAACTGACTCAGGCCAAGGTGCCGTACGAAGTGGGCAAGGCGTTCTTCAAAGGCATGGCGCGCGCGCAGATTGCCGGCGAGCCGCAAGGCATGCTGAAGATCCTCTTCCACCGCGAAACCCTGGAAGTGCTAGGTGTTCATTGCTTCGGTTATCAGGCGTCGGAGATCGTGCACATCGGTCAGGCGATCATGAACCAGCCAGGCGAACTGAACACGTTGAAGTACTTCGTCAACACGACGTTCAACTATCCGACCATGGCCGAAGCCTATCGGGTAGCGGCGTACGATGGCCTCAACCGGCTTTTTTGAGTGGCTCCGGCCGGTGGCCTGAGCCGGCCGGGGAGACCGATTTCAGCAATTCTCGAGCGTGGCGCTGGCCAAACCGGGAAAGTCTGTAATCAGGCTGTCAACGCCGAAGTCGGCGAGTCTGCGCATCAGCGCGGGCTCGTTGACTGTCCACACCGACACATGCAGCCCCTGACGCTGCGCCTTCTGCAGGCGTTCCGGCGTACATAGGGTCCAGTTCAACGCCAGAATCTCACAGCCATAGCTTTGCGCGACCTTCAACGGGTCGAGCCAGGCGTATTCGGCCACCAATCCGCGAGACACGTCCGGCACCAGATCCAGCGCGGCTTTGAGCACTTCGCGTGAACTTGAAGTGATCGTGACCTTGTCGAGCAGGCCGAAACGCTGAGCCATCTCACGGATCGCCAGCACGGTCGTGGCAGCGCGGGTGCGTGAGGCGCTTTTGACTTCCAGTTGCCAGTGATCGAAGTCGCACTTCTCGAACAACGCTTCCAGCGTCGGGATCGGACAGGGTTTGATCCAGCCCGGGCCGCCGTTGCGAGCGTCATACGTCACCAGCTCGGCCGCCGTATGCTCGACAACCTTGCCGCGCCGGTCAGTGGTGCGCTTGAGTGTCGGGTCGTGGATGACCATCAACTCGTTGTCCATGGACAGGTGCAGGTCCAGCTCGCAACGGCGAACGCCGTGCTTGAGGCATTGCTGAAAGCTGGTCAGGGTGTTTTCCGGTGCTTCGCCCTTGGCGCCGCGATGGCCGTAGATGAGGGTCACGGTTCTTCCTTAATTTAAATGCCTGATTCGTTTTCACGGGCCAGTCGTCGTTCCTGGGCCTGCTTCTGCAAAATGTAGCGGGCCAGCAACTGCCGCTGGGCATCGGTCGGGCGTTCGAACTCGGTGCCGACATCAAAGCTGCCCGCCTTGCGGTCGCAATGGATGACGCGGGCTCGCAGCAACAGGCCGAGGGCTTGCGGCATCAACACCAGTTTGACCGACAGGTGCGCGCCCACGGCGATGGGCGTCGGATGCCGGAATTCGATACCGCCTTCGGAAATGACTACCGGCTGCGGCTCGCCGATCTGTCCGAGCACGGTGATTGCGATCACCTGGCTCAGTAAATCGATGCGTTTGTTCTGGGATTTCAGGAACGCCGCGAGGTTGCGGTCGCGCTCACTGATCTGGCGTAACAGGTGTTGCGACTCGAATTCGCTCAGGTGCAGCTCGCTGAGCAAATTGAATAGTGGAGAAGCATCCTGCAACACTTCCTGGCCTGCGGCCTCGGGAGCGGACAGGGTCCGAATTTCCAGTGCGATCGTGTCCTCGATACGGTAGTATTCGCGGCGATCTTCTTCATCTAATGTCGACATGGCGAACCCATGGTAGCGGCGGTGGTCTGAGTGTAAAGCTGGATATCGACCCCCGCCACAAGGACGTTCCTTTTCCCTCCGAACAAGCCCCGACATGTTCAGACCTCTCTTCGTATTTATAGGCACGCGTTATACCCGTGCAAAGCGTCGCAATCATTTTGTGTCGTTCATTTCCCTGACTTCAATGATCGGACTCGCCCTCGGCGTGGTAGTGATGATTGTCGTGCTGTCGGTCATGAACGGCTTCGATCATGAGATGCGCACCCGTGTGCTGGGCATGGTGCCTCACGCGACCATCGAGTCCGGTGAGCCGATCAGCGACTGGCAAAGCCTGGCCACCAAGGTCAAGAAAAACCCGCAAGTGACAGCCGTGGCGCCGTTCACTCAGATGCAGGGTTTGCTGACCAACAACGGCAAAGTCTCCAAAGTCCTGCTCAATGCCATCGATCCTGCGCTGGAGCGCAACGTCTCGATCATTGATCACTTCATGCAGCAGGGCAAACTCGACGATCTGGTCCCGGGTGAATTTGGCATCGTCATCGGCGACAAGGCTGCGGCCAAGCTCGGCGCCACCATCGGCGACAAGCTGACGTTCGTCGCGCCGGAGGTTACCGTGACCCCGGCCGGCATGTTCCCGCGCATGAAACGCTTTACCGTGGTCGGCATCTTCCATGTCGGCGCCGGTGAGCTGGATGGTTATCTGGGCATCACCAACTTGCAGGATCTGGCCCGGCTGCACCGCTGGAAACCGGATCAGGTGCAGGGCATTCGCCTGAAGTTCGACGACCTGTTCCAGGCCCCGCGCACTGCATGGAGCATCGCCCAGCAACTCGGTGAAGACCATTTCTACGCCCGCGACTGGACGCGCACCCACGGCAATCTGTATCAGGCCATCCGCATGGAAAAAGCCATGATCGGGCTGCTGTTGCTGCTGATCGTTGCCGTTGCCGCGTTCAACATCATTTCCACACTGGTAATGGTGGTGAACGACAAGAAGGGCGACATCGCGATATTGCGCACATTGGGCGCCACACCGCGCACGATCATGGCGATCTTCATGGTGCAGGGCACCGTCATCGGGGTGGTCGGGACGCTGATCGGTGCCGCGGTCGGGATCTTCGCCGCGTTGAACGTCAGCGCCGCGATCTCGGCCCTCGAAGGCCTGATCGGCCATAAATTCCTCAACGCCGACGTGTACTTCATCGATTACCTGCCGTCGCAAGTGCAGAGCCAGGACGTCTTGATGGTCTGCGGCGCCGCGTTGATCCTGAGTTTCCTCGCCACCCTGTATCCAGCCTGGCGTGCCGCGCGCACCCAGCCTGCGGAGGCGCTACGTTATGAGTGAGTCGGGCATGAGTGATAAAGCAATCTTGAGCTGCCGCAACCTGGGTAAGTCCTACGAGGAAGGCCCGGAGTCGGTAGAAGTCTTGGCCGGTCTGCAGCTGGAGTTGCACCCGGGCGAGCGCGTGGCGATTGTCGGCAAGTCGGGTTCTGGCAAAAGCACCTTGCTTAATATGCTGGGCGGGCTTGATACGCCGACCAAGGGCAGCGTCTGGCTCGACGGTGAAGAGCTGTCGGCATTGAGCGAAAAGAATCGCGGTCTGCTGCGTAACCGCGCCCTCGGGTTTGTGTACCAGTTCCACCACTTGCTGCCGGAATTCACCGCTTTGGAAAACGTCTGCATGCCGTTGTTGATTGGCAAGACGTCGATCCCGGAGGCGCGTCAGCGTGCCACGGCGTTGCTGGAGCGGGTAGGGTTGGGTCACCGTCTGGAGCATAAACCGGCAGAATTGTCCGGTGGTGAACGCCAGCGCGTGGCTATCGCTCGTGCGCTGGTGAACAATCCAGGCCTGGTGATGCTCGATGAGCCGACCGGCAACCTCGACTCCCACACCGCCCAGGGCATTCAGGATTTGATGCTGGAACTCAGCACGTCGATGCGCACCGCGTTCCTGGTGGTGACCCACGACATGAACCTGGCCCGCCAGATGGATCGCGTCCTGCACTTGCAGGAAGGTTGCCTGACGCCCATCTGAGTGAGCGAAACCCGACGTACCAGACGGTACGTCGGGTCTTTTATTTTTATACGGTGCCCCAGCGAATGTTCAGACCGTTATCGATCTTCATCGGCGCGCGCTATACCCGCGCCAAGCGCCGCAATCGCTTTGTTTCCTTCATCTCGATGACCTCGATGATCGGCCTCGCCCTCGGCGTGCTGGCGATGATTGTGGTGTTGTCGGTCATGAACGGTTTTCAGCGCGAAATGAGCTCGCGCATCCTCGGCATGGTGCCGCACGCCACCATCGTCGGCGTGAACCCGATCGACGATTGGCAGCCCGTTGCCGCCGCTGCGATGAAAAACCCGCAGGTGACAGCGGCCGTACCGTTTACCGAGATGGAAGGCATGCTCTCCTATAAGGGCACGATGCAGCCGATTCAGGTCAGCGGTATCGATCCGGCACAGGAAGGCAAAGTGTCGATCGTTGCCCAGCATATCGTTCAGGGGCGTCTGGATGACTTGAAGCCGGGTGAATTCGGTGTGGTGATCGGCGAGATCACGGCACGTCGTTTTCGTTTGAATGTCGGCGACAAGCTCACCCTGATCGTGCCGGAAATCAGCAGCGCACCGGGCGGGATTACCCCGCGCATGCAGCGCCTGAACGTGGTCGGTGTGTTCAAGGTCGGTGCTGAGCTGGACGGTTCGATGGCATTGATTCACGTTGCCGATGCTGCGCAGATGCAGCACTGGGAACCGAATCAGGTGCAGAGCGTGCGTCTGGCGGTGAAGGATTTGTACGCCGCACCACAAGTGTCGAGCGACATCGCCACGGGTTTGGGCTCCGCGTACAAGGCTGACGACTGGACCCATACCCAGGGCAGTCTGTTCAGCGCGATGAAGATGGAAAAGACCATGATCGGCCTGCTGTTGCTGATGATTGTCGCGGTGGCGGCGTTCAACATCATCGCAACCCTGATCATGGTGGTGAATGACAAGGGCGCGGACATCGCGATCCTGCGCACCATCGGCGCCACGCCGGGGCAGATCATGGCGATCTTCATGGTCCAGGGGACGGTGATCGGGGTTGTCGGGACCTTGATCGGTGGCGTGCTTGGGGTGATTGCGGCGTTGAACGTCAGTGCGCTGGTGGGCTGGATCGAGCGGGTGAGCGGGCAGCACATCTTCAGCTCTGATGTGTATTTCGTCAGCAACCTGCCTTCGGAATTGCAGGGCGCGGATGTGCTGTTGATTTGCTCGGCGGGATTCATCTTGAGCTTCCTTGCCACTGTGTACCCGGCGTGGCGTGCAGCGAAGATCGAACCGGCGCACGCATTGAGGTATTCGTAAGCCCTTACACCGCTATCGCGAGCAGGCTCGCACAGGGTTTGCGATCATTCCCACGCTCTGCGTGGGAATGCCTCAACGGACGCTCCGCGTTCGGCTCTGGATGTGACACGGAGCGTCACGGGCTGCATTCCCACGCAGAGCGTGGGAACGATCAGGTTCGCGGCAACTCAATCACAAACCGAGACCACCCATTCTCTGATTCGCAACGAATCCGCCCGCCATGGGCATGAATGATCGACTGCGTAATCGCCAACCCCAGCCCCGCATGTTCACTGCTGCTTTCCTGACGCGCCGGATCGGCTCGATAAAACCGGTCAAACAATCGCGGCATCAACGCCCCGTCAATTCCATCACCGCTGTTTTCAACCGTCAGACTCAACCCTTTGACCTGATCAACAATCCGTACCCGAACCTCGCCTTCAGCCGGCGTAAATCGCAACGCGTTATCCAGCAGATTGGAAAGCGCCCGCCGCAACATGCTGCGGTCACCCTCAAACCGGGCGTGACCCTCGCGCCTTAGCGTTACCCGAGTGTCTTCTGCCAGTGGCGCAAAAAACTCCAGCAACAGATCCGTTTCCACTGCCAGCTCCAGCGGTTCACGCTTGGGCGTCAGCAAGCCGTGATCTGCCTTGGCCAGGTACAACATGTCATTGACCAGTTGCGCCATCCATTGCAGTTCTTCGAGGTTGCTGTGCAGCGCCTCGCGGTAGTCCTCGATGGGGCGGGGGCGGGTGAGGGTGACCTGCGTGTGGGTCAGCAGGTTCGACAGCGGTGTGCGCAGTTCATGGGCGATGTCAGCTGAGAACGCCGAGAGCCGCTGAAAGGAGTCGTCGAGGCGTCCGAGCATGGCGTTGAAGCTGTGGGCCATTTCCGCGAGTTCGGGCGGCATGTTCTCTTCTGGCAGGCGCGCATTGAGCGATTGCGCCGAAACACCGCTGGCGACCGCGCTCATGCGCCGCAACGGGCGCAACCCGCTGCGCGCCGCCCACGCGCCGAGCAGGGCAGTGGCCAGGGCTGACAACCCGACGGTCAGCCAGATCAGATGCTGCATGCGTTGCAGAAAGTGCTGGTGATGGGTGATGTCCAGCAACAAGGTCAATTGTGGGGAGTCAGGTCTATCAACAAACAATGGCGCGTTCAGCACGCGGTAATCGCTGCCGGCGTCGTTCAGGGTCGATAAACCCGGTTTTTGCGGGAGCCTGTCCGGCAGCTGCGCCGAACTGTCATACCAGCGCTGGCCATCGCTGCCCGTAATGCGCAGCGACAAGTCGGCCTGCCGGCTCAATTCATCCGCGAGTCTGATTTGGCTGTCGCTGGATTGAATGTCATGAAGCGCCCGACGTAAACCCATCAACTTGCCATCCAGCAACTGCTGATCGAGTTCGACAAAGTGCGCTTCGCTGGCGCGGCTGAACAACACCCCGGCGGACAGCGAAACCACCGCGGTACAGGCCGCAAACAGCAGCGCCAGTCGGCTGCTTAACGAAAGGCTCCGCATCAGGCTGAACGCTCTTCAAGGACGTAACCCATGCCGCGCACGGTGTGGATCAGTTTGTTGGGGAATTCATCGTCGATCTTCAGGCGCAAACGACGGATAGCGACTTCGATCACATTGGTGTCGCTATCGAAATTCATGTCCCAGACCTGGGAGGCGATCAGCGATTTGGGCAGGACTTCGCCCTGACGGCGCAGGAGCATTTCCAGCAGGGCGAAGTCCTTGGCGGTCAGGTCGATGCGCTGACCGTTGCGCTCAACACGGCGGCGGATCAAATCCAGGCGCAAATCGGCCAGTTGCAAACTGGTTTCCTGTGGCGAGGTGTTGCCACGACGCAACAGGCTGCGAACCCGGGCCAGCAGTTCGGAGAAGGCGAACGGTTTGACCAGGTAATCGTCGGCACCCAGCTCCAGACCATGAACCCGGTCTTCCACTGCGTCTCGTGCGGTCAGAAAAAGTACCGGCGTGTCGAGACCGGCACCGCGCACCGCTTGCAGGATCTGCCAGCCATCGCGGCCGGGCAGCATCACGTCGAGAATTAACAACGCGTATTCACCGCTCAGCGCCAGTTGTTGCCCGGTGCAACCGTCGGCCACCAGTTCGGCGTTGAAACCGGCCTCGTTCAGGCCCTGACGCAGGTAGTGGCCGGTTTTCGGTTGGTCTTCGACAATCAGCAATTTCATGGGCGACTCTAGGCAAATGGAACGAACGCTTTATACCGTGGGCAGCGTCGATACAGATCAACCTGACAAAGTTGTAATCTGGCTGTCAGGTAGCGGGCAGTCGCAACAGTTTAGAGTTTTCCACAGGCTGAACCTTATCTTGTTGGAGTACGACGATGTTTTTGTGCAAATCATTGCTGCGGGTGGTGTGTTTGTTGGCGGTGAGTTCACCGGTGTGGGCAGCCCCGGCGCATACCTACGACTTCGGCCAACCCGCCGCGGCGGCCAAGGCGACTCGCAGTGTTGAAGTGGTGATGGGCGATATGTCGTTCACTCCCAAGAATATCGAGATCAAGGCCGGTGAGACGGTTCGCTTTGTACTGGTGAATAAAGGCCAGTTGCTGCACGAATTCAACCTGGGGGACGCGGTGAAGCATGCCAAACACCAGCAGGAAATGTTGCAGATGCAGCAGAGCGGCATGCTGACGCCTACAGGCATGAAGGAAATGGACCACGGTTCGATGGCTGGCATGGATCATGGCGCGATGAAGCACGACGACCCGAATAGCATTCTCGTCGAACCGGGCAAAACAGCCGAACTGATCTGGACCTTCACCAAGGCCACCCGCCTGGAATTTGCCTGCAACATCCCTGGCCATTATCAGGCTGGCATGGTCGGCAAGTTGACTGTCAGTCAGTAAGCACTCAATGGCGGACGCAAAGGCTGGTAGAATCCGCTGATTCTTCAGTCAGGTTTCCGCCATGCATCCCGCAGCCGAACACTCGCCGCTGGGCAAATCCAGCGAATACATCGCCACTTACACGCCGTCCTTGCTGTTCCCGATTCCGCGTACCGCGAAATGGGCCGAGCTGGGCCTGACGGCTGAAACCCTGCCGTATAAAGGCGTGGATTTCTGGAACTGTTTCGAGCTGTCGTGGCTGTTGCCATCCGGCAAGCCCGTGGTGGCGATTGGCGAGTTCAGCATCCCGGCGAATTCGCCGAACATCATTGAATCGAAGTCGTTCAAGCTGTACCTGAACTCGCTGAACCAAACACCATTTGCCGACACCACCAGCCTTGAAGCAGCGCTGACGAAGGACCTGTCGGCCGCCGCCGGCAAGCTGGTTGGTGTGCGCATTCGCAGTCTCAAAGACGTTGAAGCCGAAGGCGTCGTGGCGCTGCCGGGCGTATGCATCGATGATCTGGACATCAGCGTCAGCAACTACGAGCATCCGCGCCCGGAACTGCTGCGTTGCGATGAGTCGCGCATTGTCGAAGAGAGCGTGCACAGCCATCTGCTCAAGTCCAACTGTCCGGTGACCAGTCAGCCGGACTGGGGGAGCGTGGCGGTGGAATATCGTGGCGCGGCACTGGATCATGCAAGTTTGCTGGAATACATCGTGAGCTTCCGACAGCACTCGGACTTCCATGAACAGTGTGTGGAGCGGATCTTCCTCGACCTGCAGCGGTTGTTGAAGCCGGAGAAATTGACGGTGTATGCGCGTTATGTGCGCCGTGGCGGGTTGGATATCAACCCGTATCGCAGTACCGAGACGGTTCAACTGCCGAACCACCGCCTGGTCCGTCAATAAAGCCCCTCTGTGGGAGTGAGCCTGCTCGCGATAACGGTAGCTCATTCAAAATAGATTTCGCCTGACACTCAGCCATCGCGAGCAGGCTCGCTCCCACAGGGAGACGGTGTTGCAAGACGCAGGCATGAAAAAGCCCCGCTAGCGATAGCGGGGCTTTTTTGCATCTGACAGGTTCAGATTCCGATATTGCCCAGGGTTTGAGCGATGTTGCGCAAGGTGCCGGCAATGACGGGGTGGTCGAGTTCAAAGCGTTCGACGGCCAGGTTGACGCCGTCAGCCAGGCTGGAATCCTTGGTTTTGGTTTCCAGTTCAATTTCCAGCTCGATCTGTTGCATCAGCGCGTGCAGATCCTCGCGCTCGGCTTCGGTAAGCGGGGGGTTCTGTTCCAATTGCTCGCGCAGAGTATCGAGTTGTTTTTGCAGTTCGCGGGCAGGCATGGCGTTCTTCCTTTTATCGATAGGCACTGGCATAGACCGCAGCCTCGCGCCAAAGGTCTATGGCTGACCTTTAGATTAATCCACTTGCGCACAACCTGCATGATCTCGGTCAGGGCTTTTCGCCCTTGAGTCGGCGCAGGCTGATATCGGCCAGACAGGTATCGAGTTCACCCAGATGATCGATCACCGAGTGCACGCCCAATTTGAATAACTGCATCGTCGCCTTGCCGCGTAAATGCTCGCGTTCTTTTTGGCTCAGTGCGTGCCATTCGATGGGGGCGAGGCCGCAGAGCGAGCCGCAGGACGCCAGCCCGATCGTCCACAACCCGGCATTCAGGCCTGATTGCAGCAACCGTGGTTCGCCGCTGACCAGTACGCAGCCATCCAGACGTTCTACATTCATCGCCATCAAGGCTTGCCAACAGGCGTTCGGTGTGGGCCATGGTTTGATTGTTGCGGGGTGTTGCGAAGAACTGATCCAGGACGGCAGGGTTGCGGCCAGTGAATGGCTGAGGGCAGCGGGTAGCTCGTCGAGCCAGGCGCAAGGGATTTGCTGGCGCTGCAAACTGCGCAGGCTGTCCAGCGCACCGGGGGTGGCCTCGGCGTGCTCCGCAGAATAAACCCCGTATTGGCGAGTCCGGGCGCCGAAATCTACCAGACAACCGCTGAGGCCGAACAAGACGGCAGTCAAGCCGGGTGCTGCAATGGGCAAGGTTTCAGCGTTTGGCATATCAACGTCCCTGAAATAGTGACAAGGTTATGCGGCGTCAGTGACAGTTGAGTGACATTGATGTGAAGCGCTCCCAATGAACATGATTCATCTGTAGGCGAATGCGCGCGATGCTGCCTAAACCGGCTTTTCCGTCTTATACTCACCAGCTTAACGCCCGGGCCAAGTGCCCGCGCCAGTAATAGTCCAGGGGGTTTTTCTATGCGCTTGAGCAAACATTTCGCTCAGCTTTGTGTGTGTGCCGGCGTGTTGCTGGTTCCGTTTGTGGCCCAGGCTGCTCCGGAAGATGACCCTTGGGAAAGCGTTAACCGTCCGATCTTCAAGTTCAACGATGTGATCGACACCTATGCCCTCAAGCCTGTTGCTCAGGGCTATCAGTTCATAACGCCGCAGTTTCTGGAAGACGGCATTCACAACATGTTCCGCAACGTCGGTGATGTCACCAACCTGGTGAACGACATTCTGCAGGTCAAACCGGTTGCGGCGGGCACCGACACAGCGCGCATCATCTTCAACACCACGTTCGGTCTGCTGGGCTTTTTCGACGTAGGCACCAAGATGGGCCTGCATCGCAACGACGAAGATTTCGGGCAAACCCTCGGCTATTGGGGTGTCGGTAGCGGTCCTTACGTGGTGCTGCCATTGCTGGGGCCTAGCACCGTGCGTGATGCGCCTTCCAAGCTCGTCGACAGCTACACCGGTCCGTACCCGTACATCGACGACGTGTCGGTGCGTAACACGGTCTTCGGCCTGAACATCGTCGACACGCGCGCCAGCTTGCTGTCGAGCGAAAAACTGATCACCGGGGACAAGTACATCTTTATTCGTAATGCGTACTTGCAGAACCGCGAATTCAAAGTCAAAGACGGCCAGGTCGAAGACGATTTTTAATCTCGATCGCTAATGCGAAGAAGGCGGCCATTGGGCCGCCTTCTTTCGTTTGGATCCGGCCTATGCGCACCACCTCGGCATCGACTCGCATGCCGATGAAAGCGCGCTTTTCGCTGCAGTCCTGTCCGGTTTGGCTCATGGGCTCAACCTTACATTGGGTTACGGAATTGTCTGTTCTTATAACTCCCGGTGATTTGACAAATAAAGACGTCAAGCGACCATCGGCGTGAGCTTGAAACGCCCCGCGGATGGGAGTACCGTCTGCGCCTTAGAAGGGCACCTCTGGTGGACGTGTGAGTAGGGCAAGCGCTCGAAAACGGTGCGACAGAGTGGCTAGAAAGCGAATCCAGTAGTGTGAGCCGGGCTAAATCCCGTGCCTGCTACGCCAACCTAATTCTGGCGCCGTTTGCCCACATGCCAAAAACCAGTGCCACGCTGCTGATAATCGATGATGACGAAGTAGTGCGCGCGAGTCTCGCGGCCTATTTGGAAGACAGTGGTTTCAGTGTCCTGCAGGCCAGCAATGGCCAGCAGGGTCTTCAGGTATTCGAGCAAGACAAGCCCGACCTGGTCATCTGCGATCTGCGCATGCCGCAGATGGGCGGACTCGAACTTATCCGCCAGGTCACTGAGCGGTCTCCGCAAACCCCTGTGATTGTGGTCTCGGGTGCCGGCGTGATGAACGACGCGGTCGAGGCGTTGCGCCTGGGCGCAGCGGATTACCTGATCAAGCCTCTCGAAGATCTGGCTGTGCTCGAGCATTCTGTGCGCCGAGCCCTGGATCGCGCGCGTCTGCTGCTGGAAAACCAGCGCTACCGCGAGAAGCTGGAAAAGGCCAACCGTGAACTCGCCGCCAGCCTGAACCTGCTCCAGGAAGACCAGAACGCCGGTCGGCAAGTGCAGATGAACATGCTGCCGGTCAGTCCCTGGACCATCGACGAGTTCCAGTTTGCGCACCAGATCATCCCATCGCTGTACCTGTCGGGTGATTTTGTTGACTATTTTCGGGTCGACGAGCGTCGGGTAGCGTTCTACCTGGCAGACGTTTCCGGGCATGGCGCCTCTTCAGCCTTCGTTACCGTACTGCTGAAGTTCATGACCACGCGCTTGCTGTTTGAATCCAAGCGCAGCGGCACATTGCCGGAATTCAAGCCTTCAGAGGTCCTTGGTCATATCAACCGAGGCCTGATCAGTTGTAAGCTGGGTAAACACGTCACAATGGTCGGTGGAGTCATCGACGAGGAGACAGGTTTGTTGACCTATAGCATCGGTGGTCATTTGCCGTTGCCTGTGTTGTACACGCCAGACAGTGTTCGTTATCTGGAAGGGCGTGGTCTGCCGGTGGGCCTCTTCAATGAAGCCACCTACGAAGACCACGTACTGGAGCTGCCGCCAACGTTCAGCCTGACGCTGATGTCTGATGGCATTCTGGACCTTTTGCCAGAACCCACACTCAAAGAAAAAGAAGCGGCGTTGCCCCAACGGGTCAAGGCTGCGGGCGGCACCCTGGATGGGCTGCGGCAGGTTTTTGGATTGGCCACGCTTGGGGAGATGCCGGATGATATCGCCCTGTTGGTGTTGAGCAGGAATCTTTAATGAGTACCGGTAGAATCCAGTTCGCCGAGCAGGATGGCACTTTCGTCCTGAAATTCGTCGGTGAAGTTCGCCTGACCCTGTGTTCGGCGTTGGATGCGACTATTGATCGTATCTTCACCGCTTTGAACTTCAACGCGATCGTGATCGACCTGACCGAAACACGCAGCATCGACAGCACCACCCTTGGTCTGCTGGCCAAATTGTCGATCTTGTCGCGGCAAAAGGTCGGCCTGCTGCCGACTGTCGTCACCACCCACGAAGACATCACCCGTCTGCTGGAGTCCATGGGCTTCGAGCAAGTGTTTAACATCGTTGATCAACCCGTGCCGTGCCCGGAATGCCTGGACGACCTGCCAGACCAGGACCAGTCCGAAGAAGTGGTGCGGATCAAAGTCCTCGAAGCACACAAAATCCTCATGGGGCTGAACGACCACAATCGCGAAGCGTTCCATGATCTGGTGAATGCGCTCGAGCGTCACTGATCAGGCGCGCAGTTAAACCACCAGGCACAAAAAAGGGCGAACCACCAAGGTTCGCCCTTTTTGCATCACCTGGTGCTAGATCACAGCTTGTCCTGCAACAACGCCTCAAGTTTCTCCTGATCCCGAGCGAACTGTCGAATACCCTCAGCCAGTTTCTCAGTCGCCATCGCATCCTCGTTGGACAGCCAACGGAACTGCGCTTCATTCAAGCTCAGGCGCGCTTCACCTGCATGCCCAGGCGTCAGCTTGCGCTCCAGCTTGCCCGTATCCGCCGCCAGTTTCTCCAGCAGGTCCGGGCTGATGGTCAGGCGATCACAACCGGCCAACTGCTCGATCTGACTAAGGTTGCGGAAGCTTGCGCCCATCACCACAGTCTTGTAGTCATTGGCCTTGTAGTAGTTGTAAATCCGCGTTACCGACTGCACGCCTGGATCATCCGCGCCTGTGTAGTCGTTACCGTTGGCTTTCTTGTACCAGTCGTAAATCCGGCCTACGAACGGCGAGATCAGGAACACACCGGCATCGGCACACGCTGCCGCCTGAGCAAAGGAGAACAGCAGCGTCAGGTTGGTCTGGATGCCTTCTTTTTCCAATGTCTCTGCGGCGCGGATGCCTTCCCAGGTGGAGGCGATCTTGATCAATACGCGGTCACGGCCGATGCCGGCCTTGTCGTACAGCTCGATCAGACGGTGAGCGCGCTTCAATACGGCATCAGTGTCGAACGACAGGCGCGCATCCACTTCGGTAGAAATACGGCCCGGTACCACTTTCAGAATCTCTTGCCCGACCGCAACGCCGAAACGGTCGCTGGCCAGGCCCACATCGCCTTTGCAGTCATGAACACAGGCGTTCAGCAATTCGGCGTACGCAGGGATGGCCGCGGCTTTGAGCAGCAGGGAAGGGTTGGTCGTAGCGTCCACCGGTTTAACGCGAGCGATTGCTTCGAAGTCGCCAGTATCGGCAACCACGGTGGTCATTTGTTTAAGTTGTTCCAGCTTGGAAGTCATGGGCGTGCTCTGTCCTGTGGGTCTAATGACATTACCCGAGCGCTGACAGCCACTCAAGGGCGCATGTACGTATCGATGGCCCCAGCGGCAACAACCTGAAAACGGCTGTTTGAATGGCGGGGCGCGCTATCGGTAAATACGATGCCAAATCAGCGCACAGGTTCAACCCGGGCGACCGTTAGCGGCCCTCCAACAACTCCGCCGCCTGATCCAGCAACACCAAAGGCTCTTTAGCCTTATGAATATCCACCGACAACAACTGCCGAAACTTGCGCGCCCCCGGGAACCCGGTGCCCAGCCCCAGCACATGCCGGGTGATATGGTGCATCGAACCACCCGCATCGATGTGCGCGGCGATATAAGGCCGCAACTGCGCCAGTGCCTCGGCCCGTGTGATCACCGGTGCCGTGCTGCCGAACAGCTGCTGATCCACCTCAGCCATCACATAAGGATTGTGATACGCCTCCCGACCCAGCATCACACCGTCGAACGTCTGCAAATGCTCGTGACAAGCCTCCAGCGTCTTGATCCCGCCGTTGAGAATAATCTCCAGGTCCGGAAAATCTGTCTTCAACCGTGCCGCCACGTCATAACGCAGGGGCGGAATATCCCGGTTCTCCTTCGGCGACAACCCCTCCAGAATCGCAATCCGCGCATGCACCGTAAAACTCGTACACCCGGCATCCCGAACCGTACCGACGAAATCACACAACTGCTCGTAACTGTCCCGCCCATTAATCCCGATGCGGTGCTTCACTGTCACCGGAATCGACACCGCATCACGCATCGCCTTCACACAATCAGCCACCAACTGCGGATGCCCCATCAGGCAGGCGCCGATCATGTTGTTCTGCACGCGGTCACTCGGGCAGCCGACGTTGAGATTTACCTCGTCGTAGCCGTGGTCTTGGGCCATGCGGGCGCAGGCGGCAAGGTCGAGGGGGACGCTGCCGCCGAGTTGTAGCGCGAGCGGGTGTTCAGCTTCGTTGTGACGGAGGAAACGGTCGTGATCGCCGTTTAGGAGCGCGCCGGTGGTGACCATTTCGGTGTAGAGGAGGGCATTTTTTGACAATAGGCGTAGGAAAAAACGGCAATGTTTATCAGTCCAATCCATCATCGGTGCGACGGAAAAGCGGCGGGAGAGCGGGGCGGGTGTGGCGGTGATTGGGGGCATTAGGGGTCTGGAATCGGTGGGGCGAAAGGTGGGAGTTTATCAGGAATGGGTCTGTTGGGTTGAGGCGAGCCGAATGTCTACGGATCAATTGGGCAGCCAAGTAGGGATATATTGCGCTTTGCTCCCTCACGTCGAATCATCAGCCTGCAAAGCGGTATGTTGAGCGCCTTTTTTTACCTCCAAAAACCTCAGTAGCTGAACCATCGCTGTCGCCTCGCAACGTTTCATGATGCCCGTCGTATCTGCAGCCTAGGATGATGACTCAATCTCGTATCACCGCACTTCAATCCCACAGGGAACTGAAAAATGATCTCGAAACTCATCAAAGTCGTGCTAATCGGTGGTGCGTTGCTGTTGAGCGCCTGTTCGGGTGTGAGCCCCCATAGCGATTACTCGGAAGCCACCCTCCCGTCTGCCGGCTTTGGCCCAGTCCCCACCAACAACCCCAGTAAGATGAGTTTCCATGGCAGTGCGCTCGGCAACAGCTTAGGCGAGTACAGTTCGGGTTTGTTGCACGGCGATTAACGGCGGAAGTGTTTCCGCCGCTTTGCGTTTTGCCTGAAGTGCCTAGTGGTTCGGGGTGGCGACTGCTGCGCAGTCGGACGCAGGCTTCGCCAGTTGCTACATGGGCTATTTAGCCTCGGGCGTCGCTATCCATTGGCTCAGTACTTTTTGATATTTTCCCGTCACCTTGGCCAGGTGCAGCCACTGATCGACATACAATTTCCAGGTGATGTCATCGCGCGGTAGCAGGTACGCCTTTTCTCCATACTGCATAAACTGACTTGGGTTCACCGCACACAAGCCGGGTTTGAGTTTCTGCTGGTACAGCGCTTCCGACGCATCGGTAATCATCACGTCAGCCTTCTTGTCCAGCAGTTCCTGAAAGATGGTCACATTGTCGTGAAGGCTCAGTTGCGCCTTGGGCAGGAAGGCGTGGACAAATGCCTCGTTCGTACCACCCGCCGGTTCAACCAGGCGCACTAAGGGCTGGTTAATTTGATCGACGGTTTGGTACAGCGCCTGATCTTCGCAGCGCACCAGCGGGACCTTGCCATCGACGTCCAGGGTGGTGCTGAAGAAGGCTTTTTTCTGGCGTTCCAGTGTGACCGAAATCCCTCCCATGCCGATGTCGCACTTACCCGCCAGCATGTCGGGCATCAGGGTTTTCCAGGTGGTCTGTACCCATTCAGTCTTGACGCCCAGGCTGTCCGCCAGTGACTGGGCCATGGCGATGTCGATGCCTGAGTATTCACCGTTCTCGGCTTTGTAAGTGTAGGGTTTGTAGTCGCCTGTGGTGCACACGCGAAGTTGGCCTTGCTGAACGACGCTATCCAGATGCGAGGGTTCTGCCTGTACGCCAGACGATAGAACGAGCAAACCACCGAGCATCATTGTGCTTTTTATATTCTTCATTGTTCTCGGACTTTTTGATGGAATCTCATCGGCTAAGCAGTAATGCAGAGCCGTCCAAGAACGGATAATAAACACTAATACGCGTTCGAGGGGTGGAACAATGAAGTGTTGGAGTGCATGCCGTTGTACCCGGCCCGTCAACATGGCGTTGACGGCGAAAGTAATGACCGCAGCCTTATCGAAGACTGGGAGGGGACGTGGTATTTACTTGCGGATAGTTGGTTTGGACGCCGATGCGACGGTCTCACTTCCGCAATTGATGTAAGAAGAAGTCTTCAACCAACGCTGATCCGGGTAGTAGGAAAATAACAGCTGCCCATCTTTCATCGAGTCAATCAGCCGATGCGCAATCGCCGGCCTGACTGCCGGGCAACCGAGGCTTCTGCCGATCCGACCATTCACACGGGCCAGCATCGGGCTGACATACGGTGCGCCGTGAATCACGATCGCCCGGTCAAATGCATTGTCGTTGAAACCCGGTTCCAGGCCTTCCATGCGCAGCGAATAGCCGTTTTGCCCGACATAACTTGACTGCGTGCGGTACAAGCCAAGACTGGTGGCGAAGCTTTCGTTTTTATTGGAGAAGTTCACGGCCATGTTCTCGCCGGTGTTGCGCCCGTGCGCCACCAGTTCATGGAACAGTAACTTGCGTTTCTTCAGATCGAACACCCACAACCGTTGTTCGGTCGAAGGCAGGGAATAGTCGATGACCGCAAGCCTTTGGACAGGGGCTTTGCCTTGAGCGATGCTGCATTTGGAAGCGCGGACCGCCAGGTCAATGACCTTGGCGTCGGCAGTGGGCGCTGCTTTGACGAGGGCGGCGGCAAGCGAATCGGCGTAAGCTGATGGTACGGACATTGCAGTCAGTAACAGGGCCGCGATGGGTAGGCCAAAACGTAGTAACGCCATATAGATGTCTCATCATGTTAAGTTCGAGTCTAGCAGTGCATGGGAAGCTAGCTGGTCAATGCGGGGGATTAAGGATTATCTATGGTGCAATTAACAAGGTTATTCGTCATAAGCCGCATATTTTTTATGGGCTTTCTGATCAGCGGTGCAGCGATCGCCGAAACTTCGCCGATTGAGCCGGTAACTGCGCCGAGCACCGTTATGGACGCCGCACCGGACGACAACGTCGCTCAAACGATTCAGGCCACGCTCGCGCCGATGAAAACCGCGTTTCCACCATTGCTCACTGCAAAGCGCAATCGGCGGGTGGATGTCAGCCGACTGGTCATGGATTTTTATACCCATCGTGCCTATCGCGCCGCGTGGACGAATGACAGCGATGTCGAGCAGTTGATCAAAAGCTTGAACGCTACGCAGGCCGACGGTTTGAACCCGGCGGATTTCCATATTGAAGAAATTGTCCGGACACAGCCTTCGGTACTGGCCTTGAACGCCACGACTGAGCAGCGGGCAGCGTTTGATATCGCAACCACCCATACGTTTCTTACCGCGTTGCAACACTTGCGGCGCGGCAAGGTCGATCCTTCTCGGCTCGACAACCACTGGAACTTTGATTCGAACGGCGTCGATCCCCGTGATGACTTCAATGCCTTCTTCGCGGCACTCGATAATCACGACGTGGCAAGCGCTTTTGCTCAGGCGCCGCCGCAAGAAGCGGTGTACGTCAGTTTGCGTCAGGCATTGGCGCAACTGCGCGCAGTTCGGGACAGAGGCGGTTGGCCGAAAGTCGGTGTGGATTATTCGCTCAAACCCGGCATGGACGAACCTGCGGTCGCACAGTTGCGCGCGAGGATGGTCGCGGCAGGTTTTCTTGATCCGCGATTGGGCCGCGGCACGAAGTACGACGGCGCTGTCACAGCTGCGGTGAAGAAGTATCAGACTGAGCAATATCTGGGCGCGGATGGTGTGGCGGGGGCGACGACATTGGCGGCACTGAATGTGCCTGTTGAGGCGCGCATCGACCAGGTGCGGGTGAACATGGAGCGGGCGCGCTGGCTGCTTTATAAACTGCAGGGCACTTTCGTTATCGTCGATATCGCCGGCTATAAGGTGGCGATGTACCGCGATGGCCAACGGATCTGGCGATCTCGGGTGCAGGTGGGTAAAGCGGCGCGCAATACACCGATTTTTCAGGCGCAGATCACCTACATCACGTTTAACCCGACCTGGACTGTACCGCCGACGATCCTCAAGGAAGACGTGCTGCCAAAAGTTCGAGCGAATCCAGGCTACCTGGCCAACAACCGGATACGCGTACTTGATCGCGAAGGCAATGTGCTCGACCCGTCATCCGTTGACTGGAGCAATCCGCGCGGGCTCACCCTGCGCCAGGATGCCGGGCCTGACAGCTCGTTGGGTCAGGTGGTGATCCGTTTCCCTAACGACTATGCGATTTACCTCCACGACACACCGCACCGCGAGTTATTTGCCAAAACTGTGCGCGCGACCAGTTCGGGCTGCATCCGCGTAGAGAACCCTCTGCAACTGGTGGAGTTGTTGTTCAACGACCCGGTCAAATGGAACAGCGCCGGCATTCAAAAACAATTGGCCAACGGCAAGACCCAGAACATCTCGCTTCCAGTAAAAGTGCCGGTGCTGTTGGCGTACTGGACAGTGGATCTGGAGAGTGACGGGCGAGTGGCATTCAAGCCGGATGTTTATGGCTACGATGCGCCCGTGTTGCGGGCGCTGAACCGGCCTTCGCCATTGCCGGTGCTGGACCTTCATGCGGCGTTGCGGGCGGGCGGGTAGTCAGGTTTTCAAGATGAAGTCATTTTTACTGACCCAGATCCGGGTAGGGATGGAGTCGCGGTCTATTTGGCCTTGCAGGGTATAGGCGAGATCGTCGTACCAGACCGGATCCTCCAGGTACCAGGAGTGGGAAATCATGCCGTCGATGATCTTGAATTTTCTTTTGGGGACAGTCTTGTAACGCGGTCCGCAATCGACGTCGACGGCCTTTTCGTGCGCCGGCGTTTCAACTGGCATACCAACGCGTCCGACGCGTGAGCTGATGTCAATGTTTTTGACATTTGAAACGGCCAGCGCTTCATCGTAACCACTGAAATAGTTGGTCAGTCGGCCGCAGTGATTGAAGATTGGAATCATGTCCGAGTTGTTGAGCTCAAAGCACTCGGAGGAGATATCCGCCGCAAACAACACCAGCTGACCGATGCGCCAGTCATTGGCCAGCTCCGCATTGCGGGTTTTATCGACCGAGCGCACCGCCTCTCGCACCACGAAGGCGCCCATGGAATGGGCCATGATGTGGATGTTTATGGGGCAGTCTTTTAGCGTGTAGTTGGCAAACGGGATGATGCCGCCGGTGACTAACAGCGTGGCGGCTTCCTGGGCTTCGGAGCGGTCATACAGATACAGTTCAGCGCTGCCTGCACTGGGCCAGTCGAAGCCGATCACCATGCAGTTGTATTTGCGTTTTTTCAGTTCGCTCTCGACCAGTCGCTGGCGCTTGAGTGCTTCTTTTGAATCGGTGTTGTAGCCATGAACGAAAAAAACAATATCCAGTTCTTTTCCGGGTTTGGTGCCCGGAGGATTGGCTTGTTGGACGATCAGGTCCTGACGGTGCTTACCTGATCTGAAGGGGTGGGTTCGGCGGCGCTACTGGGCACTTTCAAATATGAAACGGCGCCGGTGCGATTACCAAATCTGTTCTGACCAGCAACCTTGGCGCGCGTGCCCAAAACAAAACTGTCCATGCATGTTGTCCTGTGCTGTCGGTCGAGTACAGTCAAAGTTCGAATAGAACGTTAGTCTTCAAGCTTCAAACCTTCCTGCACCACCGAAAGCAGATTGTTCTCCGTCAGCGCAACCGCATCCAGTTGTTGTTCGGCTTGCTCAATGACCTGTAACCACCAATGCGTTTCGCCATGCTCGCCGACAGTACGCAGTAATGCGAGCTCTTGGCCTTTGGAATGAATCTCTATACGTCCCTCGCCATCCGCAGTGAAACGCGCGACCGGGTCGAAAGTCAGGGTGTTGAGATTGCCTTCGATCACCAGCTGGTCAATGGCATAGTCGAACGTTTCCCCCTCCGGATCGCTCTCGAATACGTGGGTGGGATTGTGCCGCACTACAAGACCGACCTGCGTCATCGGCAACAGCCAGTGCTCGATCTGGCGATACAGTTCGTAAACCTGGCTCGGCCAGCTGTCGATCGCCTGTTCGGCGCGGGTAACCCCTGTGTGTTTCAGCTTCGTGGCGAGCTCGTCTGCCTTACTCATGTCGATTCCTTATCATGATGTAAGAGTAATGTTAGCTCCTTCAGCGTTATCGGGTTTTGCCTTGCGTCATATACAAGCCTGCACCACCCCGACAAACGGTCGGGCGCCTGTCAGTTCTTACTGAATCGATCGTCTAGAGTTCCGTTAGCTCTGCCGGCCCCGGCAGCGCTCCCCATCGCAAGGACGATCGCCTAAATGTTGATTACTCAAGCATTGACAGCCGTTGCTCTAACTCTTGCCGCCGCCGTTTTTCCCCTGGCCAGCCAGGCTCAGCCGAAAGTCACGCCCGAAGAGGCGCATGCCATCGGCGTTGAGGCTTACCTGTATTTTTACCCGCTATTGACCATGGACATCACCCGCAAGCAGTTCACCAATATCGAACCCGGCAAGGAGTTCGGTAAGGGCCCGATGAACATGTTTGTGAGTGTGCCGCAGTACCCACCCGCGAGTTTCAGAGGAGTGGTGCGGTCCAACTTCGATACGTTGTATTCCATCGCCTGGCTCGACTTGACCAAGGAACCCTTGGTGATCTCCGCGCCGGACACGGCGGGGCGCTTTTATCTGTTGCCGATGCTCGACATGTGGAGCGACGTTTTCGCGTCGCCCGGTTGGCGCACAACCGGCACCCAAGCCAGTCAGTTTCTGGTGACACCACCGGGCTGGACCGGAACAGTGCCAGCTGGATTAAGCCATTTGCCAGCACCGACGCCTTTTGTCTGGATCATCGGTCGGACCAAGACTGACGGGGAGGCCGACTACGCGGCAGTGCACGCCATTCAGGCGGGTTACACCGTGACGCCGTTATCGCTGCTGGGTAAAAAAGCTGAGCCGGTCAAGGTGAAAATCGACCCGACGGTGGACATGAAAACGCCGCCGAAGATTCAGGTCGATACGATGTCGGCGGCCAATTACTTTGCCTATGCCGCCGAGTTGCTCAAAACGAATCCGCCTCATCTCACCGACCAGCCGATTCTGGCGCAGATTCAACGCATCGGTATCGAGGTGGGCAAATCGTTCAGCATCGAGACGCTGGATCCGGCGATTAAAGCCGCGCTGCAGACCGTGCCGGATGAAGCGCAAACGCTGATGAAATGGAAGGTCGCCACGCTCGCTCCAGTGGTCAACGGCTGGTCGATGAACACCGACACCATGGGCGTCTATGGCAACTACTACCTCAAGCGCGCGATCGTGGCGCAGGTCGGGTTGGGCGCTAACTTGCCCGAGGATGCCATTTATCCGCTGAACATGGGTGATGACCAAGGCAAGCCGCTCGATGGGGCCAACAAGTACGTACTGCATTTCGATAAGGGCAAAGCGCCGCCGGTGAACGCTTTCTGGTCGATCACGTTGTACGATCCGGAAGGGTTCCAGGTAGGCAATACACTCAACCGCTTTGCGGTGAGCAGCTGGATGCCCTTCAAGACAAATGCCGACGGCTCGCTGGATATTTATTTCCAGAATGAAAGCCCCGGCAAAGACCTTGAGGCCAATTGGCTTCCCGCACCCAAAGGTGCGTTCAACTTGACCATGCGTTTATACGGTCCGAAATCTGAGGCGTTGACCGGTAAGTGGAGCCCGCCCGCGGTCAAACGACTGTGATGATCGGGTAGCGAAGGCAGGCCATGAACTGTTTCATGGCCTGCTTTGATTCGTTCAGCTACCGGTACCACCCCCGGCACTTCCCGTTCCTCCGCCGGCCGGCCCGGTGCCGCCGCCCGTGCCGGAGCCCGAACTATTGACCCCACCATTGGTGCCGGTTCCGCCACCCGAGTCAGAATTGTTACCGGCTGAAGGCGTGCCGGGAGTGTTGTCGGGTGGTGGGGTTGGCGCACTGGTTGCACCGGACTGGGTGCCTTTCGTGTCCGCTCCATCGTTGGACATTGCAAACGTGGTCGCCGAGGCAGCGCATAGCAAGCTGGCCAGTAACAGCGAAGTGAGTTTTATGGTCATCATGGCCCGTCTCCAAAAGATGAGTCGTTACCTGATGTTGGTGCCAAGAGCAGAGCGGTTGGTGCCGTCTGGATGACAAGTGGTCAGTGACTTCAAACAATGGCCCCATTCGATGGTGGGGCTCTCTCCAACTCCTTTAATCGCCTGCTGCGTTTACCACAGCAACTGTCGTCGCTCGCTTGGGTCAGAACTGGATACCGCCAATCCGCTGCGAGCGTCGGACCATGAAGAACCTGAAAATCGCCACCTTCAATGTCAACGGCCTGCGAGCACGTCTTTCCAATCTACTGGCGTGGCTGGAACGGGAAAAACCGGACATCGCCTGTTTGCAGGAGCTCAAGTCGGTCGATACGGCTTTTCCAGCCGCCGAGCTTGACGCGGCCGGTTACGGCGCCATCTGGCAGGGCCAGTCGTCCTGGAATGGGGTGGCGATTCTGGCGCGAGATGCGCAACCTTTGGAGAGTCGACGCGGATTGCCGGGTGACGACACGGATACCCACAGTCGCTATCTGGAAGCGGCGGTGCACGGCGTGCTGGTGGGGTGCCTGTACTTGCCCAATGGCAACCCGCAGCCGGGACCGAAGTTCGATTACAAACTGGCGTGGTTCGAGCGACTGATCGCCTATGCCAGGGATCTGCAAAGCAGCGAACATCCGGTGGTGCTGGCCGGCGACTACAACGTAGTGCCCACCGATCTCGACATCTACAACCCACGCTCCTGGCTCAAGGATGCGTTGCTGCAACCGCAAAGCCGCGAGTGTTATCAACGCTTGCTGGATCAGGGCTGGACTGATTCCCTGCGTCATCTGTACCCGCAGGATAGGCTTTACACCTTCTGGGATTATTTTCGCCAGCACTGGCAGAAAAACTCAGGGCTGCGCATTGATCACTTGTTACTGAACCCGGCGCTCAGCCCCTACCTGCAAGAAGCGGGTGTCGATGCCTGGGTGCGCAATGAAGCACATGCCAGTGATCATGCGCCGACGTGGATTCGTGTGAGCTCGCGCAAGCGACATTGACATTGATGAGTGCGGTGATTGGGGAAATCAATTGTCAGTTGCACCGCTTTATCCCTTATACATGGCGGCCATCGGCGGAGAGATCCGCGGCCCCATGCATAAGGATTGAGCAATGAGCGAGCCACGCCTGACCCATCTTGCGTTGTATCTGCAGCGTCTGGGTTTCGACGCACCCCCTGCGCCGACCCTGGAAACCCTGCGTCAGCTTCAATTGCGCCACACCAGCGCTTTCCCGTTCGAAAACCTCACCACGTTGTCGGGCGAACCGGTGCTGGTCGACTTGCCGTCCATCGAGCAAAAAGTCCTGTACGACGGTCGAGGTGGTTACTGCTATGAGCTCAACAACCTGTTCCTGGCATTGCTCCAGGCATTAGGCTTCGATGCCCGCGGCATCACCGGCCGCGTCGTGATGGGGCAGCCCGAAGGCGCGTGGACCGCTCGCACACACCGTTTGAGCCTTGTTACGCTGAACGGCGTGCGTTACATCACCGACGTGGGCTTCGGCGGCATGGTCCCCACCGCACCGCTGCTGCTCGATACCGCAGCCGAACAACTCACACCCCATGAACCGTATCGCATTGAACGGCATGAAGACGGCTACACCCTGCGCGCCAACGTCGGCGGCGAGTGGCGGGCGATGTACATCTTCGATCTGCAACGCCAGGAAGACATCGATTACGCCGTCGGCAACTGGTATGTGTCGACCCATCCCGAGTCGTCGTTTGCCCGGCAACTGATGGTTGCCCGGACCGGGGAGGGCTGGCGCCGTACGCTGAACAACGGCAGTTTTGCAGTACACCGGGTCGACCGCGAAAGTGAGCGGCGCCAGGTGGTGGATGTGGATGAGTTGATCGGGTTGCTGAAGGATGAGTTCGGGATCCGGGTGCCGGAACACGAGGGGTTGAGGCGAGTGCTTGAGCGGTTGGTCCGCCCTGGCTGAGCCAGTGTTTTTTGAGGCTTCATAGGAGTGGGCTCAAGGCGTCATTACCCGATGAATTTCACTGAGAACCTCGGTTAATTTTTTCTCGAGGTTCTTCAATTCGAGTGCGGTTATCCCTTCCTTGAAATGTCCGGCATTCGCAATAGTCGTGCGCTGATCGAGTTCGGCGGTTGTTTCCCTGTGATTGAGCAACGCCTGACGCAAGGTGTTATTGATCACTGTCTGATAGCCAAATCCCTCGCTCTCGGCGAGTGCGCGAGCCGCCTCTATGACAGCATCATCGAGCATGATGGTGATTCTGGTTTTGCTTTTGCTGGAGGCAACAGCCCCACGCTTGGCGTTACTGAAGTCGTATTCGTCTTTCATCGGTCAATCCTCCATGTACCGGCGGCGCTCGTTTTTGGTAGCGATCCGCGCGGAAATTATTCGAACGAAGTTCGGATCTCTATAGGTGTACGCAACGACCAGCAAGCGACCTTTGGCGTCCATCCCCATGATGATCCACCGTTGTTCATCATGGCGGTGGTCTTGAAGCGTAAGCGCTCGCTCGTCGTAGAAAACCGGCTCTGTTTCTGAAAGGCTGATGCCCTGGTGCTTTAATTTGTTGGCTGCGTTTTTTGCCTTGTGAAACTGAATTTCGAATGGCTTCATTATGCATACTTTATATGTATAAGCGAGAGGCGACCGTACCGGCGGTCACTTGGACTACCAAAGGCTAGTGGGGAATGCGCAAGGGCCGCGTCATGATGTATTTCAAAAATTTTGAAGGGCGGCAAGCCGCACAAACAGGGAGGAAATGAACGGGTGGTCATAATCCGGACGATAAGTTGTATACAACTCTATAGACATTTGTCCGTGATCTTGAATACAGTGTGCGCATAACAAAAACCAGGGAACCCCCCCAACATGAAAACGCCCCATGTTTCACACCAACGGCCTGAGGATGAAAACCTTGGGATCGGCGCGAATATGGCTTACGGCCTGCAACATGTTCTGACCATGTACGGCGGCATCGTCGCGGTGCCTTTGATCATCGGTCAGGCCGCCGGACTCTCGCCGGCGGACATCGGTTTGTTGATTGCTGCTTCATTGTTTGCAGGGGGGCTGGCGACGTTACTCCAGACCCTTGGTTTACCGTTTTTCGGTTGTCAGTTGCCGCTGGTACAGGGCGTATCGTTCTCGGGCGTCGCGACCATGGTGGCGATTGTCAGCAGTGGCGGGGAGGGCGGGTTTCAGTCGATTCTCGGGGCGGTGATTGCCGCATCGTTGATTGGCTTGTTGATCACGCCGGTATTCTCGCGCATCACCAAGTTCTTCCCGCCGCTGGTCACGGGCATTGTGATCACCACCATCGGCCTGACGCTGATGCCGGTGGCTGCGCGCTGGGCCATGGGCGGTAATAGCCATGCTCCGGACTTCGGCAGCATGGCGAACATTGGTCTGGCGGCAGTGACGTTGGTGTTGGTGCTGCTGCTGAGCAAGATAGGCAGCGCGACCATTTCCCGGTTGTCGATTCTGCTGGCGATGGTCATCGGTACGGTCATCGCAGTGTTCCTTGGCATGGCGGACTTTTCGTCTGTTACCGAGGGCCCGATGTTCGGCTTCCCGACGCCGTTCCATTTCGGCATGCCGACCTTCCACTTCGCCGCCATCCTGTCGATGTGCATCGTGGTCATGGTGACGCTGGTGGAAACCTCTGCGGACATCCTCGCCGTCGGTGAAATCATCGACACCAAAGTCGACTCCAAACGCTTGGGCAACGGCCTGCGCGCCGATATGCTGTCGAGCATGATTGCGCCAATCTTCGGCTCGTTTACCCAAAGCGCCTTCGCCCAGAACGTCGGGCTGGTGGCGGTGACCGGGATCAAGAGTCGCTTTGTGGTCGCCACGGGTGGTTTGTTTCTGGTGATTCTCGGCTTGCTGCCCTTCATGGGCCGGGTCATCGCGGCGGTGCCGACGTCGGTCCTTGGTGGTGCCGGGATCGTGCTGTTCGGCACCGTGGCGGCCAGTGGTATTCGTACGCTGTCCAAGGTTGACTACCGCAACAACGTCAACCTGATCATCGTCGCCACCTCCATCGGTTTCGGCATGATCCCTATCGCTGCACCGAACTTCTACGACCACTTCCCAAGCTGGTTCGCGACCATCTTCCACTCGGGTATCAGCTCGTCGGCGATCATGGCCATCGTGCTCAACCTGACCTTCAACCACCTCACGGCCGGTAACTCGGATCAGCAGTCGGTGTTCGCGGCCGGTACTGAGCGTGTGTTGCGTTATCAGGATCTGGCAGCGTTGCGTGAAGGGGATTACTTCAGCGAAGGCAAGCTGCATGACTGCGACGGGAAAGAAATCCCGGTGGTTGAGGTGGACCACGGGCATGGAGAGCCGCGTGCGGCGCATGCGAAAAGCAGTGAGCATGTCTGACCACATTCAAGGCATGGAAATATAAACAAGGCGTCCTTCGGGACGCCTTTTTTATGGTGCGCCAGGCATGGCGCGT
>NZ_AKJS01000028.1 GCF_000282215.1 Pseudomonas sp. GM21
GAGCGGCTCCCTGCCACTCCCACAACACCAGCATGGCCAGGTATTGCGGGTAGGTCAGGCCGAGTTGGTCGAGCATTGGCTTGTAGGCGCGAATCACCGCCCGGGACGCGGCGTAGAGCTTGAAACAGAGCTGACTGTCGAGCTTCAGGGAATCGGCGGACAGGGTGTTCATTTGAGCAGGGCTTCGATCTCGCGGCTCAGGTCCTGGGGCTTGGTCGCCGGAGCGAAGCGCTTGACCAACTGACCGTCCTTGCCAATCAGGAACTTGGTGAAGTTCCATTTGATGCCCTGCGACCCCAGCACGCCCGGTGCGCGTTTTTTCAACTGAACGAACAACGGATGCGCGCCGGCACCGTTGACTTCGATTTTCTTGAACAGCGGGAAGCTGACACCGAAATTCAATTCGCAAAATTCGGAAATGGCACCTTCGTTACCGGGTTCCTGTTTGCCGAACTGATTGCACGGAAAGCCCAGGACCACCAGCCCTTGGTCCTTGTAGGTTTGCCACAACTCCTCCAGCCCCTTGTATTGCGGGGTGAAGCCGCACTTGCTGGCGGTATTGACCACGAGCACGGCTTTGCCCGCGTAATCCGCCAGGGTCTTTTGCTCACCCTTGATGGTGGTGCACGGGATGCTCAGCAGATTGTCGGTCATGACTTGCACTCTTGAAGAAAGAAGATGAGATAAACATAGCGAGCAATTGAATTGTGTGCAATTTAAATATCCGGAGAGTGATCAATGGACCACTCACAGCTACTTATTCGCGCGGCACCAGGTCCAGACACACCGAGTTGATGCAATAACGCAGACCGGTGGGTGGTGGGCCATCCGGGAACACGTGCCCAAGGTGTGCATCACATTTGGCGCAAACCACTTCAGTGCGGATCATGCCGTGGCTGACGTCACGGATCTCGACCATCGCGCTGTCGCCGATCGGTGCGTAGAAGCTCGGCCAGCCGCAGCCGGCGTCGAATTTTGTCTTGGAATCAAACAACGGTTCGTTGCAGCAGATGCAGTGATAAACACCCGGAGTCTTGGTGCCGTTGTATTTACCGGAAAACGGTCGCTCGGTGCCTTTGAGGCGGCACACGTTGTACTGCTCCGGGTCGAGCATTGCCTTCCATTCTTCCAGGGTTTTTTCCAACTTTTCCATCATCACACCTCAGCAGCTGAAAAAGCCCGATCTGTACCTTTTCCACGGATCAGGCGGCACGTATGATTGCGCCTCGTCAAACGCCAGTCTGGCAGCCAGACCACGCGCATTCAAACGGATTTATGGGTGCTGCATCTAAAGGCGTCAGGCCTGTGTGAATACGCAGGATTCCCAGTACGGTAGTTCATACGCCGCCTGGATCGTTCATTTTCGGGAACACATCGCCATGCAGGTCAGCAAATCGAACAAGCTCGCCAACGTCTGCTACGACATTCGCGGCCCAGTGCTCAAGCACGCCAAGCGCCTGGAAGAGGAAGGTCATCGCATCCTCAAGCTGAACATCGGCAACCCGGCGCCTTTTGGTTTCGAAGCGCCGGACGAAATCCTCCAGGACGTGATCCGCAATTTGCCGACCGCCCAGGGCTATAGCGATTCCAAAGGCCTGTTCAGCGCGCGCAAGGCCGTGATGCAGTACTACCAGCAGAAGCAGGTTGAAGGCGTCGGCATCGAAGACATCTACCTGGGCAACGGCGTTTCCGAGCTGATCGTGATGTCGATGCAAGCCCTGCTCAACAACGGCGACGAAGTGCTGGTGCCCGCCCCGGACTATCCGTTGTGGACGGCCGCGGTCAGCCTGTCGGGCGGCAACCCGGTGCATTACCTGTGCGATGAGCAAGCCAACTGGTGGCCTGACCTGGCCGACATCAAGGCCAAAATCACCCCGAACACCAAGGCGCTGGTGATCATCAACCCGAACAACCCGACCGGCGCGGTGTATTCGAAGGAAGTATTGCTGGGCATGCTGGAACTGGCCCGTCAACACAACCTGGTGGTGTTCTCCGACGAGATCTACGACAAGATCCTGTACGACGACGCTGTGCACATCTGCACCGCTTCCCTGGCCCCGGACCTGCTGTGCCTGACCTTCAACGGCCTGTCCAAGTCCTATCGCGTGGCGGGCTTCCGTTCCGGCTGGATCGCCATCTCCGGCCCCAAACATCACGCGCAGAGCTACATCGAAGGCATCGACATGCTGGCCAACATGCGCCTGTGCGCCAACGTGCCGAGCCAGCACGCCATCCAGACCGCACTGGGCGGCTACCAGAGCATCAATGACCTGGTCCTGCCCCAGGGCCGCTTGCTGGAACAGCGCAATCGCACCTGGGAACTGCTCAACGACATTCCGGGCGTGAGTTGCGTCAAGCCGATGGGCGCACTGTATGCGTTCCCGCGGATCGACCCGAAAGTCTGCCCGATCCACAATGATGAAAAGTTCGTGCTCGACCTGCTGCTCTCCGAGAAGCTGCTGGTGGTTCAGGGCACCGCCTTCAACTGGCCTTGGCCGGACCACTTCCGCGTGGTGACCCTGCCGCGTGTGGATGACCTGGAGATGGCCGTCGGCCGGATCGGCAACTTCCTCAAGTCCTACCGCCAGTAACGGGTCTGTCGCCGTGGGATTTTTTGAAAAAGTCCCACGGCGATTGATTCAGCAACACATCTCTGCGTCCGGCCGTACACCCTTGCTTCATGCGATGCCTGATCAACTTTTTGGTGCTCGCGTCTAACAACCACGGAGGTTTGCTCTGCGCGCTGCCTGTCAAACACTTCCCATGCCCGCGTCGGAAATGCCCTGCAAGCGACTACACTGTTGCTGTAGGAAACAGTTTGAAATAGTCACCCGGTTGAATAGCCCGGTGCAGCACCTTATATACCCCGCAGTACGCTATATCTTTAGCAAAAGGAGATTTCTACAACCATGATGCGCATCCTGCTGTTTTTGGCCACTAACCTGGCGGTCGTGCTGATTGCCAGCATCACCCTGAGCCTTTTCGGCTTCAACGGGTTCATGGCGGCCAACGGGGTTGATCTGAACCTCAATCAGCTGCTGATTTTCTGTGCGGTCTTTGGTTTTGCCGGTTCGCTGTTCTCGCTGTTCATCTCCAAGTGGATGGCGAAGATGAGCACCAGCACCCAGATCATCACCCAGCCACGCACCCGTCACGAGCAATGGCTGCTGCAAACCGTCGAGCAATTGTCCCGGGAAGCCGGGATCAAGATGCCTGAAGTCGGAATCTTCCCGGCTTACGAGGCGAACGCGTTCGCTACGGGCTGGAACAAGAACGACGCACTGGTCGCGGTCAGCCAGGGCTTGCTGGAGCGTTTCTCGCCCGATGAAGTGAAAGCTGTACTGGCCCACGAAATTGGCCACGTGGCCAATGGCGACATGGTCACCCTGGCGCTGATTCAGGGCGTGGTGAACACCTTCGTGATGTTCTTCGCACGGATCATCGGCAACTTTGTCGACAAGGTGATCTTCAAGAACGAAGAAGGCCAAGGTATTGCCTACTACGTGGCAACCATCTTCGCCGAACTGGTTCTGGGCATTCTGGCCAGCTCCATCGTCATGTGGTTCTCGCGCAAGCGTGAATTCCGTGCCGACGAAGCCGGTGCACGCCTAGCCGGTACTGGCGCGATGATCGGCGCACTGCAACGCCTGCGCGCCGAACAGGGCCTGCCGGTGCACATGCCGGATACCCTGAACGCCTTTGGCATCAACGGTGGCATCAAGCAAGGGTTCGCCCGGATGTTCATGAGCCACCCTCCGCTGGAAGAGCGTATCAACGCACTGGCTCGACTTCAGCGCTGATTATTCACCACCAAAAAAGAAGGCCCGCAGTGATGCGGGCTTTTTTTTATTTGCTGTATTGATGCAGTGCTCGCGAAGGGGCCAGCAAATTCAACGCAACCTAACGGCTGGAAACCCGATACACCCGCTCCTCAAGTCGAGTGACACCCGCCTCCAGGAATTTTCCGCTCGCACTCAGAACATCCTGATCTTCCAGGATCTTCAAGGCCCACGACCCACCGAACAACCGCCTCACTTCATCATCCAGCACAGCAAACGGTGGGCCGTCCATTTGCGCCTGATCGTAGTCCAGGGTAATCAACAACCCCTGCGACTCCTTCGGCAAAATGCGGTTCAGGTGCGAGGCATACTGTTCGCGCATTTTCGGGGGCAAGGCAATCAACGCCGCGCGGTCGTACAGTGCGCTGCAGTCGGCGACATCGCCGGCCGTCAACTCAAAGAAATCACCGCACCACAATTCGATAGAACCTGCGCGGTAAACCTTGAAAGGCCCTTGCTCGCTGACGTCAGGATCAAGCTGATGCTCATTGAAGAAATCCTCAATGGCCTTTTCCGAGAGCTCAACGCCCAAAACCTCATGCCCTTCGCGTGCAAGCCACAGCAAATCCAGACTCTTCCCGCACAGCGGCACCAGTACGCGCGCGCCATCTTCCAGACCCAATTGCGGCCAGAAACGCTGCAGATAAGGATTCACTTCCGGCAGATGAAAGCCGATCTGATTCGACGCCCATCGTTTGTGCCAAAACTCCGGCTGCATAATTAATCCCAAAAATTCGATCAAAAGACCCTAAAACTTATATTAGATTTAGATCAATGATCTGACTGAAGATGGTGCCATCTTACTCTCAGGAGCTGATTCATGTTCCCTAGCCTTTACATATCCCACGGCTCCCCCATGCTGGCGCTGGAACCTGGCGCCAGCGGCCCGGCCCTTGCTCGACTGGCCGCCGACATTGCGAAACCAAAAGCCATCGTGATGGTATCCGCGCACTGGGAAAGCAACGAACTGCTGGTCAGCGGCAATCCCCAACCGGAAACCTGGCACGACTTCGGCGGTTTTCCACAGGCGCTGTTCGATGTTCAATACCCGGCACCAGGGGATCCCCTATTGGCGGCAGACGTTGTGACGTTACTGAAGGCCGCCGATCTACCGGCACGACTCGATACCAAACGTCCATTCGATCACGGTGTGTGGGTGCCGTTGACATTGATGTATCCGCAAGCCGATATCCCCGTGGTGCAAGTCTCGCTGCCCACCCGTGGTGGCCCTGCCCTGCAAACCCGTGTCGGCCATGCCTTGGCCAGCCTGCGTGAACAGGGCGTGCTGCTGATCGGCTCTGGCAGCATCACGCACAACCTGCGTGAACTGGACTGGCACGCAGGACCGGAAAGCGTCGAGCCATGGGCCAAATTCTTCCGCGACTGGATGATCGAGAAACTCGCGGCCAACGACGAAGCGGCGCTGCACGATTATCGTCAGCAAGCGCCGAATGCCGTGCGTAATCACCCGAGTGACGAGCATTTGTTGCCGTTGTACTTTGCCCGCGGGGCCGGGGGTGAGTTCAGTATTGCGCATCAGGGTTTCACCATGGGTGCGCTGGGCATGGACATTTATCGCTTTGGCTGATCGGTAGACCGCGATGATCGTTCCCACGCTCTGCGTGGGAATGAATCAATGGACGCTCTGCGTCAGCTTCTGGGACGCGGAGCGTCCCCGGCTGCATTCCCACGCAGAGCGTGGGAACGATCAGGCAAAAAAAATCCCCGAACCAGTCGGGGATTTTTTATGTGCGATCAATCAGCTCAAGAGCGGATCAATCTTCGCGATAGCGACGCAGTTTCAACTGCTTACCGGCAACGCGAGTGTCCTTCAGTTTGGTCAGCAGTTTTTCCAGACCATCTTCCGGCAGCTCGACGAGGCTGAAGCTGTCACGCACCTGGATGCGACCGATGGCTTCACGAGCCAGACCACCTTCGTTCAGGATGGCGCCCAGCAGGTTCTTGGCAGCGATACCATCACGCGCACCCAGCGCGGTACGGCAACGAGCACGACCTTCAGCCAATGGAACCGGAGCACGACGCTCACGATCACCACGGTCTGGACGATCACCGGTACGCTCTGGACGATCGCCACGCGGTGCGTTGTTCGGCACCAATGGACGTTCTTTCTCGATCGCAGCCAGGGTCAGCGCCTGAGCGTTGGTTGCCTTGCGCAGCAGAGCAGCGGCCAGTGCACGCGGGGTGCAACCGATGTCGGCAGTCAGGCGATCCAGCAGATCACCGTGGGTCGACTCAGCATCGGCAACCAGCGGCGACAGGCTGTTGGTCAGTTTCTTGATGCGGGCATCAAGAACGGCCTGAGCGTCCGGCAGGCGAACTTCGGCAACCTTTTGACCGGTTACGCGCTCGATCACTTGCAGCATGCGGCGCTCACGCGGAGTCACCAGCAGCAGTGCACGACCTTCGCGACCGGCACGGCCGGTACGGCCGATACGGTGAACGTAGGATTCCGGATCGTACGGCATGTCAACGTTGAATACGTGAGTGATGCGCGGAACGTCCAGGCCACGAGCAGCAACGTCGGTCGCCACAACGATGTCCAGACGGCCATCCTTGAGGGATTCGATCACGCGCTCACGCTGGTTCTGGGCAATGTCACCGTTCAGCGCAGCGGCTTTGTAGCCTTTGGCTTCCAGGGCACTGGCCAGGTCCAGGGTCGCTTGCTTGGTGCGCACGAACATGATCAGGGCGTCGAAATCTTCCACTTCCAGCAGGCTCAATACAGCCGAGGTCTTCTGGTCAGCGTGAACCAACAGGTGAGCCTGTTCGATCGCGGTAACGGTCTGAGTCTTGGTCTGGATCTTCACGTGTTGCGGATCGCGCAGATGGCGTTCTGCAATGGCACGGATCGACTGCGGCAGGGTGGCCGAGAACAATACGGTCTGACGGGTTGCAGGCAGTGCCTTGAAGATAACTTCGAGGTCGTCCATGAAACCCAGCTTGAGCATTTCGTCCGCTTCGTCGAGAACCAGGTGGTTCACGGTAGCCAGGACTTTTTCGTCACGACGCAGGTGGTCGCACAGACGGCCCGGAGTGGCGACAACGATCTGTGCGCCATTACGGATTGCTTTCAGTTGAGGACCCATAGGGGCGCCGCCGTAAACGGCCACAACGGTAACGCCCGGCATTTGCTTGGCGTAGGTTTCGAAAGCGGTTGCTACTTGCAGCGCCAACTCACGGGTTGGCGCCAGGATCAGGGCTTGCGGCTCGCGCTTGGCAGGATCGATGCGATGCAGGATCGGCAGGGCGAACGCGGCGGTTTTACCGGTACCGGTTTGCGCCTGGCCAATCATGTCGTGGCCGGCCATGATGATCGGGATCGATTGCTGCTGAATAGCCGAAGGCTCTTCGTAGCCAGTCGCAATGACGGCTGCAAGGATATTCGGATTAAGATTAAAAGCGGCGAAGCCGCCGGTTTCCTGGGTCATGGGTCTGCCTCTAAGTGCATCCGCAAAGACCCATGCTCCAAAGCTGCGCATGCCGTGTAAGACTCAAGAGTCGCCCTGGCTGCTTTGTCGGCGGGGATTTGCGAAAACGAATGAATGAAAAAGATTCGTCAAGGGAGAGTCCGCTGTGCGGACGTGCAGCCGAAGCTGACTTCGGGGAATTGCGCTACCTAAACGCGGCCCGGTTAAAGGCCGGCGCGCACTATACCGGAATTCGCCCAAAAAGGGAGCATTATTTGTCGGAAAACTGACGGATACACCGTTGTGTCACAGGCTTTGCGGATATTCCTGTGACGGTCTATTTTTCAAAGGCCCGGCCCCGCTGGCGATGGCGCTAAAACGGTTCATCGTTATCAGGGCGTCCTGCGGTCTGACACCCCCTTCCCGTCCGAGGATTTTGCTCCATGAATCAGCCCGCTAGCAGTCGTGTAACCCGCGAAAGACACGGTCATGTCCTGATGATCGGCCTGGATCGGGTGGCCAAGCGCAATGCCTTTGATCTTGAGCTGCTCAACGAGCTGAGCCTGGCTTATGGCGAGTTCGAGGCTGACATCGACGCGCGGATCGCGGTGGTGTTCGCCCATGGCGAGCATTTCACCGCCGGGCTGGATCTGGTCAGCGCGAGCGGAGCGTTGGCCGAAGGCTGGCAAATACCGCCGGGGGGCTACGATCCATGGGGTGTTTTTGCCGGCCCCCGAGTCAGCAAACCGGTGATTGTTGCCGCGCAGGGCTACTGCCTGACCATCGGCATTGAGTTGATGCTGGCCGCAGACATCAACCTGTGCGCCAGCAATACCCGATTCGCCCAGAAAGAAGTACAACGCGGGATCTTCCCGTTCGGCGGCGCGACATTGCGTCTGCACCAGCTGGCTGGCTGGGGCAATGCGATGCGTTGGCTGCTGACCGGCGATGATTTCGATGCCCATGAAGCGTTGCGCATGGGGTTGGTCCAGGAAGTCATGGCCAGCGAGGACCTGCTGCCACGGGCCATTGAATTGGCCGAACGGATTGCCAGCCAGGCACCACTGGGCGTGCAGGCGACGCTGATGTCAGCACGACAGGCGCGCTATGAAGGGGAAACCGCAGCGGCGCTGGGATTACCGCCGCTGGTGAAAAAATTGATGGCGAGTGAGGATGCCAAGGAAGGGGTGCGGTCGATGGTCGAGAAGCGGCCCGGGATCTTCAAAGGGCTTTAGTTTTGTGTTGGTTTTGAGGGCTTGCCCGCGATGAGGCCATTAAAGACAACACATCAAGTCGCCGGGCGAATCGCCTTGATCAGCGACTGCAACGAATACCCCAGTCGGGGCGCCAGCCCTTGCGCCCGCGCGATCAAACCGTCCATGTCCAGTTCCTGATCCAGCTCCGAAGGCACGAGCAAAATCACATTGCCCTCTTTCACCGGCAGCTCCCAGTAATGCCGGTGATAGAGCCCACGCAACAACGCAGCCCCCAACGGTTTGCCATCATCGGTGGCCCATTGGTTGATCACCAGCCAGCCACCCGGATTCAGGCGTTTCTGACAGTTTTCCAGAAAGCTCCAGGCCAGATGCCCGACACCCGGCCCGACATCGGTGTAAAGGTCGACGAAGATCAGGTCCGCCGGCTCAGCGGTATCAAGAAGCTCCAGTGCATCACCGACGCGGATATACAGCCGAGGATCGTCTTCCAGCCCAAGGTATTCGATGGCCAGGCGCGGTACGTCCGGGCGCAATTCAATCGCCTCGACATCTTCCAACGGCAAAAACTTGAGGCACGCCTGGGTCAGTGTTCCCGCGCCAAGCCCCAGAAACAGCGCGCTTTCCGGCTGCTCGTGGCACAACGCACCGATCAGCATCGCCCGGGTATAGTCGTACTCAAGCCAGCTCGGATCAGCGGTGAAGACGCAGCTCTGTTCGATGGCATCGCCGAACTCCAGAAAACGGTAGTCAGCCACTTCCAGCACGCGTATTACGCCGAACTCATCCTGTACCTCGGCGAGCAGATGCTCGACGCGCTCCTCAGTCATTTCGTCTCCTGATCGTTGCCGACGCGGCAACGCAATAAACCGCGAGGGGGCGCGGCAAAGGCGCGATTGTCCGCGATGCGACGGGAACAGGTCACGCACTAATTGCTGATAACATGGCAGTCCGAGCGTAAAACACTAGAGAACGTGATGAGCCAACCCTGGAGCCCTGACAGCTGGCGCGCCCTGCCGATCCAGCAACAACCCCATTACCCCGACGCCGCTCATTTGCAGCAGGTCGAGCAAACCCTGGCCAGTTATCCGCCATTGGTATTTGCCGGTGAGGCCCGGGAGTTGCGCCGTCAGTTTGCCGAAGTGACCCAAGGGCGCGCGTTCCTGTTGCAAGGTGGCGATTGCGCCGAGAGCTTCGCCGAGTTCTCTGCCGCGAAAATTCGCGATACGTTCAAAGTTCTGTTGCAAATGGCCATCGTCATGACCTTTGCCGCCGGCTGCCCGGTGGTCAAGGTCGGTCGCATGGCCGGGCAGTTCGCCAAGCCACGCTCGGCCAATGACGAAACGATCGACGGCGTGACCCTGCCCGCCTACCGGGGCGACATCGTCAATGGCATCGGTTTCGATGAAAAAAGCCGCGTGCCGGACCCGGAACGCCTGCTGCAGTCCTACCACCAGTCCACCGCCACCTTGAACTTGCTACGCGCATTCGCCCAAGGCGGATTTGCCGACCTGCATCAGGTGCACAAGTGGAACCTGGACTTCATCGCCAACTCGGCACTGGCGGAAAAATACAGCCACCTGGCCGACCGCATTGATGAAACCCTGGCATTCATGCGCGCCTGCGGCATGGACACCTCGCCGCAGTTACGCGAAACCAGTTTCTTCACCGCCCACGAAGCGCTGCTGCTGAACTACGAAGAAGCCTTCGTGCGACGCGACAGCCTGACCAACGATTACTACGATTGCTCGGCGCACATGCTGTGGATCGGCGACCGCACCCGTCAACTCGATGGCGCACACGTCGAATTCCTGCGTGGGGTGAATAACCCGATCGGAGTGAAGGTTGGCCCGAGCATGGACCCTGAGGAGCTGATTCGTCTGATCGACGTGCTGAACCCGGACAACGATCCCGGTCGCCTGAACCTGATCGCGCGGATGGGCGCCAACAAGGTCGGCGATCACCTGCCGGCATTGATTCGCGCCGTGCAGCGCGAAGGCAAGCAAGTGCTCTGGAGTTGCGACCCGATGCACGGCAATACCATCAAGGCCAGCAGCGGCTACAAGACCCGCGATTTCGCGCAGATCCTTGGCGAGGTGAAGCAGTTCTTCCAGGTTCATCAAGCGGAAGGCAGTTATGCCGGCGGTATCCACATCGAGATGACCGGGCAGAACGTGACCGAATGCATTGGGGGGGCGCGGCCGATTACCGAGGATGGGTTGTCGGACCGGTACCACACCCATTGTGATCCGCGGATGAATGCAGATCAGTCGCTGGAATTGGCGTTTTTGATTGCCGAGACACTGAAGCAGGTACGGCGCTAAACCGCGTCGCCTCCATCGCGAGCAGGCTCGCTCCCACAGTTGACCGAGTTGTCCGGAAGGACGCGATCTAATGTGGGAGCGAGCCT
>NZ_AKJS01000029.1 GCF_000282215.1 Pseudomonas sp. GM21
CAGAGCGTGGGAACGATCATCGTCTTGGATTACGGTGCCGGGTTCGGGTGATCCTTGTGAATCGCCTCAATCCCTTCCAGCACTTCGTCCGAAAGTTTCAGCTCGAAGCTCGCTAAATTGCTTTCAAGCTGCTCAAGCGTCGTTGCACCGATGATGTTGCTGGTGACGAACGGCTGTTGATTCACGAATGCCAATGCCATCTGTGCCGGGTCCAAGCCGTGTTCACGGGCCAATGCCACGTAACGGCTGCACGCCGCTTCCGATTGTGGATTGAAATAGCGGCTGAAGCGGCTGTAGAGGCTCAGGCGGCCCTTCGGCGGGCGCGCGCCACCTTCGTACTTGCCTGACAGGAAACCGAACGCCAGCGGCGAGTAAGCGAGCAAGCCGCATTGTTCACGAATGGCAATTTCTGCCAAACCGACTTCGAAGCTGCGGTTGAGCAGGTTGTAGGGATTCTGGATCGACACGGCGCGCGGCCAGCCGCGGGCTTCGGCCAAGGCGAGGAAGCGCATGGTGCCCCATGGTGTTTCATTGGACAGGCCAATGTGGCGGATCTTGCCGGCCTTGACCTGCTCGTCCAGTGCTTCGAGCGTATCTTCCAACGGCGTGAGGTTGGCTTCGCTCTTGTGTTTGTAGCCCAGCTGGCCGAAGAAATTGGTGCTGCGTTCCGGCCAATGCAGTTGGTAAAGGTCGATGTAATCGGTTTGCAGGCGCTTGAGGCTCGCGTCCACGGCTTCAGTGATGTGCTGGCGGTTGTGACGCAGGTTTTTGTCGCGGATGTAGTCGATGGTGTTACCGGGGCCGGCTATCTTGCTGGCCAGGATCCAGTCGGCGCGATCGCCGCGAGTTTTGAAGTAATTGCCGATATAGCGCTCGGTGGTGGCGTAGGTGTCGGCCTTGGGCGGCACCGGATACATCTCGGCAGTGTCGATGAAATTGATCCCGGCACCTTTGGCCCGTTCAATCTGGGCGAAGGCTTCAGCTTCGCTGTTTTGCTCGCCCCACGTCATGGTTCCGAGGCAGATAGCGCTCACGTTCAGATCGGTTCGGCCTAGCTGTCGATAGTCCATCAGGTGCTCCTTGGGCAAAACAATCATAAAAGCAGGTTGAAATATTTTTCGCAATCTGCATAATTGCGCACCTCTTTCTGCAGTGGAAGTGATGCGCCGCCGCCGAAGAATCTTGCCGTTGAACGGACGCGCCGACCCGAGCCCCCGAAAGCGTCTGTATCCGGCTGCCTTTGACTTGTCAAAGTACGCACTATTCAGTAAGATCCGCCGTCTAATTTACAGGGCGGCCCCTGAGGCTATAAAGAATGAAAACTTTTACTGCTAAACCGGAAACAGTACAGCGCGACTGGTTTGTCGTCGACGCTGCAGGTCAGACCCTGGGTCGTCTGGCCACCGAAATCGCGAGCCGTCTGCGTGGCAAGCATAAAGCTGAGTACACTCCTCACGTTGACACCGGCGATTACATCGTCGTTATCAATGCCGAGCAGATTCGTGTAACCGGTGCTAAAACCACCGACAAAATCTACTACTCCCACTCCGGTTTCCCGGGCGGCATCAAGTCGATCAACTTTGAAAAGCTGATCGCCAAAGCCCCTGAGCGCGTGATCGAGACCGCGGTCAAAGGCATGCTGCCTAAGAACCCGCTGGGTCGCGACATGTATCGTAAGCTGAAAGTCTATGCGGGCGCTGTACACCCTCATACTGCTCAGCAGCCCCAAGAACTGAAGTTTTAACGGAATAGTTCATTATGTCGGCGACTCAAAATTACGGCACTGGCCGTCGCAAGACCGCAACCGCACGCGTTTTCCTGCGTCCGGGCACTGGTAACATCTCCATCAACAACCGTTCGCTGGATAATTTCTTCGGCCGCGAAACTGCCCGCATGGTAGTTCGTCAGCCGCTGGAATTGACTGAGACTGTCGAGAAGTTCGACATCTACGTCACCGTGATCGGTGGTGGTGTAAGTGGTCAAGCTGGCGCAATCCGCCACGGTATCACTCGCGCACTGATGCAGTACGACGAAACCCTGCGTGGCGCTCTGCGCAAAGCTGGCTTCGTTACTCGCGATGCTCGTGAAGTTGAACGTAAGAAAGTCGGTCTGCGTAAAGCGCGTAAGCGTCCGCAGTACTCGAAGCGTTAATTCGCTTTCACGTTCAAAAAAGAACGCCCAGTTTCCTCACGGAGCTGGGCGTTTTTTTATGCGTGCGATTTAAAAAAGAATTGCGCTGTGACAACTTGCCACATCCGTAGAGCCCCTATACTACAGGGCTTGGCAGTGGAGCCCTTCGGTAATTACCTTGTCAGAATTGGGGCTTTTCATTACCATTCGGCAAAATTTTTATAAGTGCATAGATTTACTTAGTAGATGCCTGATTTAACAGGCCACAAAGCTGATGGGAGAGGACTGAATGAGCAATGACGGCGTGAATACAGGCCGGCGTCGCTTCTTGGTAGCAGCCACATCCGTGGTGGGTGCTGCAGGAGCGGTGGGGGCTGCGGTCCCGTTCGTGGGGTCATGGTTTCCCAGTGCCAAGGCGAAAGCCGCAGGTGCACCGGTGAAAGTGAATGTCAGCAAAATCGAGCCAGGCCAGCAGATGATTGCTGAGTGGCGCGGCCAGCCGGTGTTCATTGTCCGCCGTACAGAGGAAATCCTGGGGAATCTGAAAAAGATCGAAGGCGAGCTCGCCGATCCTGAGTCCAAGCAATCGACGCAACCGGACTACGTCAACCCCGAAACACGTTCGATCAAGCCAGAAGTTCTGCTGCTGATCGGTATTTGTACCCACTTGGGTTGTTCGCCTACTTTCCGTCCGGAAGTGGCCCCTGCGGATCTTGGTCCGAAATGGGTAGGTGGATATTTCTGCCCTTGCCACGGCTCCCATTACGATCTGGCTGGCCGCGTCTACAAGTCGCAACCTGCGCCTTTGAACCTGCCAGTTCCACCGCATTCCTATGAGACCGACGAGATCATTGTCATCGGCGTCGATACGGAGAAAGCGTGATGAGCAAGTTCATGGATTGGGTTGATGCGCGCTTTCCCGCGACCAAAATGTGGGAAGACCATCTCAGCAAGTATTACGCCCCGAAGAACTTCAACTTCTTCTATTTCTTTGGCTCCCTGGCGCTGCTCGTTCTGGTTAACCAGATCGTCACCGGTGTCTGGCTGACCATGAGCTACACCCCGTCGGCAGAAGAGGCGTTTGCTTCCGTCGAATACATCATGCGCGACGTCGAGTACGGCTCGATCCTGCGTCTGCTGCACTCCACCGGAGCTTCGGCGTTCTTCATCGTGGTTTATCTGCACATGTTCCGAGGCTTGCTCTACGGTTCGTACCAGAAGCCGCGTGAGCTGGTGTGGGTCTTCGGCATGCTGATCTACCTGGCGCTGATGGCCGAAGCCTTCATGGGGTACTTGCTGCCGTGGGGTCAGATGTCCTACTGGGGCGCCCAAGTGATCATCTCGCTGTTCGGTGCCATCCCGGTTATCGGTAACGACCTGACCCAGTGGATTCGTGGTGACTACCTGATTTCCGGTATTACCCTGAACCGCTTCTTCGCCCTGCACGTTGTTGCCTTGCCGATCGTGATCCTGGGTCTGGTGGTGCTGCACGTTCTGGCGTTGCACGAAGTCGGTTCGAACAACCCGGACGGCGTCGACATCAAGAAATACAAAGACGAAAACGGCGTACCGCTGGACGGCATTGCCTTCCACCCGTACTACACCGTGAAAGATATCGTCGGCGTTGTGGTGTTCCTGTTCATCTTCTGCTCGATCGTGTTCTTCTTCCCGGAAATGGGCGGTTACTTCCTCGAGAAGCCGAACTTCGAAGTGGCGAACGCCTTCAAGACCCCAGAGCACATCGCTCCGGTCTGGTACTTCACCCCGTTCTACGCGATTCTGCGAGCGGTTCCGGACAAGCTCCTGGGCGTTATCGCCATGGGTGCAGCCATCGCCGTGCTGTTCGTCCTGCCGTGGCTGGACCGCAGTCCGGTCAAGTCGATGCGCTACAAAGGCTGGCTGAGCAAGATCTGGTTGTGGGTGTTCTGCATCTCGTTCGTGATCCTGGGTGTGCTGGGCGTGTTGGCTCCAACGCCAGGCCGGACGCTGTTGTCGCAGGTGTGTACGTTCCTGTACTTCGCCTACTTCATTCTGATGCCGTTCTACACCAGGCTTGAGAAGACCAAACCGGTTCCGGAAAGGGTGACTGGCTGATGAAAAAGCTATTTGCTGTACTGATTCTTGCGGCTATGCCTGCTCTGTCCTTCGGGGCGGAACACGGTGGTCCTGAGCTGAAAAGCGTCGACATCGACGTTTCTGACAAGGCAGCCTTGCAGGATGGCGCACGTACATTCGCCAACTACTGCATGGGCTGCCACAGCGCCAAGTTCCAACGGTACGAGCGTGTTGCCGATGATATTGGCGTTCCCCATGATCTGATGCTCTCGAAGCTGGTGTTCACTGGTGCCAAGATTGGCGACCACATGAACATCGGCATGCAGCCGGCGGACGCCAAGGCCTGGTTCGGCGCGGCTCCGCCCGACCTGACGCTGGTGGCTCGCGTTCGTGGTACTGACTGGCTCTACGGCTACCTGACGTCCTTCTATGAAGACCCGTCGCGTCCATGGGGCGTGAACAACAAGGTCTTCCCGAACGTCGGTATGCCTAACGTCATGGCCGCCTTGCAAGGTCGTCAGGTCGTGGGATGCAAACAGGTTCAGATCGTCGAAGACGGCAAGAAGCAATTTGATCCACTGACCGGTACCGCGCTGACCCATGAAGCGTGCGATCAGTTGACCATCGTGCCGAAAAGCGGTGCTCTGACCGAAGAGCAGTTCGATGAGAAGGTCAAGAATCTGGTAACCTTCCTGGCTTACTCGGCTAACCCGGTTAAGCTGCAACATCAGCGCATCGGTACCTACGTCTTGCTGTACCTGGCGTTCTTCTTCGTATTCGCTTATTTGCTCAAGCGCGAATACTGGAAAGATGTGCACTGATAAAGCTTCAAGCAATTGCTGTTAATCGCGCGCGCCCAAGGGCGCCTCTGAAGGTGTAACGAGCCTGGTGATCCAGGCGTTACGGGAGGCGTCCTCTGGGCGCGCTCGTTTTTCCGCTTCCGATAATTTCAACAAGCGAGGAGGACCGCCATGGGCGTGACCAATCGGTTGGCCTGTTACTCCGACCCCGCCGACCACTATTCCCACCGAGTGCGTATCGTACTTGCAGAGAAGGGTGTCAGCGCCGAGATCATTTACGTGGAAGCTGGTCGTCAGCCGCCTAAACTGATTGAGGTGAACCCTTACGGAAGCCTGCCTACCCTGGTCGATCGTGACCTGGCGTTGTGGGAGTCGACCGTGGTGATGGAATATCTGGATGAGCGTTACCCGCACCCGCCTTTGTTGCCGGTTTATCCAGTGGCGCGTGCCAACAGCCGTCTGCTGATTCATCGTATTCAGCGTGACTGGTGTGGCCTGGTGGATCTGATCCTGGATTCACGGACCAAGGAAGCAGCCCGGGTCGTTGCTCGTAAAGAGCTGCGCGAAAGCCTGACTGGCGTGTCGCCGTTGTTCGCCGACAAGCCGTTTTTCCTCAGTGAGGAACAAAGTCTGGTGGATTGCTGCCTATTACCAATACTCTGGCGCTTGCCGATTTTGGGTATTGAACTGCCGCGGCCAGCCAAGCCGCTGCTTGATTATATGGAGCGCTCGTTTGCGCGTGAGGCTTTCCAGGCAAGTCTGTCTGGTGTCGAACGCGATATGCGCTAAGGCTTAAGGAGCCGCTATGAACTCCAGTCGACCTTATCTGGTCCGCGCGCTCTACGAGTGGATTGTGGACAACGATTGCACCCCGCACATGCTGGTCAATTCCGAGTATCCGTCGGTGCAGGTACCTCAGGGTTTTGCCAGTGACGGACAAATTGTCTTGAACGTGTCGCCGCAAGCCGTGCGTCATCTGCACATGGATAACGAGGCGGTCAGTTTCGAAGGGCGTTTCGGTGGCGTGCCGCACACCTTGTACGTGCCTATCGCCTCGATCCTGGGGATTTACGCCCGGGAGAACGGCCAGGGCATGGTGTTTGATCTGGAATCGCCTATGGAAGACGAGGAAGAGATCGAGCCGGATGATGATATTCCGCCACCCGACAGCGAGCCGCCGCGTCCCAGCGGTCGACCCAGTTTGAAAGTGGTGAAGTAAAAAAAAGGCGATCCGGATGGATCGCCTTTTTTATGTCTGCGGTTTGGGTATCAGTCGATGTACTCAAACAGCTTCACAACCTTCTGCACACCGGAAACGCCCTGTACCAGGTTGGTAGCCTGAGTGGCTTCCTGTTTGGTCAGCAGGCCCAGCAAGTAGACGATGCCGTTTTCGGTCACAACCTTGATGCGCGAACCAGGAATGTAGGGGTCGGTGAGCATCTGGGTCTTGATCTTGGTGGTCAGCCAGGTGTCGTTCTGGCGCGCCAGCAACGAGGAGGGCGGCAGAATCTGCAATTCGTTGTGGACGGTTTTTACGCGTTGCACAGCGGCAGCAGCCTGTTCGGCTTTAGCCTTGAGGTCGGCGCGAGGCGTCTGACCGGCGAGCAATACCACGCCGTTGAAGCTGGTGACGACAATATGCGACTCGTTGTCCAGGGCGGGGTCGGCCTTGGCCACGTTTACGCCGACTTTGGTATCGATCAGGGAGTCGTCGATCTTGCTGCCAAAGGTGCGCGTGCCACGGTCATCTTCAATCGGCGCTTCACGGCTGGCGTTAACCACCGAGGTGCAGCCGCTGATGCCGAGGCACAGGGTCAAGGCCATCAGGCCTAGGCGATTAGGGGTCATTCTTCACTCCCGAACAATTGGCTGTCGATCAGATCGCAAAGGCAATGGATCGCCAGCAGGTGGACTTCCTGAATACGTGCGGTGACATTGGCCGGTACGCGAATCTCGACGTCCTCGGGCAAAAGCAGTGACGCCATGCCGCCGCCATCGCGACCGGTCAATGCTACGACAACCATTTCGCGATCATGTGCGGCCTGGATCGCCTGAATTATGTTTGCCGAGTTACCGCTGGTGGAAATCGCCAGCAATACGTCGCCCGGTTGACCAAGCGCGCGGATCTGTTTGGAGAAAATTTCGTTGTAGCTGTAGTCGTTGGCAATCGAGGTGATGGTCGAACTGTCAGTGGTCAGCGCGATGGCGGGCAGGCTCGGGCGTTCCCGTTCGAAGCGGTTGAGCAGCTCCGACGAAAAATGCTGGGCGTCGCCAGCGGAACCGCCGTTACCACAGGAAAGCATTTTGCCCTCATTGAGCAGGGCGTTGACCATCACTTGGCTGGCTTGCTCGATGTGCGGTGCAAGTACGTCCATCGCCATTTGCTTGGTGTCGATACTGGCCTGAAAAAGCTGGCGAATTCGGGATTGCATGTCCATCTGTGTGACCTTAATTAGCGCGGCTACTCGGCACATGAATGTGCAGCCCGCAATGCAAAGAGCAAAAGTGTTGGGTGAAGATGTCCGGCTCGGCGCGCAAGCGATCAGCTGTCGAAGGCATTCTGCAACCAGTTCAACTGATCAAGGTTGCTGTCGATGGCAACCACGTCGAAGCGGCAAGGGGAATGGGCCCAACGCGACTCGCGCTGAAGAAAATACTGCGCAGCAAAAATCAGTTTTTGCCGTTTGCGCTCATCGATGCTATCGAGCGCGCCACCCCATTGGGTGTTTTTTCTGTAGCGGACTTCAACGAATACTACTGTATCGCCATCAAGCATGACCAGATCAAGCTCGCCGCGTTTACACAACCAGTTCTGCGCCAACAGGCGCAGACCTTGTTGTTGAAGATGCTCGAGCGCATGGCGCTCGGCATCTTTACCGCTTTGCTGGCGTGACCGGTCGGGCATCAGTTCGGGGTGCCTGGCAGGCGTTGAACCTGGCCATTGACGAACTGAGCCCACGGCAGCTGACGCACGACGCGTTGGTTCTGAGTCAGGCTCAGGCTGCCCGACTGGCCTTCGAGGCGGCTGTCCGGCAAGGCTTTGAGTTGCCCCAGGCGTGGTGCCAGGCGGTAAGCATCGACGCCCATGGCATACAGGCGACCGAGGCTGCCGGCGGCTTGAGGCCATTGAGCCGTAACCTGTCTGCGCAGTGGATCATTGGCGTCCAGCAACCACGGGGTTTCGCAGAAGCGAATGCCGTTCATGTCGTTGTACTGATTCACGTCGCCGCTGGCGCTGTACACGTGGGAGGTGGCGTAGACCGGTACGTCACCGGCGTATTGGAAGTTGAGGGTCGGTTTGATCTGTTGAGCCTGTTGCGGAGTGGAGGCCAGGAAGATGAATTCGATGTCCTGGCTGCGTGACGGCTGGGCGGCAACTTGCGAACCGACGGTGCTTTGCAGGCTTTTTGCGCGGCCTTCGCTCTGGCGCAGCTGGAACATGTCAGCAATCTGCTGGGCCAGTTGAACCGGCTGGTCTACGCGTTCGGTGGCAACGATAGTGCCGCCGTTGGCTTGCCAGTCCTGGCTGAATGCCCGGATCACGCGATCGCCCCATTCGCCTTTGGGCACCATGATCGCAGCGCGATGCAGGCCATCGGCGCGCGCGCGGCGAGACACTTCGCGGGCTTCGTCTTCAGCGGCCAGACCAAACTGGAACAGTTGGGGTGGGCCTTGTTCGCCTTCGCTGTAGTTCAGTGCCAGGGTGGTGATCGGCAATTGCGGGCGGGCGCTAAGCTGTTTAACCAGTGGTTTTTCCAGCGGGCCGACCACCAGTTGCACGCCGTCGGCCTGGGCCTTGCGGTAGAACTCGTCCATCGATGTCAGCTTCGAACTGTCATAAAACTCGATGGCGGGTGGCTTCTGTCCGGTTTGCTGAGCCTGGTAGTAAGCAGCCATGAAGCCTTCGCGCAATGCTTTGCCGACCGATGCCAGCTGGCCGTCTTGTGGCAGCAGCAGGGCAATCTTGCTCAGGGGTTGGCTGGCCAGCTCCTTGAGGTTGGTCAATGCCTGCGGCAGTTGAATGGCGGCCGGGTGTTTAGGGTTTTGGGCGCGCCAGTTATCGATTGCGGCTTGCTGTTGCTCCAGTGTCCCGGCCGTTTTCACCGCCAGTGCCAGGCCCATCCAGCCCCCGAGGTCGTCGGAGGTGGTTGGCTGCAGTTGTTCGGCGGGCAGGGAGGCAATCAGGGTCCAGATCGCATCGTGGTTTTTGCTCGCCGCGTCACCGCTCAGCATGGGAGCAATGAAAATACGCACCCGTGCGGCGGCCAGCGTCTGGCCATCTGCTTCGAGGGCGCGGGCGTGAACAGTGCCGGTGCGAACCTGTTGCTCGGCCGGCAGTTCACCCAGGCGTTGCAGGCTCGGATGGCTCAAAGCCGTCAGTGCTGCTTTGGGCTGATTGCGCACCATGGCCAGCTCCGCCGCCAGTGTACTGGCGAAGACTTGTGGGCCTGGCTTGAGTTGCTCGACCGGAACCTGCTGCAGGATTTGCGCGGACTGGCCGGCGTTCCCTTGGCGGTAGGCCACGTCTGCGGCGCTCAGCCGCAACAGGGCAGCTTCCTCCGGGTCTTTGCTTTGATTGGCCTGCGCGAGCAACTGCTCGACGCTGGCATTCGGGGTCCGTGGAACTTCGCCAAGGCTGGAGGAGGGCGAGCTGGCGCAAGCCGCCAGCAAGGCAGCGAGGCAGAGGGCAGTGAACAGCCGCAGGCAAGCGATCATGTAGTGTTCCTGTTACTCGATCAAATTAGCGTGGAATTGTACCCAAGCACTGGCCGGGGCGCGATGTTGCTGGCGTGAATCGATCAATTTAGCTCGTGTAAATGTTGCAGTACTGCACAAACGGCGAAAAAACCCGGGAAGGGCCAAGCGTATCGCAAGCGCCGCTACGCGCTACAATGTCACTTTTTACCGATCATGAGGTGTGCGTTTTGACTGCTCCAGGTGCTTTGAATTCCGCTGCTGGCTCGCTTTATGTGGTGGCGACGCCCATCGGCAACCTGGACGACATCAGTGCGCGTGCGCTGAAGATCCTTCGTGAGGTGGCGTTGATTGCCGCTGAGGACACTCGCCACTCCCAGCGATTGATGCAGCATTTCGGTATCCCTACACCCTTGGCCGCCTGTCATGAACACAATGAACGGGATGAAGGTAGTCGCTTTATTACGCGTCTGCTGGCAGGCGACGATGTGGCGCTGATATCCGATGCCGGCACTCCGTTGATTTCCGATCCCGGTTATCACTTGGTGCGTCAGGCCCGTGCTGCGGGGATCAATGTGGTGCCAGTGCCGGGAGCCTGCGCGTTGATCGCGGCGCTGTCGGCGGCGGGTTTGCCATCCGACCGGTTTATCTTCGAGGGCTTCCTGCCGGCCAAGGCGGTCGGTCGCCGGGCTCGTCTTGAGCTGGTAAAGGAAGAGCCGCGCACGCTGATTTTCTACGAGGCTCCGCACCGCATTCTTGAATGTCTGCAAGACATGGAGCTGGTATTCGGCGGCGAGCGTCAGGCGTTGCTGGCTCGTGAGATCACTAAAACCTTCGAAACCCTCAAAGGCCTGCCATTGGCCCAATTGCGCGAGTTCGTCGAGTCGGACAGTAATCAGCAGCGCGGTGAGTGTGTGGTGCTGGTGGCTGGCTGGGCCGCGCCCGAGACCGAAGATGCGGTCAGTAGCGAAGCGATGCGCATCCTCAACCTGTTGCTCGAAGAGATGCCGCTCAAGCGTGCGGCCGCCTTGGCCGCGCAAATCACTGGCGAGCGCAAGAATGTGCTGTATCAGGTCGCTCTCGATAAACAGAAGGGCGAGTAAAACCCGACGTGCTGGAGGGGTCAAAGGCGTTTAGCGCTTGTTCTTCGGCCGCTCTGCCGTTAACCTTCGCGGCGGAGAGTCGATCGGACAGTCGCTGCCCTCTATGAAAATTAGGGGGGGGAGGAAAGTCCGGGCTCCACAGGGCGAAGTGCCAGGTAATGCCTGGGAGGCGTGAGCCTACGGAAAGTGCCACAGAAAATAACCGCCTAAGCGCTTCGGCGCCGGTAAGGGTGAAAAGGTGCGGTAAGAGCGCACCGCACGTCTGGCAACAGTTCGTGGCTAGGTAAACCCCACTTGGAGCAAGACCAAATAGGGTCCCAAGGCGTGGCCCGCGCTGGGACCGGGTAGGTTGCTAAAGATGTCCAGTGATGGCCATCGTAGACGAATGACTGTTCAAGACAGAACCCGGCTTACAGATCGACTCTCCACCTTTTTTTCCTCCCTGTTTGAATCTTTGAGCAGGGCGCTGGTGATTGCATTTCCCCTCCTTTCAGAATCATCAGCAGAAGCACTTTCGTAAGACCAAAAAAATCTTACTCTTAACAAACTACTTTAACTTTCGAGCGCAGCCATCTGAGTTGTCTCAAGTTATTGGGTGCAATGACACGTCAGATTTCCGTATCACCCCCTCCTACGCTCCTAAATCTCAGTTCTGTAAGGGTTTTCCTTTAATCCGCGCCTTGACGGTGCGGTGGCCGCATTCCTATAGTGTGCGCAAGTGGCGGAAAGTGGCATGAAGTGGGTTTTTTGAACGTAAAACGCTAAAATTTGGAGAAACGCTGACGTGTTTCGCGGAGCTAACGCTATCAGTCTCGATGCAAAGGGCCGTCTCGCCATGCCGAGCCGGTACCGTGACGAGCTCGTTTCGCGTAGTTCCGGGCAGTTAATCGTCACAATCGACGCCGTTGATCCATGTTTGTGTGTTTACCCCCTCGATGAGTGGGAAGTTATTGAAACCAAACTGCGCGCACTGCCTTCGCTTCGCGAAGAGAACCGCCGCCTGCAACGTTTGCTGATTGGTAATGCCGTCGACCTCGAACTCGATGGCAGTGGTCGTTTTCTGGTTCCACCGCGTCTTCGTGAATATGCCAAGTTGGATAAGCGCGCGATGTTGGTAGGCCAACTGAACAAGTTCCAATTATGGGACGAGGATGCCTGGGATGCGGTTTCTGCCGCTGACCTGGCTGCTATTCAACAACCGGGCGCCATGCCTGATGAACTGCGTGATTTGATCCTGTGACTATTGATAGCGGCTTTAACCACATCACCGTGCTGCTTGACGAAGCCGTCGAGGCTCTCGCCGTACGTCCTGATGGCTGCTATCTGGACGGCACGTTCGGGCGCGGCGGGCACAGCCGGCTGATCTTGAGCCAGCTGGGGCCTGATGGTCGGTTGCTCGGATTTGATAAAGATCCTCAAGCAATTGCCACCGGGCAGACGCTAGCGGCCGAAGACGGCCGCTTTGTCGTTGTGCAGCGCAGCTTTGCCGAGCTGGGTTCGGAAGTCGCCGAGCGCGGCCTGGCGGGCAAGGTCAGCGGCGTTTTGCTCGACCTCGGCGTGTCTTCGCCGCAGCTCGACGACCCTGAGCGCGGCTTCAGCTTCCTCAATGACGGCCCGCTGGACATGCGCATGGACCCTTCCCGTGGGATCAGTGCTGCGGAGTTCGTCAACACCGCACCGGCGGAAGAAATCGCCCGCGTGTTCAAGGAATACGGTGAAGAACGGTTCTCCGGTCGCATGGCCCGAGCCGTGGCCGAGCGCCGCGACATCAAGCCGTTCGAACGCACCGCTGATCTGGCCGAAGTCCTGAAAGTCGCCAACCCGGCGTGGGAAAAAGGCAAGAACCCGGCGACCCGTGCGTTCCAGGGTCTGCGAATTCATGTCAACAACGAACTGGGCGATCTGGAAGCCGGTCTCGAAGCCGCACTCGAATGCCTGGAAGTCGGCGGCCGTCTGGTCGTTATCAGCTTCCACTCCCTGGAAGATCGCATCGTCAAATTGTTCATGCGCAAGCTGGTTAAAGGCGAAGCCGACAACCTGCCGCGCAACTTGCCGGTTCGCCACGTTGCGTTCGAACCGAAAATCAAAGTCCATGGCAAAGCGCAGACGGCCTCCGACGCCGAACTCAAAGCCAACCCACGTTCCCGTAGCGCCGTCATGCGCGTGGCGGAGAAGCTGCGGTGAGCAAGCTTTTCGCCAAGCCACTGCCCGGCGGAAGCTTTTTCATGCTGCTGTTGTTTGCCGGCGTGCTCGTTTCAGCGATCGGCGTGTCGTACAGCGCTCACTGGAACCGTCAACTGTTGAACTCGCTGTATAACGAGTTGAGCGTGCGCGACAAGGCGCAGGCCGAGTGGGGTCGTTTGATCCTTGAGCAGAGCACCTGGACCGCCCATAGCCGTATTGAAGTGCTGGCCTCCGAACAGCTGAAGATGCGCATTCCAGGCGCAGCTGAAGTGAAGATGGTGGCGCCATGATGAAACTCGAAGGCGCAATGTTCCCATGGCGTTTTCGCGTGGTCGTGGGTTTGCTCGGCATCATGGTCGCGGCGATTTCCTGGCGCATCATCGATCTGCAAGTCGTCGACCGGGCCTTCCTTAAAGGTCAGGGCGATGCGCGCAGCGTTCGTCATATTCCGATTCCGGCGCACCGTGGCCTGATCACCGACCGTAACGGCGAGCCTTTGGCCGTGAGTACCCCGGTCACCACGCTGTGGGCCAACGCCAAGGAAATGCAAACGGCCAAAGAGAAGTGGCCGGCACTGGCGGCTGCCCTGGGTCAGGACCCCAAAGCCCTGGCTGAACGTCTCGAAGCCCAGGCCAACAAAGAATTCATTTACCTGGTTCGCGGGCTGACTCCGGAGCAGGGCCAGTCCGTGCTCGACCTGAAAGTACCGGGCGTCTACGGCATTGAAGAATTCCGGCGTTTTTACCCGGCCGGTGAAGTCACCGCGCACATGGTTGGATTCACCGACATCGATGACCACGGTCGAGAAGGGGTCGAACTGGCCTATGACGAATGGCTCGCCGGGGTCCCCGGCAAGCGTCAAGTCATCAAGGATCGGCGCGGAAGGCTGATCAAGGATGTCCAGGTCACCAAAAACGCCAAGGCCGGCAAGCCCTTGGCGTTGTCCATTGACCTGCGCCTGCAATACCTGGCCAACCGCGAACTGCGTAACGCGATCATCGAGAACGGCGCCAAGGCGGGCAGCCTGGTGATCATGGATGTGAAGACCGGCGAGATCCTGGCCATGGTCAACCAGCCGACCTACAACCCGAATAACCGTCGCAACCTGCAGCCGGCGATGATGCGTAACCGCGCGATGATCGACGTGTTCGAGCCGGGTTCGACCATGAAAGCCGTTTCCATGAGCGCCGCGATTGAAACCGGGCGCTGGAAACCCAGCGATACCGTCGAGGTGTATCCAGGCTCCTTGCAGATTGGCAAGTACACCATCAAGGACGTATCGAAGACCGAAGGTCCGGTACTCGACCTGACCGGCATCCTGATCAATTCCAGTAACGTCGGCATGAGCAAGGTCGCGTTCGATATCGGCGGCGAGACGATTTACCGTCTGGCGCAAAAACTTGGCCTCGGCCAGGACACCGGTCTCGGCTTCCCGGGCGAGCGCGTCGGCAATCTGCCGAACTACCGCGAATGGCGCAAGGCTGAAACCGCCACGCTGTCCTACGGCTACGGGGTTTCCGTGACTGCGATTCAACTGGTCCACGCCTTCTCGGCGCTGGCCAACGACGGTCGCCTCGCACCCTTGACCCTGATCAAAACCGACAAGGCGCCGCAGACCACGCAGGTGCTGCCGGAAGCCGTCTCGAAAACCATGCAAACCATGCTGACCCAAGTGATCGAAGCGCCGCGCGGTGTCTTCCGTGCGCAAGTGCCGGCGTATCACGTGGCTGGCAAGTCGGGTACTGCGCGCAAGACCTCTGTCGGCAGCAAAGGCTACGCCGAGAACTCTTACCGCTCGCTGTTCGCAGGCTTCGGACCGATGAGCGATCCGCGTTACGCCATCGTCGTGGTTATCGATGAACCGACCAAGGCCGGATACTTCGGTGGTCTGGTCTCGGCGCCAGTGTTCAGCAAGGTGATGTCCGGGACACTGCGCCTGATGAACATTACGCCGGACAACCTGCCACCGACTGAAACTGCGAATGCAACTCCCGTCGTACCGCTGAAAGCCAATGGAGGGCGCGGCTGATGTCTCTGAGTCTGAACAAGATTTTTGCCCACGCCGGTCGCGATCTGCTGATCCGCGAATTGGCGCTCGACAGCCGCAACGTGCGCGCTGGCGACCTGTTTCTCGCCGTCCCGGGCGGGCGCTTCGACGGTCGCGCGCACATCGCCGATGCCCTGCAACGCGGCGCTGCCGCCGTGGCTTATGAAGTCGAAGGTGCGACTGTATTGCCGATCACCGAGGTCCCGCTGATTCCGGTCAAAGGCCTGGCGGCGCAACTGTCGGACATCGCCGGACGCTTTTATGGCGAGCCGAGCCGTCACTTGAATCTGATTGGCGTGACCGGCACCAATGGCAAAACCAGCGTGACTCAACTGGTGGCACAGGCGCTCGATCTTCTGGGTCAGCACTGTGGCATCGTCGGCACGCTGGGCTCCGGTTTCTACGGCGCGCTGGAAAGCGGCTTGCACACCACACCGAACCCGATCGCCGTGCAAGCGACCCTGGCCGACCTGAAAAAGGCCGGCGCCAAAGCCGTTGCCATGGAAGTCTCTTCTCATGGTCTGGATCAGGGCCGCGTGACCGCACTGGCGTTTGACGTGGCGGTGATGACCAACCTGTCCCGCGATCACCTCGATTACCACGGCACCATGCAGGCCTACGGCGAAGCCAAGGCCAAGCTGTTTGCCTGGAACGATTTGAAGTGCCGGGTGGTGAACCTGGACGACGAATTCGGCCGCCAACTGGCCGCCGAAAAGTGTGAGTCGCGTTTGATCACCTACAGTCTGGAAGACACCAGCGCCTACTTGTATTGCCGTGAAGCGCATTTCGACGATGAAGGCGTGCGCGCTACGTTGGTCACGCCTCAGGGCGAGCACCATTTGCGCAGCACCTTGCTCGGTCGCTTCAACCTGAGCAATGTGCTGGCCGCCGTCGGCGCCTTGCTCGGTCTGGACTATGCGCTGGACGAAATCCTCCACGTCCTGCCGAAGCTCGAAGGCCCGGCCGGTCGCATGCAGCGCCTGGGTGGCGGTACTCAGCCGCTGGTGGTGGTCGATTACGCGCACACTCCGGACGCGCTCGAAAAAGTCCTGATGGCCCTGCGTCCACACGCCAAAGGTCGCTTGCTGTGCCTGTTCGGCTGCGGCGGCGATCGTGATCGCGGCAAGCGTCCGCTGATGGCTGAAGTGGTTGAACGTCTGGCCGACGGCGTGCTGGTGACCGATGACAATCCGCGCACCGAAGACCCGGCTGTGATCTTCGATGACATCCGCGCCGGTTTCAAGGCTGTGGATAAAGTGACTTTCGTGGCTGGCCGTGGCCAGGCGATTGCCCAGTTGATCGCCGGCGCTTCGGTGGATGACGTGATTGTGCTGGCCGGTAAAGGTCATGAGGACTATCAGGAAATCAACGGCGAGCGTCACGCCTTCTCCGATCTGGTCGAGGCCGATCATGCCCTGAGCGCGTGGGAGGTGGCCCATGCTTAAAGCCTTGAAACTGAGCGAACTGACCGGCGCGCTGAATGCTCGCCTGATTGCTGCGGACGCCACGTTCGAAGGCGTCAGCATTGACAGCCGCGCGATCCAGCCCGGCCAACTATTTATTGCCCTGACCGGTCCGCGCTTCGACGGTCACGACTACTTGAACGACGTCGCGGCCAAAGGTGCCGTCGCTGCGTTGGTCGAGCGCGAAGTCGCCGACAGCGCAATGCCACAACTACTGGTCAAAGACACCCGTCAGGCGCTCGGTCAACTGGGCGCACTGAACCGTGCCGGGTTCACCAACCCTGTCGCGGCCATCACCGGTTCCAGTGGCAAGACCACGGTCAAGGAAATGCTCGCCAGTATCCTGCGCACGCGCGGTCCGGTATTGGCCACCCGTGGCAACCTGAACAACGACCTCGGCGTGCCGCTGACCTTACTCGAACTCGCGCCGGAACACACCGCTGCTGTGATCGAACTCGGTGCCTCGCGCCTTGGCGAAATTGCCTACACCGTGGGCATGACCAAACCTCATGTGGCCATCCTCAACAACGCCGGTACCGCCCACGTTGGTGAGTTTGGCGGGCCGGAAAAAATCGTTGAAGCCAAAGGCGAAATTATTGAAGGGCTCGAGGCCGATGGCATCGCCGTTCTTAATCTCGACGACAAGGCCTTTGAAATCTGGAAGGCTCGCGCGGCCGGTCGCAAAGTGCTGTCGTTTGCCCTGAGCAATCTCAGTGCCGACTTCTACGCCAGTGACCTGGACCGCGATGCTCGCGGCTGCCCGGCGTTCAACCTGCACACGCCTGATGGGGTGGAGCGCGTTCAACTGAACCTGCTCGGTACGCATAACGTCGCCAACGCCATGGCTGCTGCCGCTGCCGC
>NZ_AKJS01000030.1 GCF_000282215.1 Pseudomonas sp. GM21
TGGCGGCTGCCGCCAAGCCAGCACCCGCAGCCAAGGCCGCTGGCGGAACCTGGTACGCTGGGCAACCTACAAGCAATTACGTGGTGCAGATTCTCGGCACCAGCTCGGAAACGTCTGCGCAAAACTTCGTGAAGGAGCAGGGCGGCGAGTACCGTTATTTCAAGAAAGTGCTCAACGGCAAGCCGCTTTACGTCATCACCTACGGTAACTTCGCCAGTCGCGATGCAGCCGTTACCGCTATCAAGGCCTTGCCAGCGAAGGTTCAGGCTGGTAAACCTTGGCCACGCACTGTCGCCAGCGTCCAACAGGAACTGGCAACAACTCGCTGATGATTCGGCGGCCTTACCCAGGCCGCCTCTCCCGGCACCTCAAAATTTCTACAAGCGCATGCCGTCTCCCAAGACTGCGTGCCTTGTGGTGTCTGCGTTACAGTAGTCTTTGAGTCGTTGCGGTCAAAATTAAAAAAAAATTTTGACTAGCACAGCGGATCGCTTTAAACCTTTCACAAATGCGACATGGATTTGCGACAGTTCGTCGTCAAATTTGTGAGCGTAAGTGTCGGTGTGTACAATGACCTCCCTTTTGCCCCCGCAAAGCTGGCATACGTTCGGCGCGGATGGTAACTGATTGAATTGAAAAGAAATTTGCCTCGACAAGAGGCAGCCTGGTGAGAAAGTGTCTATGAAAGCAGGTCTGTACCAACCAGATGAATTCAAGGATAACTGCGGTTTCGGCCTGATAGCCCATATGCAGGGCGAGCCCAGTCATACCCTTTTGCAAACGGCCATCGAGGCCCTGACCTGCATGACCCACCGCGGTGGGATTAATGCCGACGGCAAGACCGGTGACGGTTGCGGTCTGCTGATTCAAAAGCCGGACGTGTTCCTGCGAGCCATCGCCCAGGAAACCTTCGGTGTTGAACTGCCCAAGCAATACGCCGTGGGCATGGTTTTCTTCAACCAGGACCCGGTCAAAGCCGAAGCCGCTCGCGAGAACATGAACCGCGAGATCCTGGCTGCCGGCCTGAACCTCGTCGGCTGGCGCAAAGTGCCGATCGACACCAGTGTCCTCGGCCGTCTGGCCCTCGAGCGCCTGCCGCAGATCGAACAAGTGTTCATCGGGGGTGAAGGCCTGAGCGATCAGGACATGGCGATCAAGCTGTTCACCTCCCGTCGTCGCTCGTCCGTGGCCAACGCCGCCGACACCGATCACTACATCTGCAGCTTTTCGCACAAGACCATCATTTATAAAGGCCTGATGATGCCGGCGGACTTGACCGCCTTCTATCCAGACCTCAGCGATGAGCGCCTGCAAACCTCGATTTGCGTGTTCCACCAGCGCTTCTCCACCAACACCCTGCCGAAATGGCCGCTGGCTCAACCGTTCCGCTTCCTGGCGCACAACGGCGAGATCAACACCATCACCGGCAACCGCAACTGGGCCGTGGCCCGTCGCACCAAGTTCACCAACGATCTGATGGACCTGGAAGAACTCGGCCCGCTGGTCAACCGCGTCGGTTCCGACTCCTCCAGCATGGACAACATGCTCGAACTGATGGTCACCGGTGGCATCGATCTGTTCCGTGGCGTGCGGATGATCATTCCGCCTGCGTGGCAGAACGTCGAAACCATGGACCCGGATCTGCGTGCGTTCTACGAGTACAACTCGATGCACATGGAGCCGTGGGACGGCCCGGCTGGCGTGGTCATGACCGATGGTCGCTACGCCGTGTGCCTGCTCGACCGTAACGGTCTGCGTCCAGCCCGTTGGGTTACCACCAAAAACGGGTTCATCACCCTGGCCTCGGAAATCGGTGTCTGGAACTACCAGCCTGAAGACGTGATCGCCAAGGGCCGAGTTGGCCCGGGCCAGATCTTTGCAGTGGACACCGAAACCGGCCAGATCCTCGACACCGATGCGATCGACAACCGCCTGAAGTCCCGTCATCCGTACAAGCAATGGCTGCGCAAGAATGCCCTGCGCATCCAGGCGACCATGGAAGACAACGACCACGGTTCGGCTTTCTACGACGTCGACCAGCTCAAGCAGTACATGAAGATGTACCAGGTCACTTTCGAAGAACGTGATCAGGTGCTGCGTCCGCTCGGCGAGCAAGGCTACGAAGCAGTCGGCTCGATGGGCGACGATACGCCGATGGCCGTGCTGTCTCAGCGCGTGCGTACGCCGTACGACTATTTCCGCCAGCAGTTCGCGCAGGTCACCAACCCGCCGATCGACCCGCTGCGTGAAGCCATCGTCATGTCGCTGGAGATCTGCCTCGGTGCCGAGCGCAACATCTTCCAGGAGTCGCCGGAACACGCTTCGCGCGTGATCCTCAGCTCGCCGGTCATTTCCCCGGCCAAGTGGCGCTCGCTGATGAACCTCGATCGTCCGGGCTTCGAGCGCGCGATCATCGATCTGAACTACGACGAAAGCGTCGGCCTGGAAGCGGCGATCCGCAACGTTGCCGATCAGGCTGAAGAAGCCGTGCGCGCCGGTCGTACCCAGGTTGTGTTGAGTGACCGTCACATTGCCCCGGGCAAGTTGCCGATCCACGCTTCGCTCGCCACCGGCGCGGTGCACCACCGCCTGACCGAAAAAGGCCTGCGTTGCGACTCCAACATTCTCGTGGAAACCGCGACCGCACGTGACCCGCATCACTTTGCCGTGCTGATCGGTTTCGGCGCTTCGGCGGTGTACCCGTTCCTGGCTTACGAAGTGCTGGGCGACCTGATTCGTACCGGTGAAGTGCTGGGCGACCTCTATGAGGTGTTCAAGAACTACCGTAAAGGCATCACCAAGGGCCTGCTGAAGATCCTGTCGAAGATGGGCATTTCGACCATCACGTCGTATCGCGGCGCGCAGTTGTTCGAAGCCATCGGCTTGTCCGAGGAAGTGTGCGAACTGAGCTTCCGTGGTGTGCCGAGCCGCATCAAGGGTGCGCGCTTCGTCGACATCGAAGCCGAGCAGAAAGCCCTGGCTGCCGAAGCCTGGAGCCCGCGCAAGCCGATCCAGCAAGGCGGCCTGCTGAAGTTCGTCCACGGTGGCGAATATCACGCCTACAACCCTGACGTGGTCAACACCCTGCAAGCTGCTGTGCAGCAGGGCGACTACAGCAAGTTCAAGGAATACACATCGTTGGTGGACAACCGTCCAGTGTCGATGATCCGCGACATGTTCAAGGTCAAAACCCTCGACACGCCGCTCGACATCAGCGAAATCGAGCCGCTGGAGTCGGTGCTCAAGCGCTTCGACTCCGCGGGTATCTCGCTGGGCGCGCTGTCGCCGGAAGCTCACGAAGCCCTGGCCGAAGCCATGAATCGCCTCGGTGCGCGTTCCAACTCCGGTGAAGGCGGCGAAGATCCAGCACGCTACGGCACCATCAAGAGCTCGAAAATCAAGCAGGTCGCGACTGGCCGCTTTGGTGTGACCCCGGAATACCTGGTCAACGCTGAAGTGCTGCAGATCAAAGTCGCTCAGGGCGCCAAGCCCGGCGAAGGTGGTCAGCTGCCAGGCGGCAAGGTCAACGGTCTGATCGCCAAGCTGCGTTACGCAGTGCCGGGCGTGACCCTGATTTCGCCACCGCCGCACCACGACATCTACTCGATTGAAGACTTGTCGCAGCTGATTTTCGACCTCAAACAAGTCAACCCCAAGGCGCTGGTTTCGGTGAAGCTGGTTGCAGAAGCGGGCGTCGGCACCATCGCCGCCGGTGTGGCCAAGGCCTATGCGGACTTGATCACCATCTCCGGCTACGACGGCGGCACCGGCGCATCGCCGCTGACCTCGATCAAATACGCGGGCGCTCCGTGGGAACTCGGCCTGGCTGAAACCCACCAGACCCTGCGCGGCAACGACCTGCGCGGCAAAGTCCGGGTGCAGACCGACGGCGGCCTGAAAACCGGCCTCGACGTGATCAAGGCGGCCATCCTCGGCGCTGAAAGCTTCGGCTTTGGCACCGCGCCAATGATCGCGCTGGGCTGCAAATACCTGCGTATTTGCCACCTGAACAACTGCGCCACCGGCGTTGCGACCCAGAACGAGAAGCTGCGCAAGGATCACTACATCGGCACCGTCGACATGGTGGTGAATTTCTTCACCTACGTCGCCGAAGAAACCCGTGAGTGGCTGGCCAAGCTCGGCGTGCGTTCCCTCGAAGAGCTGATCGGTCGTACCGATCTGCTGGAAGTCCTCGAAGGCCAGACCGCCAAGCAGCAACACCTGGACCTGACCCCGTTGCTCGGCAGCGATCACATCCCGGCAGACAAGCCTCAATTCTGCCAGGTGGACCGCAACCCGCCGTTCGACAAAGGCCTGCTGGCCGAGAAAATGGTCGACTTGGCCACCTCGGCGATCAACGACATGAGCGGCGCCGACTTCGCTCTGGACATCTGCAACTGCGACCGTTCCATCGGCGCACGGATCTCCGGTGAAATTGCCCGCAAGCACGGCAACCAAGGCATGGCGAACGCGCCAATCACCTTCCGCTTCAAAGGCACGGCCGGTCAGAGCTTCGGTGTGTGGAACGCTGGTGGCCTGAATATGTATCTGGAAGGCGACGCCAACGACTACGTCGGCAAAGGCATGACCGGCGGCAAACTGGTCATCGTTCCGCCGAAGGGCAGCGTCTACAAGACTCAGGACAGTGCCATCATCGGCAACACCTGCCTGTACGGCGCCACGGGCGGCAAGCTGTTCGCCGCCGGCACCGCGGGCGAGCGTTTTGCCGTGCGTAACTCCGGTGCCCACACGGTTGTGGAAGGCACGGGCGATCACTGCTGCGAGTACATGACCGGTGGTTTCGTTTGCGTCCTGGGCAAGACCGGTTACAACTTCGGCTCAGGCATGACCGGCGGTTTCGCCTACGTGCTCGACCAGGACAACAGCTTCGTTGACCGGGTCAACCACGAACTGGTGGAAATCCAGCGGATCAGCGGTGAAGCGATGGAAGCCTATCGCAGCCACCTGCAACGCGTGCTGAACGAATACGTCGAGGAAACCGACAGCGAATGGGGTCGTAACCTCGCTGAAAACCTCGATGACTATTTGCGTCGTTTCTGGCTCGTCAAACCTAAGGCGGCGAGCTTGAAAACGTTGCTCTCCAGTACTCGTGCGAGTCCGCAATAAACGACGCAGCGGCAAGTCGCAGGCTTCAAGCGTCAAGCTTGAAGCAATGCGCGGTGCGGCGGATTAATTTGATTTTCTTGCAGCTTGAAGCTTGTAGCTTGAGGCTGTCGTGTACGAGGTTTTGAAGATGGCCGAACGTCTCAGCAACGACTTCCAATTCATCGATGTCGGGCGCAAAGATCCGAAGAAGAAACTGTTGCGTCAACGCAAGAAAGAGTTCGTGGAAATCTACGAACCCTTCAAACCCCAGCATTCGGCCGATCAGGCCCACCGCTGCCTGGGTTGCGGTAACCCGTATTGCGAATGGAAGTGCCCGGTGCACAACTTCATTCCAAACTGGCTGAAACTGGTGGCCGAGGGCAACATCCTCCAGGCCGCCGAGCTGTCGCACCAGACCAACACCCTGCCGGAAGTCTGCGGCCGGGTGTGCCCGCAGGACCGTCTGTGCGAGGGTGCCTGCACCCTTAACGACGGCTTCGGCGCGGTGACCATCGGTTCGGTGGAGAAGTACATCACCGACACCGCGTTCGCCATGGGCTGGCGCCCGGACATGTCCAAGGTCAAGCCGACCGGCAAGCGTGTCGCGATCATCGGCGCCGGCCCGGCAGGTCTGGGCTGTGCGGACGTGCTGGTTCGCGGTGGTGTGACCCCGGTGGTGTTCGACAAGAACCCGGAAATCGGTGGCTTGCTGACCTTCGGTATCCCCGAGTTCAAGCTGGAAAAGACCGTGCTGAGCAATCGCCGCGAAGTCTTTACCGGCATGGGCATCGAGTTCCGCCTGAACACCGAAGTGGGCAAGGACGTGACCGTCGAGCAACTGCTCGAAGAGTACGATGCCGTGTTCATGGGCATGGGCACCTACACCTATATGAAGGGCGGCTTTGCCGGTGAGGACCTGCCGGGCGTGCATGACGCGCTCGACTTCCTGATTGCCAACGTCAACCGCAACCTGGGCTTTGAAAAGTCGCCGGAAGATTTCGTCGACATGAAAGGCAAAAAGGTCGTGGTACTGGGCGGCGGCGACACGGCGATGGACTGCAACCGTACTTCGATTCGCCAGGGTGCCAAGTCGGTGACCTGTGCTTATCGTCGTGACGAAGCGAACATGCCGGGCTCGCGCAAAGAGGTGAAGAACGCCAAGGAAGAAGGCGTGAAATTCCTCTACAACCGCCAGCCGATTGCCATTGTCGGTGAAGACCGCGTCGAAGGCGTGAAAGTGGTCGAGACCCGTCTCGGTGCACCGGACGCCCGTGGCCGTCGCAGCCCCGAGCCGATCCCGGGTTCCGAAGAGATCATCCCGGCTGACGCCGTGGTCATCGCCTTCGGTTTCCGTCCAAGCCCGGCGCCGTGGTTCGAACAGTTCGACATCCAGACCGACAGCCAGGGCCGCGTTGTGGCTCCGGAACAAGGTAAATACAAGCACCAGACCAGCAACCCGAAAATTTTCGCCGGCGGCGATATGGTTCGCGGTTCTGACCTGGTGGTGACCGCGATCTTCGAAGGCCGCAATGCCGCCGAAGGGATCCTGGATTACCTGGGCGTCTGATCACTTTCCAAAACTGGAATGCGATCAAAATGTGGGAGCGAGCCTGCTCGCGAAAGCGGTGGATCAGCCAACAGAGATGTTGACTGCGAAGCCCTCTTCGCGAGCAGGCTCGCTCCCACAGTTGTTTCGTGGTGTTGCTGAATTCCGTGTTTCCCCCGCGACCAATTGACCCGATAGACAAAAGGCTGACCTGCAACCGTGCCTTTTGCGCCCGGCTCTGAGAAAATGCCCGCACTTTTTTTCCGGATGCCGACATGACTGCCCTGAAGAACGACCGTTTCCTTCGCGCCCTGCTCAAGCAACCCGTGGACGTCACCCCTGTGTGGATGATGCGTCAAGCCGGTCGCTACCTGCCGGAATACCGCGCCAGCCGTGCCAAGGCCGGTGACTTCATGAGCCTGTGCATGAACCCGGAGTTCGCTTGCGAAGTCACGATGCAGCCGCTCGACCGCTATCCACAACTGGACGCGGCGATCCTCTTCTCCGACATCCTCACCATCCCGGATGCCATGGGCCAAGGCCTGTACTTCGAAACTGGTGAAGGTCCGCGCTTCAAGAAAGTCGTCAGCACAATGGCCGACATCGAAGCCCTGCCGATCCCGGATCCGCACAAAGACCTCGGCTACGTCATGGACGCGGTCAGCACCATCCGCCGCGAACTGAACGGCCGCGTGCCGCTGATCGGCTTTGCCGGCAGCCCATGGACCCTGGCTACCTACATGGTTGAAGGCGGCTCGTCGAAAGACTACCGCAAGACCAAAACCATGCTCTACGACAACCCGCAAGCCTTGCACCTGTTGCTGGACAAGCTCGCGCAGACGGTCACCAGCTACCTCAACGGCCAGATCATGGCGGGTGCGCAAGCGGTGCAGATCTTCGACAGCTGGGGCGGCAGTCTCTCGGCGGCGGCGTACCAGGAATTCTCCCTGGCCTACATGAAAAAAATCGTCAACGGCCTGATCCGCGAACACGAAGGCCGCAAGGTTCCGGTCATCCTGTTCACCAAGAACGGCGGCCTGTGGCTGGAAAGCATCGCCGATGCCGGCGCTGATGCACTGGGCCTGGACTGGACCTGCGACATCGGCAGCGCCCGGGATCGCGTTGGCAGCAAAGTCGCCCTGCAAGGCAACATGGACCCAACCGTGCTGTACGCCAAACCGGAAGCCATTCGCACCGAAGTCGGCCGCATTCTCGCCAGCTACGGCAAAGGCAGTGGCCACGTGTTCAACCTCGGCCATGGCATCACGCCGGAAGTTGATCCGGAACATGCGGGTGCCTTCCTGCGCGCGGTGCATGAGTTGTCGGCGCAGTATCACGAGTGATCGTCGTCCGATACTGAAAACGCCCGGCTAATGCCGGGCGTTTTTGTTTGCACGATCCAATATCGAGCGCGGATCAAATGTAGGAGTGAGCCTGCTCGCGATAGCGGTAAATCAGTCGCTGAATGTATTGGCTGACACTCCGCTATCGCGAGCAGGCTCACTCCTACATGGGTTATGCGTCAGGCTTTGACTCCGCCCAACGGCGGCAACTTCGCCAGCTTCAACGCCACCAACAGCGCCACCAACAACAGCGCACCAATGAACAAGCCAATCCCGTTCCACCCGCCCAAATGCCAGAACACCCCACCCGCCGTCCCGGCAATGCTCGATCCGGCGTAATAGCTAAACAGATACAACGATGATGCCTGCCCCTTGGCCTTGATCGCCCGACGCCCGATCCAGCTGCTGGCCACGGAATGCGCGGCAAAGAAGCCAAAGGTAAAGACCAGCATGCCGATGATCACCACCGGCAGTGGGGTAAACATGGTCAGGGCAAGGCCGGCGAGCATCAGCACAATGGTCGCCCAAAGCACTTTGCGGCGCCCGAGCTTGTCAGCCAGCGAACCGATTTTCGCCGAGCTGTAGATCCCTGACAGGTACACCACCGAGAGCAGTCCAACGAAGGCTTGCTCCATGTGATACGGCTCCGCCAGCAGTCGGTAACCGATGTAGTTGAACAGCGTGACGAACGCGCCCATCAGCACAAAGGCTTCAAGAAACAACAACGGCAAACCGGCGTCGCGAAAGTGCATGGTGAAGCCGTCGATCAAGCTGCGCGGGTGCAGCGAGCGGGCGCGGAAGTTGCGCGACTCGGGGAGAATCTTCCAGAACACCGCTGCGGCAATCAGCGCCAGACCGCCAATCACCAGCATTGCCGTGTGCCAGCTGACGAAGTCGATCAGCACCCCGGTGATCAAGCGTCCGCACATGCCGCCAATCGCGTTGCCGCCAATGTATAAGCCCATGGCCAGGCCAATGTGCTGCGGGTGGATCTCTTCGCTCAGGTAAGTCATGGCGACCGCTGCCAAGCCGCTCAACGACAAGCCGATCAGCGCGCGCATGATCAACACGCCTTCCCAACTCGGCATCATTGCGCTGGCCATGGTGCACAGCGCGGCAGCGAACAACGCGGCGACCATGACGGGTTTGCGTCCGACACGGTCGGAGATCGGACCGGTGATCAGCAGACCAATGGCAAGCATGCCGGTAGCGACCGACAGGATCAGGCTGCTCTGCGCCGCGTTGATCGAGTACTCGTGAGACAGCAGCGGCATCATCGGTTGCACGCAGTACAGCAGCGCGAAGGTTGCGAAGCCGCCGGAGAACAGCGCCAGCACCGTGCGCATGAACATCGGCGTGCCTTTTTCGATGTAAATCTCTTTCAGCTCGGCGACGACATCGTCCGCCGCAGCGGGCTGAACTTCGTGGGCAAGAGGGGCGACAGCAGTTTTCACGATGGACCTCAGAGGGCGCAGCCGGTCAGGCAATGAAAAAAGCATATAGCTGCCTAATGATTCAATCCAATATATTGTTCGACCTGTTTGAGAGCTTTTACGACCTAATGGGGTTTTCATGGAATTGCGTCATCTGCGCTACTTCGTCGCCGTCGCCGAAGAACTGCACTTCGGCCGCGCCGCTCAAGTGCTGGGTATCTCACAACCGCCGTTGAGTCAGCAGATTCAGGCACTGGAGGCTGAGGTTGGCGCACGATTGTTCGAGCGAACCAATCGTCGGGTCGAGCTCAGCGAGGCCGGTCGGTTGTTTCTGCAAGAGGCGCGATTGGCGCTGGCGCAGGTCGACAAAGCCGCTGATGTGGCGCGGCGTGCGCAACTTGGAGAGTTGGGGGAGCTGAAGATCGGCTTCACCTCGTCGGCACCGTTCAATTCGACCATCCCCCAGGCGATTTTTTCATTTCGCCAGCGCTTCCCGGCGGTGCACCTGAACCTGCGGGAAATGAGCAGCACCCAGGTCGCGGATGCGTTGGTCGACGAGTCGATCGAGGTCGGCATCATGCGGCCGTTGGGGTTGCCGGATTCCCTCAGTGTCGTGGAGCTAATGCGCGAGCCACTGGTGGCGGTACTCAGCTCCAAGGACCCTTTGGTCAACGGCAGCGAAGACGGGTTGTACCTGTCGGCACTAGCCCTCGAACCCTTCGTATTTTTCCCACGCAGCTACGGCAGTGGTCTCTACGCCCAATTGCTCAGCCTGGCCCGCGATGCCGGTTTCAGCCCGCACTTTGCGCAAGAGGCTGGCGAGGCGATGACGATTATCGGGTTGGTCGCGGCGGGGTTGGGGGTGTCGGTGCTGCCGGCGTCGTATCAGCGGATGCGCATCGACGGCGTGGTGTATCGACCGTTGCTGGATCCAGCGGCGGTGTCGGCGGTTTGGCTGGTGCAGCGCAAGGATCAGAAGTCGCCGATGGCCAAGGCGTTTGTGGAGTTGTTGACGCGTAAGGTTGAGCCATTGAAGGCGTGATTGAAAATCTGCTGATCAGAATTCTTGGTTGAGTAGGTGTAGCTCAGGAGCTACACTCGCCGCATGACGGAGATTCTTCGAAGTTCAACATTCTCAGGCTGGCTAGTGAAACTGGCCGATAATCGCGCCAGGATGCGGATTCAGGTGCGGATCGACCATATGGCCGAAGGGCAGTTTGGCGATGTCAAAGCCATTGGAGAAGGATTGAGTGAAATCCGTATCGATTATGGGCCCGGTTATCGGGTCTACTTCATGCAGCAAGGTCGTCAATTAGTCATCCTCCTTTGTGGCGGTGACAAAAGCAGCCAAACACGTGACATCAAACAGGCCAGGCTAATTGCAAGAGCTTGGCAGGAGCAAAACCCATGACCGAACAATTCACTCGCTGGGACTCTGCCGAGTACCTCAAGACCGAAGAGGACATGGCCAATTACCTTGACGCTTGTATGGAAGAAGCGGGAGATGACCCAGCGTTTATTGCCAAAGCACTCGGAACCATTGCGCGGGCTCGCGGCATGACCCAAGTCGCAAGGGATGCGGGACTCTCCCGGGAAAGCCTTTACCGTGCACTGTCAGGGGAAGGGAATCCAGAGTTCGGCACGATCCTTAAAGTCGTGAAGGCTTTGGGATTGAAGTTACATGCCAGTACCTGAATTGAATGTTTTTGAGCGATACTCCCCTCGTTCCAGAAAGGGGCTTGTGAGACTCTGAGGATCCTGGGTAACCAGCCATCGCAGAGCCAGGCAGGTACAGGGCGATGACAAGCCAACCTGTTTGTGAAGGGGCGCCGAAAGGCGCCCTTTGTCGTTTAGAGTGACCCGGCTCAGTCAACCCCCGCTCCCCTCATCAAAGCGCGCAACAGCCTGCAAGTTATCGACGACCAGGCCGGTCGCGCAGGCATTGCTGAAAGCAGGTTGATTCAAGCTCAGTAAGCGTGTGAACGGCCTCTGCGCTAAGCGCGAGGCCGTCTTCACACATGTTGGAAGCGCTGGTTTCCCCACCACTGATGCCGTTAAGACGCAGCAGGCGCTTGCCCTCATTTTCTTTGTTGCGCCGAAACCTGCCCCTGCAATCGTCGCCCGACGACATCCAGCAAATCACAACCATCGCGCAATGACGTCACCAACACCCGCGCCAGCTCACTGTGAACGCCCTCGCCAAACGCGAAACTTTCAAGCAGCTGGGTCGCCGTGCGGATGCGGTAAGCCGCTGTTTCGTGCAGCACATCCAGTGGTGCTTCGGTGTCGATCACCAACGATGCGATGGTGCAATCGATGCCGGTGATAGGCATGTATCTATCCATGACAAAAAACCTCCATTGCGTAAGAGAGCGCGTTTACTTATTGGTGACTGTTGGACTGCGCCATAGACAACCCACTGGGAGGGTCAAGAATGTCCAGGGCCCGGTTGACCATCAACTCGGCCAGCACGGTCAGTTGCTGAATGGCCAATGCCTCGTTTCGGCGCGAGCCTTTGAGTTCGCAGGCGAGGTCGGTGGTCATCACATTCAGCGAGGCGAGGGTTTCAGTGGCGTGACAGAGCAAGGACTCCGTATCGACGTTCGGGTTGATGCTGAACACATGGCTGACAGGGTCGGGGCGGTTTGGATTACGCAGGCGCGCGCTGACGGTGCGCTCGGTGGTTTCGGAGAGTTTGGATAAATCGTCGGATGAAAGGTCTGCCGATTCCTGGGAGGTAGGTTTGTTTTTTTTCATGATGATGCTCCCTGCAAGAGTTAAGAAAGTGCCAATTCAATTTTTATAAAATGGAACTGGTTGGTCACTGTACTTAAGTTTTCTAGCCGGTAAAGCTGTTTGTTATAAATTTCAATTAGTTAATCAAACTATTAAACATTTGCTTAATTAAATGATTCTTTTGGGGTGCTCATGCTTTTTCGCAAAAGACACTGTTGAAAGCTTGTGACTTTGGTTGTGTGGAATACGCCGATCATACGCATTCGGTCTTCTTTGTTTCTGTAGGAAAATTATTTAGTTTGTCGATAGTCCTGCAGATTTTTTGACTGCGAAACATTATCTAACGAGTGTTTATCTTGTTTGCGGTGTTGCCATTTGTACAGCAGCTAGGATGTGGAGGACGGATTTCGAGTAAAGCATGACTACAGGTATTCAACTCTGATGCGGCTCTTTGTGATTGTAAACAAATGGTGGCTGTTAAATGTACAAGAAAGAAAAAGCAGAAAATTGGAGCCGGGCCCCTGTTTAAAAGGTGCGTGGTTAGCAGCTAAGACATATAAAAAGGGGAAGTGGCTTGACTTCCCCTGCTGTTTTACAGTTTAGGTTTTCCCTTGTTTTCCAAGCTTTTCATAACCGCCGACTTGTTCTCCAAAAACTCATTCAGCCCTTTCGCTCGAAGATTGCACGCATCGCAATTCGCGCATCCAGCCCCAATTATTCCGTTGTAGCAAGTCAGTGTCTGGTGCTGAATCAATTCAAGCTTTCCATGCTGCTCGGCAAGAGCCCATGTTTCTGCCTTATTCAACCACATGAGCGGCGTTTCAATGCGCAGTTTGTAGTCCATGCCCAGCTCAATGGCTTTATGCAGAGCCCTGACAAATTCGTCACGGCAATCCGGTTAGCCAGAGAAATCCGTCTCGCAAACACCTGTGATGACAGCCTCGGCGCGAACTTGATAGGCATAAATAGAGGCCAAGGTTAAAAACAGAATATTTCTACCGGGCACAAAAGTACTTGGCAGGCTTTCTCCTGAGCTATTCACACTGGGTACTGGGATGTTATCGCGGGTCAAACTACTGATTGCCAGTTCATTCAATAACGTAGTGTCCAGCACCTTGTGCACGGTCACGCCAAGCTCTTTCGAAAGCTGCTGCGCCACCTCGATTTCCGCGCGGTGGCGCTGACCATAGTCGAACGTAATGCAATGGATTTCATCGTAAAGCGGTAACGCCTGAATCAAGCAGGTGGTTGAGTCCTGCCCACCGCTGAAAACAATAACGGCCTTTTTTGTCATGGTTCGTTCTTCCTTGTAATGCCCCGACGTATCACGGGGCATCGACCCTAGCGCAAAGCCTCAATTCTGGTTGTGGGACGTTTCCGAAATGGAGTACTCCACTTTCCGTTTGTGTCTGTTCGTTGCTTATGACCAGCGCCGAAAAAATCAGCGAAGTATTCAAACCAGGACTCAAGTGCATTGCAGGCGCGGAGGGGGGGCACTCAGATGTTTCGCGAGGCCAGGAATCCTGCCGCATCGCATCCGTCGGGGTATCTTGTCAGCGGCTCACGCGCGTGCCAGTCGGATCTTGTGCGGTTCTTGGCCTCCATATTTGAAAGCTGCGGCTCCATACCACGTACTCAGCAGTCAGTGTTTTGAAGGCTTCGAGTATCGGCTTGTTTACGGCCCAGTTTCCGTGGCGGTTTTGGTATACATGAGCTTCGCCGAACATAAGACGAATCTCCCGCGCCGCGAGGGCTTGCGATAGAAAGTTCTGTTTTCGGTATTCGGCCAGCATCCACTGGGCGATGCACATGTCTTCATTTTTCCAGGTCATGGCGTGGATTCCTGCCGAAGGCCCCTTGTTCAAAATTGCTGATCGGGGTGCAAGATGTATTGATCGAGAATGCGTTCAACTTGTTGCGGCGTCTTGCACGAGAACCACAAATTAGCGGGGTAAATCACCATGACCGGGCCGTGGTCGCAGCGGCCCAGGCAGCCCGATGCGTTGGCGCGTGATGTTCCCGGTTCACCCATTTTGGCGAGCTTGCGTTTTGCTGCGCTGAGCAGTTCATGAGCACCTGAACCCGAGCAACTACGGCGCCCATCGGGCCGCAGATTGGTGCAAATCAATACGTGGTGTTCATAGGTCAGGGTCGGGTTTTCTGAGTCATTCATAGGTGGTCACGACCTCTGTTCAAACTTTGTTGGCAGGAACTGCGGCTTTCGATGGGTCCAGATTGAGGGCGAGTACGCTCGTCAGCACAATGGCCGTTCCAGTGATGACCATGGCGGATGGGCGTTCACTCAGAACCAACGAGGCCATCAACATCGCTGTGGGGGGGATCAGGTAAAGCGAAATGGACGCGCGGCTCACGTTGCTTTGCGTCAGTACGTATGCCCACGCGAGGTACGCGAGGGCGCTGGGGAAGATGCCCAGAATGAGCACCGCCAGGTTGACCGAAGTAGAGGCATTTTGTGCCTCGTTCCACAGCCCCGGGACATAAACAAGCAGCAGTACCGTGCCTGACCAAATGGTGTAACACACCATCGTCAACCCGTCATAACGATGGGAATGGCGTTTTTGCAAGGCGAAATACAGACTCCAGGACAACGCCGCCAAGAGAATCAACAGCCCATGCGCGTCCAACTCACCCAAACCATGGTCTGCGGTGACTACCACCGCGGCGCCGAGTAGCCCGCATAGCACACAGATCCATTGCCAGCCGTTGACCCGATCTTTGAACGCGAAATGTGCCAATAAAGTGCTGAACAGCGGCGTGGATTGTGCCAGTACGCTGGCGGCTCCCGCGCTAACACCTTGTTGGCCGTTGTTCAGGGCTATGTGGTGCAGGCTGACGGCAAAGAACCCCAACACCGCCAGCAGTGGCAAGTCTTTCAGGCGAGGCAGGGAAATACGCATCACCAATGCAACGCCAGCCATGAACGTTGATGCGATGAGAAATCGCAGCAGCGCGAGATGCCCGGGGTCATAGGCCTTTAGGCCGATGTGGATTCCAATGGGGGAATAGGCCCAGCAAAGGATTACAAAAATCACCGCCAAAGCGATTTTTATGCCGGGCCTGTTATTCATTAAGCCGTAACCCTGGACGCAGCCCGATTTTGCATGCTGGGCATGGCACGGGCTATACCGTCCCAGTACTGCTCGGTGATGTTCAGGAAGCGATTGAATGAAGCGCTGACTTCCTCTATGTCCTGGTCGGTGGTGCATTTTTGAGTGGCCGCTTTCACCGCCGGAATCTTGTGTTCTTTCTCTGCATCTCCGATGTGGATGTAGAAGTACTCGCAGTGCTCATGAAAGTCGTCGTTATTGGCGTATAGGTGCTTATAGTTGCGGGCCCCTTCGTACAAACGGGTGAGCATCGAATAGGCCAGCCACTCTTGAGCCAACAACGTTCCGAGCACATGGCGTGGATTGTTGTTATGGCCACCGTCGGTATACAAGCTCAACTGTTCGTGGATTAACGTGCGGGTGCTTTTCAGCACAGGCAACGCCATGAGTTCGTCCATGCTGTATGGCCGATCAGCGAGTCGGCTGAGAAGGTCGATCAGATAACTTTCCAGCAGGGCGAGGTGGGCCTTTTCCGGGTTGCCGTAGCCCATCTTGGAGTACAGGTTTTTGACGATTTCGACCTGAGCATGCAGGTCGTCAGCGCCCAGAAATGACAGGGTGACCATACGAGAGGTCAGTGTGGTGCGGGCCAGATAGTTTCGGGCGAACACCTCAACGTCGCCGAGGGAGAGTGTTCCTCCCATCCAGCGTTGGTAGAACGTGTTATTTAAGGCTTTATGGGTGAATACGCTTTCGGCGAGGGACTGGATTTTGCGCTGAGTTAACTCCATAAGAACTCCTGTTCATTGGGGAAATGAGGTGCGACGGCGTCACCGCAACGTGCGCCGGTGAAGTATCAAAAACACCATGCTTCACTACAAGTGACTTAAACTGATCTGTGAATTCACTCTGGATGAGCTATGGGATTGTCCCAACTGCGTATGTTCAAGACGGTTTATGACGTCGGCAGCATCGCGCGCGCCGCCGAATTGTTGCACTGCGTGCCGTCCAATATCACCGCACGACTCAAGTCCCTGGAGCGAGAGCTGGGTACACCGCTGTTTTTCCGCGAGGGTCGAGGGTTGCGGATCACTCCTGCCGGGGTGGTTTTTCTCGATTACGTGACGAAAATCCTGGGGTTGGCTGAAGAAGCTAAACGCGCGGTAGCGCCCACCAATACGCCTGGCGGTCCTCTGCGCATTGGCGCCATTGAATCCAGTGCTACGGGGCGGTTGCCACGGTTATTGGCCAAGTACCATGCGATGTACCCGCAGGTATCGCTGGAGTTGAGCACTGGCACTTGGGCTCAACTGCTGGACGACGTTCAGCATCACCGACTTGATGGGGTGATCGTGGCGGTGAACATTGAACGCCCCGGTCTCGAGCGGGCAGTGGTGTACCGGGAAGATTTAATTCTCATCGCGTCCGAGTCGCATGGACCATTACGCAAAGCAGCGGATCTGCAAGGTAAGGAAATTTTCATGTGGCCCCCGGGCTGTCCTTACCGGTTGGCGCTGGAGCAGTGGCTGTTGCGCCATGATCAGGTGTTGCCGATCGTCAGCATTGCAAGCTACGGCACCATAGTGGGTTGCGTCAGTGCCGGTGCCGGCGTTGCACTGGTACCTCGCGGTATCTATGAGCAATACCGCCAAAGTGCGGGTTGGCAAGGATATGAGTTCCCGGAATTGACGAGTATCGACAACCTTTTTTATTGGCATGAAAACGCAGGTCGACACCCCGCTCGGGAGGCGTTTTTGACGCTACTGCAGACTGAGTTCGAGGGCTTGGCGGCGTTGGAAGAAGGCGCTTGCGCGCCTCAGGTAAAACCAGCCTGATTACTGCACCTTCACCAAGCCCTTTCAACACAATCCGGCCATCGTCCCGGCGTGGCATTCATAGGTCTTGGGGTGTGCGTTCATCGCTCTTGTAGACGCTGAAGACATCCTTGACCTTGAAGTTCCAAGTCATGACCAACGCCGAAAAATCAGCGAAGTATTCACCCCGCCAAACGCGAAATTGTTGTTCATCACGTATTCATTGCTCATCTGCCGAAACTCGCCGCGCAAGTAATCCAGCTTTCCACAATGCGGATCAACCTCATCCAGGTTCAGCGTGTGTGCATACAAATCGCGATTCATCATTTCAATGCTGAACCATGACTCCAGCGCCCCGCACGCTCCGAGCGTATGACCGAGAAAGCTTTTCTGCGAACTGATCGGCATGTGTTCGCCAAACAACGAACTGGTCGCCAGTGTTTCGGCTATGTCGCCCTGTTCTGTCGCGGTGCCGTGGCCGTTCACGTAGCCGATGTCGGAAGGCTGAAGCCCGGCGTCTTCCAGGGCCAGCTCCATGGCGCGGCGCATGGTGAGCTGCTCTGGACGCGTGGTGTGCTGGCCGTCGGCGTTGCTGCCGAAGCCGACGAGTTCGGCGTGGATGCGCGCGCCGCGAGCCAGGGCGTGTTCCAGCTCTTCAAGCACCAGCATGCCGCCGCCTTCGCCGATCACCAGGCCGTCGCGATCCTTGTCATAAGGACGAGGGCTGGATTGCGGGGTGTCGTTTTTCAGGCTGGTGGCGTAGAGCGCGTCGAAGACCATGGCTTCGGTTGGGCACAGCTCTTCAGCGCCGCCCGCCAGCATCAGCGGCAGGGGGG
>NZ_AKJS01000031.1 GCF_000282215.1 Pseudomonas sp. GM21
ACGCGCCATGCCTGGCGCACCAAAAAAAAGCCCACCAGGGTGGGCTTAGATGAGGGGTGCCATTTAACGAAAACACCGTCATTCGCACTGGATGCACCAGATTGAGAATTTTTCGCATTTACTGTTAACCCGCTTTTCGGCGATTTTCGGAAACCCCCGGAAAAAGGCCCCTGGCGCAGGCCCTAGGCTGTCTTGGCAAGCACGGGGTAAGGGTTCTCCGGAGAACCGTTAGGGGGCCTTTCCAGAGCTGAAAAGCATGCAAACCCACCCCAAAACGCCGCTTGCCCAGGGCCTATGCTGGGCGCTACTTTTTGAGATGGACTGAACATGTTCGATTTTTGGAAAAAACGCCGCGAGGCCAAGCAACAGCGCCAAGCTGACCAGGTGCAGCGCGCCCAGGACGCCGAGCAGCAGCGGAAGATCGAGCAGTTGTTGCGTACCCAGAAGGAGTTCCTGGCGCTATACGAGCAGCCGGCCAGGCCTGCGACCTTGCAAGACGAGCTGGCCCGCGTGAAAGCGAGTATTGAGCGGGGCCTGAGGAATGATCGGGGGTGATTCAACGTGAGCCGCTGGTTTTTTGCGCCTGGCATTTAACGATAATCCCGTTTATTCGCAGTCCAGCTGGCCCTGGCGCCGGGCTAAAATCTTTGACGCCTATACCACCTAGTGGTACATTATTAATGACTAGGGAGATGCTATACCGATGAGGGTGTTCAAGACCAAAGGCTTTGCTGCAACAGCAAAGAAAGCCGACATTCCGGATACCGAGCTGTGTGAAGCGATGCAGGAAGTAGCGAAGGGACAGGGTGTCGATTTAGGCGGCGGCGTATGGAAAAAGCGCCTGAACGAAAACCGCCATCGCTCCATCATCTTGGCGAAGGGCGGTGACTACTGGGTGTATCAGTTCCTGTTTGCCAAGAGCGACCTCGATAACATTGGCAAGAAGGAGTTGGCGGCGTTCAAGAAGCTGGCCAAGGCCTACGAGGCCCTGAGCAACGAGCAAATCAAACTTCTGCTGAAGCAGAAGGAATTCATGGAGATCTGCAATGGCGAAAAAATTCAAAAGTGAAGCGTTCAAGTCGATTCACAGCTCTGCCAGCGCACTGCTGGCCATCGGTGCTATCGACAAAGCCACGATGCGCGAATTCGATGAGACCTGCATTGCCGAGGTGCCTGACGAAATCAAGCCTGCGCAGATCAAGAAAATCCGTCAGCGCAGCCACGTCAGCCAGCCGATCTTTGCCCGGTACTTGAACACCAGCGCATCGACGGTCAAGCAGTGGGAAGCCGGCGACAAGCGCCCGAGCGGGATGGCGCTCAAGCTGCTCACCATCGTGGAAAAGCACGGTATCGAGATACTGGCTTAAACCTGTCCACACATAGGCCCTCTGCTAAAGCAGAGGGCTGTGCAAAGCCTCGCTTCGGAGGGGCTTTTTCGTGGTGCGCCAGGCATGGCGCGTTGCGCGCAAGCGCAATCAGCTTGGCTGTGGTGGCCACGCTGGTGACTTGGAGGTGAAAGTCCTCTACACACCCGGCAAGGGGAAGTGTTAGCCAGAGGCAAGGGTGTCGTGGGTGACTGCGAATCTGAGGAAGCCCGAGGCAAAATGCTGGCCTGACGAACAGGAAGCGGATTAGGCGGTGCAGCGGGGTAAGAAGGCCAATATCTTCAAAGCCCAATACTTGCACGGAGCGCTGTGACGTAGATCCGACAGGCATAAGCAGGAAGGTCGCGCGAATTACCCTGGGAGATCTGTTTAGCCTGCCATGTGCTACCGGCGCCGTGAGGTGACGGGATGGGCGACAGAAGTCAGCAGAGGCCGTAGTAGTTGCTCGAAGCCGGAGCAATCAAGGGCTGAACCTGCCATGAGTGGATAGTCGGGTGTGATCTCTGCTGGAGCGTAAAGCAGAAACTCCGCGCAGCGGGGGGTCGAGACCATCAGGAGGTAGGAGCCGGTAGCTCCGAGGGCCGGTCTGGGCGCTTAGATACCACAGGCGACACATCAACGGAACCAAGCTCGCTTACGTTGTTTGTCAGTAGGCAGGAACCGCCGTATACGGAACCGTATGTACGGTGGTGTGAGAGGACGGCGGGGGCAATCCCGCCTCCTGCTCGATCCTGAAATTTAACGATAATCACGTTATTCGTAACGCGGCGGTCACTTGCCGGTGGCCGCTCGAACTATTTTCAAATCACCCGACGAACGGTAGCGATTTACGGCTGATTCAGAATCTCGCCAAGCTAAATAAAAGACATACGAGAGAATTTACCGATGTCTTTAAACCTCAACCTAAACAGTTTGCTCTTGGTCGTTACCATCTTCGTCACTCTACACGGCCTCATTCCACCAGCCCCGCCGGCCCCCAATCCCGTCGTGGCCCTGCCGTTGATGATTTGCCCCCGGTGATGCCGGGGTACTTTCCTGACCTTGGCGTACCAGTAGCAGCACCCAGCCATCGACTAAGTGAATATTGACCATATGGCTTACAGTCGAATCCGCTCCACCTCATCCAGGCTGACTCCATCGCTGCGCCGGTCATAGAGCTGCGTGGTACGGGTTCTCCCCAATCGTTTAACTCTGGGCGGACTGCGGCGCTGGTCGACAGGACTCATGCCTCGCCGAACTACATGAATCGAAGTAATAGCACCAAACTTGATGTCTTGGATACGCAGGCTTAATAACTCACCTGTTCGCAACCCCAAGAATACCAATAAACAAACCATCAAGAAGTTGCGAAGTCTACCGCGACTGTCTCTTCCAAATAGCACTGTCCCTTCAGGGTCAAGTGCGTCCTGAAGAAACTGCGCTTGGTCTAATGTCAGGTGTTTATGGTACGAGCGGTTACCTTCAGGTGACTGCATCGAGTCGAGCAACATCCTGACCAACTTATCCTTCATATCACTCAGCCGTTTCCGCTGAATCTCAGAAGTGCCAGGATCGGCAATCAATTCATCAAAATACCAAGCCATATGTTTGCTTGCTGTACTGATGCGCTTATTGGCAGTGCCGGGGCTAACCGCCAACTTTACGACAACTGACGCACTTGAGGGCCGACGAAGTCGCTCGACCAGACTGGTTATTTCAGCTTCAGTAAATTGCCGCCCAGAACGTAGACGCTCGTAAAGATCGATTCTCCTAACTCTCGCCCAGTCATGAACAACTAACAGTTCCTGCATATTGCGTGACTGCGTGGCGAACGCGCGTTGGCGGCGTGACAACATCCAGTCACAGGCCTCAGGTACTGGCAAATCTTGGTCGTCCAACAGTATCGGCAACCGATCGCCAGTGGGAAAGATCACTTGTTCTATGCGCATGACCTACCTCCGAATCCTTTACATTCGGTTTAGCGCGTTTCCTTTACTTGTCAAAAGCGGTTTATCCGGTTTTCCAATCCCTGCTTTACAGTCACAAAAAGAAAGCCCTCAGGTTTCTTTACAAACCTAAGGGCTTCCAGTTTTAAATCTTAGTGAAAACAGCTAGTTATAAAAAATTCTTTACATAACTAGGTTTTATCCGGACTAGAACGGGATATCGTCATCAAAGCTGTCGAAATCCGGAGCCGGCTGAGGAGCGGCCTGCTGCTGTGGAGCCGGACGCGACTGTTGCGGAGCCGACTGCTGCGGACGCGGAGCCTGTTGGCGTGGAGCCGGGGCGGACTGCTGGTAGTTGTTGCCCCCGCCTTGTTGGTCGCCCTGTTGTGGACGGCCGCCCAGCAGTTGCATGGTGCCTTGCATGTCGACCACGATTTCAGTGGTGTAACGCTTGATACCGTCTTTTTCCCACTCGCGGGTCTGCAGCTTGCCTTCGATGTACACCTGCGAGCCTTTACGCAGGTATTCGCCGGCGATTTCGGCAACCTTGCCGAACATCGAAACACGGTGCCATTCGGTCTTCTCGACCTTCTGACCGGTTTGCTTGTCGGTCCATTGTTCGCTGGTCGCCAGACTCAGGTTGGTCACGGCGTTACCGTTAGGCAAGTAGCGAACTTCGGGATCCTGGCCGCAAGTGCCGACCAATATGACTTTGTTAACCCCACGGGCCATAACGTTCTCCTAGGCTACGCACGCTGCCTCGGCCGGGTTGTTCACCAGGCGCTCAAGGGTGGTGCGATCCAATAGTTCGGTGTCCAATTTGATGTAAATCGCCGCTTCGTCTGCGATGATCACTGCATCTGTTACCCCTACGACAGCCTTCAGGCGCTCGACCAGACCCGCTTCGCGGATCGCCTCGGGCGACAACGGCACGCGCAGACTCGTTACGTAGGGAGGTTCACGCATGGTAACAGCAAAGGCCAACCAGAGGGCAGCCAGACCGGCGCATCCAAGGAACACAACCGACAGACCGCCATGCTGATACATCCAGCCGCCGAGGATACCGCCCAGTGCCGAACCGAGGAACTGGCTGGTGGAATAAACCCCCATCGCCGTGCCCTTGCCACCTGCTGGTGAAACCTTGCTGATCAGCGAAGGCAACGAAGCTTCCAGCAGATTGAACGCAGTGAAAAACACCACTGTCCCGATCACCAGAGCCCGCAAGCCATCGCCGAACTGCCAGAAGAATAGCTCAGTGAGCATCAGCGTCACGACGGCGCCGAGCAAAACTCGTTTCATTTTGCGTCTCTTCTCGCCGTAGATAATGAACGGGATCATGGCGAAGAAGGAAATCAATAGCGCGGTCAGGTACACCCACCAATGCTGCTCTTTGGGCAAACCGGCTTTTTCGACCAGTGCCAACGGCAATGCCACGAAGCTCGACATCAACATCGCGTGCAACACAAAAATGCCGAGGTCCAGGCGCAGCAGATCCGGGTGCTTGAGCGTCGGCATCAACGCCTGGCGCGCGACACCCGACTCGCGGTGCTGTAACGGACCGGTGGATTTCGGCACCATGAACATCACGATGACGATGCCGAACAACGCCATGCCGCCCGTGGCGAGAAAAAGTCCGGACAGGCCAAAAGCACGGGTAAGCAACGGCCCGACCACCATGGCAACAGCGAATGACAGACCAATCGTCATGCCGATCATGGCCATCGCTTTGGTCCGATGCTGTTCGCGAGTCAGGTCTGACAACAACGCCATGACGGCGGCAGAAATCGCCCCCGCGCCTTGCAGGATTCGCCCGGCGATGACGCCCCAGATCGAATCGGCATTGGCCGCCAGCACGCTGCCCAGGGCGAAGACGATCAGCCCCAGGTAAATCACCGGACGGCGTCCAATGCGGTCGGAAATGACGCCGAAAGGAATCTGGAAGATTGCCTGGGTCAGGCCGTAAGCGCCGATCGCCAACCCGATCAGGGCCGGTGTCGCGCCTGCCAGATCCATCCCATAGGTCGCCAGTACCGGCAACACCATGAACATGCCAAGCATACGGAAGGCGAACACCAGGGCCAGACCGCTTGCTGCGCGGGTCTCACTGCCACTCATGCGTTCGCTGTGGGGATCGTGCATGGAAAAACCTCATGTGAACCGGCCGCGATTCTACCAGTCCCATCGAATGACAGGGTATATCGCGACGCTTTGACGCGTTCGGCTGACAGACTCTTCATGTAAGACAATCACCCACTCGTTTGACAGTGTGCATCCATCCAGTATTTGGCCGTATACTCCTACGTTTTCGACGCCCGCCAAGCGAGGCTACTTTGGACAAGATCCTGATTCGTGGGGCCCGGACCCACAACCTGAAGAACATCGACCTGACCCTGCCACGGGACAAGCTGATCGTCATCACCGGCCTGTCCGGGTCGGGCAAATCGTCCCTGGCATTCGACACGCTGTACGCCGAAGGCCAGCGCCGCTACGTCGAATCACTGTCGGCCTACGCCCGCCAGTTTTTGTCGATGATGGAAAAACCGGACGTCGACACCATCGAAGGTCTGTCGCCCGCCATTTCCATCGAACAAAAGTCGACCTCGCACAACCCGCGCTCGACAGTCGGCACCATCACCGAAATCTACGACTACCTGCGTCTGTTGTATGCGCGCGTGGGTATTCCGCGCTGCCCGGATCACGACATTCCACTGGAAGCACAAACTGTCAGCCAGATGGTCGACCTGGTCCTCGCTCAACCGGAGGGCAGCAAACTGATGCTGCTGGCGCCGGTGATCCGCGAGCGCAAAGGCGAACACCTGTCAGTCTTCGAAGAATTGCGTGCACAAGGTTTTGTGCGAGCGCGAGTCAATGGCCGACTCTGCGAGCTGGACGAGTTGCCGAAACTGGATAAACAGAAGAAGCACACGATTGATGTCGTGGTCGACCGTTTCAAGGTGCGTGCCGATCTGCAACAGCGTCTGGCCGAGTCGTTCGAGACTGCACTGAAACTGGCTGACGGCATTGCGCTGGTTGCGCCGATGGATGACGAGCCAGGTGAAGAGATGATCTTCTCCGCCCGCTTCGCTTGCCCGATCTGCGGCCATGCCATCAGCGAACTGGAACCCAAGCTGTTCTCCTTCAACAACCCGGCCGGCGCATGCCCGACTTGTGATGGCCTGGGCGTTAAGCAGTTTTTCGACATCAAGCGCTTGGTGAACGGCGAGCTTACATTGGCCGAGGGCGCGATTCGTGGCTGGGACAGGCGCAACGTCTATTACTTCCAGATGCTCGGGTCGTTGGCGTCCCACTACAAATTCAGCCTGGAAGTACCGTTCAACGAACTGCCGGCCGATCAGCAGAAATTCATCCTGCATGGCAGCGGCTCGCAGAATGTCGATTTCAAATACCTGAACGACCGTGGCGACATCGTTAAACGCTCACACCCGTTCGAAGGCATCGTGCCGAACCTTGAACGCCGCTATCGCGAAACCGAGTCCGCTTCGGTACGTGAAGAACTGGCCAAATTCCTCAGCACTCAAGCATGCCCGGATTGCCGTGGCACGCGCCTGCGTCGCGAGGCGCGGCACGTTTGGGTGGGTGAGAAGACGCTGCCTGCGGTGACCAACCTGCCGATTGGCGATGCCTGTGAATACTTCGGTGCACTGAAGCTGACGGGCCGTCGCGGCGAGATCGCCGACAAGATTCTCAAGGAGATCCGTGAGCGTCTGCAGTTCCTGGTTAACGTTGGTCTCGACTACTTGTCGCTGGATCGCAGTGCCGACACCTTGTCCGGCGGTGAAGCTCAGCGGATTCGTCTGGCCAGCCAGATCGGTGCCGGCCTTGTAGGGGTTTTGTACATCCTCGACGAACCGTCGATTGGTCTGCACCAACGGGACAATGATCGATTGCTCGGTACGCTCAAGCACCTGCGCGACATCGGCAACACGGTGATTGTGGTCGAGCACGACGAAGACGCGATTCGTCTGGCGGACTATGTGGTGGATATCGGTCCGGGCGCGGGCATACACGGCGGGCATATCGTCGCCGAAGGTACACCGGCCGAGGTCATGGCGCACCCTGACTCGTTGACCGGCAAATATTTGTCGGGGCGGGTGAAGATCGCCGTTCCGACCAATCGCACACCGCGCAACAAGAAGTTGTCGCTGTCGCTCAAGGGTGCTCGCGGCAACAATTTGCGCAATGTCGATCTGGACATCCCGATCGGTCTGCTGACCTGCGTGACCGGCGTGTCCGGCTCCGGCAAGTCGACGCTGATCAACAACACGCTGTTTCCTTTGAGCGCTACGGCACTCAATGGCGCGACAACGCTGGAAGCTGCCGCGCACGACAGCATCAAGGGCCTGGAGCATCTGGACAAGGTCGTCGACATTGACCAAAGCCCTATCGGCCGCACGCCGCGCTCCAACCCCGCGACCTATACTGGGTTGTTCACACCGATTCGCGAGCTGTTCGCTGGCGTGCCGGAGTCGCGTTCACGCGGTTATGGTCCGGGCCGCTTCTCCTTCAACGTGAAGGGCGGACGTTGCGAGGCCTGCCAGGGCGATGGCTTGATCAAGGTGGAAATGCACTTCCTGCCCGACATCTATGTCCCTTGTGACGTCTGCAAGAGCAAGCGCTACAACCGCGAAACCCTTGAGATCAAGTACAAGGGCAAGAGCATCCACGAAACCCTCGAGATGACCATCGAGGAAGCCCGGGTGTTCTTCGACGCGGTTCCAGCACTGGCGCGCAAACTTCAGACGCTGATGGATGTTGGCCTGTCGTACATCAAGCTGGGGCAATCGGCGACCACGCTATCCGGTGGTGAGGCGCAGCGGGTGAAACTGTCCCGAGAACTGTCCAAGCGCGATACCGGGAAGACGCTGTACATCCTCGATGAGCCAACCACTGGACTGCACTTCGCTGACATCCAGCAACTGCTCGATGTATTGCATCGCCTTCGCGACCACGGCAACACCGTGGTGGTGATCGAGCATAACCTCGACGTGATCAAGACCGCTGACTGGTTGGTGGACCTCGGCCCAGAGGGCGGTTCCAAGGGCGGGCAGATCATTGCCGTCGGCACTCCGGAAGAAGTGTCCGAGATGAAGCAGTCCCACACCGGCTTCTACCTCAAGCCGCTGCTGGAGCGCGATCGGGCCTGAATCCAGCGCAAAAAGAAAGCCCCTGTCACTTGCTCAGTGACAGGGGCTTTTTTTGTTTCGGTGCAATCAGGCGTGAGATTGGAGGTAGTTCTCTAGACCGATCAACTTGATCAGCCCCATCTGCTTTTCAAGCCAGTAGGTGTGATCTTCTTCGGTGTCATGCAATTGAACCCGCAGCATCTCGCGGCTGACATAGTCCTTGTGCTGCTCGCAGAGCTTGATGCCCTTGCAGAGCGCGGCGCGGACTTTGTATTCCAGTCGCAGGTCGGCGGCGAGCATGTCTGGCACGGTGGTGCCCACATCAAGATCGTCGGGACGCATGCGAGGCGTGCCTTCGAGCATCAGAATCCGACGCATCAGGGCATCAGCATGCCCGGCTTCTTCTTCCATCTCGTGGTTGATACGTTCGTAGAGCTTGGTGAAACCCCAGTCCTCATACATCCGCGAATGGACGAAATATTGATCACGCGCCGCCAGTTCGCCGGTCAGCAACGTGTTGAGGTAATCGATTACGTCTGGGTGGCCTTGCATCGCCCTACATCTCCCTGCTTGAAAGTCTGTAGTTTGAACCAAGGCGACCGTTTGGTCACTTCGTTTGCGCGATAAAAGCGAAGATATTCTGAGAAAAGTAGTTTAAATAACGCAAAAACCGCCCAATCGAGGGCGCTTCTGCTTCTCATTTAGACTTCGTTAAGCTGTACGTTGAGCAGCTTTGCGATTGCTTCTCCATACGCTGGATCGGCTTTGTAGAAATGCTGCAATTGGCGATCAACTACATCGCTGGAAACCCCGGCCATAGCGCCGGCAATGTTGTTCACCAACAGCGTTTTCTGCTCATCGCTCATCAAACGGAACAACGCGCCGGCATGGCTGTAGTAATCGGTGTCTTCGCGATGATCGTAACGATCAGCCGCGCCACTGAGTGCCAAGGGCGGCTCCGCATAGCGAGGCGCTTGCTTCGGCGATTCGACGTAGCTGTTTGGCTCATAGTTAGGTGCGGCACCGCCGTTACTGCCAAACGCCATCGAACCATCGCGCTGGTAGCTGTTCACCGGGCTACGAGGCGCGTTCACCGGCAGTTGCTGGTGATTGGTGCCAACGCGGTAGCGGTGAGCATCCGCGTAAGCAAATACGCGACCTTGCAGCATACGATCAGGCGACAAACCAACGCCCGGTACCATGTTGCTCGGACCGAATGCAGCTTGCTCGACTTCAGCAAAGTAGTTCATTGGGTTGCGATTGAGTTCCAACTCACCCACTTCGATCAACGGAAACTCTTTCTGTGACCAGGTTTTGGTCACATCGAACGGGTTCTCGTAGTGCGCCGCCGCCTGAGCCTCGGTCATGATCTGGATGCACACACGCCATTTCGGGAAGTCACCACGTTCGATTGCGCCGAACAGGTCGCGCTGGGCGTAATCAGGATCGTTACCCGCCAGGCGTGCGGCTTCTGCCGGCGCGAGGTTCTTGATCCCTTGCTTTGTCTTGTAGTGCCACTTCACCCAATGCCGCTCGCCATTAGCGCTGATCAGGCTGTACGTGTGGCTGCCGAAGCCGTGCATATGCCGGTAGCCATCAGGTATGCCGCGATCCGAGAACAGGATGGTGACCTGGTGCAGCGCCTCAGGCGAATGCGACCAGAAGTCCCACATCATCTGCGCGCTTTTCAAATTACTTTGCGGCAGGCGTTTTTGAGTGTGAATAAAATCCGGAAATTTCAAAGGATCGCGAATGAAGAACACGGGCGTGTTATTGCCGACGATGTCCCAGTTGCCTTCCTCGGTATAGAACTTCAGGGCGAAGCCACGTGGATCGCGTTCGGTATCGGCCGAACCACGCTCACCGCCGACGGTGGAAAACCGCAGGAACGCTGGGGTTTGCTTGCCAACTGACTCGAACAGTTTGGCGCTGGAGTACTGGGTGATGTCACGCGTGACGGTGAACGTGCCGTAGGCACCCGACCCCTTGGCGTGGACACGGCGTTCCGGGATGTTTTCACGGTTGAAATGGGCAAGCTTCTCGATCAGGTGAAAGTCGTCGAGCAGCAGTGGGCCACGTGGGCCGGCGGAGCGGGAATTCTGGTTATCGGCGACAGGAGCGCCACTGGCGGTGGTAAGCGTTTTACTTTGGCTCATGCGATCTCTTCCCTTGTCAGTTTTGGAACTGCCGGCTAATCGGCCTGGGACGGAGTATTGACCATTGATCAGGAAGGCTACAAATTCATTAATTTGCAGATATCAATAGAAAAATACTACCAACGCATCCCGTTCACAGCATGACGGCATGGACCGCAAAGAAGCTTGTATAAACAGCGCGCGTTTTTACAGACACAAAAAACCGGGCACTAGGCCCGGTTCTTCGTTTCAGACTGACGTCTTACTCAGCGGATACAGCTTCACCGCCGGTAGCACGATCAACCAACTCGACGTACGCCATAGGCGCGTTGTCGCCAGTGCGGAAGCCGCACTTGAGGATGCGCAGGTAGCCACCCTCACGGGTAGCGTAACGCTTGCCCAGGTCGTTGAAGAGCTTACCAACGATAGCTTTCGAACGAGTACGGTCGAAAGCCAGACGGCGGTTAGCCAGGCTGTCTGTCTTGGCCAAAGTGATCAGCGGCTCAGCAACGCGACGCAGTTCTTTAGCTTTCGGCAGTGTAGTTTTGATCAGCTCGTGCTCGAACAGCGACACTGCCATGTTTTGAAACATGGCCTTGCGGTGCGAGCTAGTGCGGCTCAGGTGACGACCACTTTTACGATGACGCATGGTTCATTCCTTACCAAACACGACGTTCGGTGATTACGACGATCAGGCAGTCGCCTTGTCGTCCTTCTTAAGACTTGCAGGCGGCCAGTTGTCGAGGCGCATGCCGAGGGACAGACCGCGGGAGGCCAGAACGTCCTTGATTTCAGTCAAGGATTTCTTGCCAAGGTTCGGAGTCTTCAACAGCTCTACTTCGGTACGCTGAATCAGGTCACCGATGTAGTAGATGTTTTCCGCCTTAAGGCAGTTAGCCGAACGTACAGTCAGTTCCAGATCGTCAACCGGGCGAAGCAGGATCGGATCGATCTCGTCTTCCTGCTCGACAACCACTGGCTCACTGTCACCTTTGAGATCGACGAACGCAGCCAACTGCTGTTGCAGAATGGTTGCAGCGCGGCGGATAGCCTCTTCAGGATCCAGAGTACCGTTGGTTTCCAGATCAATAACCAGCTTGTCCAGGTTAGTACGCTGTTCGACACGGGCGTTTTCCACCACGTATGCGATACGGCGAACCGGGCTGAACGAAGAGTCAAGCTGCAAGCGACCGATGCTGCGGCTTTCGTCTTCATCGCTCTGACGCGAGTCTGCCGGTTCATAACCACGACCACGAGCTACGGTGAGCTTCATGTTCAGGGCGCCGTTAGACGCCAGGTTAGCGATTACGTGATCGGGGTTAACGATCTCGACATCATGATCCAGCTGAATATCGGCAGCGGTAACCACCCCCGAACCCTTCTTCGACAAGGTCAGCGTAACTTCGTCACGACCGTGCAGCTTGATAGCCAGACCTTTAAGGTTCAACAGGATTTCAATTACGTCTTCCTGTACGCCTTCGATGGCGCTGTACTCATGGAGTACACCGTCAATCTCGGCCTCGACTACTGCACAGCCGGGCATTGAGGACAACAGGATGCGGCGCAGCGCGTTGCCCAGGGTGTGGCCAAAACCACGCTCGAGAGGCTCGAGAGTGATCTTGGCGCGGGTTGGACTGACAACCTGCACATCAATGTGGCGGGGTGTCAGGAACTCATTTACCGAAATCTGCATGGATGCACCTATTTTCTAGCCCTTACTTGGAGTAGAGCTCGACAATCAGGCTTTCGTTGATGTCGGCGGACAGATCACTGCGAGCTGGAACGTTCTTGAAAACGCCCGACTTCTTCTCAGTGTCTACTTCTACCCATTCTACGCGGCCACGTTGGGCACACAGATCGAGAGCTTGGACAATGCGAAGTTGGTTCTTTGCTTTCTCGCGAATCGCGACCACGTCACCAGCACGAACCTGGTAGGACGGTACGTTTACGGTCTGACCGTTAACGCTGACGGATTTGTGCGATACCAGCTGACGGGATTCGGCACGAGTAGAGCCAAAACCCATACGGTATACAACGTTGTCCAGACGGCATTCGAGCAGTTGCAGCAGGTTTTCACCGGTTGCACCTTTCTTGCCAGCAGCTTCTTTGTAGTAGCCGCTGAATTGACGCTCGAGAACGCCGTAGATACGACGGACCTTCTGCTTTTCACGCAGTTGGGTGCCGTAATCGGACTGGCGACCGCGGCGTTGGCCGTGGATACCAGGTGCTGCTTCAATGTTGCACTTCGATTCGATCGCGCGCACGCCGCTCTTCAGAAAGAGATCGGTGCCTTCGCGACGAGCGAGTTTGCATTTTGGACCAATGTAACGAGCCATTCTTTACAATCTCCTGGATTACACGCGGCGCTTCTTCGGCGGACGGCACCCGTTGTGCGGGATTGGCGTCACGTCGGTGATGCTGGCGATCTTGTAGCCACAGCCGTTCAAAGCGCGGACTGCAGATTCACGACCTGGGCCTGGACCTTTGACGTTAACGTCGAGGTTTTTCAGACCGTATTCCAGCGCAGCTTGACCAGCACGTTCAGCAGCTACTTGAGCAGCAAACGGGGTGGACTTGCGGGAACCGCGGAAACCCGAACCACCGGAGGTAGCCCAGGAAAGAGCGTTGCCTTGACGGTCGGTGATGGTCACGATTGTGTTGTTAAAAGATGCATGGATGTGGGCGATGCCATCAACCACTGTCTTTTTAACTTTTTTACGAGGACGAGCAGCAGGTTTTGCCATGATAATTTTCCTGTCGATTCGCGGGGGCGATTACTTGCGGATCGGCTTACGCGGACCTTTACGGGTACGCGCGTTAGTCTTGGTACGCTGACCGCGCACTGGAAGACCACGACGATGACGCAGACCGCGATAGCAACCGAGGTCCATCAAACGCTTGATTTTCATGTTGATTTCGCGACGCAGGTCACCTTCAGTGGTGAACTTCGCCACTTCGCCACGCAGCTGTTCAATCTGCTCGTCGCTCAGATCTTTGATCTTTGCGGCTGGGTTTACCCCAGTCACTGCACAGATCTTCTGTGCAGTAGTGCGACCAACACCATAGATGTAGGTCAGCGAGATAACAGTATGCTTGTTATCTGGAATGTTAACGCCTGCAATACGGGCCATTCAGTGGGACTCCAATTGACAGCTACCTACGCCCCGGAAGCCAAGAAATAGGGCGCGAGATAATATCGCTGTAATAACAAATAATCAACCCGGTAGCGCACTAGCTACCGGGCTTGAAGCACAATCACACTCAGCCTTGGCGCTGTTTGTGACGCGGTTCCGCGCTGCAAATTACTCGAACGACACCTTCGCGGCGAATAATTTTGCAGTTACGGCACAGCTTTTTCACCGATGCACGAACTTTCATCACCAACTCCTCGAACCTTATGGGTACTCAGCGCAACATGCCGCTGCCGTAACCCTTCAGGTTGGCTTTCTTCATCAGGGATTCGTACTGGTGCGAAACGAGGTGCGATTGTACTTGGGACATGAAGTCCATCACAACCACGACGACGATCAGCAACGAGGTCCCGCCAAGGTAGAACGGTACGTTTGCTGCAACCACCAGGAACTGGGGAAGCAGACACACGGCCGTCATATAAAGAGCACCGAACAGAGTCAAACGGGTCAAAACGCCATCAATATAGCGCGCAGACTGTTCGCCCGGACGGATACCCGGAATAAAGGCACCGGACTTCTTCAGGTTTTCCGCTACGTCTTTCGGATTGAACATCAACGCCGTATAGAAGAAGCAGAAGAAAATAATCCCTGCACTAAACAGCAGAATATTCAACGGCTGACCAGGAGCGATCGACTGCGAGATGTCCTGCAACCAGCCCATACCTTCAGACTGACCAAACCAGGCACCCAACGAAGCCGGGAACAGCAAAATGCTGCTCGCGAAAATGGCCGGAATAACACCGGCCATGTTCACCTTCAGCGGCAAGTGGCTCGTCTGCGCAGCAAACACCTTACGGCCCTGCTGACGCTTGGCGTAGTGAACAGCAATACGACGCTGACCACGCTCAATGAACACCACAAAACCGATAATCGCTACTGCCAGCAAACCGATGGCAACCAAGGCGAAGATGTTGATATCACCCTGACGTGCAGACTCAAAAGACTGCCCTATTGCTCTCGGAAGACCGGCGACGATACCCGAAAAAATCAACATCGAGATACCGTTGCCAACACCACGCTCAGTAATCTGCTCACCCAGCCACATCATGAACATCGCACCAGCCACAAAAGTGGTTACCGCGACGAAATGGAAGCTAAAGTCACCAGTGAACGAAACGCCCTGCCCCGCCAGACCAATGGACATGCCAATAGCCTGGACAAGAGCAAGAGCGACAGTGAGGTAGCGGGTGTACTGGCTGATCTTGCGACGGCCAGCTTCACCTTCCTTCTTCAACTGCTCCAGCTGCGGGCTGACGGCGGTCATCAGCTGCATGATGATCGATGCCGAAATGTACGGCATGATCCCCAGTGCAAAGATACTCATCCGCTCCAGCGCGCCGCCGGAAAACATGTTGAACAAGCTAAGAATGGTCCCCTCATTCTGTCGAAACAGGTCCGCGAGTCGGTCCGGGTTGATACCTGGAACCGGGATGTGTGCGCCTATTCGGTAGACGATAATCGCCAGGAACAGAAAACGCAGACGAGCCCAGAGTTCAGACATACCGCCTTTGCCGAGCGCAGAGAGAGCACCTTGCTTAGCCATTTATTCCTCGAACTTGCCGCCAGCTGCTTCGATAGCCGCACGCGCACCTTTGGTGGCGCCGATTCCCTTTCCGATGGTGACAGCGCGAGTAACTTCGCCGGACAGCATGATTTTCACACGCTGTACGTTGACGTTGATCACGTTGGCATCTTTCAGGGACTGCACGGTGACGATGTCGCCTTCCACTTTAGCCAGCTCGGACAGACGCACTTCTGCGCGATCCATGGCCTTCAGGGAAACGAAACCGAACTTCGGCAGGCGACGATGCAGCGGCTGTTGACCGCCTTCAAAGCCTGGAGCAATGGTGCCACCGGAGCGGGAGGACTGACCTTTGTGGCCACGGCCACCGGTCTTGCCCAAACCACTACCGATACCACGGCCCGGACGATGCTTTTCGCGACGGGAACCCGGCGCTGGACTCAGATCATTGAGTTTCATCGATTAACCCTCGACACGCAGCATGTAGTAAGCCTTGTTGATCATCCCGCGATTCTCGGGAGTATCAAGTACTTCTACAGTGTGACCGATGCGACGCAGACCCAGACCCTTAACGCACAGTTTGTGGTTAGGGATGCGGCCGGTCATGCTTTTGATCAGCGTAACTTTAACGGTAGCCATGATCAGAAGATCTCCTTGACGCTTTTGCCACGCTTGGCGGCAATGGATTCAGGAGACTGCATAGCTTTCAAACCTTTGAAAGTGGCGTGAACCACGTTTACCGGGTTAGTCGAGCCGTAGCACTTGGCCAGAACGTTCTGAACGCCAGCAACTTCGAGGACAGCACGCATAGCGCCGCCAGCGATGATACCGGTACCTTCAGAAGCAGGCTGCATGTACACCTTCGAAGCGCCGTGACCGGACTTCATTGCGTACTGCAGAGTGGTGCCGTTCAGGTCAACTTGGATCATGTTGCGGCGAGCAGCTTCCATTGCCTTCTGGATCGCAGCAGGCACTTCACGTGACTTGCCACGGCCGAAGCCAACACGCCCTTTACCATCACCAACCACGGTCAACGCGGTGAAAGTGAAGATACGGCCGCCTTTAACGGTTTTGGCTACGCGGTTAACTTGAACCAGCTTCTCGATGTAGCCTTCGTCGCGCTTTTGGTCGTTATTTGACATAACTTAGAACTCCAGCCCAGCTTCACGAGCAGCATCAGCCAGCGCCTTGACGCGGCCGTGGTACTTGAAGCCAGAGCGGTCGAAAGCCACCTGCGAGACGCCAGCGGCTTTAGCACGCGTAGCGACCAGCTGGCCAACCTTAGTGGCCGCGTCGATGTTGCCAGTGGCGCCATCACGCAGTTCTTTATCCAAAGTCGAGGCAGATGCCAGGACTTTGTTGCCGTCGGCCGAAATGACCTGGGCGTAGATGTGCTGCGACGAGCGGAACACGCAGAGACGCACGACTTCGAGTTCGTGCATTTTCAGGCGTGCTTTGCGAGCGCGACGCAGTCGAGTAACTTTTTTGTCGGTCATTTGCTATGCCCTACTTCTTCTTGGCTTCTTTACGACGGACGACTTCGTCCGCGTAGCGCACACCTTTGCCTTTGTACGGCTCTGGTGGACGGAAGTCGCGGATCTCGGCGGCCACTTGACCTACCAGCTGCTTATCGATGCCCTTGATCAGGATATCGGTCTGGCTAGGAGTCTCAGCGGTGATGCCTTCCGGCAGTTCATAATCCACTGGGTGCGAGAAGCCAAGAGCCAGGTTCAGCACTGTGCCTTTTGCTTGCGCTTTGTAACCAACACCGACCAGCTGGAGCTTGCGCTCGAAGCCTTGGCTTACGCCTTGGACCATGTTGTTTACCAACGCACGAGTGGTACCAGCCATTGCGCGAGTTTGTTGATCGCCATTGCGAGCAGCGAAACGCAGCTCACCAGCTTCTTCAACGATCTCAACGGACGAATGGATGTTCAGTTCGAGAGTGCCCTTGGCACCCTTCACCGAAAGCTGTTGGCCTGCGAATTTGACTTCGACACCGGCTGGCAGCTTAACGGGGTTCTTAGCGACGCGTGACATGCTTATCCCCCCTTAGAACACAGTGCAAAGAACTTCGCCGCCGACACCGGCAGCGCGCGCAGCACGATCCGTCATCACACCTTTGTTGGTGGAGACGATAGACACACCGAGACCGCCACGAACTTTTGGCAGATCATCGACGGACTTGTACTGACGCAGGCCTGGACGGCTAACGCGCTTCACTTCTTCGATGACCGGACGGCCTTCGAAGTACTTCAGCTCGATGGACAGCAGTGGCTTGATTTCGCTGCTGATCTGATAACCCGCAATGTAACCTTCGTCCTTCAGGACTTTGGCAACAGCTACCTTCAAAGTAGAAGATGGCATGCTTACGACGGACTTTTCAGCCATCTGGGCATTACGGATTCGAGTTAGCATGTCCGCTAACGGGTCCTGCATACTCATGGGCTAGACGCTCCTAATACAAAAAAATTAGCCTTGCGGCTACTACTTGTCGCCGAGCTCATCCATGCGGAAAAAGCACAGGCTCAGGCGAGCCGGGTATTCTAGACACACCCCACAAATGAATCAAGCCCCAAAAGGGGCTTGATTCAAGTTCAAGGTCACCGGTGGTCAGGATCTTGCGATCCCGAACACCGAGACTTTGATAGTGCTTACCAGCTGGCTTTAACCAGACCAGGTACGTCACCACGCATTGCAGCTTCACGCAGTTTGTTACGGCCGAGGCCGAACTTGCGGTAAACGCCGTGTGGACGACCGGTCAGGCGGCAGCGGTTACGCATGCGCGAGGCGCTTGCGTCACGTGGCTGCTTCTGCAGAGCTACTGTAGCTTCCCAACGCGCTTCTGGACTTGCGTTCAGATCAACGATGATAGCTTTCAGTGCTGCACGCTTTTTGGCGTACTTGGCAACCGTGAGCTGACGCTTCAGCTCGCGGTTTTTCATGCTCATCTTGGCCATTTTCCTACTCCAATCAGTTGCGGAACGGGAATTTGAAAGCACGCAACAGGGCGCGACCTTCATCATCGTTCTTGGCAGTGGTGGTCAGGGTAATGTCCAGACCGCGGAGAGCATCGATCTTGTCGTAGTCGATTTCCGGGAAGATGATCTGCTCTTTAACGCCCATGCTGTAGTTACCACGACCATCGAAGGACTTGGCATTCAGGCCGCGGAAGTCGCGAACCCGAGGCAGGGAGATCGACAGCAGACGATCCAGGAACTCGTACATACGCTCACGGCGCAGAGTCACTTTGACGCCGATCGGCCAACCTTCACGGACTTTAAAGCCAGCGATGGATTTCCGAGCGTAGGTCACAACGACTTTCTGGCCGGTGATCTTTTCCAGGTCGGCAACAGCGTGCTCGATGACTTTTTTGTCACCGACCGCTTCGCCCAAACCCATGTTCAGGGTGATTTTTGTAACGCGTGGAACTTCCATCACGTTCGAAAGCTTAAGTTCTTCCTTAAGTTTCGGTGCGATTTCCTTCCAGTAAATCTCTTTTAGTCGTGCCATGGTCTTCTACCTAGCAGTGTTCAAGCATCAACCGCTTTTTGGGTCGACTTGAAGACACGAATTTTCTTGCCGTCTTCTACTTTGAAACCAACGCGGTCAGCCTTGTTGGTTTCGCCGTTGAAAATGGCGACGTTAGAAGCGTCCAGTGGAGCTTCTTTTTCGACGATACCGCCTTGTACGCCCGACATCGGGTTAGGCTTGGTATGACGCTTAACCAGGTTCAGACCGCCGATAACCAGACGGTTATTAGCGAGAACCTTAAGCACCTTACCGCGCTTACCTTTGTCTTTGCCGGCGATCACGATGATCTCGTCGTCACGACGAATCTTTTGCATGTCGGATCTCCTTACAGCACTTCTGGGGCGAGCGAGACGATCTTCATGAACTTCTCAGTACGAAGTTCACGGGTCACTGGCCCAAAGATACGGGTGCCGATCGGCTCTTGCTTGTTGTTCAGAAGAACAGCAGCGTTGCCATCAAAGCGGATAATGGAGCCATCAGCACGACGTACGCCGTGACGAGTGCGGACTACAACAGCAGTCATCACTTGGCCTTTTTTCACTTTACCGCGAGGAATTGCTTCCTTCACGGTAACTTTGATGATGTCACCGATACCAGCGTAACGACGATGGGAGCCACCCAGCACCTTGATGCACATAACACGGCGAGCGCCGCTGTTATCGGCCACATCGAGCATGGATTGAGTCTGAATCATATAATTTCTCCGACCCCTAGTCCTTAGACTTCCACAGCGCGTTCGAGAACATCAACCAGCGCCCAAGACTTGGTCTTGGCCAAAGGACGAGTTTCACGAATAGTGACTTTGTCGCCGATGTGGCACTGATTGGTTTCGTCGTGCGCGTGCAGCTTAGTCGAACGCTTAACGTATTTACCGTAGATCGGGTGCTTTACGCGACGCTCGATCAGTACGGTGATGGTTTTGTCCATCTTGTCGCTGACAACACGGCCAGTCAGCGTACGGACAGTTTTTTCGGCTTCAGCCATGATTACTTACCTGCCTGCTGGTTGAGCACAGTCTTCACGCGAGCGATGTCACGCTTAACTTGCGAGAGCAGATGAGACTGCCCCAACTGGCCAGTTGCTTTCTGCATACGCAGATTGAACTGGTCGCGCAGCAAGCCGAGCAGTTGCTCGTTCAGCTGCTGTGCGGATTTTTCACGAAGTTCATTCGCTTTCATCACATCACCGTCCGTTTAACAAAGGCGGTGGCGAGCGGCAGCTTTGCAGCAGCCAGGGCAAAAGCCTCACGCGCCAGCTCTTCAGAAACACCCTCGATTTCATACAGGACTTTACCTGGCTGAATCTGGGCAACCCAGTACTCCACACTACCCTTACCTTTACCCATCCGAACTTCGAGGGGCTTTTTGGAAATAGGCTTGTCCGGGAATACACGGATCCAGATCTTGCCGCCACGTTTAACGTGACGGGTCAGAGCACGACGCGCTGACTCGATCTGACGAGCGGTGAGACGACCACGAGCTACAGACTTCAGCGCATATTCGCCGAAGCTGACTTTGCTACCGCGCTGTGCCAGACCACGGTTGTGGCCTGTCATCTGCTTGCGGAACTTCGTACGCTTTGGTTGCAACATTTGGCGTACCCCTTACTTAGCAGCTTTTTTACGAGGCGCTGGTGCTTGTGGTTTCAGTTCTTCTTGGCGACCACCAATTACTTCGCCTTTGAAGATCCAAACCTTTACACCGATCACACCGTAAGTGGTGTGAGCTTCGTAGTTGGCATAGTCGATGTCGGCACGCAGGGTGTGCAGTGGCACACGACCTTCGCGATACCATTCAGTACGTGCGATTTCAGCACCGCCGAGACGACCGCTCACTTGGATTTTGATGCCTTTGGCACCAATGCGCATGGCGTTCTGAACAGCGCGCTTCATAGCGCGACGGAACATTACGCGACGCTCCAGCTGCTGAGCTACGCTCTGCGCAACCAGCATACCGTCGAGCTCCGGCTTGCGGATCTCTTCGATATTGATGTGCACAGGCACACCCATTTGCTTGGTCAGGTCCTGACGCAGTTTCTCAACATCCTCACCTTTCTTCCCGATAACGATACCTGGACGAGCGGTGTGGATGGTGATACGTGCAGTCTGCGCCGGACGATGGATATCGATACGGCTTACGGACGCGCTTTTTAGTTTGTCTTGGAGATATTCACGCACCTTCAGATCAGCGAACAAATAGTCCGCATAAGTCCGACCGTCTGCGTACCAGACGGAGGTGTGCTCCTTGACGATTCCCAGGCGAATGCCAATGGGATGTACTTTCTGACCCATCTCTTCGACTCCGTTACTTGTCAGCAACCTTGACAGTGATATGGCAAGACCGCTTGACGATGCGATCAGCACGGCCTTTGGCACGTGGCATGATGCGCTTCAGCGAACGCCCTTCGTTGACGAAAACGGTGCTGACTTTAAGGTCATCAACGTCTGCGCCTTCGTTATGCTCGGCGTTGGCTACGGCCGACTCCAGCACTTTCTTCATGATCTCGGCGGCTTTCTTACTGCTGAAAGCCAACAAGTTGAGCGCTTCGCCCACCTTCTTCCCGCGGATCTGGTCGGCGACCAAGCGGGCTTTCTGGGCGGAGATTCGAGCGCCCGACAACTTAGCGGCTACTTCCATTTCCTAACCCCTTAACGCTTGGCTTTCTTGTCTGCCACGTGCCCACGATAAGTGCGGGTACCGGCGAACTCGCCCAGTTTGTGGCCGACCATGTCTTCGTTAACGAGAACTGGGACGTGTTGACGACCGTTGTGTACTGCGATGGTCAAACCGACCATTTGTGGCAGGATCATCGAACGACGCGACCAGGTTTTCACCGGTTTGCGATCATTCTTTTCCGCCGCCACTTCGATCTTCTTCAGTAGGTGAAGATCGATAAAAGGACCTTTTTTCAGAGAACGTGGCACTGTCGTATCCCTCTATTTACTTGCGACGACGGACGATCATTTTGTCGGTACGCTTATTACCACGAGTCTTCGCGCCCTTAGTCGGGAAGCCCCATGGCGATACCGGATGACGACCACCAGAGGTACGACCTTCACCACCACCATGTGGGTGGTCAACCGGGTTCATGGCAACACCACGAACGGTTGGGCGAACGCCACGCCAGCGTTTGGCACCAGCTTTACCCAGCGAACGCAGGCTGTGCTCGGAGTTCGAGACTTCGCCCAGGGTCGCGCGGCATTCAGCCAGCACTTTACGCATCTCACCAGAACGCAGACGCAGGGTCACGTAGACGCCTTCACGAGCGATCAGCTGAGCAGAAGCACCAGCGGAACGAGCGATTTGCGCGCCTTTACCTGGCTTCAATTCGATGCCGTGTACGGTGCTACCAACTGGAATGTTACGCAGTTGCAGAGCGTTGCCCGGCTTGATCGGTGCCAGAGCACCTGCGATCAGCTGGTCGCCAGCGCTCACGCCTTTAGGGGCGATGATGTAGCGACGCTCGCCATCTGCGTACAGCAGCAGAGCGATGTGAGCAGTACGGTTTGGATCGTATTCGATACGCTCGACAGTGGCAGAAATGCCATCTTTGTCGTTGCGACGGAAATCGACCAGACGATAATGCTGCTTATGGCCACCACCGATGTGACGAGTGGTAATACGACCATTGTTGTTACGACCACCAGTCTTCGATTTTTTCTCGAGCAGCGGTGCGTGAGGAGCGCCTTTATGCAGCTCCTGGTTGACCACCTTGACCACAAAACGGCGGCCAGGGGAAGTCGGTTTGCATTTAACGATTGCCATGATGCACCCCTTCCTTACTCAGCACTGCTGCTGAAATCGAGATCTTGGCCTGGCTGAAGGGAGATAACTGCCTTCTTCCAGTCATTACGCTTGCCCAGACCGCGAGCAGTGCGCTTGCTCTTACCCAGAACATTCAGGGTAGTAACACGCTCTACTTTCACGCTGAACAGGCTTTCGACGGCCTTCTTGATTTCCAGCTTGGTTGCATCAGTTGCAACCTTGAAAACGAACTGGCCTTTCTTGTCAGCCAGAACCGTAGCCTTCTCGGAAACGTGCGGGCCAAGCAGAACTTTAAATACGCGTTCCTGGTTCATCCCAGCAGCTCCTCGAATTTCTTCACGGCCGACACGGTGATCAACACCTTGTCGTATGCGATCAGACTAACTGGATCGGAACCTTGCACGTCACGTACATCAACGTGTGGCAGGTTGCGAGCAGCCAGGTACAGGTTCTGATCAACGACTTCAGACACGATCAAGACGTCAGTCAAGCCCATGCCAGTCAGTTTGTTCAGCAGATCTTTGGTCTTCGGTGCATCAACAGCGAAGTCCTGAACCACAACCAGACGATCAGTACGCACCAGCTCAGCAAGGATGGAACGCATTGCTGCGCGATACATCTTCTTGTTCAGCTTCTGGGTGTGATCCTGAGGACGAGCTGCGAAAGTGGTACCGCCGCCACGCCAGATTGGGCTACGGATAGTACCGGCACGAGCACGGCCAGTACCTTTCTGACGCCATGGGCGCTTACCGCCACCACGAACGTCGGAACGGGTCTTTTGCTGCTTGGAACCCTGACGGCCGCCGGCCATGTAGGCCACGACTGCTTGGTGAACCAGCGTCTCGTTGAATTCGCCGCCAAATGTCAGTTCGGAAACTTCGATCGCTTGAGCGTCATTTACATTTAATTGCATGTCAGCTTCCCCTTAACCGCGAGCCTTGGCTGCTGGACGTACAACCAAGTTGCCGCCAGTAGCGCCAGGAACAGCGCCCTTGACCAACAACAGATTGCGTTCAGCGTCCACGCGCACTACTTCGAGGGACTGCACGGTCACGCGCTCAGCGCCCATATGACCGGACATTTTTTTGCCCTTGAATACACGACCAGGAGTCTGGCACTGGCCGATAGAGCCTGGAACGCGGTGGGACACGGAGTTACCGTGGGTATTATCTTGCCCGCGGAAGTTCCAACGCTTGATCGTACCCTGGAAGCCTTTACCCTTGGACTGACCGGTTACATCAACCAGTTGACCAGCAGCGAAGATTTCAGCGTTGATCAGATCGCCGGCCTGGTACTCGCCTTCTTCAAGACGGAATTCCATTACGGTACGACCAGCGGCAACGTTCGCCTTAGCGAAGTGGCCAGCTTGAGCAGCTGTAACACGCGAAGCACGACGCTCGCCTACAGTGACTTGCACTGCACGGTAGCCATCGGTCTCTTCAGTTTTGAACTGGGTGACGCGATTCGGTTCGATCTCAATGACCGTGACCGGAATGGAGACACCTTCTTCGGTGAAAATACGGGTCATACCGCATTTACGACCGACTACACCAATAGTCATGTTGTAAACCTCATGAGTGTACGGGGCTTTCACCCGCTATGGCCGCCCATTTCAGAGCGTTACACGACTAAGACCGAGTCTTAGCCGAGGCTGATCTGCACTTCCACACCGGCCGCAAGATCAAGCTTCATAAGAGCATCAACGGTTTTATCCGTTGGCTGGACGATGTCCAGAACGCGCTTATGAGTACGGATCTCGTACTGGTCACGCGCGTCTTTGTTGACGTGCGGGGAGACCAGAACGGTGAACCGCTCTTTACGGGTAGGCAGTGGAATTGGACCACGCACTTGAGCACCAGTACGTTTCGCGGTTTCCACGATTTCCTGGGTGGATTGGTCGATCAGGCGATGGTCAAAAGCCTTCAACCTGATACGGATTTGCTGATTTTGCATTGGATTTCAGACTCCGGCTGCTATTCCCACCGAGCGCAATACGCCCGTTAAAAGGAGGCGCAATTCTATAGACGCCCCAGATAGGTGTCAACCCAATAAAAAAGCCCCCCGCTGAGCGGAGGGCTTTTTCAAGTCATCAAAGCTTACTCAAAAAGAGCTTACTCGATGATTTTGGCTACG
>NZ_AKJS01000032.1 GCF_000282215.1 Pseudomonas sp. GM21
CGGCTGGTGGAGCCGTTGAAAATGACGTCGGTCATCGACTCGCCGCGCAAGTTCTTGGCCGAGCTTTCGCCCATCACCCAGCGCACGGCGTCGATGATGTTCGACTTGCCGCAACCATTGGGCCCGACCACGGCCGCCATGTTGCTGGGGAAGTTCACGGTGGTCGGATCGACGAAGGATTTGAACCCCGCCAGCTTGATGCATTTAAGCCGCACGCTTAAGCGTCCGTCAGGGCGGAAACCACCAGATCGCAACTGCGCTGGCCGTAAGCCGTCAGCACTTCGCGGATCTGCGGAAAGTCACGGCCCAGGACCGCGGCGAGCAGGCGTTCGAACAATTCGAGGAATTCGCTCATCGAGGCCTTGCGCTGGTCCAGGGCGAGGAAATACGCGCGGCTCATGGCCGGCTGCAGATTCTCGACGGTTTCCTGCAAGTACGGGTTGTTGGCGAAGGGGTACGCGGCGCGCATCACATTGAAGCTGTCGTCGACGAAGGTGCGGATGTCCTGACGCTCGTAACTGGCGGCCAGGCGCTGCTGGATTTGCACGAACGGCGCCATGTCGGCCTGGGTTTTCCAGCCGCTGGCCACGGCATTGCCGAGCAGAATGTACAGCTCGCTCATCAGCGCGCACAGGCTCTGCACCTTGTGCGCCGTGAGTTCGGTGACATGGGCACCCCGTCGCGGCAGGATCGCGATCAGGTGACGACGTTCAAGGATCAGCAAGGCCTCACGGACCGAGCCGCGGCTGACATTGAGTGCCAGCGTGACCTTCTGTTCCTGAATGCGCTCCCCGGGCTTCATTTCGCCGCGAATGATGCGTTCGGCGAGGTGGTGAGCAATTTGCTCGGCGAGGCTGTCCGGCGCCTTGAACGTCATGGTTGTCCTTCAAACTCTTCGATCTGCACAAGCGGCGCAGTGTAGCGCACTTGATCGGTCATGGCAGAGGGCCCGCTGGGTGGTTTTGGCACGATTCAAGCAAAAAGCAGGCAAGTGCGCGAGGGTCAATAATGAAGGAATGAAGGGTTGACCGACAAAACGCTGCTTCCTGACCTTAAAGTCAGAAAATCATTGACCGAAAAGTCAGACCTGCTAAATTCGGTCTTAGTCGGTTAACAACAATAATGAGTCTGCGAGGCCTTCCGTGATCCAGTTTTTACTTAACCAGGAACTCCGTAGCGAGCACGCCCTGGACCCAAACCTGACCGTGCTTAACTATCTGCGCGACCATGTGGGCAAACCCGGCACCAAAGAAGGCTGCGCCAGCGGTGACTGTGGCGCCTGCACCGTGGTGGTCGGCGAGTTGCAAACGGATAACGATGGTCGCGAACACATTCGCTATCGCAGCCTCAACTCGTGCCTGACGTTTGTCTCGTCACTGCACGGCAAACAACTGATCAGCGTTGAAGACCTCAAACACCAGGGCGAACTGCACAGCGTGCAAAAAGCCATGGTCGAGTGCCACGGTTCGCAATGTGGCTTCTGCACCCCGGGCTTCGTCATGTCGCTGTTCGCCCTGCAAAAGAACAGTGATGCACCGGACCCGCACAAAGCCCACGAAGCGCTGGCCGGCAATCTTTGCCGTTGCACCGGCTATCGGCCGATTCTGCAAGCCGCAGAGCAGTCCTGCTGCGGCAAGCAACCAGACCAGTTCGATGCGCGCGAAGCCGATACCATCGCGCGCCTGAAAGCCATCGCCCCCACGTCCATCGGTGAACTCAACAGTGGCGACAAGCGCTGCCTGGTGCCGCTGACCGTCGCTGACCTGGCCGACCTCTATGACGCTTATCCACAAGCCCGCCTGTTGGCCGGTGGTACGGACCTGGCGCTGGAAGTCACGCAGTTCCACCGCACCTTGCCGGTGATGATTTACGTCGGCAACGTGGCCGAGATGAAGCGCATCGAGCGTTTTGACGATCGCCTGGAAATCGGCGCTGCAACCGCCCTCTCCGATTGCTACGAAGCGTTGAATGCCGAGTATCCGGACTTCGGTGAATTGCTGCACCGTTTTGCGTCGCTGCAGATCCGCAACCAGGGCACCCTCGGCGGCAATATTGGCAACGCCTCGCCCATCGGCGACTCGCCTCCCCTGCTGATCGCTCTGGGCGCGCAGATCGTCCTGTGCAAAGGCGACACCCGGCGCACCCTGGCCCTGGAAGATTACTTCATCGATTACCGCGTCACCGCGCGCCAGGAAAGTGAGTTCATCGAGAAGATCATCGTGCCGCGCGCCAGCGCCGAACAACTGTTCCGCGCCTACAAGGTTTCCAAGCGTCTGGACGATGACATCTCTGCCGTTTGTGCAGCCTTCAATATCCGTCTGGAAAACGGCGTGATCGCTGATGCCCGCGTGGCCTTCGGCGGCATGGCCGCCATTCCTAAACGAGCCAGCGCCTGTGAAACAGTGTTGCTCGGTGCGCCGTTCAATCACGCTACCGTCGAACGCGCCTGCGCCGCACTGGCCGAGGATTTCACGCCGCTCTCGGACTTCCGCGCCAGCAAGGAATACCGCCTGCTCAGCGCGCAGAACCTGCTGCGTAAATACTTCATCGAACTGCAAACACCGCACATCGAGACTCGGGTGACCGCTTATGTCTAATCATCACGCTGTAGAGAAGACCCAAGCCGAACTGGCTGAACTGTTCGCCAAGGACCTGACCACCGGTGTCGGCCGCAGCGTCAAGCACGACAGCGCCGCCAAACATGTGTCCGGTGAAGCGCAGTACATCGACGACCGCCTGGAATTTCCGAACCAGCTGCACGTTTACGCACGCCTGTCGGACCGCGCCCACGCGAAAATCATCAGCATCGACACCAAGCCCTGCTACGCCTTCGAAGGCGTACGCATCGCCATTACCCATGAAGATGTGCCGGGCCTGAAAGACATCGGCCCACTGTTGCCAGGCGACCCGCTGCTGGCCATCGATGACGTGCAGTTTGTCGGTCAGCCGGTGCTCGCCGTTGCGGCGAAAGACCTCGAAACCGCACGCAAAGCCGCCATGGCCGCGATCATCGAATACGAAGATCTGGAGCCGGTGCTGGATGTGGTCGAAGCCCTGCGCAAACGCCACTTCGTGCTCGACAGCCATACCCATCAGCGCGGCGATTCTGCGGGGGCTTTGGCAACGGCCGAACATCGCATCCAGGGCACGCTGCACATCGGCGGCCAGGAACACTTCTACCTCGAAACCCAGATTTCGTCGGTAATGCCGACTGAAGACGGCGGGATGATCGTCTACTGCTCGACGCAGAACCCGACCGAAGTGCAGAAGCTCGTCGCCGAAGTGCTCGACGTATCGATGAACAAAATCGTCGTCGACATGCGCCGCATGGGCGGTGGTTTTGGTGGCAAGGAAACGCAAGCGGCAAGCCCGGCGTGCCTGTGCGCCGTGATCGCGCACCTCACCGGTCAGCCGACCAAAATGCGCCTGCCGCGCGTCGAAGACATGCTGATGACCGGCAAGCGGCACCCGTTCTACGTCGAGTACGACGTCGGCTTCGACAGCACCGGCCGCCTGCACGGCATCGCGCTGGAGCTGGCGGGTAACTGCGGTTGTTCGCCGGACCTGTCGGCGTCGATTGTCGACCGCGCGATGTTCCACGCTGACAACTCCTATTACCTGGGCGATGCGACCATCAACGGTCATCGCTGCAAAACCAACACCGCGTCAAACACTGCTTACCGTGGTTTCGGCGGCCCGCAAGGCATGGTCGCGATTGAAGAAGTGATGGACGCGATCGCCCGTCATCTGGCTCTCGATCCACTGGCCGTGCGCAAGGCCAACTACTACGGCAAGACCGAGCGCAACGTCACGCATTACTACCAGACCGTCGAGCACAACATGCTCGAAGAAATGACCGCCGAACTGGAAGAAAGCAGCCAGTACTTTGAGCGCCGCGAAGCGATCCGTCGCTACAACTCCAACAGCCCGATCCTGAAAAAAGGCCTGGCGCTGACCCCGGTGAAATTCGGTATTTCCTTTACCGCCAGCTTCCTCAACCAGGCCGGCGCACTGATCCATGTCTACACCGACGGCAGCATCCACCTGAATCACGGCGGTACCGAAATGGGCCAGGGCCTGAATACCAAAGTCGCGCAGGTCGTGGCCGAAGTGTTCCAGGTCGAAATGGACCGCGTACAAATCACCGCGACCAACACCGACAAGGTGCCGAACACCTCGCCAACGGCAGCGTCAAGCGGTGCCGACCTGAACGGTAAAGCCGCACAGAACGCGGCTGAAACCATCAAGAAACGCCTGGTCGAATTTGCTGCACGGCACTACAAGGTCAGCGAAGAAGACGTGGAATTCCACAACGGTCACGTACGGGTTCGCGATCACATCCTGACGTTTGAAGCGCTGATCCAGCAGGCGTATTTCGCTCAGGTGTCGCTGTCGAGCACCGGGTTCTACAAGACCCCGAAAATTTTCTACGACCGCAGCCAGGCCCGCGGTCGCCCGTTCTACTACTACGCCTTTGGCGCTGCATGCTGCGAGGTGATCGTCGACACACTGACCGGCGAGTACAAGATGCTGCGCACCGACATCCTCCACGACGTCGGCGCCTCACTGAACCCGGCCATCGACATCGGTCAGGTCGAGGGTGGTTTCATCCAGGGCATGGGTTGGCTGACCATGGAAGAGCTTGTCTGGAATGCAAAGGGCAAACTGATGACCAACGGCCCGGCCAGCTACAAGATCCCGGCCGTGGCAGACATGCCGCTGGACCTGCGGGTGAAGCTGGTGGAAAACCGCAAGAATCCGGAAGACACGGTGTTTCATTCCAAGGCGGTGGGTGAGCCGCCGTTTATGCTGGGCATTGCTTCGTGGTGTGCAATCAAGGACGCCGTGGCGAGCCTCGGTGACTATAGGCATCAACCGAAAATCGATGCGCCGGCGACCCCGGAGCGGGTGTTGTGGGGCTGTGAGCAGATGCGGCAGTTGAAGGTGGCGAAGGCTGTCGAAACCGAAGTTGAGCTGGCTTCGCTCTGATACCGAGGTGCGGCCAATCGCTAGCAGGCTAGCTCCCACAGGATTCGTAGGGAATCCAAAATGTGTGGACACCACGAAACAATGTGGGAGCTAGCCTGCTAGCGATGAGGCCCGAACAGACAACAGAGATGTTGAGGTGAAACATGTACAACTGGATCGACGCCCTCGCCGACCTGCAATCCCAGGGCGAACCCTGCGTGTTAGTCACCATCATCGAAGAGCTCGGCTCGACGCCGCGCAATGCCGGTTCGAAGATGGTCATCAGCGCCAACCAGACCTTCGACACCATCGGTGGCGGACACCTGGAATACAAGGCCATGCAGATCGCCCGCGACATGCTCGCCAGCGGCAAACAGGAGACACACCTGGAGCGCTTCAGCCTCGGCGCCAGCCTCGGCCAGTGCTGCGGCGGCGTGACCGTTTTGCTGTTCGAACCGATGGGCCAGGTCCAGGCGCAGATTGCCGTGTTCGGCGCCGGCCATGTCGGCCGCGCACTGGTGCCGCTGCTCGCCAGCCTGCCGTGCCGGGTACGCTGGATCGACTCACGGGAAGACGAATTCCCGGAACAGATTCCCCACGGCGTGCGCAAGATTGTCAGCGAAGAACCGGTGGATGAAATCGACGACCTGCCCGCCGGCAGCTACTGCATCGTCATGACCCACAATCACCAGCTCGACCTCGAACTCACCGCCGCGATCCTCAAGCGCAACGACTTCGCCTACTTCGGCCTGATCGGTTCGAAGACCAAACGGGTGAAGTTCGAACACCGCCTGCACGAGCGCGGATTCGACAACAGCGTCGTGCAGCGCATGCGCTGCCCGATGGGCATCGGCGAAGTCAAAGGCAAGTTGCCTGTGGAAATCGCCATCTCCATCGCCGGCGAAATCATCGCCACCTATAACGCGAATTTCGGCCAGCAGACTGCCAGCGCCGGATCATCGATTGCCAAACTGCTGCCTGCTTCACGCCGCAGCCAAGCCTCCAATTGAGAACCCCCATGCCTTTGACTCGCAAAGCCTACCGTGCCGCCATCCTGCACAGCATCGCCGACCCCGCCGAAGTGGGGATCGAAGCCTCATACGAATATTTCGAAGACGGCTTGCTGGTGGTTGATAACGGCCAGATCAGCGCGCTCGGCCACGCCAGTGACTTGCTGCCAACACTGCCGGCCGATATCGAGATCACCCATTATCAGGATGCGTTGATCACACCGGGCTTCATCGACACCCACATTCATATGCCGCAAACCGGCATGGTCGGCGCCTTCGGCGAGCAACTGCTGGACTGGCTCAACACCTACACCTTCCCGTGCGAAAGCCAGTTCGCCGACAAGGCTCATGCCGATGAAGTGGCCGACATTTTCATCAAGGAACTGCTGCGCAACGGCACCACCACTGCGCTCGTATTCGGCAGCGTGCACCCGCAATCGGTGAACTCGTTCTTCGAAGCCGCCGAACAGCTCGACCTGCGCATGATCGCCGGCAAGGTGATGATGGACCGCAACGCGCCGGACTATCTGACCGACACTGCCGAATCCAGCTATGTCGACAGCAAGGCGCTGATCGAGCGCTGGCACGGCAAGGGTCGCTTGCACTACGCCGTCACCCCGCGCTTCGCCCCGACCAGCACCCCGGAACAACTGACACTCGCCGGCCAGTTGCTGAGTGAATACCCCGACCTGTACATGCAGACTCACATCAGTGAAAACCTGAAAGAGATCGAATGGGTCAAAGAGCTGTTCCCGGAACGCAAAGGCTATCTGGACGTCTACGACCACTACCAATTGTTGGGCGAGCGCTCGGTGTTTGCCCACGGCGTGCACCTGTGCGACGACGAGTGCGCACGCCTGGCACAAACCGGTTCGGCCATCGCCTTCTGCCCGACCTCGAACTTCTTCCTCGGCAGCGGTTTGTTCAACCTGCCGATGGCCGAGAAACACAAACTGAATGTCGGCCTGGGTACAGACATTGGCGGCGGCACCAGTTTTTCACTGCTGCAAACCTTGAACGAAGCGTACAAGGTCATGCAGCTGCAAGGCGTACGCCTGACCCCGTTCAAGTCGCTGTACCTGGCCACGCTCGGCGGTGCGCGAGCGCTGCGCCTGGAAGACAAGATCGGCACGCTGAAACCCGGCACCGATGCCGACTTCCTGGTGCTGGACTACAACGCCACGCCACTGCTGAGCTATCGCTTGAAGCAGGCGAACAACATTGCCGAAACGTTGTTTGTGTTGATGACGCTGGGGGATGACCGCACTGTTCTGCAGACGTATGCGGCGGGGAACCTGGTGCATCAGCGCTAGTTCTCTTTGGGCTGATCGTTCCCATGCTCTGCGTGGGAATGCCTCAAGGGACGCTCCGCGTCCAGTGACGCGGAGCGTCACGGGCTGCATTCCCACGCAGAGCGTTGGAACGATCAGACACTCAACAAAAATCCCCCGCAGCCTTCAGGCTACGGGGGATTTTTTGTCATGGTCTATCAGAGTTTCGCGCTGGGCCGCCCTGGCTTCTTGGTCTGCAACAAATGCGAGAACACCGCGTGCAAATCATCCGATGCACTTTCTTCGTTGAGATTGAGTTTGCTGTCGATGTGATCCATATGATGCATCATCAAACTCACCGCCAGCTCAGCGTTGCGCGCTTCGATGGCGTCGATCAGCTGGGTGTGCTCGTCGTAGGAACAGTGCGAACGGTTGCCACTTTCATACTGGGCGATGATCAAGGAAGTCTGTGACACCAGGCTGCGCTGGAAGCTGATCAATGGCGCATTCTTCGCCGCTTCGGCGAGTTTCAGGTGGAACTCACCCGACAGCCGGATGCCGGCACCGCGATCACCACGAGAGAAGCTGTCGCGTTCATCGTTGACCATCTGCCGCAACTCGGCGAGCTCCTCAGCGGTTGCGTGTTGCACCGCCAGCTCAGTGATCGCCCGCTCCACCAGACGGCGCGAGAAGAACACCTGACGGGCCTCTTCGACGCTCGGGCTGGCGACGACCGCGCCACGGTTCGGACGCAGCAGCACAACGCCCTCATGGGCCAGGCGCGACAGTGCGCGGCGAATGATGGTGCGACTGACCCCGAAAATTTCCCCCAGCGCTTCTTCGCTCAACTTGGTGCCAGGCGCCAGGCGCTGTTCGAGAATAGCCTCGAAGATATGCGCGTAGACAATATCGTCCTGGGTACCGCTGCGACCGGCTTTGCCTGCTCGCGGTTGTTTCTTTAGGGGCTGCAACTGTTCGTTCATGGGCACTCGAGTCGGGAGAACTGCGGCGAATTGACGGTGACTGTAATACGGCACAGTGGGTCACTGGCAAGTATCGCGTAAAAAACACCGCGATTGTACACAATGAATGGTGGCAACACGACTGTACGGCTGATTGTCGCTTCTGCTGTATTGCAACGATCCGCTACGTTTGAGTTTAGGCTTGAACCCGGAATCCGCCGCTCGAACGCAATCCCCTGTAGCAGCTGGCGAAGCCTGCGTCCGGCTGCGTAGCAGTCGTAAACCTGAATACGCGGGATTCCTGATACGCCGCGCCGGATGATTTCACGACTGCTTCGCAGCCGAACGCAGGCTTCGCCAGCTGCTACAAAGGGCACGGGCATCTTCACTAGGACAAGGAACACCGCTGTCATGAACGACGCCACGCACACGCAGCTGCGCCCCTTGGCCGACACGTCGCCGTCGGCCATTGTCGCCGGATTTATCGCGATGATGACCGGTTACACCAGCTCTCTGGTGCTGATGTTCCAGGCCGGGCAAGCGGCTGGCCTGACCAGCGGGCAAATTTCGTCGTGGATCTGGGCAATCTCGATCGGCATGGCCGTGTGCTCGATTGGCCTGTCGTTGCGTTATCGCACCCCCATCACGATTGCCTGGTCGACACCCGGTGCCGCGTTGCTGATCACCAGCCTGGGCGGTGTGAGTTACGGCGAAGCCATCGGCGCCTACATCACGTGTGCGATTCTGGTGACCCTCTGTGGCCTGACCGGCAGCTTCGAACGGCTGGTGAAGAAGATTCCGGCGTCATTGGCAGCCGCTTTGCTGGCGGGGATTCTGTTCAAGATCGGCAGCGAGATTTTCGTCGCTGCCCAGCATCGCACCGGGCTGGTGCTGGGCATGTTCTTCACTTATCTGCTGGTCAAGCGCCTGTCACCGCGTTATGCCGTGCTGGCCGCGCTGTTGATCGGCACGGCTTTGTCAGGGTTCATGGGGCTGCTGGATTTCAGTGGATTCCATCTGGAAGTGGCGACACCCGTCTGGACCACGCCGCACTTCTCCCTGGCCGCGACCATCAGCATCGGCATTCCCCTGTTCGTGGTGGCCATGACCTCGCAGAACATGCCGGGCATCGCCGTCCTGCGCGCCGACGGTTATACCGTGCCGGCTTCACCGCTGATCACCACCACCGGCATCGCCTCATTGCTACTCGCCCCGTTTGGCTCCCACGGGATCAACCTGGCGGCCATCAGCGCAGCGATCTGCACCGGGCCGCATGCCCATGAAGATCGCAACAAGCGCTACACGGCCGCCGTCTGGTGCGGGATTTTCTACGGGATTGCCGGGGTATTCGGCGCGACGTTGGCGGCACTGTTTGCCGCATTGCCGAAAGAATTGGTGCTGTCGATTGCCGCGCTGGCGTTATTCGGATCGATCATCAATGGCTTGAGCATCGCCATGACCGAGGTGAAGGAACGTGAAGCGGCGTTGATCACCTTTATGGTCACGGCGTCGGGGCTGACGCTGTTTTCCATCGGTTCGGCGTTTTGGGGGATTGTGGCGGGGGTGGTGACGCTGGTGATTTTGAATTGGCGTAAACGCTAAGAATACGCTGCCTCGTTTCACTCGACAGCTGCCACATGGATTTTATCGCCCTGTAGCAGCTGTCGAGTGAAACGAGGCTGCGTGCTTTTAATCCGAGCATAAAAAAACGGCGACCCTTGGGTCGCCGTTTTTTTTAAGACAAAAAGCTATGACATCAAGCTACCGGATTGATCGGCTTTTCCGGGTACCAGACGTCGATCAGCGGGCTGACGGTTGCTTCAGTCAGTTCGCTGCGGTCTTTGAGCCAGGCTTCAACAGCAGCACGCTGCTCTTCGGACACCGAGCCACGCTTCTGCAGGCAAACCAGACCGAAGTCGTCGCCGCCAACATAGCCCAGACCGTTAGCTTCCATGGCTTCTTTCAGGAACGCGTCGAGGAAAGCATCAATGGCTTCATCAGCCAAATCTTCTTTGAAATCCAGGTTCAGTTCGAAACCCAGCTCTTTTGTTTTACTATTTAGCGACTATTGTCATTATCTTTGAATTAGCCATATACCAGCCGTTTCGACGAACTGAAAAGCGTGAGGAAAAATGACAATTATCAAAATAACCCACTCTATCCGCTACCACCCCCTCACAGTGATTGATGTAGAGGTGGGCGCCCTAATTATCCAAGGCGCCGCTGAGTATCAGCTCGCCCAAAGCCTCTCGAGCTACTTAATCCACGTTCCTTTGCAACTTCTTGAAGCCTATTGCGACATCACTGGTCAGCGAATCAACATGGCCACGCTTACGACCCCTGTCATCGAGGAAATTTTACGAGGCTTTACCGCTGCAATGGCCGGTCAAGAGTTTGTGGAGCTGTCTGACAAATATCCCGTTATGTGCTGCCGACACCTCTTTCAGGCATTCGCTGTCGCCCTTACTCACCTCCCTGGGGCCCACACCATTGCATGGGACTTCGCCATGTTCACCCCCGATGCAACCGAATGTGCAAGGATGGCGGCAGCTAGCGACTTTCAGCGTTGGTACTGGAAGGGTTGGTCTATTCTGCGTCCACACCATCCCGGCACCTACCTTCGATTGGCACAGCTCGTGCCACCTTACGGACGGGACTTTGTTGAAAATATCTTCGATTCACTTGAGAGGTATTACCGCAATAGAGCCGGGGCGTTTCGAACCGAGTGGAACCATATGTTTGACTACCTGGGAGCAAACAACAGCACTTGGCCGAAGAGCACATTTTCTACAGAGGTCGGCGTGAAACAATTCATGCTTGCTTTCACCATCTCTCATTTCAACTATTCAAAGGAGTCGGAGAGCGACGCTAAATCCCAGATCAAGAACTGGAATAGATTTCTGAACGCGGTTGAGGAGTGCCTGTGCAACGGTGAAATCTGGGCAAAATTGACGTCCCCAATCAAGAGGCCTCCTCCTTCGACGAAACACGGGTCGGAAACCAAGATATATGAGCGCAACGATGGCATTCTTGTTCAGGAAAAACTGCTGACTACCGTTCCCTTGCACGTCACTGACTCACAGGCAATTGATCTACTTTTTTTTCACATAAAGAATGACCTATCCACGGTTCGAAAATGGGCCACCTATCAAGCCGAAGATCTGAAAAAGCGTCACGACCATCGCGTTGCGCTGGCTGCTCAAGGCACTCCGATAATTGAATATCAAGGCCGAAATTTCTGTAAGCGATACAGCTTGGCTGACGTCTGCGCGACGCTAGAGTCGGCTGACTCCAAAGTGCCTGTGGGCTTTCTCTGTAAAGTCTATAGGCATCTTACTGGCGAACCTTGCAAAGCCCCCAAACTTGCGAAAATCTATGGCTTCCCTGTCGCTGGCAGCCTATTCCCGCTTCAGTGCTTGCTAGTACTAGAACACCCTGCTATTACCACTGGGTTTCTTAAACGGTTTGTACTTTACAATCAGAACGGCCATATGTCTGGCTTCGATAAAGAGAAACGTTTGCTTATTGGTTTCAAAGACAAAAAACAATCCGATACCAGAGAGCAGATTATTGAGCTGAACGATACTTCGTTTAAAATCGTTCAAGACATCATTGTCATCACTAGTCTCGGCAGGAACAAACTACGCGCCCAAGGCAGTGACAATTACCGGTATCTTTTCTTGACATCTCACAAAGCAGTCGCTCCTTTCAAGCTGGCAAGAGTCACTATTTGGAATGAGGATGTGTTTAGAAATCATTCAGGCCTGCGTGGCGAACTGATCGCTCAGTTCTCCCCCCATAGCGACCTATCGGAAGGTGAGCTGGTTGAATTCATCAAACGTATCCGCCTGACGCGTATTCGCGACTCTAGAGCCGTGGAAATTTTCATCCAGACCAAAAGCTCAGAAGCTATGTCCAGAGCTCTTGGTCATGAAAATTACCATCCTGATTTGCTGAGTCACTATCTCCCAGATTCAATCATGGCTTTCATAAAAGCACGCTGGATCCGCATCTTCCAAAAGGCGATGGTCTGTGAAGCGATGAAAGACAGCCCGCATCTGCTGAGAGTAACCCGATTCACAAATATGGAAGAATTGGACATCTTCTTGGAGAATCATCGCATCCAAGAGATCCCGGCCGAAGCAGCTGATCCTGAGCGTTCCGAGAGCCGCCAATCAGTGAATGGCAGTGAGGCCGTATTGTCTATCGGAGTTCCCTTTCTTGCTTCTTTGCTCTCGCTTGAAGCGGCGGTGAAGGCTTCACCTAATCGCGACCGTGTATGCGGAAAAGCCGAGTACTGGTCGTCGTTTGCAGACAAAATTATATCCGAAATCAACAATGGCTATAACCGGCTACTGAAAAGACACCTCGATGCTGCGGTGAAGCTGGTGGACGCTAAAAAAATGGAACCATTGATCTATGTTTCTACGCACTGGATATGAGTTTCTTGACGATTTCGGACCATTCAATGAATCGGCACATACGACAGCTCCTTGGCTACTCAGCGATTTCCAAGAAAACGTCTGGAAAACTCAGACCAATCAAAAAAATGCAAACGAGCTAGATTGGGGCGTACGTCTTTGGAATGGAAGCCTGTTGACCGACGGTGAAAATGAGATTTTACTTCGGTCATTGAAACATTTGCTAATCATTGGTACGAATGGCGTTAATGAAGAATTCGCCACTTTAGCTCCTGTTTCCCAAAACATGCGCTTAGCATCTACTTTGCGGCTCATTGACTACCTTTTGATAAATTCTGCCAGTCTTCAGCTCGTTCAATTCGGCCTATCGGCCATGGATGCGGATGATCTGAAAGGAATACTCAACAATCTCGCCTCATCTTCGTTGTCGGAAGATTCCATTTATGCATGGCAAAAGCGTGTATCGGAATATTGCAATGGCCAGTTGAGCTGTATTAAAGAAATAGAGGTACAGCGAATCTTTTCCGAGCACCCATCTATAGAATTAATCAGTGACGATCAATACGAGGATCTAAAACTTGATATCGCGGCTGCAGATATTGCAAAAATCCGCGCCGCACTCATGAAAGCGGGCATGTATTACGGGAGTCGTAATCAAGGATTCAAAGTCAACACAAAGAGACTTTCTGAACATCTTTATCCAGATACATTGCGCGGGCGGCAAACAAAAAAATCCGTATTGGAGGCGCTGAGCTTCTATCCATCCGAGGCTCCCTATAAACGGGAATTTCCGGGAGTCAGAGTCACCACAGGTGATTCGGAGACACTCCAGGATACTTTGTACTATTATTACCGATACATACTCATAAACAGCGGCACACTTGCGACACTAGGTCTTCCCGCCCCCGCAGATACTGACACCATAAAAGAGTATATTCCGAAGATCACCGAATCCTCTCGATTCAGGAGCGTTCCTTCAAGTAATCTTTTGAAGCTATTCAGAAGCAGTCTGGCTTTCCATGTTGAGCATGGTAAAAAAATTCTAAATGGCTTCATCAAGGTAGCAGCATATTGCCACGACCATGACATCAAAATGTGCCGGTTGCCCGATGCGACTTTTTTGAAAATTATTGGCCCAGAGCTTACCAGATTCGGCGTCAAAAAATTAGGGCTTTCGAGTCTGCGTAAAACCAAAACTAGAACTCCTCGCAAAGGCAGCCGGAAAGAATACTACCAACGCTTGAGGGCCAACCATGGGTTACTTGAGCTCGTACACGTATACTTGGGCTGTGTCCAACTGGTTGTTGGAATACTGATGGCGCGACGCGTTGACGAATTGGTTACTTTGAAAACTGAAAATTGTTTGGACAAAACCAAATCATGGCTAGTGTTCAGCCTCGCCAAATCAACTCGCAGAGCATTAGGGCTTAGACAGCGTGAGTCACGACCAATCGATGCAATTGCCGTCGAAATGATCGAAGAGCTGCGTCGATTCCAGAAGCTTCTCAAGCGTCTGGGTGTTGTCGATAGTATAACTGACCTGTTCGCGACACCTTCGCCCCATGGGCACAATGGACTGCTCGACTGCTCCCTTCACTCATACAACCGCCACCTAAACTTTGTCTGCGACTATTTCGAGAGCGATGTTACTGCCGCCGGAGAGCGCTACTACGTGCGCCAACACCAACTCCGGCGTTTCTTCGCAATCATGTTCTTTTATACAAACAGCTTCGGAGAGTTGGATACCCTGCGCTGGATGCTTGGCCACAGTGACGTGGAACACGTCTGGCGTTACCTCTCAGAATGCCTCGAGCCTAAGGACATCCGCATGGCAGGCGCCCGTTACCTCACGGACCTTGCCATACAAAAGCGTCTTGAGAACTATCAGAACTTCCAGGAATTGTTATTTGGGGAGTTCGGCACCACCAGTTTCACAATGGTGGACGAAAACCGGATCGAGGACTACCTCATGGGAATGCTGGAAGAAGGGAAAGTCCGGATTGAACCGAAATTTTTTAACGATGAGAACGGCAAGTCCATGAAAGTTCTATTCATTGTCAGCTGAGAATAAAGATGAGCACTTTGTCCAAGCGCGAACTGATTGATCAATCCATTGAAAATATCTTTAGATTACTTATAGAGGTGGGAAGCTCTCCGGGCAACTACGTCGATGCGGAGCAGATCGTGAACGCCTTGAAGAGCCAGGGAAGCCTTTGCTCACTAAATATCGAGTTCTCTATACGTTATGAACAGCTCACAATACGCCCTATAAGCCTCAACACCTTGAAACAAAGGCTTGCTGAGAACGGGCTCGATAGAGACTTCCATCACCTAGACAAGCTCCGGATGCATGCCCTAAGTGCGATTAAGAGTTTTGACGAAGAACTCGCAGCCCCGAAAAAAAGAACCCGATCAGCGCTTGAGGATCAAGTTGGGGAGCTTAGGGGTTCCATTGAAACCCTACACGCAGTTAACATGGTACTGGTACAAGCACTAGAAATTTGTCGCAGAGACCTTATCACAATTTCTGACACCCCTAGTACAGGACTGAGGCAAAAGAGAATCAACGATGCAATCAATCGAATCATCAAGATATTAGGGTTAAACCCTGCCCCCTTTGATGACGTAACCGTTCTGTCTATGAAAAAACATTTAGAGCTGGTATCGAATGACAAATCGAATCGTTGACTACCCTAAATCACCTCAGCTTTTTACACCTATCCCGCGCTTAAAACTCTATGATTATTTAAGCCAAGGTAGGCTCCAGACGCTTGATGGCAACAACATGCCATTTATTGCATGGCCTGATGGAACTCCCTGCCTGCAGGCGAATGCCTACATGATCAAAGTGCGTATGCAATCCGGTCGCGGCGGGAATGGTCCATCAAGAGTGGGTAGCAAAGGTGGTAGCTTTGGAGACTATGCAGGCAAGATAAGTCATCTAATCAGATTCTGCTACTACAACAAACTAAACTTTATATCACTTTCTGACGACGACTTTTGCGAGTTCATTGATGGGCTCCGAACTGAAACCAAACCAAACAACCCTCAGCAGCTAAAAAGAAATGAACGTACTATTAATAACATAGGGAGACGATGTTTGAACTTCCTGGCACATGTTGGGGAAATGAACCAAATCCATAATTTTGTTGGCGTTGGCGGAACAATCACAATCGACATGGTCGATTCGATCGCCTACCGGAATGGCAAGGCATTCAAACACTCAAGTGTTCACCACAGGTCCTTCAGGACGGCCAGCGCAAAAAAAACTCGTAGGCCTATTGCCGAAGCAACCATCGCAAAGTTACGCGAGGCGATTGATGAGATGTCGACGTCAGAGTTTTTATGTAATCGTCGGCACCTGATGATTTCCTTGTTTGAGGAACTGGGTGCTCGACGGGGAGAGATCCAGCCTATCACTGTTGCCCAAGTATTAGCTGCCAGCACATTGAAGAAACCAAAAATCCTCGTCACTACACTGAAGCGAGGAGGAATAGGATTGACGCGTGAACTGAGGCTAAGCTCTCCCCTAATTGATGACCTTTTACGTCACATCCGGAGTGATAGGCGTGACATCATGAAGCGATTCAAAGGCGTTCCTGACCATGGTTTTCTATTTGTCACCGAGCGAGGCGGACGAGCGCTCAAGACCGACACCTTCACGACTGAGTTTTCATTGATCCGACGTGCGGCAGGAGTCGAAGAGCAAGCCTGTGCGCATCTGTTCAGACATGCTTACTGCACCAATGTCGTCGCTGATCTCATCGCTGAGACGAAAGCTCTCAGTCCGGACTCATTCAGACAAACACTGATGACCAACAAAATGTTGGCAGAGCATGCTATGTCCAGGACCGGACACGCAACTCTGGAAAGCCTGCTCGACTACGTAGACGCCGCCTTCCGAATCAAATCCAAATTTGAACAGGTCATCCATAACGTCGAGATCACCAAATGCTATGAACGATACGAGCGACGGAGAAAGCGCCTGCTTCAAGATTTCAAAAATGGAAAGATCAGCAAGGAACAATACATTGAACGCGAAGAGGCCCTGACAGCTGCCATGGATCGTGACCTCTTGGCAGCGTAATGTCTCACTTCACGACACGTACCCGACTAAAATGCTCGGTTTAAAACCACCAACAATAGTCCAGGCAAGTGAAATTGCTGTGCTAGCGTTGAATAATCGGCTCCTGGATCGAGCGGTCGGTTCGCAAAGGCGATTTGCCACAGGCTGACCTCTCTATTTCGCATGCCAATTCGACAATCGTCAGAGGGCAGCCGACACCCTGACATGGAGAATGTCATGCGCGTACCCATTTATACCGCCGATCTTAACGAGAAGCGCGGTTTCAACCGCATTGCAAAAAAACTGCAGCAAAATTGGCCCGGTGTCACTCATCTGAACCTCGCTTCCGCCCAAGGAATCTTGTCACGGGCTTAGGTTATCGCGACTTCCATGATCTCCAACAGTCGGATAGGGAAGGTGATTTACATGCCACGAATGAAACCAGCGCTAATCATATTGTTCAGTCTACTAATGGAAGTTCGAAACGTAGGTATTCAGCTCCACCCTTAAAACTCATTAGTGAGAAGAGCCTGAGATTTATTTGGGAGGTGGTTCAGCGCAGAGGCGATCTTCGAGATCAAAGCCTTATTGCCATATTGCTCCAGGGACTAAGTCCTCATGATCTCAGGCTTGCCAAACCACTCGACTTCTCGGACCTCAACTCGGAAGTCCTTATGCGCGTCCGCTCCGCTAGAAATCCCTCAATCCCCGTGGCTGTCCTTTTATCCGATAGCTTTGGACACGTGATCGGCAGGTATATCCAAAAAGCAGGCCTTTCAGTGAACGACTATCTATTCCCATCCAAGGACGACGCAACCGTTCTCATAAACTCGCATGAAATGAACAGGATGATTGGTTCCTACCTACGTGATGCATTGATAGATCTTGAACAACGGAAGGCGCATAGGATCCGGCAGTCTGTGATCGCCAACGCCCTGAAGTGGGTGGCAATATCGGTGTCGGACATGGTGGGACATTACTCTCCAACAAAGGCGCTTGATTACGTACCTGACGTGAAGAAGGAACCAAAGGCATAGGATTTTACAGGCTTGTACGAGCTTCATTAGCTTGTAGCTCGGCAGCTACCGGCGCGCCGAATGGCGTCGATGCGGATCACTGGGCAAGCACTCTGCCCCCGCAATTAGTATCGTTCAAGCATCAAGCGGTATTGGCGAAGCTACTGGCCCCGGCACTGCGTACAAAGCATTCGATACACCGGAAGGTTTCCATAGATGTCACTACATACTTTTGGTTTACACAGCCTATTGCAATTACTGCCTACCTACCCTTCAGTGGTCATTAGAAAATAAAATGGAGTCTTTAGATTTTAAAATGGGTACTGAGCGTCGCTCGCATGTGTCGCATGGACCCTGCCCAAAACGCAAACCGGCATGACTTTTCACCAGCTACTGGATTTTGCTCAGTCAATTTTGAACGAGAAACCAGCCGGTATCAGTTGCAAATGCGGCCCGCTCGCCGACATAAACAGAGCACCGTCACAAACCCGGCTATCGACATTAGTGCAGCACACAAAAATATCGCAGCAAAACCAAAACCGGAAGCAATCAGCCCCATCACCGGGCCGGCCATCCCCACTGCTATATCAAAAAATAATGAAAGGGCACTCAGCGCCGAATTACGGTTAGCGGCTGGCGTGCTTGCCAACGTCTCCATCCCAAGCCCCGGATAGACCCATGACACCCCGATCCCGGTCAACGCACCACCAGCAATGGCCAGTGCCGGAGATGGCGCAAGCCATATCAACAACATTCCCAAAGTCTGTACCAGCAGGCAGCCGCCCACCACTTTGTATCCTCTGAATCGCTGCAGTATTCCCGGGGACGACAATCGGGCAACGATAAAACCAACTCCGAAACCACTCAGACAGTAGGCGGCGTGGTCCCAACCCAGACTGTCGAAGTACAGAGCGACGAATGCCGTCAATCCGCCAAACCCTACCGAACTGCACACCAGAACCAGACCATTGGGCATGACCGCGAACAGAACTCGATAAAATGCCAGCCGGGTTCCGGCAATCAAGGGTGCCGGGCGCTTGCCCAGAGCCAAAAACAGGAACATCAAGCCCAGCAAAACGGTGCATATCCCCACACTGGCAATACCCAACGAATTGCGCAGCAATACGCCTAATGGCGCGCCGACTGCCGTACCGCCGTAAGCCGCTATGCCATTCCATGACATGACTTGTGCTGCCCGAGGGGCGCCACACAACCCGATGGCCCAAGTGCAGCAAGGTGTAGAAATCATGGCTGTGGACGCGCCCAGCACCAATCGCCCCAACAGCAACAACGTCAGGGTCAACCAGGGCTGGGCATGCAAGACAATGGCGAGCGTCGTCAGGGTGCCGCTCAACATCAAGCCACTTAACCCACACACAACCGCGTATTTGGCACCCAGGCGATCAGCCACGCCACCGGCCAAGGGGCGCGCCAGGAGTGTCGCCAGGTACTGTGAGCTGATCATCACGCCCGCGACAACCGAAGTCAGACCCAGGTCATTGAGGACATAGCCCGGCAACACCGCAAGCGGCAAGCCGCTGCATACATACGAGATGAAGTTGAAGATGATGATGGAGAGGATCAACCAATGGCTGCGGATTGCCTTGTCGTTGCTACGGCTTAAAACACCGATATCGTCCATCACTCATGCCGCTCTATGCCCCGTACGACATCCGCGAGCAACTGCGGGTGCGATACGAATGGCTCGTGCGCAGTATCTATTTCGATGATCAAGCCCGCATCGGCACGCTGCGCAAAACGGCGCTGCCAGTCGACGGACAGGATGTTGTCACGCAGGGTGATGATGTAACTGGCCGGAATCGTTCCCGGGTACCCCGCGCGGCTGATGGAGTCTGTTGCCACGCAGGGTGGCGTCGTGTCCTGGTTCACTTCGCTTAACAACCACGCCAGGGTTTGCTCACTCAGATCCTGACCAAACATGGCCACGGCCAGCGCTTGAGGGGTTGATTGCACCGGGTCCAGCGGCCAGCCGACATGCTCCGGGCTTTTGCCATGCAACTGGGTGCCGAGCAGCTCCAGAATCGATTGCCCTTCACTGGGCAATGCGCAAGCCAGGTACACCAAACGCGAATACAGTTGTGGAGCGCCCAACACCATCAGCGGCAGCAAGGCCCCCGCGATGGAGTGCCCAAGCAAAACCGCCTGGTTCACGCCGAGTGCTCGCAGGTCCTCATTGAGTTCCGTGACCACATCGTCGAGCCGCAGGGACACAACATCACGGCCGCGCTTTGTGCCGCATCCAGGCATATCCAGCGTGATCACGCGCTCGAAGCATCCGGGTTGCTGGTTGAGCGCCTCCACAAAAGGCCCCCAACACCACGAACCATGGTTGCCGCCATGCAGCAATACCAAATCAGTCATGCGTACGCTCCTTACTGTGGGTGCCGGTTCTCCCGGTCTTGTTTACTTGATTGCGTAGCAGCCCACGGCGACGACGTACCCGTTCACTCGCTGCAGAAAGGTCCTTTTGTATTCGTTCTGCCCGGTAATGGGGTTGCGCCACAGGTAAGCGATTTCCCCGGTTTCATGGGCCTTCATCTGCTTGAGAATGTCCTCGCCAATCGGCTTTCCATCAGTTGAGAGCAATGACTTGAAGTCGGTGCCGATCAGCCGTGGCGTAAAGCCGTGAGCTACAAATCGTTTGGTTTTCAAGTCCACCACAAAGGCGTAGAGGTCATCCTGAGTGAGCTGTTTATCGTGCTGATTAATGAGCCCGAGGGTGGTTTTCGCGTCGGTGGCCACTTGCCCGGAAATCTGGCGCAGCAGCTGTTGTGCCTGTTCGGGGCTGGACCGCGGCATGTAATAACCCACGGAGATCACCCGATCCTGAACACGCTGATAGAACACACGTTTACGCTCGACCTTGGCGTGTTGCCAGTTCCACCAGCGGTATTCGGCGCTACGCACAAGGCCGTCCTCTGGCTGCGTAATGATTTGCTGGAATACCGCTTTGAGGTCATCGTCCAGGACGCTGAACACCGGTTTTCCGATCAGTGAAGCTGAAGGGCCGCCGCTGGCAAGCATCACACCGGAGGTATCGACCACATAGATGTACGACTCACCATCGACATACGCCCCCTGCCGGCTGAATTCGGCCAAGGCGGTGTCGCCCTTGGCTTTGTATTCAGCGACGGCTTTTGCGAGCAAGGCATTGGCACGCTGGGTTTCGGCGCCATAGGCATCCACCGGCGTTTGCTGCGCGAGCCCGACAAGGGAGAACAAGCACAGGCAAAGCCCAGCGAAGGCTCGATAAAGGCTCATTGAATTTCCTCTGGTGATCTTTCTGATGTGGCGATGGGCAGAGTCAGCCATTGTGGCTGGCGGTCCGTGATGTTTGATTTACTCACCCTGGCGAATGTCCACCGTCAGATTGTCAATCAGACGGGTTTTACCGATGCGCGCCGCCACCAAAATCACAAGATGAATATCGTTGCTCGTCGCAGGTTTTAAATTCTGCGCATTGCGGACTTCGAAGTATTCCAACTGAAAACCGGCAGCGGCTATGCGCTGGCGACACTCATTTACGTGGCGCTCACCCACCTGTTTCTCATCCTGAATCGACGCAGCCATTTGCTTCAGGCACGCGTAAAGGAGAGGGGCTACCGTGCGCTCCTGCTCACTCAAATAGCCGTTGCGCGACGATAACGCCAACCCATCCGTGGCGCGGATCGTGGGGGCCGCGACAATGTCAGTCAGCACATTGAGATCCCTGACCATCGAACGAATGACGGCCAGCTGCTGATAATCTTTTTCCCCGAAAACCGCCACGTCCGGCTGAACAATGTTCAGCAGTTTAATGACGACCGTTGCCATGCCATCAAAGTGTCCGGGGCGTGCGGCGCCGCAAAGACCTTCAGACACTTTTGGCACACTGACAATGGTTTGATTGACCATTCCATCGGGATAGATCTGTTCCACACCCGGGGCAAACAGCGCATCACAGCCGGCGTTGACCAACCTCTCTCGATCCGCGTTGGGCGTGCGAGGATAGTTGGCCAGATCCTCATTCGCCCCGAACTGGAGCGGGTTGACAAAGATGCTGGCAACGACGAAGTCAGCTCGCTGCTTTGCGCATTGAATCAGGGCGATATGACCGTCATGCAAGTTGCCCATGGTCGGCACCAGCGCGACTTTCTTGTTTTCGCCGCGTGCGCGAGCCACGAGCGCACGAAGCGCGCCAACCGTATCGACTGTCAGCACCGCTTCAGGCCTCTTTAGCTAATTGCGCTTCGATAACCTCAAGCAACCGAGGATCATCAGCGGCAACGTCCGGAGCGAAACGAGCGACAACCTTGCCGTGACGATCGATCAAAAACTTCTCGAAGTTCCAGAGCACATCCGTTGTGTTGGCAGACTCAATGCCATAACCCTTCAGACGTTCCCGGAAAGGACCTTCACCCGTTGACTCCGGCTGTGTGGTCGTCAGTTCGGCATAGAGAGGATGCTGGTCGGCGCCGACCACCGAGATTTTCGAGAACAACGGAAAATGAACGTCATAGTTCACGGAACAGAACTCAACGATATCCGCGTCGCTACCCGGTTCCTGCTCCCTGAAATTGTTGGCAGGGAAACCCAGCACTTCCAGCCCGTGGGACTTTTTGCTTTGGTAGAGTTTTTCCAACCCTTCGTATTGCGGGGTCAGGCCACATTTTGAAGCAACGTTGACCACCAGCAGGACTTTGCCCCGATAGTCGCCAAGGCGGCTGGCGCTGCCATCGATCTGCGTCAGCGAAATATCGTAAAGGTCGTTACTCATCTGTCTGCCTCGTGCAGTTGTACTTCAAAGGGTACGGCCGATGATTTCTTTCATGATCTCCGAGGTGCCGCCATAGATGCGGGCAACTCGGGCGTCGACCCAGGCGCGGCTGATTTTGTATTCGCTCATGAAGCCGTAGCCGCCATGCAGTTGCAGGAACTCGTCGAGCAGTTTGCCCTGCATCTCCGAACCCAGCAGCTTGGCCATTGCAGCGATTTCCGGTGTCAACTCGCCGCGCATGACCTTGGCCAGGCAGTCGTCGACAAACACCCGCAACATGGTGGCCTGAGCCTTGGCTTCAGCCAGCTTGAAACGGGTGTTCTGGAAGTCGAGAACCGGTTTGCCAAAGACTTTGCGCTCTCGGGTGTAACCGATGGTTTCTTCCAGCAGCGTGTCGATCGATTGAGCGGCACGGATAGCAATAATCAAGCGTTCCCAGGCCAATTGGTGAGTCAGGTATTTGAACCCCATCCCCTCCTCGCCCAAGCGATTACCAACCGGCACCCGCACCTCATCAAAAAACAGCTCGGCGGTGTCCTGCCCTTTCAGGCCGATCTTTTCCAGCAAACGTCCCTTGGCGAAGCCAGCACGGCTTTCTTCCACGCAGATCAAGGTCAGCTCTTTGGCCGCAGGATCCATCTTGGTGGCAGTGACCACCAGACCCGCATTGCCGCCGTTGGTGATGAAGGTTTTCTGGCCGTTGACGATGTAGTCATCACCGTCACGCCGTGCCGAAGTGCGCATGGCTCGCAGGTCGCTGCCAATACCCGGCTCGCTCATCGCGATCACGCCAATCAGTTCGCCGCTGACCATGCGTGGCAGCCATTGCTGCTTCTGCTCTTCGGTACCGTAGGCAACGATGTAAGGGGTGACGATTTCCGAGTGAGTGGTGAAACCCACGGCGGTCGCGTTGGCTCGCGCCAGTTCTTCGATCATCACCGCCGAGTGACCGAAGTCGCCTCCCGGGCCGCCGTATTCTTCGGGCACCGTGGAGCATAACAATCCGTTCTCACCAGCCTTGAGCCAGACTTCCTTGGGAACGATGCCGTTTTTTTCCCACTCATGCAGGTAGGGCACGATTTCGCGGTCGACGAAACGGCGGGCCTGATCACGGAACATGTTGTGGTCTTCACGAAATACGCCACGCATCTTGCTTACTCCAGATCGATTCTTGTTGTTGGCAATGAGTAATCAGCGGTCCTGGTATTGCGGGTCGCGCTTGTCGACAAACGCAGCCACCGCTTCCTGATGGTCCTCGGTGTGATGCGCCAGCGCCTGGTACGCAGCAGACAACTCCAGTAGCGAGTCGAGTCGCATATGTTGGCCTTCGCGCAGCAGGCGCTTGCACAGGCGCAACGCATGGCCCGGGTTGCTGGCGATCCGTCGCGCCAAGGCTTGCGCTTCCGACTGCAGGGTTTCGTGGGTGCAGACTTGCTCGACCAGACCCCATTCCAGCGCTTTGGTCGCATCGATAGCGTCACCGGTGAACGCCATCAGGCTGGCTTTCGGGATGCCGATGATGCGCGGTAATAGCCAGGCGCCGCCGTCACCCGGAACAATGCCCAGACGCACGAAACTCTCGGCGAAGATCGCCTTGGGCGCCGCCAGACGGATATCGCACATGCACGCCAGATCGAGACCCGCACCAATCGCCGGGCCGTTTACCGCGGCGATTACTGGAATATCCAGCTCATAGATCGCCAAGGGAATACGCTGAATGCCATCACGGTAGGTATTGCGCAGTTCATAAGGCGAGCCGGCGAAGATGCCACCGCGCTCGTGCATATCCTTGACGTTGCCGCCGGCACAGAACGCGCTGCCGTTGCCAGTGAGCACCATGACCCGCACCGAGGTGTCGCGACGCAGTTGCGCGCAGAGGTCGACAAACTCCTGAATCTGCTCAGGTGTAGTCAGGGCATTGCGGGTGTCGGGATGGTTCATGCGCACAGTGACGATACCGCCCTCGCGCTCAATCTGAAGAAACTGGCTCATGCCGGATTACTCGCAAGACGGGTTAATGATTGTTGGCCATGACCAGTCAGTAACGGCCAATACCCCTCGCTGCCACTCTGGCAAACCCGGACGCCAAGACGTTGGCTCCAAAGGCTGGCCGAACCGAATTCACTGCGCCACGCCCACAACCGGCGGGTGTGCAAATGCAGGGGATATTCCTCGGTAAAGCCAATGGCACCGTGCACCGAATGGGCAAAGCCGGCGCCAACACTGGCCGCTTCTGCCGTGCTGATTTTTGCGGCAGCAATGGTTAACGCGGCGAGTCCACAACGGGATTCTACGAAGGCCGCCTCGGCGGCAATCCCGGCGGCGGCGGCTTGTTCAGCGAATACCGCCAGTTGCTGTTGAATGGCCTGGAAGGAACCGATGGCCTTACCGAACTGCTTGCGCTCACCGGCATAGTTGGCGGTCATGTCCAACAAAGCGTGCAATGCCCCGGCGGTCTGGGCCGAGCGCAGCATCGCGCCACCCATCTCCAGGACATTGGCGTCAAACCCTTCGGGCAGTGGCGCGTGCGCCAGCACCTGTGCGCTGGTAAAACCCAGGTCATCGCGCGGTTCTCCCGCCACATTCAGACTCAACGTGAGTTCACTGGCAGCACTGCGCGCAAGCAACACCACATGCGGAGTACCGGTTGCGCTATTGGCAATCGCTACGATCGCTTCAACATTGCGCCCCCAAGGCACCGAATAGACGGTGCCATAGACGCGCTCACCCTCAAGCTTAAGATCGGCGTGAGCGGCCATGCTCAAGGCGCCCGTCCGCCCCTCCAGCCCGGCCTTGCTCAGCAGCCAATTGGCAAACAGGGCCTCACCCAACGGTGCAGGAACTGAAAAGCGCCCGGCCGCACGGACCAGCACATACATATCAGCCCAACTGGCTTCGGCACCGCCCAGCGCTTCGCTGACACCCGCCAAGGTAAAACCCGACTCGTCCAGCGCGGACCATAACTCGGCCGGCCATTCGCCGCCTTCACACCCCATCACATAAGCCGGTGTCGCCAAATCGGCAAACAGGCGTTCAATGGTCGTTTCAAATATTTCGCGCATTATCGCAACCCCAAGCCGCGGGCAATGATGCCGCGCAGAATTTCGCGGGTGCCCCCACGCAGTGAGAATGAGGGGGCCATTTGTGTCAGGTAAGCCAGCACGCGCGCATGTTCGCTGCCGCCGTCTTGCCGTGGCTCGGTTTCCAGCAATAGCTGGGCAACTTCGGGAATTTCCTGCTCAAAGGCATTGCCGAGGTCTTTCACGCAGGAGGCTGCCCAAGCTGGGTGCTCACCGGCTGCCAGTTGTGCCGTGACCGACAATGACATATTGCGCAGAGTCAGCAGCTTGGCTGAAAGACGCCCGATCTCTCGCGCTTGTAACGCGTTGGGTGTCTTACCCACCGCATCAATCAGTGTTTTCAACAACGCCATGCAGCTGAGGAAACGCTCAGGGCCGCTGCGCTCGAAGGCCAGTTCGGCAGTCACCTGATCCCAACCTTTTCCTTCCGTGCCGATCAGCGCGTCGGCGGGCAACCGCACATTGTCAAAAAACACTTCGTTGAAGTGCTCGCCACCGGCCAGGTCGCGAATGGGCCGGATGGTAATGCCGGGCAGGCTCAAATCGACGATGAATTGCGACATGCCCTCATGGCGGGCCGCCTGCTTTTCGCCGGTACGCACCAGGGCAATCATGTACTGCGAATGATGGGCGTTAGTGGTCCAGACCTTCTGGCCATTGAGTAGCCAGCTATCGCCCTCACGGACGGCAGTGCTCTTGATCGAAGCCAGGTCAGAGCCGGAATTGGGCTCGCTCATGCCGATGCAGAAGTAGCTTTCACCCCGGCAAATGGCCGGCAGGTAATGTTGCTTTTGCTCCTCGGTACCGAAACGATTGATCAGCGGCCCGCTTTGCCGGTCGGCGATCCAATGGGCCGATACCGGTGCACCGGCCGCCAGCAATTCTTCAATAATCACATAACGGGCAAACGGCCCCGCCTCTGCACCGCCGTACGCCTTAGGCAAGGCCATGCCGACCCAACCCCTGGCGCCAAGTTTTTTACTGAACTCAGCGCTGAAGCCCATCCAGGATTGGGCACTCAAGGTCGGTGGGTAATCGGCCAACGTGTCGTGTATGAATGCCCGCACTTCTGCGCGAAGCGCTTCCGCCTCGGGAGGAATATTGCTGTAGGTAAATTGACTGATTGCCATATGCGCTCTCTAACGCTGAACACAGGCGTAATCGCTTCGAACGAAGCGACCACAGAACGGCAGCCACTCCTGCAACCGCCGTTGGCCGACGGCTGCAGGAGCAGCGGCACCTTACAATGCGGTTTGCGCGTCAGCCTGGGCGAACATCGCATTGATGTCGCCGGAGGTGACCGGCTTGTTGTCGTGGCGACCATGATCGGCACCACCCAGGCCCAGGGCAGGCTCGATGCTGACGTGTGTCGCCTGAGCCCGCAACGCGCCGACCGTGCAATTTTCCCGACCGTGAATGGAGAACGGATCGAAGGAGAACTCACGCATCGCGTTCAAGTGAGTGACCTTGTCGATCATCTCTTTTGGCAGGTGCTGCAACCCAGCCCATGCTGTTTCTGGCGAGTTCGGCCAGGTGCAGTCGGAGTGCGGGTAATCGCTTTCCCAAGTAACCATCTCGGCGTTCAAGTAGTCGAGGTTCTTCAGGCCGAAGTTGTCTTCGATAAAGCAGGTGATGAAGTGTTTGTTGAAGATGTCGCTTGGCATCTTCCCGTCGAAGTTGGAGTTGGTCCACGCATTGTGATGACGGTGCGTGAAATCAGCACGTTCCAGCAGGTACGGAATCCAGCCGATGCCGCCTTCGGAAAGCGCCATGCGCAGGTCCGGGAATTTCTTCCACATCGGCGCCCAAATCCAGTCAGCCGCGGAGTTGGCGATGGAAATCGGCATGGAGGTAATCCAGGCGTCGATTGGCGACATATCCGATGCGTGGTTGGCTTTGACGCCGGTACCGATATGGCAGCAGATCACTACTTTGTTATCGCTGCAGGCCTTCCACAGTGGATCCCAGTAATCGCTATGGATGGACGGGTAACCGTGAATCGCCGGGTTGTCAGACAGCGACAGTGCGTGAACGCCCTGTTTAGCCAGACGAACTACTTCGGCAGCGGCGGCTTTCATGTCCCACCACGGCACGATCATCAGCGGAATGAAACGACCTGGCGCAGCGTTGCACCAGTCGTGCAAATGCCAGTCGTTATAGGCTTGGATAGCGGCCATCGATACTTCGCGATCAGCGTGCACCTGGAAGCGTTGCCCGGCAAAGCCCGGGAAGGTTGGAAAGCACAATGAACCGAGCACGCCGTTGGCGTTCATGTCGTCGACACGGTCCTTGATGTTCCAGGTGCCACGGCGCATTTGCTCGTAGCCCAACGGCTCCATGCCGTATTCCTCTTTAGGTCGACCGACCACAGAGTTCAGGCCCATGTAGCCAGTAGCCTGCTCCTCGAAGACCCACACATCACGGTCACCTTTCTTGACCACATGAGGCTCACGCCCCTTGAAACGGGCAGGCATGTGGCGAGCAAACGCATTCGGCGGCTCGATCGCGTGGTCATCGACACTGACGAGAATCAGATCTTCAACTTTCATTGTTTTCCCCTTCGCATTCGGGCTTGTTGTTGTGCCTGAATCATAGTGCACATCTTAATTTAATTAAACACATTTTTTGAATGTGTTCATATTAATTCGACACAGGGGAAAAATCTTGAGGTAGAGCGCGCTGAACCGCGGCAGGCGCAAGGCCTGTCGCGGTTCAACCAGAGGATTTACGAGAGGGGTACGGACGCCGTTCAGTCCCACAACACATGCAGGTAATGCGGACCGCGCAGCTGTGCACCGACGATCTGCGGCCCCGGCTTGTCTGGGTCGAGGCGGATATTGGGCATCAAGTCGAGGATCGCATTCAGTGCGCAATTGATCTCGGTTTTGGCAACGAACTGACCGATACACATGTGTGGGCCAAAGCCGAAGCCAAACGAAGGTTTTGGCTTGCGGTCGATGTCGAATTTATCGGCGTTTTCGAACGCATCCTCATCGCGGTTGGCGGAGGTAACGATGCATTGCACCATCGCCCCTTTGGGGATAGGCACACCACGAATCTCCAGATCCTTGGCGGCCTGGCGCACCTTGAAGGTGGCCACAGGCTCAAAACGCACCGCTTCATCGATGGCCTTGTTTACAAGACTACGATCATTGCGCACCCGTTCCAGCACATCCGGATTTTGCAGAAGCAATGCCATCAAGGTTCCGAAGGTGCGGGTCGTGGTTTCGCTGGCAGCCGGGAGCAGTGAGCGCACGAAGGTGGTGATCTCATGATCGTCCAGGGAACGCCCTTGGTACTCGACGCCGATCAGCCGGCTGATCAAGTCATCCCCCGACGCGCCCGCAGCCCGACGCTCGGCTACTACCACTTTCACCACGTCATACAGCGCTTGTGCGGCATCCATGGCAGCGCCACGGGCGGCGGCGGCCTTCTCTGGGTCGACTTGCGGACCGGCCAGAATTGCCAATGCCCAGGCGGCGTATTGCTCGATTTGCTCAGGGCGATCTTCAGGAAAGCCGATCAGGGAGTAAATCACCCGGATCGGGAAATACAGGGCGAAGTCCATCAGGTCGCCCCCCTTGGCGGGCACCATTGGCTTGATGTATTCCTCGCGTATCACCCGGTCGATCCTGGTTTCTTTCCAGCGATTAACCGTATCCGGCATGAATACCGGTTGCAGCAGATTACGCATGCTCTTGTGAGCATCGCCATCCATTGCCGTGAGAATCAAACCA
>NZ_AKJS01000033.1 GCF_000282215.1 Pseudomonas sp. GM21
AAAAAGCCACTGTCGCGGCTCGTCGCGCAATACATTACCGCTGACATTCTGGCGGCGATTGCGGCGCAATACGCCAATGGACGACTCCTGATGATCGGCACCACCGACCTCGATGCAGGGCGGCCCGTGACCTGGAACATGGGCGCCATTGCCGCAAGCGGCGCGCCGGGAGCACTCGACCTGTTTCGCAAGATCCTGATCGCGTCGATGAGTATTCCCGGCGCCGTTTCACCCGTCATGATCGACGTGGAGGTCAACGGCCAACCGTTCCAGGAAATGCACGTGGACGGCGGCGTCATCACGCAGGTATTTCTTTACCCCCCCGGCACCGTCATGGCGCTGAGTAACGTCACGGGCGCGCGCTTGCGCCGTGATCGGCATTTCTACGTGATTCGCAACGGGAAAATGGAGCCGCAGTGGTCCGGGACCAAACGCCGCACGTTGAACATCGGCGGTCGCGCCATCAGCGCGTTGATTCAGACGCAGGGGATCAGCGACCTCGACCGGATTTACCGAATCGCCCAGCAAGACGGGGCCGACTTCAATCTTGCGTACATCGGTTCCGATTTTCATCACCTTCGCAATCATCAGTTCGATGGCGAGTACATGAAGCGTTTGTTCGATTACGCCTTTGAGCTCAGCGCGAAAGGCTACCCGTGGCATAAATCCCCCGATAGCTGACACCTGTCAGGTGTACTGGCGCTTATCCGCCGCCAGTTGCTCTTGTGAAATTAATGCTGTAGTTTTTCATGAAATTATAAAAACATAATTTCATGAGAGCCCGTATGTTCCTGCAGTCCACACATCATCCGGCATTGCACGCATGAACAAGCAAGAAGAAATCGCCGCGCTGGCGATCCTGATTCACGATTTGCGCAAGCACAAGAAATACACCTTGAAGGAACTGGCCGACAAAATCGGCCGATCCGTCGGCTTTCTCTCGCAGGTCGAACGCGGTCTGTCACGGCCCACCGTGGCAGACCTGACGGCAATCAGTGAAACCCTGGACGTACCGACGACTTACTTCTACAGCCTGCCAAAACCCAAGGAATTGCCGTGGGTCACGCGCCCGGATGAACGCCGTACGTTGTACTTCGCCAACGGTATTACCGACATTCTGGTTTCGCCAAAAATACGCGCATCCTTTTCCATGCTCGAAAGTCATCTCGACGCTGGCGCCAGCAGCGGCGACCGGCACATGAGTGACAGCTCGGAGCAGGGCGGCTACGTGCTGGAAGGCGAGCTGACGCTGTGGCTGGGCGAAGACGAAGACCCCGTTACCTTGGTGGCTGGCGACAGTTTTCAGTTCGACAGCCATACCCGTTGCCGCTACGGCAACCTCACCGGGCACCTCACGCGGGTGCTTTGGGTTTACACCTGATGAAAAGAAAAGGACCAACAATGATGGATGCTACCTGCTCTGATCTGCTGGCTGAGGTTCGGGCCTTTCGCCAACGCTATCCCGAAGTGCGTTATATCGACCTGATTTCCCTGGATATTCCGGGGCATTTCTACGGCAAGCGTTACCCCGTGGACATGCTGGAAAAGGTCGCGGCCGGCAGCGCGCTGAAACTGCCGCAGAACTGCGTGCTGCTGGGCGTGCAGGGCGGTTTGTTCAAGATTGGTGATTACTGCTTTAACGATGGCGATCCGGATGCACTGCGTCGTCTGGTGCCGGGAACCCTGAAACCGGTGAGCTGGGAAGGCCAACCGCTGGCGCAAATGCTGATCACGTCGGACGGCACTGAGAACCCCATCGTGTTTGAACCGCGCCAGGTCCTCGCGCAGGTCCTGGACAGGCTTGCCGGCAAAGGCATTCATCCCGTGGTGGCGTTCGAGCTGGAGTTTTATCTGTTTGATAAAAAGCTGCGCGACGGGCTGCCGCAGTTTCCCCGCGACGAGCTGACGGACGATGCCGATGACCAACCCAACATGCACATCGAGCGCCTCTCACGCTTTGCACCGGTACTCGACGACATGGTCGAGACCTCGCGGGCTCAAGGCATCGACAGCACGGTGATTACCGCCGAACTTGGGCCGGGTCAGTTCGAAATCAATTTCGGGCACCTTGACGATGGCTTGCGTGCAGCCGACTGGGCGGCGCTGTTCTGTCGCAGCAGCCGTGGCGTGGCGCTCAAGCATGGTTATCGTGCCAGTTTCATGGCCAAACCTTACTTGCAGCACCCGGGCAGCGGCATGCACGTGCATGTCAGTCTTTACGACGCGGACGGCAACAACCTCCTGGCGGCCAACCAGCAGCAGCCTTTGCGGCACGCGGTGGCTGGCTGCCTGGAGTTATTGCCGCATTGCATGCCGGTTTTCGCACCGAACCAGAACGCTTACCGCCGTCTGGGCGGCACAACAAACATCGCCACGCGAGCGAGCTGGGGCTTTGAAGATCGTGATGCGTGCCTGCGCATTCCAGAGTCGGATTCGAAGAACTTGCGCATCGAACATCGCCTGGCCGGCGCCGATGCCAATCCCTATCTGGTGTTGGCGGCGATTCTGGTCGGCCTGGAACATGGGCTGGATGCGGGCAAAGAACCCATCCCGCCGCTGAACGAAGACCGCAACAGTGGCGTCGATTTCCCATTGGAAATGCTTGAAGCCGTGCGCGCCATGCAGCATCAGCCGCACCTGCGTGAGGGGCTGGGGGCGGAATTCGTGGATGTTTATTGCGAGAACAAACGTCAGGATCATCTGGCGTTCATGCAGGAAATCAGCGCTCGGGAATACCGCTGGTATCTGTAAACGGGGGAACCGGCGATCTCGACGATTCCCCGTGGATTTAACGGACGGATCGTCGGTGTCCCAGACGATTGAACGCAAGCAGACAGCCGCTGACCAACAGCGCGGCACCGACTACCAGCAACGCAGAGGGTCGAATCGGCAACCTTTCGGCCCCGGCATCGCCCAGAATGTCATCCGTCATTTGGGTGGGCAGATATTGTTGCGCTTCATACGGCACGGTGTTCAATGCCAGGCGCGCGCCATCGCCCAAGGTCAACGTCAGGTCTTCAATGGTGCCGACGACCCGGCCGGGGTACACCGGCTCACCGGTTGGATCGAGTTGGTCATACAGAAATTGTTGGCCTTCGAGCCAGCCGACCGCCGTTTGCAACTCGGGCTCCAGGTAATACTTTCCATCGAGAAAGAAGCCGGGGAAATGCGGCGCGCGTTCAAGGCTGTCGACGTTGTAGCGCTCGCCCGGCCTCATACCGGTTGCTGGGTCAATCATGGTGAAGTCCTCCTGCTGCTGGTTCTGCGATAGAGAACAGGCTGAATCCTTAGGTTCCATTGGATTGATCAAAAGGCACGGGGCGAAAAAGAATTCGAACTCCGCAGCCCCGTGCATTTCAACTCTGGATGGGACAGCCCTGGACGATTTTCCTTGGCGTGGAGAGTGATCGAATGAGCCAGCGCGTATTGAACAGCCCGCCGATTTTCATCGGCTGCGCAGGCTGGAGCCTGGGGCGCGATTTTGTGTCACGGTTTTCAGTTGAGGGCACGCACTTGCAGCGCTATGCATCGCAATTGAACGGCGTCGAGATCAATAGCTCGTTTTATCGTCCACATCGCAGGCAAACCTACGCGCGTTGGGCTGACTCAGTGCCGGACGGCTTTCGCTTCTGTGTAAAAGTGCCCAAGCACATCACCCACGAACGGCGCTTGGGGGATTGCGGCCCGGCACTGGATGAATTTGTCGGGCAGTGTTCAGGCTTGCGCGATCGATTGGGCTGCTTGCTGGTGCAGCTGCCTCCCTCATTGGCCTTTGATTATTCAGTTGCCGAAGCCTTTTTCTTTGCACTCAGATTTCACTATGACGGGCCTGTGGTGCTGGAGCCCCGGCACGACTCCTGGCTTGATGCCGAGCCGTTATTGATGCAGCACCGGATTGCCCGGGCAGCGGTCGATCCGTCACGCATCAGTCATGACAATTTGCCGGGAGGCTGGCCGGGGCTCAGGTACTGGCGATTGCATGGGTCGCCCCGAATCTACTTCAGCGACTATGAATTGCCAGCGCTGCAAGCTCTGGCGATCCAGCTGCAGACAGCCAACGCCGCTGGCGAATCGACGTGGTGCATGTTTGACAACACTGCCAGTGGTGCGGCGCTGGGCAATGCCTTGACGCTCGCGAAATGGCTCGATGAACGTGGCGATCCTGCGGACATGACCGTTTGTCGGCCACGCTGAACGCCTCTCAACACTCAGGGCTCATTACCTTTCATTGAGTGGAGCTTGAGCATGTTGTGTGTGATTTGTGAAAACCCTTTTGCTCGAACAGTCTGCGCGGGCGTTTGGCAGGAATTCAATTGCCCTGAATGCGGCAACGGACGTGTATCGCAAGAGCTACTGAACCTGATGATGTTGTTGAATTTGCAACTCGATGTCGGGCGCAGTCGAAAATGGATTCAAGAACGCAAAGCAACCGACCCGCTGCCAATGATGCGCGTGTCTGACATCTTGCTGTGCTGCGGCGCCCAGGACTTTGTGGGTCCGGCGTCCGGCGCCGAAGGTTAAACACCGCAGAACAGGGGGGTTAGTTGCCATCCGCCACGTGGCGTTCTATCTCCGCTATTTTCTCGTCGAGCTCCTCTGTGGCCTGCTCCTTGGCACGGGGCGAAGAGGGCGTGAGGGTTTCATCAACGGCCTCGGTATCAGTGGTCAGGTCGTCTGTGGGTGCTTGGGTGTCTTTGACATCGTCATCGTCGTTCATGTCTCTTACCTCTGTTGACTGCCTTCACTTTGTTTTTTTTTCCTGGTCTTTCGAGTCGCTCGAAGATGCCGCCTCTTTTTCCAGGGATTGCGCATCGGCGCCGGAGTTTGAACCCGCTGCTTCCTCGCCCTTTTTGTTGGCTTTCTCTTCGTTGGATTCGGCGGCTTGGGCCTGGTTAACGCCGGGAATAGTGGTAGGTGGGGACGTCGTTTCAGCTGCCAATGCGAAAAATGAGGCCATCGCCAGCAGGCTCGCGAAGGAGAGTGAGGTTATTGTTTTGTTCATCATCTGAGTCTTCCTGAGTGGGTTATAAAACGTTGGAAAATCAGGATGAGGTAAGGTGCTGACTCGCTGACGAGCGGCAGCACGTGCCCGCGATGAACGATAACGCGGTCTTATTCAGGGCATAAAAAAACGCCGCTCCATCTCACAATGGGCGGCGTTTTTCATTGCGTTGCAGCGTTAGGCTTGAACGACCGGAA
>NZ_AKJS01000034.1 GCF_000282215.1 Pseudomonas sp. GM21
GTTTTCAATCAGCGCCAACAGTCTGGAGTGCAGACCCGCCTTACAAACACAAAATGCGCCCTCACCAGTGACCGGCAGGAGAGCTCCCCGTGGGCGATTTTCGTCGGAGCGTTATTTCGATGCCACGGCATAATCAGGACGGCAGCGGCATCGCTTATGTAAGGTGCTAGAAAGGATAAATCTTGATGAGCTCGCATTAATGGATCCATTGGGAGTTGCCTGTTTACATAAGTCTTGACTTAAATCGGTTGTTTCCGATCAAATGGATCCATAAAAACAAGCCTGCCCCCGGAGATTCTCATGTATCCGAAAAACACATGGTATGTCGCCTGCACCCCCGACGAGATCGTAAGCAAGCCCCTTGGGCGGCAAATATGCGGTGAGAAAATCGTTTTCTATCGAGGCCATGAAGGGCGCGTTGCGGCCGTCGAGAATTTTTGCCCACATCGCGGCGCCCCCCTTTCACTTGGATATGTCGAGAATGGCAACCTGGTCTGTGGGTACCACGGCCTGGTGATGGGCTGTGACGGCAAAACAGTCGAAATGCCAGGTCAGCGCGTCCGGGGCTTTCCGTGCAACAAGACCTACGCAGTTGAAGAGCGTTATGGTTTTATCTGGGTCTGGCCTGGGGAGCAGGACAAGGCTGACCCAGCCCTGATCCATCATCTGGAATGGGCTGTCAGCGATGAGTGGGCCTACGGCGGTGGGCTGTTCCACATCAATTGCGACTATCGACTGATGATCGATAACCTGATGGATCTCACCCACGAAACCTACGTGCACGCTTCCAGCATCGGCCAGAAAGAGATCGATGAGGCGCCCCCGCTCACTACCGTTCAGGGTGACGAAGTGGTCACCGCACGGCACATGGAAAACATCATGGCGCCACCGTTCTGGCGCATGGCCCTGCGTGGCAACAACCTGGCCGACGACGTGCCGGTAGACCGTTGGCAGATCTGCCGCTTCAGTCCGCCCAGTCACGTTTTGATTGAGGTGGGCGTGGCTCACGCTGGCAAGGGCGGTTACAACGCTGAGCCGCAACACAAAGCCGCAAGCATAGTAGTCGACTTCATTACACCGGAAACCGAGACCTCGATCTGGTACTTCTGGGGTATGGCACGCAACTTCAATCCGCACGACGAAGCCCTGACCGATACCATCCGCGAGGGCCAAGGGAAGATTTTCAGCGAAGACCTCGACATGCTCGAACAGCAGCAGCAAAACCTGCTGGCCAATCCTGAGCGCAACTTGCTCAAGCTCAATATTGATGCCGGTGGTGTGCAGTCCAGGCGCGTGTTGGAACGCATCATCGCGCGTGAGCGAGCACCGGCTGTCGAGCTGATTGCCACGGCCAAATAGCGAAGGGCTGCGTCCTGGAGCAATACGCCCGTCCACTCCCATTGATCTTGTTCGCGGCCACTGCGGTGGCCGGTCGTGAAGGTTCGCCATGATTGAAGTCGTCGTGACATCCCGCAACAACGAAGCCCTGGATATTTGCAGCTACGAGTTGACCTGTGCACAGGGCGGGGCTTTGCCCGGCTTCAGTGCCGGGGCCCATATCGACGTGCATCTGCCCAGCGGTCTGATCCGCCAGTATTCATTGTGCAACCACCCGCAAGAGCACCATCGCTACCTGATCGGCGTGCTCAAGGACGCCGCCTCGCGCGGTGGATCCCAGAGCATGCATGAGCAGATCAACAGTGGCGATCGGCTGTTCATCAGCGCGCCGCGCAACCTTTTCCCGTTGGTCGCTGATGCCCAACGCAGCCTGTTGTTCGCCGGCGGCATCGGCATCACGCCGATTCTCTGCATGGCCGAGCAACTGGCCCAGAGCGGTGCCGATTTCGAGCTGCATTACTGCGCTCGCTCCAGTGAGCGCGCGGCCTTTGCCGAACGGCTCAAAGGGGCCTCCTTTTCCGATCGCGTGCACCTGCATTTCGATGAAGAAGCCGATACGGGCCTGGATGTCGCCAAGGTCCTGGCCAATCCGGGGCCGGACTTGCACCTGTATGTTTGTGGCCCTGCAGGGTTCATGCAGTTTGTGCTCGACAGCGCCAGCGCCCAAGGTTGGGGCGATGGGCAGTTGCACCGTGAGTACTTCGCGGCTGCGCCGGTCGATACCCGTGGCGATGGGACGTTCCAGGTCAAGCTTGGCAGCAGCGGGCAGGTGTTCGACATTCCAGCCGACAAGACCGTGGTCCAGGTCCTGGAAAGTCGCGGTGTCGAAATTGCGATTTCCTGTGAGCAGGGCGTCTGCGGAACCTGCCTGACCCGAGTGCTGGAAGGGGTGCCTGATCACCGTGACCTGTTCCTCACCGAAGAAGAGCAAGCGGCAAACGATCAGTTCACGCCCTGCTGTTCAAGGGCTAAATCGGCGCTATTGGTGCTGGACCTCTGACCAAACCGGTTATTCGCCGCGCGCGATCACTTTCATCCGTTCGCTATTGCTGATCGCGCCGAATACCTCGGCGTAGCGCAGGGTTGCATTGGCGTGTTCGCGCATGATGGCTTCGGCGCGTGCGCCCTGGCGGTTGACCAGTGCATCGAAGACCGAGTGGTGCTGCATGTGAGCGAAGTTGAAGCGTCGGTATTCGCGCATCATGTCTTCGCGATCAATAGCGAGCGCTGACACTGAAGCGAAGGGCCGATGGTCGTTGCGCGCCAGCGCTTCGGCGATGGCGGGGTTGGCGCTGCTTTCGACGATCACCTGATGAAAGCGCATGTTGAGGTCATGGAAGGCCTCAAGGTCTTCTTCTGTTACGTAGCCTTTGTCGAACAATGCATCGCCTTTCACTAGGCATTCGTGCAGTGCTGCCTGCGCTTGCTCGGTCAATCCGCGTTCGGCGCTCTGCCGCGCCGCCAGCCCCTCCAGTACCCCACGCACCTCCAAGGCTCCGGCGATATCGTCGGCACTCACCGAGCGCACCTGATAGCCCCGTCCACCGTGACGTACCAGTAAGCCTTCCTGTTCGAGGGTCAGGAAAGCCATACGCACCGGCATGCGCGAGACGCCAAACCGATCCGCCGTCGGGATTTCCATCAGCCGCTCGCCCGCCGCCAGCTCGCCCGAGGCAATCATTTTGCGCAGTGCCACTAGCACCATTTGACCGGGTTTACTCATGTAGACGACTTCCAGCGAGGGGATTCGCCATAGTAACGCAAGGAGGAGGAGAGCTGCAGGAGCGACAAGCGCCCCTGCCGGGAGGATCAGAGTGACAGTTGATAGTTGATAGTTGATAGTTGAAGATGATGCGGGTCTGATCGAAGTCGCTGTTGAAGTTGCGACGGTTGTTAGCGTTGTTGACGCGTACGCTAAGGTTTTTCAGTGGACCACTTTTCAGGAAATGGCGAACCAAGCGTGTGAAGAGATCGGCGCTGAGTCGCTGACGGTAGTATCCGACCGAGGCTACTACAAAGGGCTGGAAATCCTTCTGCGAGCACGGGGTATCACCACCTTCATACCGAAACCCCAGACTTCCGGCAGCAAAGGCGAAGGCCGATGTGGTAAGCAGGACTTCATCTACGTTGCTCCATCGGACGAGTATCGATGCCCCTGCGGGACAGTTACTGACCCAGCGGCATTCTTCGGTGGAAGACGGCATGCTACCGCACTGTTATTGGTTCTCGCGTTGTAAGTCCTGCGCAATGCAGAAGCGGTGTACGACGGGTAAGGAGCGCCGAGTAAAGCGCTGGGAACAGGAGGCCGTAGTATGCGATGCAGGTACGGCTGGAAAATGATCCAGCGATGATGAGGCATCGCCAACAGTCCGTTGAACATCCGTTTGGAACGCGCAAATACTGGATGGGAAGTACCCACTTCCTGACCAAAAACTTGCCGAGGGTAAGCACTGAGATGAGCCTTCATGTGTTGGCCTGCAACCTCAAACGAATGATGAGCATCTTCGGCATCGCAGGACTGCTAGAAGCGATCAGGGCGTAAATCCAACCGCTAGCTGGACCGTTAGTAGCCGTTTGGACCGCTGACGCGGCCCAAACAGAATTACGAGGGGTGATGTTACTACTAGGAGCAATTCGCGCTTCCGCTTGCTGGTTACACAAGCAAAACTCAGTTTAAATGCGTCCAGCGTGTTTCACACAGCCTGGGTCGTTTCCAGCCGGCCACCACAGGCAGAAAACGGCCAGTAGTAAGCTTTTATCATTTGAGTTACAGCTTGAAGGCTACGTTGAGCCTGCTACGCAAGCAGGCTTTGTTACATAGTAGTGAATGAATACTGGCCCTGTTACACGCTAACGAATCGCTATCTACCACGTTTTTTAACATCAGAACTCGTCTTCAGACCGCAACCGGCGTCCCCAGCGTTTCTGTGAACACTACCGCCGGGGTGTGGCTAAAGCATCAGGCTCTTCTATGCAGCTCTTGGAGCGATAACGACATTTTCTCAGCTTCGCTCAGGTAGTCCCGACTAATCATATTGCTCAGAAATTTGGTATGGTCGAAGACAAAGTCTCTGAGTTTCGCTAGAGGGTAGGGGAGTTGATGGAAGACGTTGCCAAGCTTCCTGGCAAATTCAACGTTGTGATTAACGTATGCTACTCGCTCTTGCTCGAAGACCGAAAAGCTGTTGGCGATTTTGTCCCCGTCGTGTAAGTCACACCCGCCGAGCGCCCGGGCTAGAAAGTAGCCGTCTTCAATGGCCATGCCCATGCCGTACGCTGCGTAAGGGGATACCGGGTGCACGGCATCGCCCAGGCAAACGACGCGCCCATTGCTCCATTTTTGCAGCGAGGGGCGGTTGTAGATTTCCCACTTGAAGATCTGCGTATTCATGTCGGTAGCTTCGAGGAAGCGCGGAAGCGGATCAGGAAAATCTTTAAGAATCTTCGCTATATGACCTTTCACGTCGTCGGGAACTGGCGAGCCTTGTTTTGACGGTTCAACAATCCACCACTCGTAGCCGGGCTTGCCATCGTGAAGCATCGGAAAAAAACTGGCCTGGTACTTTCGTGAGTGAATGATTCTGCCGGTATTCGCGGGAATGCCTTCAATGGGATCACACCACGCCAGCCAGGCGCGCAATCCCACATGAAATAGCCCAAGATCGCCAAACGCTTGTTTTGAGACGCCGGAGCGGATGCCGTCGGCGCCAACCAGAATATCGGCCTCCACATGGGTGCCGTTTTTGAAGTTGATTATCACGCTGTCTGGCTGCTCAACATAACTGTCGAAATCAGAGTCGGGCACCAGCATGCCCTCTGGCATCAGTTCCATCATTCGGGCGAAGGCGTTCGAGCGCAACATGCCGTAATGCCACCCTTTCATACCGAATGACTTTTCTACCGAGGCATTAAAGGGAAGGCGAGCTCGCAAGTGGTTTTTGTTGTTTCTGAATTCGGTAACGGTGAATGAACCAAAATTGTCCATCTTGACACCGTAGTCCCGCAGCACCGCCAAAACTGGCACGCTTAACAGTACGGCTCCGCCGATGGGTTTCGGTTCGGGGTTTTTCTCGAAAACCCGGACATCAAAACCTTGTCGGTGCAACGCCAGTGCCGCGGAAACCCCACCGGGCCCGGCGCCCACCACAGCCACCCGCTTGCCTGCACGCCAGTTCTCAGAATTATTCAGCATCGTTGTCGCCTCGTTATTGTTGTTAGCGAGGATGTTAAGGAGTTCGGCATAGACGCGATACACGCTTTACGCCATAAAAACGGATTTATGCTCTTGATATCGGACTGCGGATAGCTCGGTTGGTTAAGCTCCTTTCCGGCACCTGCAACAAGCATCGGCGTTACTGATACCTAATAGCCCGGTAATCGATTGGAGTTTGCTGCGGTGAAGTCTTAGATTGGCACACTGTGAACTGCGTTCTGCATTAGTGCCACGGCGCGGAAAATAATAAAAAAAGGACGTCGCTATGACCAACCTAACTCCCATCGCGACACTCCGCTGCGTAGGCAAAAAAGCCGAGCGCATAACCATCGCCGCCACTTACTCTACCGGTATGGTTGGTGACCGTTTGCCGGGCAGCTCCGCCCAAAGACCAACGCCACAGTGCTCACCTGCACAGCGACTAAGCAACCTGCGCTAGCCCGGGCCCCAGTCGTCGCTTTCCGTGCATTTCGCTCACTATGAGTTGTATTCAGCTATGTCCTTCCTTTCGCGCGTGCTAGCAAACTTATCTGTCGGCACCAAGCTTTCTCTCGGCTTTGGCTTGGTTTTGGTGTTTACCCTCGGCGTGGGGTTGGCCGCCTCTCACTCACTGACGTTACTCAAGGTTCGCAGCGAGCAATTGCGGGATCAGGCCGCCACGCAGGCACTTATTCTGCAAGCGCGAATTGATGAGAAGGAATTTGCCCTCACCCTGGACACGCAAGTGGCAGAACGTGTGAGCAACGCGGTAGCCGAGCTGGGCAAAGGGGTACAGAGCCGCTCGGCCAATTCATCTGATCAGTCAGCCATCCAGGCTGCAGCAAACGCCTACTTGGAACAATTTGTGCACTATGCGCAATCCTTACGTTCGGCGCGTGAGGAGCGGCTGCGTATGCAGAAGCGGGCACAAGCGGCGGGGTCCAGTTTTTCCATGGTGTTTCTCGATCAGATGGACGCCATCAATGCATTGATAGAGGCAGGGCAACTACCAACCGCCGAGCAAACGACACAACTCGAGCAGGCCGTAGGCTTGCGCGAGAAGCTGGAAAAGCTCAGAGACAGCGAGCTCTATTATGCGATGGATGGTGATGATCGTTACCGCAGTGACTGGGAAATGAGCGTAAGTGATCTCACGTCCGCCATGCAGGTACAAACTAGCGACTTAAGCGGCGCTGAATTGGACTCGCTAAACGCTGCGAGCGTAGCGTTGGCCGATTACCGCATAGCGTTTGAGCGGTTTGTTCAGAGCCGTATAGAGAGCGCCCAAGCGTTGGCGTCCATGAGCATTCAGGCGCAACGTGTCGGCGACCTGCTTGCCCAGGTCAGCCAGGAGCAGAGTTTGGCCATTGGCAGCGACAGCCAGAGTGCTTACCGTCAATTAGCGCTGATTACGCTGGTAGCCCTGATTTTGGGCGTTAGTGCCGGCGTGCTGATCAGGCGCAGTATCGTGCAGCCGTTGAGTATCGTCGTTCGGCTTACTCAACGGGCGGCGGCAGGCGATATTGCTAGCGTGATGGGCAGCCCCAAGCGCCAGGATGAATTGGGTCAACTGCTCGTGACTGTGGAAACGATGCTGGGCAATCTTCGCAACCTAGTCGGCCGCATCGGCCAGGGTGTAGGGCAGCTGAATATCACGGCGGCAAATATGGCAACTATGACCACGCGCAACAGTCAGGGTGTGGAGCAGCAGTTGCAGGAATCGGCAAGGACCGCCGACGCCATGCAGCAAATGATCGCCACCGCGGCCAGGGTGGCGCGCAATGCCGGCGACGCCAGCATCGCCATGGCTCAGGCCGACGTTCAAGCGCGTGAAGGGGACGAGTTGGTGCGCTTGGCGGGGAACAAGATCGATTGTCTGGTGCTGGAGATGGTTGGGTGCTCGGAAGCGATGCAATCGCTGCTGCACGAGAGTTCGGCGATCGGTGGCATACTGGATGTGATCAAGTCTGTGGCCGAACAAACCAATTTGCTCGCGCTCAACGCTGCGATAGAGGCGGCGCGTGCAGGGGAGCATGGTCGAGGGTTTGCGGTGGTCGCTGACGAGGTGCGTGGCCTAGCCCAGCGTACGCAGAAGTCCACATCGGAAATCGAGGGGCTGATCGCCCGTTTGCGTGCGGTGGCCCAACAAGTGGACGAGCGCATGAAGGGCAGTCGGGTTCTGACCGACGAGACAGTTGCACTCGCCGGCCACGCATCAGAAGCACTTGCACGGATCACGCGAGCGGTATCGAGCGTCGAACTGATGAACCAGCAAATTTCCGAGGTCGCCGAACAGCAAAGTGTGGTTGCTGCGCAAGTCAGTGCTAGTGTGCGGTCGGTGCGTGAAGTTGCCGAAAACAATGCGCGCGATAGCCAGCATCTGGAGCAGGCCACGGCCAAATTGCAAAGCGTCGGCGACGAGCTAAATGCCGCAGTCGGCTACTTTCAGACCTGATGCGCAAGACTACGCATACATGGTCACAGTAGGCCGATGAGCTGGCCCGGCTCGAACACAAGTACGTTTTTTATTCGTCCGCTCCTGGTGCAGCAGTAGATGCAGCCAGTACCCGGCGGGGCGGCGTTCTACCTCGAAGATGTGGTAGATCTGTTGTTACGCTTGGCTGATCTGCGTGCCAGGTAGCCCGCGAAGCTGCCGTGTACTGAACCCCACCAAGAGAGTGGACGATGCGCTATTACGGGTTGGACTTGAACTTGCTGGCTGTCCTGGATGCGTTATTTATCGAGCAGCATGTCACCCGTGCAGCTTCGCGCCTTCATTTGACGCAGTCGGCCGTGAGTGCCGCGCTCGGCCGATTGCGCGAGCATTTCGACGACCCGCTTTTCGTCCTCGTGGGCGGCAAGATGGTGCCCACCGCATTGACGCAACGTCTTTATCCGCAGATCAATCAGGTGCTGGAAAGCGCGCGAGAAATTGCCTTTTCCAATGTGCAGTTTGACCCTCGGCGTTCAACCCGGCGGTTTCGGATTATGGCTTCCGACTATGTGATTGCAGTGCTGCTGCCCCAAGTGCAGCGGCGTTTGGCACAAGTTGCGCCGGACGTAGATCTGAGCGTGGAAACCCTTTTTCCGCAGAAAAGTCTGGAGCCCGGCTGGCTGGCCGATAACGTACTCGAGCATCGCAGTTGCGACCTTTTGATCATTCCCCATGCGCATCGCTCAACGCGTCATCCGCAGGAACCGTTATTCGAAGATGGCTTCAGCACCATTGTGTGTATGGGCAATCACAGGGTAGGCGACAGCCTGACGGTGCAGCAATATCTGGCGCTGCCCCATGTGGTGCGCGAAGCGGGTACGGCCGCGAATGGCAGTATGGAGGCTGAGTTCTTTGCCAGTCGCGGCCTTGAACGACGGGTGCGGGTGGCGGTTGATCAGTTCGGCCTGATGCCCGAATTTGTGGTGGGTAGTGAGTGCATCGCTACCATGCACAGCCGCCTGGCGCGGTTGTATGCGCGGCGCTTCCCCCTGCGCCTGCTGGCGCCGCCATTGGAGATGCCACCGACGTTGCAGGTGGTCCAATGGCATGCGTACCAGGATGCCGATCCCGCCTTGATCTGGTTCCGCCAGTTGTTGGCGGAAGTAGCTAACGGCTAAGCCGCAGCGTCTCGGATCAGCCCAAGCGACAGCACCTGTGGGTGCCGCCCGGTCAACGGAGCAGCCAGTCCAAGGGCCTATTCGGCAGTGTCCTTTTCTATTTGCGCCATCAGTTTTCGCCGCGCCTGAATGGCCGCCTGGTCGGTAGCTACGATGATTTCCGGGTAGTCAAGGTGACGTGGGTCTTCCATGATATTGCGGTGTACCGCCTCGATAATGGCTTTGTCTTCGGCAAAGCCAATCTCGGTCAGGGTCTTGCACATGTTCAGAGTGACTGGGTCCATGTCGGGAATGTCAAAGCCGCCGAACCACATATAGCGGAAGCGCGTCGGCGTCTCCGGAGTGGTGACGTGCAGCACGCGGAACTTGAAGTGCGTGCGCTTTCCCGGCTCGGCGTTCAGGTCCTCGATATCCAGAGTGGCCACGTTCAGGGCCGGAGACACATAGCTGCCATAGTTATACCGATTGACCTTTTTCTGCATGCCGATGGCCGTTACTTCGGCAAACATGGGCGGCAAATTGCACTCCTTGAAATCCTGCCGGAAACTGACCTGATCTTCAGTAACGGTCACCGTCGGCGCGCCCACCCAGTCAAGAATTTTGAATGAGGTGGCGTGTACGTAGCCGAAGTGGGTGAGATCCAGCACGTTCTCTTTCAGCAGCATGTAGTTACCATGGGCAAGTGTTTCGCCACTCCAGGAGGAGTAGTTGGGGTCGGCCGGCCATTCGGCTTCCACAGGAGGCCCTTCCACGATCTTTTCCGGGTCGCCCATCCATACCCAGACAAAAGGCGGCTTGTCGACGGCTGTGTATGCGCGGACTTTGCAGCGGCTGGGAATTTGCGTCTGTGAGGGAATCCGTACACAGCTCCCCGTCGCGTCGAAGGTAAAACCGTGATAGCCACATTGGATCGCGTCGCCCACCACTTTGCCCGAGGAGAGCGGGGCCCAGCGGTGGGGGCAGCGGTCTTCCAGTGCTGCTACTGTGCCGTCTTCCTTGCGAAAAAGAACCACTTTGGTGTCCAGCATTGTCAAGGCCAACGGTTCGCGGCCCAATTGCGTAGAGGTAGTGGCTACCCACCAGCAGTTGCGCGGGTAATTGGGTTTGATAATCCCTTCAGGGACGGCCGTTGTGTCAGTGGCAATCAGGGTCATGAAGCCTCCTCATCGTTTTTATTGTAAGGCGTAATTGAAGCAATGGTCTGCGGGTGCTGCGCCGGCCTTACTGCGGCAAGCGGCTGCCATGGAACGAGGTGATCTTCCAGCCCTCAGGGCCGTTGAGCCACACCTGAGTGACAAAGCCCTCACCGCGAACCGGAGTGTCTTCGCCGCGTTTTTGCAAGGTATTGATCTGGGAGCCGGTCATGACCGCAATGTCGCCATACAGGCGCACTTCCAGCCTGCCGCGTTCGACATCAAGGTAACGGACTACGTCGCGGGCATAGGCCAAGTACTCGGTTTTGTCGTGCACCATGCCGGTAGTGTGTACGTACACTAGGTCATCGGTGAACAGTTGGGCGATAGCCTCTCGGTCGTCCGCAATAAGTGCAGTGCGACGTAGGCCTTCTGCCTCGATGACTTCCTGAATGAGTTGTTGATTCATTGCAACTAATACCTGTGGTGAGTGAAAGAGAAAACGGTTTTTATTTACTCGCTGATACCGCAATCGGCGACCAATTTGGCGGCCAGCAGACCGGCCAGCGCACAACGCTCATCGTTGTCGGAGCTGTCGCCACTGATACCGACGGCACCGATGACTTCTCCGCCAGCATCACGGATCAGAACTCCGCCAGGGACCGGCACCATGTTGCCGCCGGCGAGGTCGCTCAAGGCGTTGAAGAACACCGGCATTAGTGCCGCACGCCGTGCCAGTTCGCGGCCGCCGAAGCCCATGCCGAGCACCGATGCCGCTTTACCGTTGGCAATTTGTGGGCGTAGCAAGCTGGCACGCTCATCACGTTTGATGGCTAGCACATGGCCGCCGGCATCGAGTACGGCGACGCAAATGGGCTGAAGTTGTAGAAGCCGGGCTTCAGCCAGGGCCGCATCGACAATGATCGAAGCCTGGGCGAGGGTCAGTTTGCTCATAGGGATGCCTTCGGCAAGTCAATGGAGGAGGGGCGTTTACCCATTTCAACGGCGCGTTTGCGGGTGTGCAGTTCGGACCACTTCACGGTGTTGAAGTCGCTCACGCGATTGGGGTCATAGCCGGGCACTTGTGCTTGAACGCGGACGCCACCTAAGAACACACCACGGATTTTTTCGCGCTCTTGCAAGATCGAAACGTTCTGTAGAGGAGAGCCTTCAACGAATATGAAGTCGGCCCGACGGCCTACTTCCAGCGCGCCTACTTTTTGCGTGGCCGGCATCATTTTGGCGGAAACCGAGGTCGCCGCCCGCAACGCTTGCGCTGGGCTGAAACCCAGCCACTCGACCAGTATTTCAATTTCCCTCGCGTGCCATTCGCCATAGGGGGTAATTGCAAAGCCGGCATCGCTGCCGGTCATAAAGGGCACACCGGCTTCGCGGGCTTTGCGCAGGTTACGGCAACCGATATCAATAACGCGTTGTTGCATGGCGCGATAGCCGGACTTGGTAGAGGCTTCGTACGTCTCGGCGAACTCCACATTGTTGGCGAGCATGGTCAAGGTCGGCGCAATATGCGAGCCCGACTGCAGGATCGCGTCGATACAGGCATCGTCCAGAAAGAACGCATGGAAGATCACGTCCACGCCGGCCTTCGCGGCGTACATGACCGCTTCGCGGCCGTAGGCATGTACCGCGATTTTTTTGCCCAGGCGGTGGGCTTCCGCGACCATTGCACTGGTCTCTTCCTGAGTGAAGGCGGCGATGTGCTCGCCGTTCTCACGCATATGCGCGCCATCCATGCTGATCTTAATCAGGTCGACGCCGTCTTTGGCCTGGCGGCGTATTTCGGCAACCTGCTCATCTCGGGTTTCACACAGGCGACCGGTAAAATAATCCGGCGTGCCGACCCAGCTCGGGAACCAATCGTTCAGACTTTGGCGGTTGGCGATCACGTTGCTGCTCGCGGCAATTCTCGGCCCTTTGAACATGCCAGCGTTGATTGCGTTGCGTACGGAGACGCTGCACTGACCGGCATCGCCTGGCACCACCACCGAGGTATAGCCGGCAGCGAGTACGTGCTGGGTAAAAAACAATCCACGCAGGGCGCGAAATTCTGGTGACACAAACAGGTCGACGTCTTCTTCGCTTTTGGCGTTGCCAAACACCAGGTGGGTATGAACATCCACCAGGCCGGGCATCACGAAGTGGTCACCGGCATCGACAACTTCATCCCCGAGTTCCGGCCTGGGGGCCGAGCTCTGAGGCCCGACATAGCTGAATACGCCGTTCTCAATCACCAGGGCCTGATCGCTACGGGCATCGTCTTCCAGCCCGGTGAACAAGGTTTTGCAGTTAACGTGAATGCGGGACATGGTGTGCGCCTTATTGTTGTACTCAGATGCACAGTACGGAGCGAGCCTCGTACTAGGTAGTGAAAGATATTGCTACCGAGCTATGCCAAAAATTCATGCTCCTTCTACGCGATAAACCCATCCTTTCTCACGCTGCAAGTCAGGGCTCACGCACGTATTGCTGTGGGCGATAGCTGGCATCCCAAGGCGCAATTTGCCCGCGCACCCGTCCCGTGCGAGGTTGCCGAGGCTGGGTTCGACGGCCTTTGCGGCGGCTGCGGTCATCAATCACCTACACGCTGTCGCGCCGATCCCATACAAATAAAACAACAAAAGGAAACAAGGACATGACAGACAATCGTGGTGTTGTATATCTGGGCGCAGGCAAGGTCGAAGTACAGGAAATTGCCTACCCCAAGATGCAGGATCCTCGTGGTCGCAAGATCGAACATGCCGTTATTCTCAAGGTTGTTTCGACCAACATCTGTGGTTCTGACCAGCACATGGTGCGTGGCCGCACGACGGCACAAGCCGGCTTGGTACTGGGCCACGAAATTACCGGTGAGGTCATTGAAAAAGGCAGTGACGTCGAGCATCTCAAGATTGGCGACCTGGTTTCCGTGCCGTTCAACGTTGCGTGTGGGCGTTGCCGTTCCTGCAAGGAGCAGCACACCGGAGTTTGCCTGACGGTGAATCCTGCTCGCGCTGGCGGCGCCTACGGTTATGTCGACATGGGCGACTGGACGGGTGGTCAGGCCGACTATGTGCTGGTGCCGTATGCCGACTTCAATCTTCTGAAGTTGCCTGACCGCGACAAGGCGATGGAGAAGATACGTGACCTTACCTGTCTTTCCGACATCCTGCCGACGGGCTATCACGGCGCCGTGACGGCAGGGGTGGGGCCGGGTAGCACAGTGTATGTTGCCGGCGCTGGGCCAGTCGGTTTGGCGGCTGCCGCGTCGGCGCGCTTACTCGGTGCGGCCGTGGTCATTATCGGGGACGTCAATCCGGTTCGGTTGGTGCACGCCAAGGCGCAGGGCTTTGAGGTCGTCGATTTGTCCCTAGACACGCCGTTGCATGAACAGATTGCTGCCCTGTTGGGGGAGCCGGAAGTCGATTGTGCGGTGGATGCGGTTGGTTTCGAGGCGCGTGGCCATGGCCATTCGGGTGTGCAACACGAAGCGCCGGCCACCGTACTTAACTCGCTAATGCAGGTCACCCGAGTGGCTGGCAAGATTGGGATTCCGGGGCTCTACGTTACGGAAGATCCGGGTGCAGTGGATGCCGCGGCCAAGATAGGGGCGCTGAGCATTCGTTTTGGCCTTGGCTGGGCGAAGTCTCATAGCTTCCATACCGGCCAAACGCCGGTAATGAAGTACAACCGCGCCTTGATGCAGGCCATTATGTGGGACCGTATCAATATTGCCGAAGTGGTGGGCGTGCAAGTCATCAGCCTGGACGACGCACCCAAGGGCTACGGCGAGTTCGATGCGGGAGTACCGAAGAAGTTTGTAATCGATCCCCATCGAACCTTCAGTGCGGCGTGAGAATGTGCGCACGGGCATGAGGGTTAAGCCTGCGTGATTAAGCCTTGCGGAAAAAATGCCGAACCATAAGGTTCGGCATTTTTGTTCGCCCGGCAGGGTTTTTAGCCTTGAGACGTCGGCGGGAAAATGTCGGTTAATCGCAAAAAATTCCCGCATCTCGACGTGCACCTGGAGCATGGAAAAGATCTCTTTCTGTCTGCCGATTCTTAGATGATCGCCTGCCACGTAGATAGTCGCGGTTCTTTGCCTGATGCGGCGAGTGCGTCTACGGCAAGCGTTTGGGACAGAAGTTCGATGAATCGGCTCGGCGCGTCGTGGGTGAAAATCTCTTGCTTGAGGTGATTCAGTATCCATTTTTAGTGACTTAGGGCAGCCATCTCCGGTAGCGATACATCGTATGCCTACCTGCCATTAGTAAAATTTGCGATTTACCCGGAAAGTAACGACCACGCGGCAGCTGCTGACTGCAATCGCAGGCATCAATGAAGCCTGAAGTTGGGCCAGCGTTAGCCGGACTAATAAAAATAAAAAGTGAGAAGAGCCATGAGCCAGCTTGTTAAGGATTTGGTCGTTGGTGGCAGTATCGGTGGCGTGTGCGCCGACATTGCTTTGCGTCGCAAAGGTGTTCGAGTGGATTTGGTCGAGATCAAATCTGAGTCGACGTTGCATGGCGTCGGCATCCCTCAGCGCTGCAACGTGATGCGCAAAATGGCGCGTCCTGGTGTGCTGGGCAGCGCTCTGCAAGCAGCCGATGCGTTCGATGATGTCGGTATCTATAACGCCTATGTAAAGCCTCCGGCTGGCGTTCCAGGGCGCCGCCTCGTGGGCCCCAACCAATCGGCGAATGTCGGGACTTTACGCCTTGCTCTGCATGAAGATGGTGAGTTCTTCAAAGTGGCCACGCGGCTTTTGGGTGACAAATATCCGCCACGACACCCTGGTCAATCCGTTCGGCATTGCACCTCCAAATTCTTTCCCATGATCGCCCATCAGGTCGCCTTTCAGGTGGCTGATGTTAAAGCATTGTCTACGACCACGGTTCAGACCGAATCAACCTGGTTCGACAAATGTTCGAGCGCACGGGTCAACCCATCAGTTCGCGTTAGCCGAGCATGGCGCGCGGTCGAATTGGTTTAGTAACAACCGCCATCCCTTCATGGGCTCGATACCGATGCCGGGACGGTTATGCAGACGATCCGCCACACAAAAACAATAAAGAGGGTTACTTCGATGTCGATTCGCAAGGTCGCCGTTCCGCGGCGCGTACCCAATCGTCTGACGCTGGCTGCTGCCTTGGTGCTTGGCGCGCCAGCGGCTATGGCGTTTCAGGTGGACACCGGCAACCCGGACTTCAGCCTGCGTTGGGATAACACGGTCAAGTACAGCGCCGCTTGGCGCGCCCAAAACCCCAGTAGCAAACTCGTTGATGGGCAGGTGGCACTCAATCAGGACGACGGTGATCGGGCCTTCAAAAAGGGCCTGATCTCTAACCGTACCGATATCCTTTCCGAACTGGATATGTCCTTCAAAAACGTCGGCGCGCGCCTCAGTGGCGCCGCCTGGTACGACACCGAATATCAGCAAGACAACGACAACACTGATCCGCCACGTGCCAACGCGCGTTCGGTGCCCTATGACGAATTTACCGATGACACCCGCCACTTGCACGGCGGTGACGGCGAATTACTTGATGCGTTTGTGTACTGGAACGGCGAGTTGGGCGATCACTCCACGTCATTGCGCGCCGGGCGCCACGGGTTGATCTGGGGCGAGAGTCTGTTCTTCGGTGCCAACGGCATAGCCGGTGGCATGGGGCCGGTCGACGTGGTCAAGGCGCAGTCCGTCCCTAACACCCAGTTCAAGGAAATCACCCGTCCGGTCAATCAGCTGTCGGGGACCTTTCAACTGACCGACGACGTGTCGCTCGGCGCCTTCTACCAACTGGAATGGGAAGAAACGCGTCTTCCGGGCGCCGGCAGTTATTTCTCCACAAGTGACATCATCGGTGAAGGCAACGAACGCTTGATCGTGGGGGCACCCTTCCCAGCATTCCTCGGTGGCAATGCCAGCAGCCCGGCGGCGTTCTTCCACGGCAATGACAAGGAAGCAAAAAGTTCGGGGCAGGGCGGCTTGCAGCTGAAATTCAGCGCGGAGACGGTCGAATACGGCCTTTATGCGATCCAGTACCACGACAAAACCCCCAAGTTGTACCTCAAACCTTCTACTAGTGTGCCGAACTTCAGCACCGGCCAAATCGGTGAGTACTACTGGGTGTACCCGGAAGACATTCAGGCCCTGGGCGCGAGTTTTTCTACCACCGTCGAGGAATACAGCTTCGCCGGTGAAGCCTCGATGCGCTGGAACATGCCGCTGGTTTCCAACGGTCAAACCGTCCTGCCTGGCGTTGAAGCCAATAACGATAGCGACCCGCTGTACGCCATCGGCCGTACTGCCCACGTCAACCTCAACGTATTGGCTTCCTTCGGGCCGAACTTCATTGCCAATGAGTCGGGACTTGTCGGTGAGATGGCCTGGAACCGGTTGCTGAACGTCACTCAAAACCGCGCCGCCCTGGACCCGAATGTCACCGATGACGGTCTCGGTTTCAAGGTGGTTTACACCCCGACCTACCGCCAGTTTTTCTCTGGCATCGATATCAGTGTTCCGGTCGGCATCAGCTACTTCCCGCTGGGCAAATCCGCTGTGATCGGTGCGTTCGGCCCGGACAACGGCGGCGATATGAACATCGGCATTACCGCCACCTACCTGGACCGCGTTACCGCAGGCCTCACCTACACGCATTACTACGGCGCCGAGGACACAGCCCTCAATGGAGCCACCCAGTTCATCATGAAGCAATCGCTGAAAGACCGAGACTACTTGTCTTTCTCCGTCAAGACCACATTTTAAGAGGACTTGCGCATGCCTACTCAGTTCACCCTCAAGGCCTTGTGCCTGACCGTACTGGCCGCTGTTGCTCCGTTGGCTTTGGCTGCTGCCACCCCAGAAGAAGCCGCTGCATTGGGCAAAACCCTGACGCCCTTTGGCGCAGAGAAGGCGGGCAATGCCGATGGCACCATTCCGGCATGGGATGGCGGTTACACCAAAGTGGATCCGGCATTCCAACCTGGCGGTAAACGCGGCGACCCATTCGCAGCTGATAAACCGTTGTTTAGCATCAACTCGACCAACATGGACAAGTACGCTGACAAACTTAGCGACGGCACCAAGGAGATGTTGAAGCGGTACCCCCAAACCTATCGCCTAGATATCTACCCCACCCACCGCAGTGCGGCTGCGCCGCAATGGGTATACGACAACACCCTGAAGAACGCTACTAATGCCAAGCTGGTTGATAGCAGTGCTGGCCCGGTCCCGCAGGGTGCGTTTGGCGGTATCCCGTTTCCGGTGCCGCATAACGGCGACGAGGCAATGTGGAACCACCTGCTCAATTGGCGGGGCACCTCGATCGCACTGGATTTTCGCCATTACCTGATGACGGCGGATGGGAATCAGGTGATGACCACCGACGGCAAAGCCATTCAGGAGATGCCGTATTACTTTCAGGAAGGCTCCGCCGACACCTTTGACGGCGACTACTGGATGTTCCGTCTGCTCAACGTCGGGCCACCGTTGCGCGCCGGCGAGCAGATCGTGGGCCGCACCAACATCAATGGCGACCTGTCCCAGGCGCACGTCTATCTGACCGGTCAACGCCGGGTGCGCAAGCTGCCGAACGCCTGTTGCGACACGCCGACTCCAGCGACCGCCGGGGTAATGTCGTTTGACGAACTGAGCGTGTACCAAGGTCGTCTTGATCGTTTCAAGTGGAAGCTGGTGGGTAAGAAAGAGCTTTATATCCCTTACAACGCCAACAAAGTGCTGACCGCGCAAAAGCCTGAAGATTTGCTGCTTAAAAGCCACCTGAACCCGGACTACGTACGTTGGGAACTGCACCGCGTCTGGGTGGTGGAGGCCAATCTGGAGCCGGGCAAACGTCACCAGCTTCCCAAGGGTCGCTACTACCTCGACGAAGATACCTGGCAAGCCATGTTAGGCGACCGTTGGGATGCCAATGGCCAACTCGCCAAGAGCCTGTGGTCGTTGCCGGCCGTGATGCCTGATCTTCCCGCCGTCGCACAGCTGACCTCAGGTTTCTACGACCTGACCTCCGGCACCTGGTTCGTGCAAAGCGTCTTTGGCGGCAAGAACTCGCAGTACGCGATTGTCGATCGCTACAAAAAATCTGAGTTCTCTCCAAACGCGATGGCAGGGCAGGGAGTGCGTTAAGAGCCATGTGTTGCTAGGCAGGAGGCGGGGACGTGGTGTCCCCGCCGCCACGAATGACACAGCACATGATTTACCGAGGTAGTTAATGAAAAGAATTCGTCAAAGGTGCTCGTTGCTGCTGGCTGTTGCGTTGTCGCTGAGCGCTCAGTGGGGGGTGGCTCAAACCGCGGCAGTGGTGTCGCCCTTGGGCACGCCGGCGATGCATGTTGCGCCGTCGCAAAAAACCGTGCTGCTTGACCTCGCGCGCGCCGGCGCGAGGCTCGTCGCAGTAGGGGAGCGCGGCATCGTGATGCTCTCAGACGACAATGGGCAGAGTTGGCGTCAAGCCGACGTGCCGGTATCGGTCACGCTCAGCGCTGTGCAGTTTGTCAACGACCGCCAAGGCTGGGCTGTAGGCCATGCGGGTGTGGTGTTGGCGACGACCGATGCGGGCGAGCACTGGACGTTGCAACTAGACGGTACCCGTGCGGCGCAGATCGAGCTGACGGCTGCGCGCAATGAGCAGGCCGCCGCCACCGATGCGTCAGCAGCGGAAGCTCGAATCGCCAGTGCTGAGCGCTTGGTAGCGGATGGTCCGGACAAGCCGTTCCTGGCTATGAAGTTTGTGGATGCCCAGCGCGGTTTGATTGTCGGCGCGTTTGGCCTGGCGATGCAAACCGTCGATGGCGGTGCAACCTGGACGTCGACCATGGGCCATATCGACAACCCGATGAACCTGCATATGTATGCTATCAGCCAGCAAGGGCAGCGCTGGTTTGTTGCCGGTGAGCAAGGGTTCCTCGCCCGGTCGGATGACGATGGTGCCTCGTTCGCGCAGTTGGAAAGTCCGTATGGAGGCAGTCTGTTTACAGCGCAAAGCCGCTCCGATGGCGCGCTGTTGGTTGCGGGCCTGAAAGGCAATGCATTTATCAGCCACGATGCTGGCGACACCTTCCAACCGCTCAACGTTGGGTTACCCATCTCCTTTAGTGACTCCGTGGTCTTGGCCAGCGGCCAGGTGCTGTTCGCCAATCAAGGTGGGGGCTTATACGTTAGCGACGGCCGCAGCGGCGATGCCCTGCGTGCGTTGACCAAACCATTGGGGCTGCCGGTGGCCGGCGTGATCCAGGCTGATGATGGAAGCCTGATTGTTGCAGGATTTAGCGGGCTTACGCGTGTGCCGCTGCCAGCTAATGTTGTTTCGGAGTGAGGCTATGAACGTTTTTGGTACCACCTTGGCCGACGGCCAACAAACCACCGCGCAGTTTGATCCTCGCTCTGGCTCTATCCTTGAACGGGCGCTGTTCAATCACCGCTTCTGGGTGTTGCTGTTTTGCCTGCTGACCACCCTGGTGCTCGGCTATCAATGCAGCCGTGTTGAGCTCAACGCCAGCTTTGAAAAGATGATTCCCACGCATCATCCCTATATCGCCAACTACCTTGAGCACCAACAAGAGCTCAGTGGTTTAGGCAATGCGTTGCGCATCGCGGTAGCCAATAAAAATGGCGATATCTACGACCCTGACTACCTGCGAACCCTACAGGCCTTGAGCGATAAGATTTATCTGCTGCCGGGTGTTGATCGCGCATTTATGAAGTCGCTGTGGACACCCGCTACAAGGTGGGTTGCGGTGACGGAGGAGGGGTTGGATGGTGGCCCAGTTATTCCCGATGACTATGACGGCAGCTCGTCGAGTCTGGCCGCTTTGCGACGCAACGTGCAACTGTCCAACGAAATTGGCCAACTGGTTGCCTTTAGCCAGACCTCCAGCATCATCTACGTCCCCCTGCTGGCCACCACCACGGATGGCAAACCTCTCAATTACACGACACTTTCGGAGCAGCTGGAGTCGCTGCGCAGTGAATACCAGAGCGCCAACGTCGATATCCACATCACAGGTTTTGCCAAGAAAGTCGGCGACCTGATCGCAGGCCTGCAGCAGATTGTGCTGTTCTTTGCGATAGCCATTTTTATCACCACAGTGGTGCTCTACTGGTACACCCGCTGTGTGCGCAGCACCTTGCTGGTGGTGCTATGTTCCTTGATTGCAGTGGTGTGGCAGCTCGGTTTATTGCCCTTGATCGGGTACCAGTTGGACCCTTATTCGGTGTTGGTTCCCTTTCTGGTCTTCGCCATTGGCATGAGCCATGGCGCGCAGAAAATGAACGGCATCATGCAGGACATCGGTCGCGGCATGCACCGCGTTGTGGCTGCCCGTTTTACGTTCCGTCGCCTGTTTCTAGCGGGACTCACGGCCTTGTTGTGTGATGCGGTCGGTTTTGCCGTGCTGATGATCATCAAGATCCAGGTCATCCAGGACCTTGCTGTTATCGCCAGCATAGGCGTGGCCGTGCTCATCTTCACCAACCTCATTCTGTTGCCGGTGCTGCTGTCCTATGTGGGCGTAAGTGGGCGCGCCGCGACGCTGAGCTTGAAAAGCGAGCAGGCCGAAAGCGCCGGACAGAGCCGCCACTTTTTTTGGCGCTTCCTCGACTTGTTCACGCAGCGGCGCTGGGCAAGCTTGTGTATTGGCGTCAGCCTCGCACTCGCGGCGCTAGGGTTTATCGTTGGTTTGCAACTGAGCATCGGTGATCTTAATGTTGGAGCACCGGAGCTGCGGCCAGACTCGCGCTATAACCAGGATGATGCATTCATGACCCGCAGTTACGGGGCCAGTAGTGACCTGTTCGCGGTGATGATCAAAACCCCTGCCGGTGCCTGTGCGCGCTACGACATTCTTAACAAGGTCGATGCGCTGGACTGGCAACTGCGTGCCCTGCCTGGGGTGGACGCCACCAACTCTTTAGCCCTGCTGAACCGCCGCATGCTGGTCGGCATGAGCGAAGGCAGTCCGAAGTGGTACGAGCTGCAGAACAACCAAGCGATGCTCAACATGATCACCGCCAGCGCGCCGCGTGGTTTGTACAACGAAAATTGCAGCCTGCTGACCCTGTATGCATACCTCACCGACCATAAGGCTGAAACTCTGACGCGGCTGGTCGACCACGTGGAGCAGTTCGCCGCCGCCAACAACACTGACGAGGTGCAGTTCCTCCTTGCCGCCGGCAATGCCGGTATCGAGGCAGCCACCAACATCGTGGTCAAGCAGGCCAACCGCGAGATGCTGTTCTGGGTTTACGGCGCCGTGATCCTCCTGTGCCTGATCACCTTCCGCTCCTGGCGCGCCACGGTGTGTGCCGTCATTCCGCTGATGCTTACCTCGGTGCTCTGTGAGGCGCTGATGGTGTGGCTGAACATCGGCGTAAAGGTCGCCACTTTGCCGGTCATTGCGCTGGGGGTCGGCATTGGCGTGGACTACGCGCTCTACGTGATGAGTATTTTGCTCGGCCATATGCGCCAAGGTGAAAGCCTTTCCCAAGCGTATTACCGCGCGTTGGTTTCTACCGGCAAGGTCGTGATGCTGACCGGGGTGACTCTCGCTATTGGCGTGGGAACCTGGGCCTTTTCACCGATCAAGTTCCAGGCCGACATGGGTGTGCTGCTGGCCTTCATGTTCCTTTGGAACATGGTGGGCGCGCTGGTGCTGCTGCCGGCGCTGGCTTACTTCCTGTTGCCGCTCAAGCGCGTATACAAAGGCCAAGCGAGCCTGGCCACCGTCACGCGAAGCACCGAGCGCGATGATGTTCCGTTGGACGCCGTCACGCAACCGTACCCAACGGGGCAGCAAGAATCCCTGCTACTGGTTCAGCGGCGCTGAGCCACCGCCATCAATAACAACAAGAGAGGGCTTTGTGATGAACGACATGAAGGTGTGTTTGATCAGCGTCGGAAAGATGATGAGGCACGAATTGATCGCCGGCATGGCCAGCTATGGCGCTGCTATGTGCAGTATTTCGGTGGACCTTGACCGTGATTGCTGAACGCCAGGCGGGTTTACCTCAGTCGCTGCTGTTATTACTCGGCAGTTGTCTGCCGGTGCTCGGCGCAGTGCTTTTGGCACCGGTACTGCCGCGCATGCAAGAACATTTCTCCTCTACCCCTGGTGCGGCCGTGCTAGTACCGGTGGCACTGACGCTTCCGGCGTTGGTAATCGCCCTATTGGCCCCCTTTGCCGGTGTGATTGCTGACCGGGTTGGCCGTAAGTCGTTACTGCTGGGCGGCATGCTGCTCTACACGCTGTGCGGGGTATTGCCGCTGTGGCTTGAGTCACTTAAAGCCATCGTTATCAGCCGCGCCGGGATCGGTCTAGCCGAGGCTGCGATCATGACCTGCTGCACAACGCTCATGGGGGACTACTTCGACGGCACAAAGCGCGAACGCCTGTTTGCCTTGCAAATGGTCTCAACGTCACTGTCGGCGGCTGTGTTCATGGGGGTAGGCGGATTACTGGGTGAGAATGGTTGGCGCACGCCCTTTGCGTTGTACACCGTCGGCCTGTTGTTCTTGCCATTGATGGCGGCTCTTTTGTGGGAACCACGCGAACGATCGGCGGTGGAGGGCGCCGCGGCGACCGGCCGTTTTCCCTGGGCCGCGCTGTTGCCGATCTATGGCATGACCATGCTCGCGGGGGCGAGTCTGTTCGTCGTGCCGGTTCAAGTGGGTTACTTGCTTAACCTGCTGCATGTCGATGCGCCTCAGCAAATTGGCATGACCATGGGGGCTAGCCAACTGGGTGTAGTAGCGGGTGCCTTGAGCTTCCGGCTTCTGGGCAGCCAATCGCCAAAACGGCTGTTGTTGCTGGCCTTTACGATGGCCGCCATTGGCGATTTGCTGATGGCCTACGCCCAAAATCATCCCTTGGTAATCGTGGCTGTGCTGATCAACGGTTTGGGCATCGGCTTGATGCTGCCAACCTTGATCACCTGGGTCATGTCACTGGTTGATTTCCACCATCGCGGACGCGCCAGCGGCGGCTTCACCGCCGCGATTTTTGCCGGCGAGTTCATCAGCCCCCTTATGGTCCTTGCCATCACTCGGGGTGACACCAGCGAGCTGCCTGGCGCCCTGATGCTGGTCGGCGCGTTGCAGTTGCTGGTGGCATTGGGGTGCATGAGCCTGCGCTCACGCAAGGTCGTGCCGCTGGCTCGCCACAACCCCTGACACACATATGCGGTTCGCCTAGCCCGATGCCTTGGTGGCGATCACCAAATGCGCCAACGAGCGACGCAGAAATGGCTTTCTGGCGAGGCAGCCGAGCGCTAAGTACGAGGATGAACATATGATCGATGTGCAAATTACCCGCAAACAGCGTGAAGCTGACGGCATTTACAGTTTTGAACTGGCGGCGGTTGACCGATCAGTCCTGCCGCCCTTCAGCGCAGGCTCACATATAGACGTCCACTTGCCCAATGGCCTTGTGCGCCAGTATTCACTGTGTAACCACCCGGAAGAGCGCCATCGCTATCAGATTGGCGTGCTGCTGGATCCCAACTCCCGTGGCGGGTCCAAAGGTATGCACGAGGTTGTGAAAGAAGGCTCAACGTTGCGTATCAGCGAGCCGCGCAATCTTTTCCCTTTGGAGCATGAGGCTGCATACAGCTTTCTATTTGCCGGCGGCATCGGCATCACACCGATTCTGTGCATGGCGGAACGTCTGGCAAATGCCGGCAAGGCGTTTGAGCTGCACTACTGCGGGCGCAGTGCTTCTGGAATGGCGTTCGTTGAGCGCCTGCGCGAGTCAGGGTTTGCAACCTGTGTGCATTTTCATAGGGATGATGGCGAGTCTATTCAGCGACTGAACACGGCGCGGGTGTTGGCAAATGCCGATCCCTCGCATCACCTGTACGTCTGCGGTCCCACCGGCTTTATGGAACATGTGCTGGGAACAGCCCGTGAGCAGGGTTGGCAAGATGCTCAGTTGCATCGTGAGTACTTCGCCGCGGCGCCGACCGGCGCCGCCGACAGCGACAGCTTTGAAATCCAGCTAGCGAGTTCTGGCCTGCGTCTGCGCGTGCCTGCTGATCGCAGCGTTGCCGATGTGCTGCTGGACGCTGGCGTCGATGTTCCGCTGTCGTGCGAGCAAGGTATTTGCGGCACCTGCATAACCCGCGTTCTAGAAGGTGTGCCAGACCATCGCGATATGTTTATGACCGATGCAGAACACGCTCGTAATGACCAATTCACACCGTGTTGTTCCAGGGCCAAGAGTGCCCTTCTTGTCCTTGATCTTTAAGGTGTATGTGATGACTCAACCTATATCCAAAGAAGCCATCGAGCAGCTGTTCATCGGCGCCCGTTCGCACAATGGCTGGCGTGATCAAACGGTGCCCGACGCGTTGCTGAGCCAGCTATACGACATGCTCAAGCAAGGGCCGACCAGCAATAACTGTTGTCCGGCGCGCTTTGTTTTCGTGCGCTCGAATGCTGGCAAGCAGCAGTTGTTGCCAGCCCTCAAGGGGCATAACGGCGAGAAGATGTTGCAGGCTCCGGTCACGGCCATCGTGGCATTTGATACCCGGTTTTTCGAGTACCTGCCCGAGCTGTTTCCCATCTATGACGCGGGCGCTCCGTATCGCGACAACCCTCAGGGGGCGCATGTCGCTGCTCTGCGCAATAGCAGCTTGCAAGGCGCTTACTTAATGTTGGCGGCCCGGGCTTTGGGCCTGGATTGTGGTCCGATGTCCGGCTTCGATAACGCGCTGGTAGACGCCACGTTTTTTGCTGATGGTCGCTGGAAAAGCAATTTTCTGTGCAGCCTCGGTTATGGCGACCAGAGCAAGTTGAGGCCGGCCGGTCCGCGTCTGTCTTTTGCTCAGGCTTGCCGTCTGGCCTGACCACCTGGAGAACCACGATGAGTGTTCACGTTACCCAACCGTTTGATCCGCTACACGACAAACCCGCTGCCGCATTTCCGCTGGATCAGTGGTATGTCGCGGGCTTTTCCTGGGAACTCAATAACAAGCCGTTGGCGCGAACGTTGTTGGGTGAACCACTGGTTATATTCCGAACCGGTAACGGTCAGGTAGCGGCATTGGAAGATCGCTGCTGTCACCGCTCCGTGCCGCTGTCGCTGGGTACTGTGGAAGAGCAGGGGGTACGTTGCGGATATCATGGGCTGCTGTACAGCACGTCCGGCCAATGCCTGGAAATTCCAGGGCAGGTGAAAATTCCGGGCAAAGCCAAAGTGCGCTCGTTTCACATATGCGAGCAAGATCAGATTCTTTGGGTTTGGTTTGGCCACGATGTGCTGGCCGCTCCGTTACGCGAGCCGCCTGCCTATCCTCATCACACCAGCGGCGAATACCTGTTTGGCGGTGACGTGTACCACTATGACGCCCCCTGGCAGCTTATCCACGACAACTTGCTGGACCTAAGCCACCTGGGTTATGTGCACTTGCACACTATCGGCGGCAACGCCCGTATCCACATGAACGCCCAGACCCAAGTCGCTGGCGATGAAGAGTCGGTACGGGTGGTGCGTTATATGCCGGAGTCCGATCCTCCACCGACTTATACCGCAGCGTATCCTTTCAAAGGGAAAATTGATCGCTGGCAGGAAATCGAATTCCACCTGTCGCACCTGAAAATCTGGACAGGCGCCGTGGACGCCGGCAGCGAGCCAGTGGACGATCCCAAACGTGGTGGTTTCCATATGCGTGGCTTCCACGGCATCACTCCGGAAACCGCCACCAGCTGTCACTACTTCTGGAGCATGGCCACCAATCCAGTTTCAAACCCGGACGAGACTTTGCGCAAGGTGCTGGAACAAACCCAGCTGACCTTCGATGAAGACAAACAAATCATTGAAGCCCAGTACGCCAATCTGCTGCGTTTCGGTGTGCAGCCTATGATCGATATTCATGTTGATGTCGGACCTAACCGGGCGCGGCGGATCGTCGATAGCTTGCTCCAGAGTGGGCGCTCCAACGCCGAACAGAACGACGAGGTACGCCCATGAAGTTAGCCAGCCTCAAGTCCACGAGCCGCGACGGCCGGCTGGTGGTGGTATCGCGCGACCTGCAACGGGCCTTGGATGTCAGCGATATTGCTACCACGTTGCAAAGCGCGGTGGAAAACTGGAGCCGGGTTGAACCCTTGCTGCAGGAACGTTACGGCCAGCTCAATGATGGCCAGGCCGCCGGCGCATTTGCGTTCGACCCTGCGCAAGCTGCCGCACCTTTGCCGCGTGCCTATCAGTGGTGCGACGGTTCAGCGTTTCTGAGTCACGGTGAGCTGATGCAAAAGGCCTTTCACCTGGATCCGATTGAAGGGGTTGAACAGACGCCTCTGATGTATCAGGGCGCAGGTGATGATTTTCTCTGCGGTCGGGATGACATCGTCTTGCCAAGCGAAGCCCACGGCATCGATTTCGAGGGCGAGTTCGCTGTACTGGTAGACGATGTGCCAATTGGCTGTTCCGCGACGCTGGCCGTCAGCCATGTGAAGTTGGTGCTGCAACTCAACGATGTCAGCCTGCGCGCTCTAGCGCCACGGGAAATGAAAACCGGCTTTGGCTTTCTGCACGCCAAGCCATCTTCGAGCTTCGCTGCCGTAGCCGTCACACCCGATGAACTGGGCGAGGCATGGCGGGAGGGGAGGGTGCATTTGCCTTTGAAGGTTGAATGGAACGGCGAGTGGTTTGGTCACCCGAACGGCGGCGCCATGCACTTCAGCTTCTTCGAGCTGATCGCCCATGCCGCGCTGACTCGCCGTCTCGGCGCCGGTACCTTGATCGGCTCAGGTACGGTTTCGAATCACGATCGCAGCGTCGGTTCAGCGTGTATTTCTGAGCGCAGAGCCATCGAAATGATAACCCACGGTGAACCTCAAACTGGCTTTATGCGCTTCGGCGACCGCGTGCGCATGGAGGTTGTTGGCGCAGATGGCCAGTCGATATTTTCCGCGATCGATCAACGTGTAGTGCAGGCCGAAGCCGTGCAGTAAGGAGAGCAGTATGCGTGTGATGGTCACAGGGGCAAACGGGTTGGTCGGACGCGCGTTAGTGCAGCGACTGCTGGCGCTAGGGCAACTGAACGGTCGGCCCATTTCCAGACTGTTATTACTGGATCAACAGCTGAGCGATCTGCCTTCCGATGCGCGTCTGCGTACTTATACCGGAACCATAACCGACGTTGCGTTGTTGCGCCGTTCGTTGGCGGACGGTGCTGATGTAGTGTTTCATCTGGACAGCATTCCAGGTTGTGTGGCTGAGGAGAATTATTCTCTGGGTAACAAGGTAAACTTGATGGCCAGTCTGGAATTGCTGGATCAATTGCGTATGTTGTCGCGTCCGACCGTACTGGTCTACGCCAGCAGCATTGCGGTCTATGGTGCCGAGCTGCCCACCCGCATGGGCGAGCGAGAGCTGCCCAGGCCGGACACGTCCTATGGGGCGCATAAGTTGATGGTGGAAACCGCGATCTGCGACCTAGCGCGCCGTGGCGAAGTCGATGGTCGCGTTGTGCGATTACCGGCCATCGTTGCTCACCCGCACGAATCCAACGGTCTGCGTTCGGCATTTATGAGCGAGCTACTGCACTCGGTTGCCAGCAACCGACCTTATCGCTGCCCCGTATCGCCCCAAGTCGCATCGTGGTGGATGTCCGCGGTTTGCTGTGTAGACAACCTGCTTCACGCTGCGCAATTAGATACCCGCACTATTGCGCGTGACCGGGTGTGGCAGCTGCCCGTGCTACGCCTATCAGTGGAAGAGGTTGTGACTGCGCTGGCAAACCGCTACGGCAATGAACGGCGTGAGCTGGTGAGTTATGCACCAGACCCCGCGCTTGAAAACGTGTTGGGTAGATTCCCGCCAATCAAAACGACCCAAGCGCGAGCGCTGGGATTTCGTCATGACGGCAGCCCCGCCGGGCTGCTACGTAATACCCTTAGCTCAGTGATAGCCAGCCGTCGGGCGGCAAATTCGGAAGGAATTTTGCAACCATGAAAAAGCGCTTTGTCGACCTGTCCGTAACCTTGGATAACAACCCTTACACCGATCCGCCACCGTTGCTGCCGAAGATTCATTACATGGATCACCAACAAGGCTGGCCAGAGATGGCGGCGATGTTTCCCGGCCTGGAAATGAGTCAGCTACCGGGCAATGAATCGTGGGCTGCCGAACGCCTGGAGATTACCACTCACAGCGGTACCCACATGGATGCACCTTGGCACTACGCGTCCACCACCGATGGAGGAAAACCGGCGTGGGGCATTGATGAACTGCCCCTGGATTGGTGTCTACGACCTGGGGTAAAGCTCGACTTGCGCCACTTGCCCGACGGCCACGTAGTAACAGGAGCAGAGATGGCGGCCGAGTTCGAGCGTATCGACTATGTCCTGCAGCCGCTAGATATCGTGCTGATAAACACCCGCGCCGGGGCGATTTTTGGTCAGCCGGGCTATCTGGATGCCGGCGTCGGCATCGGCCGCGAAGCTACGTTGTGGCTGCTGGAACGCGGGGTGCGGGTGGTTGGAACCGACGCTTGGAGTTGGGACGCGCCCTTCAAGTACACCCGCGAGCGGTTTGCCGCCAGCGGCGACGCCTCGATCATTTGGGAAGGGCACAAGGCGGGGCGCGATATTGGCTACGGACAAATGGAAAAGTTGGCCAATCTCGAAATACTGCCAGACCACGGATTTCTGGTTTCGTGTTTTCCGTACAAGATCAAACACGCCTCGGCTGGCTTTATTCGTGCGGTGGCCATTTTTGAGGAGTAGGCGCGCGCGTGTTTTTTCTGACCGCGAGAAAAAAGGAGCACCCACGCCTTCCAGTCTTATTTGCCTATTGTCGGGAGGATTGGCGTGTTGAGTGACGCTGGATGTGCGCGTTCTCTAAGCACATAACAGGGTGGTCGGTTGTAGCCATGGAGTAATCAAAATGCGCGTATCGAGATTGGGAGGCTTCGGCCTGTTTGTAATACAGGCGTTAAGCCTGCTGGCACATGCCGAGACATCCGGTGACGACTCCCTGCAGGCAAAGCGGCTGCTGCAGAGCGCCGTTGAGTATTACCGTGTTCAAGGTGATGCGGCATTTGCTGCTTTCAGCCGTCAAGGTGAGTTCATTGACGGCGAGCGCTACGTGTTTGTCGTTGATACCAACGGCATCATGCAGGCCAGCGGCGGTGCGTCAGCTGTTTTGATTGGTCGCAATGTCTCCAAGGCGTTGGAACCGGAGTTGCAGAAGGCATTCGCCAGTGCACTCAAAATCCCGGAAGGGGTGGCCAAGAAAGCCGAATATCGGTGGATGAATGCTCTCGATGGCAAGGTCGAGCTCAAGCAGGTTTACTACCAGCGCGTAGGTGAACGGATTCTGGCGGTGGGGCATTATCTTCCCCGGGCTAGTAAACAACAGGCGCAGATGCTGTTGGACCACGCCGTCGCAAAGCTAAAGGAAGATCCGGCGGCAACGATCGCGGCTATCAATAATCTTTCTGCGGAATTCCGCCAGGATGATCTCTATCTTTTTATTGTCGACGTGAGCACGCACCGGTACGTCGCCCATGGCTATAACTCGCGTCTAATTGGCGTGGACTTCGCCACCATCAAAGATCCGAATGGCCGGGCAGTGGGTAGACCGATCCTCGAAAAAATGGCCAAACAGGCGAGCGCCAGTTATGACTACCGCTGGAAAAACCCAGTGACCTCCAAGGTCGAAGAAAAGTATGCGCTAGTACGAAAGAGTGACAACTACCTAGTTGCGGTGGGTTACTACAAAAAGCCGCACTAGGGCTGGCACTGCTGCTAGGCGTTGGAGAGATCCACTCAACAGCTTCTTTTCAATGTACGCAACTGGGATCGGTTCAGACTCCTGTTATCCGTCACTCGTTGTATGTGTAAGATGGCTAAAAAACTCGCGGGCATCGAATCCGTGAAGGGGAGGCTATATGCGTTTTAAGAGTCTGGATTTGAATCTTTTAGTCGCGCTCGACGCAATGTTGGCGCATAGAAGCATCAGTAGAGCGGCCGAAGCAGTGTTTCTGACGCAATCAGGAATGAGCGGTGCCTTGAGCCGATTGCGCGCTTACTTTGATGATGAGTTGTTGATTCAGGTGGGACGCAACCTTGAGTTGACACCGTTAGCCGAGTCGATTGCCAAGCCCGTGCGCGAGGTGCTTATGAGTATCGAATCGCAGATTGTTAGTCGGCCTACGTTTGATCCCGCGACCGATGACCATATCTACCGAATCATGGTGTCCGAGTTGACGCTGATTCTGTTGATGCCAGCGGTTACGCAACGGATAGCGCTGGAAGCCCCGAATATCAGGCTGCACGTGTTGTCGCAACAGGATCGACCGCTTGATGCTCTAGAGCGCGGCGAGCTGGATCTGCTAGTGCTGCCTGAGCAGGTAGCCTCAGCCAACCATCCCAGCGAAAAGCTGTATGAAGAAAATTATGACTGTTTGGTTTGGACCGGCAATACGTCCATCGGCGAAACGCTGTTGTTCGAGGAGTACCTCGACGCCGGACATATTTCCGTAGAGTTCGGGCCCAACCGGGTAGCCGCTTTTGATGGTTGGTTTCTTGAACAACATGGGGTTAATCGTCGGGTCGAATTGATCTGTACCAGCCTGATCGCTCCGCCTGTTTTGGTGGTTGGCACGCAACGTATCGCTACCGTACATCGCCGGCTGGCCAACCTTGCTGCGCAATACCTTCCGGTGCGTGTATTAAAAGCGCCGATGAAGATCCCAGCCTTGAATCAGATGGTGCAATGGCATAAAAATCGCGATAGCCATCCAGCTCTAGTGTGGTTGCGCAAGGTCTTGGTTGAGGAAGCGGCGAAACTCTAACGAGCCCGCCGTTCCAGAGAGCAGTGGTGAGGCTAGTTGACAGGCGTCGGAACGCCGATGGGCGTTGCCTGGAACGCGGCCAGGCGCCACTGGCCGTCGGCCTCTTTGGCCCATACTTGCATGGCTTTGGATTCAATCCGCATGACCTGCGGGTCGCCAATGCGCAGGCGGGCGGTGTTGACCTGGGTGCCGGTCATTACCGCGGTTTCGCCGTAGATGCGCACACGTAGTTCCCCCCGTTCGACCTTCAACACTTCAAGAAACGAGCGCATATAGTCGAGATAGCTTTCGTAGCTATCGCTGTTGCCTCGGGTGTGAACGTGCAAAAGGTCACGCGACAACAGTTGGCCGAGTGTAGAGAGATCGCCACTGCCCAGGGCGGCACAGCGCTTGTTCTCCAGATCGAGGATATGGCGCTCTTGCGGGGTAAGACTGTCTTCGCTCATAAAGTTTTCTCCGCTTAAATCGGCTGCGCTGTGACTTCGAGCATGCGCCGTACTGCGCCGTCGAAGTCTGCCGGTAGGCTTCGGTCCATCTCCCATGTGCCGATTTGCAGGGAGGTCTCAACGATAAATTTGCAGCGTTCAAACCGGCGCACCATAAAGCGCTCCAACGCTTTTTCTACCGGGTAGGCTTGCAATTCCTCCGCAATTACCACTGCGTCCTCGATTGCCATGCCGGCGCCCTGTCCGAGGTGCGGAGTTGTGGCATGGACCGCATCGCCAATCAGTAGCACGCGCCCGGCGTGCCACTGCTCCATAAAAATTGTTTCAAAGGGCTTGTAGATGACTTGCGCGGGGTCGGTTACGAACTCATCACGGGCACGCGCGATAGGGCCTTCAAATTCAGCCAGGCGCTGCTTGAACAACGTGTGAAGCTCGTTCGCATCGAACCACGGGTTGCCAGGTTCGGCAGTGGTTTGCAGCATATACATGAGGTTGTCTTTGAGCGGGCAGAATCCAGCCTGCCCCCCTCGTTCGCCACGATATACCGTCAGACAATCAATCTCAGGAAAGCGTGGCATATTGCAGCGCCAGCCACCCTGGCCGGTGAAGACAGGTTTGAACTGGTCACCCAGGAGCATCGCGCGAATCTTGGAATAGATGCCGTCGGCACCAATCAGCAAGTCATACTCGCTGATGCGCCCTGTGGTCAGGCAAACGGAGACGCCGTCAGGTTTCTGCTCAAAGCTCTCGACCGTAACGCCTAGCTCGATATGTGCACCCAGGCGGGTCGCCTTTTCCAGCAAGATGTTATGCAGGTCTATGCGCGGGAGCGCCATGTTGGCAGGAAACGCATCCCCGGCCAGGCGCTTGCCCGGAATAATGGTTAATTCATTGCCTTGAGCATTGCAAATACGGACTTTGTCGAAAGAGTAGCCATGGCTTAGGCATTGATCGGCTATACCTAATCGTGCCATCTCTCGAACCACGTTGCCTTGCTGAATAATACCGACGCCGTAGACGCTCCATTCCGCTTTCAGCTCCACTAAATCGACGTCTATACCGACTTGGCGCAAAGCAATAGCTGCGGTTAGCCCGCCGATGCCACCGCCGACAATGAGCACCTTCTTGGCTTTGATGTTCGTCATGTTGTTCACCTTTTTATTGTTGTGATCCCAGTGCTCAGGCGCTAGCGATTACACCTTGCCATTGTTTGGCGATATCGTTCAATTCAAAACTGGGGTTCAGAATTAGCCGTGTAGAAAATGCGCGAATCAGTGCTTTGGGCGCTTCGGTACACAGGTATTCCACAGGCGACTTCCCATCCACACGAGCCAGGAGCAACGCCGGCAGCAGGGTTGATGCCCGTGCTTCGATGTCCGCTCGGTCTTCAGGCGCTGTGGCTTCGAAGTAAGCCAGGGAGAACTGCCTATAACTGTCGAGGTAACCCTCAGTCAGGTGTGGGTTCACCAAGCACTTCAGCAGCAGGTGATTGAGCAGAAAGGCGACGTCGAATGCCGGGTCGCCATACCAGGCACATTCTGCGTCCAGAATCACGGGTCCGTTGGGCCCGACCAGAATGTTTTTCGGGCTTACGTCACCGTGAACCAGCGCGGTATGGATCGAACCGGTGCGTTCGGCCAACGCCAATAACCGGCTGGCCAATTGCGGATGGCGTACGGCTGTGGCCCGCAGGTAAGCATCCAGCCGCAGGGCGTCAAAGTTTTCGTCAGTGGCAAAACGTTGCGCCAGAGCTGCCGATCTTCGACTGGTGTGATGCAGCCGGCCGACTAAAGATCCCAGTTCCCGCGCCACCGATGGTTCTATGTGTCCATCCAGCAACTGCTGCTTCCATACTGGATGCTGTTCTGCGGCAAGAAATTCCATAGCGAACAGGCCGACGTCCGGATCGTGAGCCAACGGTGCGGGCACCGCTTGAGGGACGTGCGTAGCAGCAAACTTGAGCCACTCCCATTCATACGCATTGCGCGAAACAGGCACCTCCCAATCGGCCGCTACTCTGAGCTTGGCCAGCGCTCGTTTGATGCACAGAACGCGTCCAGGTGTTTCAACCTTCCAGATGTCCGACGAGACGCCGCCTGTGAGCGGAGTCCAGGTAATCGCTTGGGTGGGGGATAAGAGGCTGCTGCGAATCAAGAATTCGCGGAGTTCGGTTGAAACAACGAAATGGCCGGTCATGGCAGGGTCCTCATACACCAATACGAATGGCAGACATGCCGGCAAACGCGGCGCGACTCTGCTCTTCAATGCGTAATAGCTGGTTGTATTTGGATAGCCGGTCCGAGCAGCGCACCGACCCAATTTTGATTTGCCCAGCCGCGGTGCCAACAGCCAGGTCAGCGATAAAATCATCCTCGGTTTCACCGGAACGCGCTGACACCACAGGGGCGTAGCCTTCACGCCGCGCTTCGGCAATCACCTCGAGGGTGCCGCTGAGCGTGCCGTTCTGATTCACCTTCACCAGCACGCCATTTGCGATTGCGCCATTGATTCCACGCTGCAAGCGATCCAGATTGGTGCTGAACAGATCGTCACCGATCAGGCGCACTTTGTTGCCGAGCAAACTGGTGAGTTTCACCCAGCCTTGCCAGTCTTCTTCGTCCAGGCCGTCTTCGATCGACACGATGGGAAAATCGCGTACCCAGCCGTCCAGCATATCGATCACTTGATCGCTGTTCAGGTCCCGTCCTTCTTTGGCGAAGCGATAGCTGCCGTTCGGCCCCTTTAGTGAACTGGCCGCCACATCGATGGCGATGACCATATCCTTGCCTGGTTCGAGGTCTGCCTCTTCCGCCGCTGCCACCATGAGTTCCAGCGCTTCACGACCTGTTTTCAGGCCAGGGGATAGACCGCCTTCGTCAGCCAGCAAGGTGGTCAGGCCACGGCGCTGCATTACGCGTGTCGCTGCGCTGCGCATACGCGATACGTTGTGAATGGCTTCCTCCATGGAGGTGGCACTGGCCGGGATGGCGAGAAAATCTTGGACATCCATCCCGCGCCCGGCATGCAAACCACCGCTGAGAATATTGACCATAGGCATCGGCATGCTGAGCGTCGTAATGCCCGCCAGTTCGGCGATGCGCTGGTACAGGGGCTGGCGGGCGCTTACGGCACTGGCACGGCACACAGCTAACGAGCAGCCCAGAATGGCGTTGGCGCCGAGGCGTTTGAGTTGCGCGGTGCCATCGAGGTTGAGCAGCAGCGCGTCAATTGCGTTTTGCTCGAAAGCAAGCTTACCGGCCAAGGCTCGGCTTATTTCACCGTTTACATGCGCCACGGCGTTCAGCACGCTGCGCCCTTCGTAGTAATTGGCATTGCCGTCGCGCAGTTCATGCGCTTCTGCCGCGCCGGTAGAGGCACCGGACGGGACTGCCGCCCGTCCCAAGCTGCCATCGCTTAGAAGCACGTCGACTTCTACGGTGGGACGCCCTCTGGAGTCGAGGATCTGGCGAGCATGTACGGAGGAAATAGTTGGGTTGGCCATGGGGGATCCTAATAATTTTTTTGTTTAAAGCTGATTGCGGGCTTGCTGTGGTTGTTCACCCAGAAGCACCCGAACGACTTCTTCACTGGCGCGTTGGCGCAACTCCACCAGCGAGGCATCGGAAGAAAAGGCCACATGAGGGGTAATGATTACGCCGGGATGGTGCAGCAACTTTGTTGGTACCTGTGGTTCGTGTTCTAGTACGTCCAGGCCCGCGCCACTCAGTTGGCCGCTTTCGAGGGCGCGGATGACCGCGTCGGTATCGACAACACCACCGCGGCTGACATTGATGAGGAAGCTGCCAGGTTTGAGCAGGTCGAGGCGCTCCTGGTTGATGAGGTGATGGGTTGTGGACGTCAGCGGAGCGTGCACGATGACGACGTCGGCCTGGCGCATCAGCTCATCGAGCTCGACGAACGCCACTCCAGATTCTTTTGAAGGGTAGGGATCAAATGCAAGCAGGCGCGGGTTGAATGCCTGAAGCTTCTGCGCGGTGCGTCGCCCAATACGCCCGTAGCCGACGATACCGACGGTGAGGGTCTTGAGCCGGCGCAATGCTGCGCCGGCCGGATTCCAGCGGCCTTGACTCACCTCGCGATCAAAGCTGACCAAGCCACGCGTCCAGGCCAATGCCAAGCCGACAGCGTGATCAGACACTTCTTCGACGCAATAGTCGGGCACGTTGGTGACCCAGATTCCGTTGCGGGTGGCTTGATCGACCGCGATGTTGTCCAGTCCGACGCCAAGGCGCGCGACAATTTTCAGGTTGGTCGCTGCCTCAATCGCTGCCTCGGAAACTTGAGCCCAGCAGGTCAGGATTGCCTCGGGCTGATGCTTGCGAACCAGATCCTCGATGACCACGGCTGGGGCCGGGTTAGCGGGTCCGCTGACTAGCGTGAAGCCCGCTTTTTCAATGATCTGGCGCTCGACCGAATCATCTGGCCAGGCGAAATCGGTTAGTAAAACGGTACGTGTGTGGGTGCTGTTCATTTCATTTTCCGTTTATTGCACGGTCAAATTATGTGCAGGTGATGTGTTGGCTGCCGAAGCCGCCGATACTGGCCTGAAGTTCATCACCGGAGCCGATGTAGCAGCCGTAATGCGCGCCGAATCCGGCGGGAGAACCCGTGCAAATCAGGTCGCCGGCCCATAGCTGGACTTTGCTTGAGAGGTAGGCGATCTGCTCGTACACGCTGAAGATCATGTCGCTGGTCGATTCGCTCTGCATCGTCTCGCCGTTGAGGCGAAGCGAGAGGTGCAATTGCCCGAGATCGGCGACGCAATCAGCGGGGATCAGATACGGGCCCGTGGGAAGGCAACCGGGTGCATCTTTGGCCTGTAGCCAGTCGGTGCCAAAGCCTGGAGGGTCTGCGCGAAAAACCCGGTCGCGGAACGTAATGTCGTTAACGACGGTGAAGCCCGCTACGTAGTCCCTCGCCTCACGGACCGTGACATGGCGTGCCGGCTTGGCGATGACAACGCCCAATTCAACCTCCCAGTCGGCCATGGTGGTGTGAGGCGCTATCGAAAAAGTAGACGTTGGCCCTAGCAGTGCGGACGGCAGCTTGGAACAGATATAGGGTTCGCCCTGGCGGCGTTTTTCGATAAAAGCCTTGGCGGCGCTGTCTGTCTCGTTAGACGGGGTGCCTGCCGGCGCCTTGTCGTGAAAAGCTTCAATGAGTTGCGAGCGATAGTTGCCAATCGTACAAAACACCTGACGAGGCGAGACGGGCGGATGCATTACCGCGGCTCCGGGTAGTAGCGTCGGACCGGCCCAGCCAATTCGCTCGATATGTTTGGCCAGCTGGACGAGTGTCGATTGATTGAATGGCCAGTTTTCAATCAGCGCCGCTATCGAGTGGGTGCCGGAAAGCGGCAGGTTCAACGCTTGAGCATGTGGGTGCAGCGCCGAGACGGGTATGGCTTGCTCACCTATCATTAGCGCCGGAAAGGGGGCGCATCCGGCGACTGAAAAATTTCCTATGCGGCAGGCGAACTGCTGAGTGTTATGCACAGCCAACTCCCTTTTTACATGTGCCGGTCGTGTTGCCTGTTAACGGGCTCGACAAAACATGAACGTCAGCGATACCTCATCCGCAGGTGGATAAGGCATCTGCCTGACATTCTCCTCAAGGTGTTCTGAAGGAGATCGCTTCACCTGTATAAGCACCGAGCCCGCTCACCCCTTTACCGTCGGGGGTATAGCCCGGCGCGTAGATGTATTCCCACGGCGCCGCATCGATCATGAAGGGCTGCATGTTGGTGATGAAGCTGAAGAAACCAAACATGGGGTTCCAAATTCGCGGCACCCAACTGTCGTCCAGGTGGTCGGAATCCGCACCGTATTCGGCTTGCCCACCGGTAGGGCAGGGCAGGTACATAAACAAGGATGAGGCGATGCGGTGACGGCCCAAGCCCCAGTGTGATTTAGGCCAGCCTTGGCGCTGCATATGGTTGGAGCCGACCATGATTTCATCGACATCGTCGACCCCGAAGTTGGCGTGGTCGAAACGCAACAGCCCATCCATGCCCCAGACGTCCGGGCCCTTGAAAGGCAAGTTGGCGTTGATGAAGTAAATATTGTGATGGTCACGAGCGCCGGGGGCGCGACCAAAGATGCCAAAACCTGCCTGGATGTCGGTCACGCGAAAGTGCAAGCGATCACGAAAGAACGCCCAGGAGCTTTCAACATTGGGTGTTTGAAACACCACGTGCTGGATGGCTTTGGGGCGGGCCTTGGTGATCCACTTCTTGTGTTGGTTGATGCGATTGATGTTGCCAGGGGAATTAATGGGGCTTGGCGCCGACTCCACAGGCCGTTTGGTGTAAACACGCAGGCCGATAGCGAGACCGTCGTCAGTGAGGCAATGAGCAGTACCGTCGTCGTCCAGACGCACTTCACGATCAACACTAAGCTCTTTAACCAAACGCTCAAGATTGTGTTGAGTGTCGACGCCCCAGATGACTTCTTGTACGCCGGTACCGACGATGCTGCTCTTAGGAATCAGCGGGTCGTTAATCGAACGGATAATGACGTTAGAGCTTTCATCCAACTGGAAGTGTGCATAGTGTTCGTTACTTTCAATAAGCGGCAGGCCAAAGTCCACGAAGTAGCGAGTGCAAAGTTCAACGTCGTCCACGCCGTATAACAACGTTTCAATACCATTAATCATTGTCTATTTCCTCTTGTTACTGTTCGTTTAGGCAAAGGTTGCGTTGGCTGCCCAGTCCGGTGATAGCGCAATCCAACACATCGCCTGGCTGAAGAAATCGGTTGTAGTGCGTTCCGTTACCTGCAGGAGAACCAGTGCAAATAATATCGCCTGGATTTAATTGGACGAGTCCGGAGAGATATTCAATCTGTCTGGCGACGTCGAAAATCATGTCGCTGGTCACTTCATCTTGCATAACTTCCCCGTTGAGCTTGAGCGTCAGTCTCAAGTTTTGCGGATCAGTAATAAATATTGCGGGCACCACAAATGGGCCTAGCGGCAAATAGGTCGGGCTGCTCTTGCTGGAAATCCAGTCGGTGCCCATGGCCTTCATATCATCGCGCCGCCAGATATGGTCGCGGCTGGTCAGATCATTGGCGATGGTGTACCCGGCCACGTAATCCAAGGCGTGCTCGCGACTGACATGACGAGCAGTTTTGCCAATGACAACGGCCAATTCGAGCTCCCAGTCCGGCTTTTTCGCATGCTTGGGCAGGATGATTGGATCGTAAGGGCCAGTTATGGTCGCGGCCGGCTTGCTAAAGGCATACGGCGAGCCATGGAGAGACCGTTCCTTCATTAGGTTTTGGGCGTAGGTACGCAGTTGATCTTTATCCATGCCCGCTGTTTCTGGCGAGTTGCCCACCTCACCGGCCACAATCAAATCGACGACATGTTTGAAGTAGTTGGCCCCACAGCAAATCACTTGTCGTGGGCGATCTAGAGGCGCATGGACGAGCAATGTTTCAAGAGGCAGAGCGACGGCCGATAACGTGGGGTCGAGGCCCACTTCTTGCACAACTTGAGTCAGAGCCCCCATTGTGCTCGACCATTCCTGGAGGATGTCGAAAAGGTCCCGACCTTGAGGCAAATAAACCCCTAGGCGTGCGCAGGCAGGACGCAATGCCTCCAAGGCGATAACACGTTCGTTGATTACAACACCCGGAAATGCGGGGCCGCCGGCCGCCGAAAACATGCCGAGTGCAAACTGTAAAGACTCAGGATTGGACAGCATTGATGGACCTTTCTTTATTTTTGTTTGGTGTCCGATACGTCTGCTAGAAGCGGGCAATGGCATCGGCATTTGGTCGGTGTTCGCAGCCTATTGGTCTGATGTGCATGTGTAAAATGGCTGCTAGAGATGTGTCGTATCGATTCGGTGGATAATCGGTTTTATCGGTAAAATGGCATCGATAAGGCGTGCTTATCAGCTATTGCGAAATTAGCTCGAGTAGGGGGCTCGATTATTGGGCAAGCTAACCTTGCGTAATTAATGCGTGGCAGGTAACGGAGGATGCTATCGCTCGCCCTGATAGCACCCATCGTTGTTAGCCATTGGTAAAAGTGACACAGACTTTATAGTCTTTTGATCAGACTGCCTTAGGTTGTCGCTGCCATGTGTTCCGTAGATATAAGGAAAATAAGAAGATGAGCGAAATAGAGCTCTATAATGTTGGTTTTTCCACCTGCAGTCAGCGGGTACGCTTTGTCTTAGGTGAGAAGGGCGTGACTTATGTAGATAAGCGACTTCGCCTGGAGCTAGGCGAACATATTTCCCCGGAATATTTAGCGATAAACCCCAACGGTCTTGTCCCTTCTCTTGTTCACGATGACGCGGTAATCACTGATTCGAGCGTAATAAATGAATACCTCGATGAGGTTTTCCCCCTGCCCCGTTTCGTACCTGAACATCCGGTTGAACGAGCGCATATGCGCGCATGGGTTCAATACCTCGACGAAGTCATGACGCCTTCTATTCGTTATCCCTCCTTTCAAAATTTTTTTGGCGGCGCCTTGAGGGCAATGAGTGACGACCAGCGCCAGCAATTTGCGAGTCGTCTACCGCTGCGTAAATATTTTGCATTGGAGGTTGGCGCTGAAGGTTTCGCCAAGCAGAAGCTTGATGGGGCAATGGAGCGTATCAATCAAACGTTAAATCGCATGGAGCATGCTCTGGCGCGAACCGTTTGGCTCGCCAACGACCGGTTGACGCTTGCGGATATAGCAGTCATGCCGAGTATTGTGCGGCTCGAAGACTTGGGAATGAGTTCGCTATGGAGTGACCTGCCAAAAGTGTCGGATTGGTACAAGCGGTTGCAAGCGACTAGAGGATTCCAAATCGCTTACTCGGCGGGCTCTCGTCTCGGCGAGTTCGCCAACTAAGCGCTTACAGAGCTAAAAGTCGCTCCTGTAAGCGCGCAATCCGTGGACATTTACTTTGAGCCCATACCCATCATCTTCAGGCGTAAGCAGTGAGGTGAACGTTGAACGAATTCGACATTTGGCCCAGTATTTCGGATTTATCATCCTGAATCGGGCATACGATGGATCTGCTCAGCAATGTACTACTTTCGCTAAAAGTCGAGTCGACTGTCATCTCTGAATGGCGACTGTCGGCTCCTTGGGGCGTGGATATCAGAGACTTCAGCCCTGGGTTCTGCATGACCTTGATTGAGGGCTATTGCTGGTTTTACGCGCCAGGACATCCTCCGCAAAAACTGTCGCGCGGCGATACATTGCTGGCTCCCCGTGGGGGCGTATGTGCGTTGGCGTCGGCTCCAGACTCGGCATTGGCCTCTTTGTCTGAGGTATGGCAACAACCAACGTTCGAAGGCCTGGACACCGAACATCGGCCGTCCGCGCCCGTACGGGTGGAGTGGGGAGCCGGTGGCGAGGAAACGCAACTGCTGGGCCTGGCATTCACGTTCCAGGGACGGGGGCGGAATCTTCTGCTGGATGTTTTGCCAGAGTTCATTGTGCTGAGAAGCGTCGATAATGGCGTGTTTCCGGGTGTCGAGTCCGCAGTGGCGCTGCTACAGGCTGAGCGCGAAGAAACCAAGCCCGGTTACTTCGCCGTAGCCAAACTGCTTGCGGAGATGACCTTTGTCAGCCTGTTGCGAGCCTTCATACAGTCCGAACCACACCACCCAATCGGTTGGTTACGTGGGCTTGGAGACGAAAAAGTGGCGAAGGCTTTGGAGGCGATGCATGCCAAACCCGCCAGCCCTTGGACCGTGCCGGTATTGGCATCGACGGCAGGTATGTCGCGCTCAGCGTTTGCAGCGCGCTTCACGCACTTGGTGGGTCAGCCGCCGATTGAATATCTCATTTCATGGCGGGTGCAACTGGCTTCAGAGCTGCTATCAGCGACTAGGCACCCGATCCCTGTCATCGCGCAGATGCTCGGTTTTCAATCGGATCGGGTATTCAGACAGGCATTCAAACAACGGGCAGGCGTGTCGCCGTTGAACCACAGAAAGCATGGCGCCACGCCGGCGGAAACCATTCCGGAAACGGGCTGACACAGCCAGCCAGTCACTGCTTTATACCATCAGATGTGTTGGCGCTGATTGAAAATTGCAACGGCGGCCTACGCGCGATCAGTAGCAGACCTTTCAACGTAGAGCATTAGGTTCGAGCCAGACGACTCCTTATTGGCGACTTCTGCCTGTCGCTATGGGGCGCAAACGACCCATTATAGATAGATAGCGTTTATCCCTTCCCAAAAGGTCAGATAGCCCGTTGGGCCTTAGTCATCCTATTGACTGAACTTTTGACGGTTAGCCGGCGACAGCGGTCAATAAAATGATACCGGCAATGAGGGCTGAATGCAGAGCGAAAGCGAATAGAGACACGCGCAGCGGGTTTTGCAAAAGGTGGGAAGAGGAAGGCAGTTCAAGTATCCGAGAGGCTTACACCGACAACCTCGATGTTGCCGTCATTTCCGTTAAGGGATCAAAATGTTGTGGCTTAAATATCTTCTGTGTATATGGCTGTTGGTAATACAGATGAGGGGAGAAGCTAAGCTGCTTTCTGGATGGGCGTAGGGTCGCCGGATGGAGGGGAAACGCCGAAGTGGAAACCATCGAGGAACTGAGTCCCCGATGGTTGGTGACGTTTGATCTGACAAGCATCGTTTCAATTTAAGACTGAAAAAATTTCAGAAGATGTTGAAAAACTACGCTCATTTTCTGTTCTTTTTGTTAAAAAAAACCTCGCATACTGCGAGGTTTTTTAAATTTTATAGGTGGTCTAAAGTTTTGGGCTTAATCCCAGCTCAACGCCCCACCAGTCTGATACTCAATAACCCGCGTCTCAAAGAAATTCTTCTCTTTCTTCAAGTCCATAATCTCGCTCATCCAAGGGAACGGGTTAGTCGTCCCTGGATACTCTTCCTTCAAACCAATCTGGCTCAAACGACGGTTAGCGATGAACTTCAGATAGTCCTCCATCATCGCCGCATTCATCCCCAAAACCCCGCGAGGCATGGTGTCACGTGCGTATTCGATTTCCAGCTGAGTGCCCTGCAGAATCATCTGCGAAGCCTCTTCCTTCATCTCGGCATCCCACAAGTGCGGGTTTTCGATTTTGATCTGGTTGATCACGTCGATGCCGAAGTTCAGGTGCATGGATTCGTCGCGCAGGATGTACTGGAACTGCTCGGCGACGCCGGTCATTTTGTTGCGGCGGCCCATGGAGAGGATCTGGGTGAAGCCGCAGTAGAAGAAGATGCCTTCCAGAACGCAGTAGTAGGCGATCAGGTTGCGCAGCAGTTCTTTGTCGGTTTCGACGGTGCCGGTTTCGAACTTCGGATCGGAGATCGAACGGGTGTATTTGAGGCCCCAGGTGGCTTTTTTCGCGACCGATGGGATCTCGTGGTACATGTTGAAGATCTCGCCTTCATCCATGGCCAGCGATTCGATGCAGTACTGGTAGGCGTGGGTGTGGATCGCCTCTTCGAACGCCTGGCGCAGGATGTACTGGCGGCATTCCGGGTTGGTGATCAGGCGGTACACGGCCAGGACCAGGTTGTTGGCAACCAGGGAGTCGGCGGTGGAGAAGAAGCCGAGGTTGCGCATGACGATGCGGCGCTCGTCGTCGGTCAGGCCTTCCGGGTCTTTCCAGAGGGCGATGTCGGCGGTCATGTTGACTTCTTGCGGCATCCAGTGGTTTGCGCAACCGTCCAGATACTTCTGCCAGGCCCAGTCGTACTTGAACGGTACGAGTTGGTTGAGGTCGGCGCGGCAGTTGATCATGCGCTTTTCGTCGACAGCGACGCGGGCGGAGGCGCCTTCGAGTTCGGCGAGGCCTTCGGCAACGTCGAGGGTGTCCAGGGCAGCTTTGGCACGGGCGATTGCGGCAGAGTCGTTCGCGGTTACGGCGCGAGCTTCTTGAGCGGCGACACCACCAGCGGTGTCGAGTCGGTCCATGTTGGCTTCGGTCGCGTGGCCGGCGTTAGCGCCTTTTACCACGGCTTCGCCGCTGTCTTCTTTGTCGAATTCGTCCCAGCTCAGCATGACGTGTCGTCTCCTGCGTGAGGGCCAGATGCCCGTGTGATGGTTGTTCACACGGTCGGTCTGACCGCGTTGGATCTTAAGGAATCGTTTTTTGCAGCCAAGGCAGGCAATAAAACAGAATTTTGTACGGGGTTGCGAGAGCCACTGATGGGCGCAACCAGCGTTAAACGCTACTGCGGGGCTCCAGACTGGCGTTTCATCCCTGTAAGGGGATATTGCAGGCCCGTTAAGGCGGCATTATAGGGAAATTTTCACCGGCGTGGTGCGGCGAATCGGCTCATGGAATGGCCGGAAGGGCGGGTTTTTCGGGCAAACCGAGGGAATACAGGGCTTTGGACGGTGTAGATTTTTTTTCGTAATTTTTGACGCTGAAACATTTCTGCTCAAAAAATAGCCAAAAACGCCGTTTTTCACTACATGTTGTGTTTCGTGGCGGTTTTCGCCGTCTGCAAACACAACTGAGCCCGACCGGAGCCGGGCTGGAATCGACCTTCAGCCATCAGCTGAAATAGCCCGATTCGGTGCAGTCCAGATCAGCCATTAGAACAGCCATTACCCATCACGCTGTAGCTCAGAATATGGCGTTGGCCCTTGGAGTCTTCGTATTCCATTTTCATCGGGACAACTTCACACACATTCGGTACTTCGCTCATGGAAACAACCTTGGCGATGTCCAAGTGGGTGGCGTAAGTGTATTGCTCAATGGCCGGTTGTTGCTGTGCGACATCAGTCGGGACCTCGTCTGCCATGGCGGTTGCGCACAGACTGCTGAGGGCCAGAACTAATAAAGCTTTCATTTCGGATTTACCTTTTAGAGGTCGAATGGGGTCACGCAACCTTTGTGGGGTTGCGTGTGGAGCTTGGATGTCGGGGTGTTTGATTAACGGCCTTCGTGGGGGCTGCAACTTGGTTAATCAGATTGCCTGGTTGGCGGGGCAGATTTTAGGCGTGGGGGTTTTATTCATATAGGCGTGGTTTTGATAAACACTTTTGACAGATTTCGTAACAATCCCCGAGAGAGCGGCATTTATTCAAGGCGACGCACAACCTGTAGCAGCTGGCGAAGGCTGCGTCCGACTGCGCAGCAGTCGTAAAATCAGCAGTTGCGGTGTATCAGCCAGACCGCGTTTAGTTGGGTTTACAACTGCTGCGCAGTCGGACGCAGGCTTCGCCAGCTGCTACAGGTTGCGTTATGGCTGGGTTATGAAATTGCCTGGATTAGGGGTTTATGGGCATTTCACGACATTTTGTAGGGGCTTGTTACTACCATCGTCGAATGGTTCTATGGGGCTGGCACGGCTAAAAAGGTGTCATACAAAAACAACTATTCCACCGAGGTAAGAAAGATGAGTGCGGCTTCCCTGTATCCCGTTCGTCCCGAGGTCCTGGCTAACACGCTGACAGACGAGGCGACCTACAAGGCCATGTACCAGCAGTCGGTCGTCAACCCGGACGGCTTCTGGCGCGAGCAAGCCAAGCGCCTCGACTGGATCAAGCCTTTCACCACGGTAAAGCAGACCTCCTTCGACGATCACCATGTCGACATCAAGTGGTTCGCCGACGGCACCTTGAACGTTTCCTACAACTGCCTCGACCGTCATCTGGCCGAGCGCGGCGATCAAGTCGCGATCATTTGGGAAGGGGATGACCCTTCCGAAAGCCGCAACATCACCTACCGCGAGCTGCACGAACAAGTCTGCAAGTTCGCCAACGCCTTGCGCGGCCAGGATGTGCACCGCGGCGACGTGGTGACTATCTATATGCCGATGATCCCCGAAGCCGTGGTCGCCATGCTGGCGTGCACCCGGATCGGCGCGATTCACTCGGTAGTGTTCGGTGGTTTCTCGCCGGAAGCCCTGGCCGGTCGCATCATCGACTGCAAATCCAAAGTGGTGATCACGGCGGACGAAGGTATTCGTGCCGGCAAGAAGATCCCGCTCAAGGCCAACGTCGACGACGCACTGACCAACCCGGAAACCAGCAGCATTCAGAAAGTCATCGTGTGCCAGCGCACCGGTGGCGACATCAAGTGGAACCAGCATCGCGACATCTGGTACGAAGACCTGATGAAAGTGGCCGGCACTGTCTGCGCGCCGAAAGAGATGGGCGCCGAAGAAGCGCTGTTCATCCTTTACACCTCCGGTTCGACCGGCAAGCCCAAGGGCGTGCAGCACACCACCGGCGGTTACCTGCTGTATGCGGCGATGACCCACGAGCGTGTGTTCGACTACCGTCCGGGCGAAGTCTACTGGTGCACCGCTGACGTTGGTTGGGTCACCGGCCACACTTACATCGTCTACGGCCCGCTGGCCAATGGCGCGACCACGCTGCTGTTCGAAGGCGTGCCGAACTATCCGGACATCACCCGGGTGGCGAAGATCGTCGACAAGCACAAGGTCAACATCCTCTACACCGCGCCGACCGCGATCCGCGCGATGATGGCGTCGGGCACCGCTGCCGTTGAAGGCGCGGATGGCAGCAGCCTGCGTCTGCTGGGCTCGGTCGGCGAGCCGATCAACCCGGAAGCGTGGGATTGGTACTACAAGAACGTCGGCCAGTCCCGTTGCCCGATTGTCGATACCTGGTGGCAGACCGAAACCGGCGCAACCTTGATGAGCCCTTTGCCGGGTGCCCACGGCCTCAAGCCGGGTTCGGCGGCACGTCCGTTCTTCGGTGTGGTGCCGGCGCTGGTGGACAACCTGGGCAACATCATCGAAGGCGTTGCCGAGGGCAACCTGGTGATTCTCGATTCGTGGCCAGGTCAGGCGCGCACGCTGTACGGTGACCATGACCGTTTCGTTGATACCTACTTCAAGACGTTCCGCGGCATGTATTTCACCGGTGACGGTGCGCGTCGTGATGCGGATGGCTACTACTGGATCACCGGTCGCGTGGATGACGTGCTCAACGTGTCCGGCCACCGTATGGGCACTGCCGAAATTGAAAGCGCGATGGTCGCTCACCCGAAAGTCGCCGAAGCGGCGGTGGTCGGTGTGCCGCACGACATCAAGGGGCAGGGCATTTATGTCTACGTCACCCTGAACGGCGGCGAAGAGCCGAGCGAGCAGCTGCGTCTGGAGCTGAAAAACTGGGTGCGTAAGGAGATTGGTCCGATTGCCTCACCGGATGTGATCCAGTGGGCACCGGGGCTGCCGAAGACCCGTTCGGGCAAGATCATGCGCCGGATTCTGCGCAAGATTGCGACGGCTGAATACGATGGGTTGGGGGATATCTCCACCCTGGCCGATCCGGGTGTGGTGCAGCATTTGATTGATACGCACAAGACCATGAATGTTGCTTAAGTAGCGGTTCTTGAGTCATCGAAACCCTGCCAGGTGTTGAGCCTGGTGGGGTTTTTTGTGCCGATCGTTCCCACGCTCCGCGTGGGAACACATCCAATGACGCTCTGCGTCACACACCGGAAGGGACGCAGAGCGTCCCAGGCGGCATTCCCACGCAGAGCGTGGGAACGATCAACGCAGGTCCAATAATTATCGGCTTCAGTTGTAGGTGCTTTCCCACTGTTACCCATCACCCTTCAAGTAACTGAATGTGTAACCGCCCGCGTAAATCCGGGGCGATGGGAAACGTCAAAGCCCATTCCCGGGCCGCTTCAGCCCCCCTGAAAAATAAGACACAACGCCAAGCTTGCCGGATTTGCGGGGTTTGCCAATAATAGGCCCGCAATTTGCTACATAGATCGGTTTACTGTCTTTTGCTCCTGCATGATTTTGCAGGGCTGTCAACGCGCTCTGGCGGCTTTCTCGGTGCTTCTGTAATTAGTTGTCGCATTGAAGAAATATCGGCTTCGGGCCTGTCGTTAGAATGCCGATCACTCGCTCGTTGTGGCTCGCGTTGAAAAAAGCGCGCGATTCCTACAGCGCAGCATCGTTGTCTGGTTCTACTCACTCGCATATTGGGCTATCGCTCACTCTGCCGTTTTTGCCCTTTACCGATGGAGTCCCAAGATGAAGAAACTCGTGCTGCTTGGCGCCCTGGCACTGTCCGTGCTGTCCCTGCCAACCTTCGCCGATGAAAAGCCTCTGAAAATTGGCATCGAAGCGGCTTACCCTCCGTTCGCTTCCAAAGCACCGGACGGCAGCATCGTTGGTTTCGACTACGACATCGGCAATGCCCTGTGCGAAGAGATGAAGGTCAAGTGCGTGTGGGTCGAGCAAGAGTTCGACGGTCTGATCCCGGCACTGAAAGTGCGCAAGATCGACGCGATCCTGTCGTCCATGTCGATCACTGAAGACCGCAAGAAGTCTGTCGACTTCACCAACAAGTACTACAACACCCCGGCCCGCCTGGTCATGAAGGCTGGCACCCAAGTCAGCGATGGCCTGACTGAATTGAAGGGCAAGAACATCGGCGTGCAACGTGGTTCGATCCACGAGCGTTTTGCCCGCGAAGTCCTGGCTCCGCTGGGTGCCGAGATCAAGCCTTACGGTTCGCAGAACGAAATTTACCTCGACGTGGCCGCTGGCCGCCTCGATGGCACCGTGGCGGACGCTACGCTGTTGAATGACGGCTTCTTGAAAACCGACGCAGGCAAAGGCTTCGCGTTCGCGGGCCCGGCCTTCACCGACGTCAAATACTTCGGCGACGGCGTAGGTATTGCTGTTCGCAAAGGTGACACGGCTGATCTGGAGAAGCTCAACGCCGCCATCGTCGCCATTCGTGAGAACGGCAAGTACAAGCAAATCCAGGACAAGTACTTCGACTTCGACATTTACGGCAAGTAAATACGTCGCAACGACAAGTCAGAAATGGCGCAAGCAACAGGATCTCTGAGGTTTGCGCCATTTTTTCATCCCAACTTTCGAGGACCTGAATCATGTTGAAAGGCTACGGGGCTGTCATCCTCGATGGCGCATGGCTGACGCTTCAGCTCGCCTTGTCGTCCATGGTCCTGGCCATCGTTCTGGGGCTGATCGGCGTTGCGCTGCGTCTGTCGCCGATTCGCTGGCTGGCCTGGCTGGGCGATCTGTACTCCACGGTGATCCGCGGTATTCCTGATCTGGTGCTGATCCTGCTGATTTTCTACGGCGGCCAGGACCTGCTCAACCGCGTTGCACCGCTGCTCGGTTTTGACGATTACATCGACTTGAACCCCTTGGCCGCCGGTATCGGCACCCTGGGTTTCATCTTCGGTGCGTACCTGTCGGAAACCTTCCGTGGCGCCTTCATGGCAATCCCGAAAGGGCAGGCAGAAGCCGGCATGGCGTACGGCATGAGCAGCTTTCAGGTGTTCTTCCGGGTATTGGTGCCTCAGATGATTCGCCTGGCGATTCCGGGCTTTACCAATAACTGGCTGGTGTTGACCAAGGCCACCGCGTTGATTTCGGTGGTGGGTCTGCAAGACATGATGTTCAAGGCCAAGCAGGCGGCAGATGCCACCCGCGAGCCTTTCACCTTCTTCCTCGCGGTGGCGGCGATGTACCTGGTGATCACCAGTGTCTCGTTGCTGGCATTGCGTCACCTTGAGAAGCGCTACTCGGTAGGCGTAAGGGCGGCCGATCTATGATCTTCGACTACAACGTCATCTGGGAGGCCATGCCACTGTACCTCGGTGGCCTGGTGACTACCCTCAAATTGCTCGCGCTGTCGCTGTTTTTTGGCCTGCTGTGCGCGTTGCCGCTGGGCCTGATGCGGGTCTCGAAGAACGCGGCCGTCAACATGACTGCCTGGCTCTACACCTACGTGATCCGCGGCACGCCGATGCTGGTGCAGCTGTTTTTGATCTACTACGGGTTGGCGCAATTCGAAGCGGTACGTGAAAGCTTCCTCTGGCCGTGGCTGTCCAGCGCAACGTTCTGTGCGTGCCTGGCCTTTGCGATCAACACCAGCGCCTACACCGCCGAGATCATCGCCGGCAGCCTGCGGGCCACGCCGAATGGCGAGATCGAAGCCGCCAAGGCGATGGGCATGTCGCGCTACAAAATGTACAAGCGCATCCTGCTGCCATCGGCCCTGCGCCGGGCGCTGCCGCAGTACAGCAACGAAGTGATCATGATGCTGCAGACCACCAGTCTGGCGTCCATCGTGACCCTGATCGACATCACCGGTGCCGCGCGCACGGTCAACGCCCAGTTCTACCTGCCGTTTGAGGCGTACATCACGGCGGGCGTGTTCTATCTGTGCCTGACCTTCATTCTGGTGAAGCTGTTCAAAATGGCCGAGCGCCGCTGGCTGGGCTACCTGGCCCCGCGGAAGCACTGATATGGAACGCATCGATCATGCATTGCCGTGGAGCCACCTGGGCAGCGAACGCCAGATTTCGGTGTTCCGTTTCGGCATCGGTGAGCGCAAGGCCTACATCCAGGCCAGCCTGCACGCCGATGAGCTGCCGGGGATGCGCACGGCCTGGGAGCTGAAAAAGCGCCTGGCCGAGCTCGAAACCCAAGGCTTGCTCAATGGCGTGATCGAGTTGGTCCCAGTGGCCAACCCACTGGGCCTCGGTCAGCTGTTGCAGGGCAATCATCAGGGGCGGTTCGACGCGGGCAGCGGCAAGAACTTCAACCGCGATTTCGTTGAGCTGAGCGCGCCAGTGGCCGCTGCGCTGGACGGACATCTGGGTGATGATCCGCACGCTAATATTCGCCTGATCCGTCAGGCAATGGCCGATCATTTGGCCGCATTGCCAGAGGCGAGTAGCCAGTTGCAAGGCATGCAGCGCATCTTGCTCAGCCACGCCTGCACCGCCGACGTCGTTCTGGATTTGCACTGCGATGCTGAAGCGGCGCTGCACATGTATGCCTTGCCGCAGCACTGGCCGCAGTGGCGTTCGTTGGCCGCGCACCTGAATGTGCGGGTCGGTTTGCTGGCAGAAGATTCCGGCGGCAGTTCCTTCGACGAGGCCTGTTCGCTGCCGTGGTTGCGTCTGTCGCGCTTGTTCCCCGATGCGCAAATTCCGCTGGCCTGTCTGGCGACTACCATTGAACTGGGTGGTCAGGCCGATACCGGTCGTGTTGAGTCAGTGGCTCATGCCGAAGGCATTCTGGCGTTCCTCGCCGAGCAAGGACTGATCAGCGGCGAATGGCCCCAGCCTGCGCAAGAAGCGTGCGAAGGCCTGCCGTTCGACGGCACTGAATTGCTGTTTGCACCGCACCCGGGTGTGGTGAGTTTCCTGCGTAAACCCGGTGAGTGGATCGAAGCCGGTGACGAGATTTTTGAAGTGATCGATCCGTTGTCGGATCGGGTCAGCACGGTGTGTGCTGGTACGTCCGGGGTGCTGTTTGCCATTGAACGGCTGCGTTATGCCCAACCCGGTTTCTGGCTGGCCAAGGTGGCGGGGCGCGAAGCGCTGCGTCACGGGCGCTTGCTCAACGACTGACTGACTGTTTTTGTGAGAACCGACCGCATGTACAAACTTGAAGTCCAAGACCTGCATAAACGCTATGGCAGTCACGAAGTGCTCAAGGGCGTGTCCCTGAAAGCGGCGGCTGGCGATGTGATCAGCATCATCGGCTCCAGTGGCTCCGGCAAAAGTACCTTCCTGCGCTGCATCAACCTGCTGGAGCAGCCGCACGCGGGCAAGATTCTGCTCAACAACGAAGAGCTGAAACTGGTCGCCAACAAGGACGGCGCTCTGAAGGCGGCCGACCCGAAACAGCTGCAACGCATGCGTTCGCGCCTGTCGATGGTGTTCCAGCATTTCAACCTGTGGTCGCACATGACCGCGCTGGAAAACATCATGGAAGCGCCGGTTCACGTACTGGGCATGTCCAAGGCCGAAGCCCGGGAAAAAGCCGAGCACTACCTGAACAAGGTAGGCGTGGGTCACCGCAAGGACGCCTACCCTGGCCACATGTCCGGCGGCGAACAGCAGCGAGTGGCCATTGCCCGTGCGCTGGCGATGGAACCTGAAGTGATGCTGTTTGACGAGCCGACGTCCGCACTCGACCCGGAACTGGTCGGCGACGTGCTGAAAGTCATGCAGGCCCTGGCCCAGGAAGGCCGGACCATGGTGGTGGTGACGCACGAAATGGGCTTTGCCCGTGAAGTGTCGAACCAGTTGGTGTTCCTGCACAAAGGTGTCGTCGAAGAAAGTGGCAACCCGCGTGAAGTGCTGGTTAATCCGCAGTCTGAACGTTTGCAACAATTCCTCTCGGGCAGCCTCAAGTAATAGCTCCCGTTACGCACTGGGATAGTGCATGCTTCGCAATTTAGAGGCTGGCCCCGATCCCCTGTGGGAGCGAGCCTGCTCGCGAATGCGGTGTGACATTCAACGTAGATGTCGACTGATTCACCGCTTTCGCGAGCAGGCTCGCTCCCACATTTAGATCGCTGCAGGTTTTGAGATTTGCGTTCATTTACGGGCTAGCATTGGTCCGTGCCTTCATTACTGATTTTCGTTTCGGATTGCCCGCCATGACTGCCCATCGAATTGGTTTCCTGATTTGGCCCAGCACTAAAGCACTGACGCTTGCGCTGGCTGAGGAGGCCTTGCGTGTTGCCCAGCGTGTGCATCCGGACGTGGTTTACGAACTGTCGTTTTTGCAGGCCGAACCGCCGACCGAAGGCGCCTGGCAATTGCCGGGTGAACCGTGGGCCGGCAAGCTCGAAAATTTCCAGAAGCTGTTTCTGCTCGCCGATGAGCCACCGACCACACTCGCGCCGGCGCTCAGCAGTGCGTTGAAACAATTGGTGCGGGCCGGTTGCGTGATTGGCGGTTTGTCGGCCGGTGTCTACCCATTGGCGCAATTGGGTTTGCTCGACGGCTATCGCGCTGCCGTGCATTGGCGCTGGCAGGACGATTTCGCCGAACGCTTCCCGAAAGTCATCGCCACCAGCCATCTATTCGATTGGGATCGCGATCGCCTGACGGCGTGCGGCGGCCTGTCGGTACTCGACTTGCTGTTGGCAGTATTGGCCCGTGATCACGGCGCCGAACTGGCCGGCGCCGTGTCCGAAGAGTTGGTCGTCGAGCGCATCCGCGAAGGCGGCGAGCGCCAACGCATTCCGCTGCAAAACCGTCTCGGTTCCAGCCATCCCAAGCTCACGCAAGCGGTGTTGCTGATGGAAGCCAACATCGAAGAGCCGCTGACCACCGACGAAATCGCCCAGCATGTGTGCGTATCCCGTCGACAGCTGGAGCGCATCTTCAAGCAATACCTCAACCGTGTGCCGAGCCAGTATTACCTTGAGCTGCGCTTGAATAAGGCGCGGCAGATGTTGATGCAAACCAGCAAGTCGATCATCCAGATCGGCCTGTCGTGTGGCTTCTCTTCGGGGCCGCATTTCTCCAGCGCCTACCGCAACTTCTTCGGTGCCACGCCGCGGGAGGATCGCAACCAGCGGCGCAGCAGCAGCCCGTTCGAGTTGTCGTCGGTGCCATCCGAGCGCGGTTGAGTTACTCGTCGATCTCGGAACCTTCAGAGGTGGAAATTTCCATTTCCCCTCGATTGATGACTTCGTCCAAGCCGAAATCTGCTCCCGTGCGTTCGTAATAATTGATTAGCCGTAACAGGCTTTCCTCTGACAACGGGTTGCCTCTCAACGTAATGTTTTCCGCAGTTTCCACTGGCAGTTCCATCAAGTCGCTGGGTACTGTGGTGATCGCATTCGAGCTCAAATCCGCCCAGTCCAGTTCCTCCAGGTTAAGCAAGCCTTTGGGTATTTCGGTGATGCCGGCGTTGTTGAGCAGGACGGTCGCCAACCCCGGCATTTGCGAAAGATCAGGTGGTTGTGTCAGTGGGTTATAGCCCAGGTCGAGATAATCGAGCTGGTCCATTCCGGCCAGTGCGTTTGCCGACTCTGCTGACAGGCTGACACGACAGTTGGGAAGCGACAGTGACCTGAGTTTTCCCATGTTGAACACGGCATCGGGAATGTCACCTAGCGTGCAGTTGCGCAACCTCAGGCTTTTGAGGTTCGGGAAGGCCTCCAGGAATCGGCCGGCACGTGTCAAGCCATCCTCACTCAGCAACTCCAGCGCGGACACATGACTGAAGTCTGCACTCAGGGTGGGCAGTTCTCCGATGATGATCGGGCGAATGCTCAACTCGTAAGTGGGTTCCAGGCTGTCGCCGAAATCATCCAGTGCGGCTTCACGCTGCCAGCACTTCTCCACCAGTTGCTTGAACTCGTCGCGGTTGGCTTGCTCGGCAATCAGTTGCAGGGGGCTGAACGGTTCGCCTGTTAAAGGATGCTGGGCGGGAAGGTCGGCGGTCCAGGCAGACAAATCGGTTCTCAAGCGAGTCAGCTCCTCTTCCAGGCGCGACAGGTCTGCCCGACCATCCTCCAGTGTGCCCGGCAACTCGTAGACAAATTCACTCGCTTGCTCGACTTCCATACCAGGGTACAGCGTCCTGACGCGATCAATATCCGCCTCGGGTGCGTAGACCCCCATGTCGTAAGCGCTGTCGAAATGATGTTGTTTGACAAGTTCCCGTGAGCGGTTGGAAATCGGGTTGTGCGTAAGGTGCACACCGCGTTTTTCGTACAGCGAACTCTCGAACAACTCGACAGGCAACTCACTGATCTTGTTGTTCATCAGCAGGAGGGTATCGAGTTTTGGATGCTGCAGGGCTCCGACCGGGATGGCGGTCAAGTTGGTATCGCTTAGATCAAGGTGAACAAGTTCGTTCATCGAGTCGATGCGAGGTACGATTTCGAACGGGTTTTTGTACAGGTCCAGCATGACCAATTTGTTCAATGCAGTCAGTTTTGACCACGTGGCAGTGTTCATCCTGATACCGCAATTACTTAACACCAGCGCATCGAGGTTCGGCATTCGGGTGATGGCCTCGGGGAGGGTGGTCAAGGCGAAACGGCGCAGCTCCAGGCGGCGAAGCCCACTAAATCGGTTCAGGAACTCCGACACACCCTGCGCAGTATGATTACCTTCCAGAGATAGCAGCGACACATGGCTGAAGTCGGCGGTGAGTGTCGGCATGTCGCCCAGGATCGGTTCTGCAAACCTCAGCACATACTGCTCGCTGCCATCTGGCGCGTCGAAATCCCGTTCGGACTGGCGGCGCCAGCTGCGCTGGATTTCCTGGGCTAGCTGGGTGCGATTGCGACGCGCGACCTCGCGGTCCAGATCGCTCAGTGCAAGTCGGGTTTGCGGGTGGGCGGTCGGGGCGTCGTTGATCCAGCGCCCCAGATCCTGGTGCAGACGGGCCAGCTCGTTTGCCAGCCGTGATAGTTCTACACGGGCGCCACTGGGATGACGCTGCAGCATGAGGACCATGGACTGGATTTCGTCCTCGGAGATGCTTGGGTAAACCTCGCGCACCCTTTCGTTGAGCGTTGGCGTTGCGGGACCAATGTGCGGGTAACCTTCCGTACCTCCGGGCAGGCGCATGGTCGTTGGATCATAGAAGGGTTTTCGATGAGGGTTTTTCGCAAAGAGTGCACGAAGCTGTGGGTGGTCCAGGGCCTGCGTGGAAATGCGCTGTTTGAGCAGTAGCCCTTCTCCAATGGAGAAGCCCTGTGTGGTGCGCTCGGTATCCGGCAGTGCCTGAAGGATGGCTTGATAAAAGTCGCCAGAGAACAGCGGCGTCTGGCTGTCATCAAGCACTTGGTAAACGCCGTTTTCGTTGCGCACCAGCGTTTTTCGGATCGATGCGTCGACGGGTCCAATGCTGTCGCGCACGGTCCCGTCAGGGGCGAAGTCCCTCACCTCGATGCGCACATCGGCAGGCCATCCGGGTAGCAAATCCAGGCTGTGCAAGGCGAGCGTGTGGGTGTCTGCGGTCGCCAGGGCATCAGAAAAGAGGCCTTCATAGGCTCGGGATGCGCGCACAGCCTCCAGGGCTTTTCTTGCTACGTCCTTCAGGCGTTGAGGTGTGGTCCCATTGTGCAATTGCCTCAGTTCGTTACCCGACGCATTGCTCGCCAGCTCATGAGCAATATCGGTCGGTAGCCCCTCAAAGTCGGCGAGCAGTCGTTGGGTGGGCAGGTCTTCGGTCGTTTCCTGTTCGCGATAACGAAGCTCGAACAGCGACTTGCGGTAGTTTCGGGCGATATCCGCGGTTTGCTTTCGCAAGGTATGTGTCTGGGCTCCCGGTTCGGGCAGGAGGGTATCGACAGGCCATGAGTCGAACCGGGTCAGCAACTGATGCTGCATGAGCGGATCAGCCTTGCTGTATTGCTCAGGCTGGTCGCTGCCAATCTGTTCGATAAACGTCTGAATATCCCGGTCGATCCTGAATCGCTTGATCGTGTCGGTCAGCAGCGATGGCGGGCGATGGTTTTCGACATGGGTTTCTCGCAGCACGTTGTCGTGATAACCGCTGATTCGCAGAATCTGTTCACGCTCGGCGCTGGAAAACGATTCGACACTGTGCCCTAGACGCCGCAGGACGGTTTCCCGGTTCCAATGCAGGGGTTGCTCCAGTTCTGTTTGCCAGGCGCCATGACCGTTGTGCCGCAATGACGGCTTATAGCTGTCATTGTTGCTTGGGTGTTCAATCTGAAACTGAAGGGCATCGCGAGTTGGCCGTACGGCGTACAGTTTTCCTTCAAGAGGCAGAAGCGTTTTGCCCTCGTGGCGGTACAGGCCCAGGAGATCGGGGTTTTTCTCTGCCGGCAGTTCGATGGTTTGTTCGTACGGCGCCAGATCCGGCTTCCAGTATCTGGTTTTGCCCTCTGGTGTGGGTACGGGTTTTAGCGGCGCGATAAGTGCCGCCGTTTCGCGGGATAGGAGGCGACTGAAGGTGCCGGCGGCGATGGCGCCGCCCACCGCGAAGGTTCCCACTTGCACCGCCGTTTCGACGATGCCGATCAAGTGCTCGAACGCTTGTTTTTTCAGCCCTTGCGCCCAGTCAATGATCCCTTCAAAGGTCTCGTCGAGAAGCTGGTAGGCCATATAGGCCAGCATCAACTCGCCCAGAAACGGCACAAAGGGCAGGGCAACGAACGTCGCTACTTCAAGGATCGTGGAGGCGATTTTGCTGAACGCGTCCCACAGCGCCCATCGCGCAGTTTGATCGACACGAGCGGTGGAGACGGCGATTGTGCTCGCGTCGTTGATGATTTTGTTCAGTTGTCGTTGGTACAGGTGATTCCACAGGCCCGCTCTGAACGGCGTCATCGAAAATTGCAGGTTAGGCTTGTCGATGGGCGTTTCGCGCCAGCTTGGCAGTGGATCGCCGTGAGTGTGTTGATGCCATGTCACCATTCGCAAGCGACTGTTAAGGTCGGCAAAAAAATGCCCTCGTTCCGCGTGATCGACGAAGCGGCTGAAGAAGGTTTGATAAGCGGGCGAACGCAGCTTGCGGGTCAGTTCGGTCATGAACGCCACGGTGTCGGCGTACAGCTTGAGCGGATGCTGCGGGTCATCCGGAATGTAGGCAATGATGCGGGTAGCCTTGGTTGCCCGGCTCGATTTGGCACCAAAAATGACAATGCCGGTCAGCGATGAAGACATCATCGTCAGGTCATGACAATGCAGGGGGTGACCGTCCCAAAGCAGGCTCGCGCGTCCTTCCAGTACGCGGTAGATCGCGTTGAAGGCGTCGCTATCAATATCACTGCGTGCATGGGCCAGGTGCAACGCAGAGCGCAGTGCCGCTTTGTTCGCGCTCATGACATTCGGTTTCAAGACGGCCCCGATCACCGGGTTGGTCAACCCCAGGTTTTCTTTTAGGTAGGCGTTGTACTGGCCGCCGATGTCCAGCTCCCGGCACAACCGGGTAAAGCCTGGAATCGTGATTTTTCGGGAAACCAGCGGCAGGGTTTCGAACTGCCCTGTAGGCGACGGTTTGGTGATAAACGTCGAAGCCGGCTCATAGGCATCAGCCTCGGTCTCTGACGCCTGAAAGTTGTGCAACGCTGCGTCTAGCAGCGATACCGTCCATGTGCGGGCGGCGCCGGTCTTGATCGCGAAGAAGGGCGTGGCTTGGGGGATGTACAGGCGCAGGAAGGTGGTTTTGACGTCTACGTCCAGGTCGAACCGGGCTTTCAGGGCCGGCCCCAGAATCGACTCGGCAAAATCCCGGGCGTTTTGCAGTTTTGCCAACATCGAGCCCAACCGGTTTCGCTGGGCCAGGTGAGTCTGGCTTGAGGTTTTCAGCACCTGATGTTGCAGTCGGTCCGCCGTGCGGTGCCACTGGGGCACTTCAAGGCTGGCGTTCTTCAGGGCGTTGCGCGTTTCGACTGAGGATTCCAATACCCACGCGGGCAGGTTTCGGTAGAGGTGATGAAAATGGGTGTCCGGTTGGCTGCCGAGTTCAATATCGTCTTGATTCATGCGCTATTCCCTTAGCGTTTGGTTTGAGCCCCAGCAAAACAGACGAGGATGCAGTGCGTGCGGTACATATTTACCGCACCGGTCGACAAGCCTGCCTATAACCTGTGCCGGCGGTTTAAACTGCGCCTTTGCGACGCTATATGTCGCATTGCCGTAAACCCGGGTGAAACCGGGGTTTGCGCTATAAGAAGTTGTCGCTTGGCGGCAAGGCCGGGCTGAAAACTGTCCTTACAATCCCCCCATCGCTCGCCAGTTTCAGGCGAGTGTTTTCTCTTCAGGAGACTCCGATGTCCGTTGAGCACGCTGCGGTACAACGCGCCGATTTCGACCAGGTAATGGTTCCCAACTACGCGCCTGCCGCTTTCATCCCTGTGCGCGGTGCCGGTTCCCGCGTTTGGGACCAGTCTGGCCGCGAGCTGATCGACTTCGCCGGCGGGATAGCCGTTAACGTATTGGGCCACGCACACCCGGCGCTGGTCGGTGCCTTGACCGAGCAGGCGAACAAGCTGTGGCACGTGTCCAACGTGTTCACCAATGAGCCGGCCCTGCGCCTGGCCCATAAGCTGATTGACGCCACGTTTGCCGAGCGTGTGTTCTTCTGTAACTCCGGCGCCGAAGCCAACGAGGCCGCATTCAAGCTGGCCCGTCGCGTCGCCTTCGATCGTTACGGCAGCGAGAAGTACGAAATCATCGCCGCGCTGAATAGCTTCCACGGCCGTACCCTGTTCACCGTCAACGTCGGTGGCCAGTCGAAGTACTCCGATGGTTTCGGTCCGAAAATCACCGGTATCACCCACGTGCCGTACAACGATCTGGCTGCGCTGAAAGCGGCCATTTCCGACAAGACCTGCGCTGTGGTTCTGGAACCGATACAGGGCGAGGGCGGTGTATTGCCGGCTGAACTGGCTTACCTGCAAGGCGCTCGTGATCTGTGCTCCGAGCATAATGCACTGCTGGTATTCGACGAAGTGCAAACCGGTATGGGCCGCAGCGGCAAGCTGTTCGCCTACCAGCATTACGGCGTTATCCCGGACATCCTGACCAGTGCCAAGAGCTTGGGCGGCGGTTTCCCGATCGCAGCCATGCTGACCACCGAAGACTTGGCCAAACACCTGGTTGTCGGCACTCATGGCACTACATACGGCGGTAACCCGCTGGCGTGCGCTGTCGCTGAAGCCGTGATCGACGTGATCAATACCCCTGAAGTGCTGGCTGGCGTCAATGCCAAGCACGACAAATTCAAGGCGCGCCTTGAGCAGATCGGCGAGAAATACGGTCTCTTCACTGAAGTCCGTGGCCTGGGCCTGCTGATCGGTTGCGTGCTGAGCGATGCCTGGAAAGGCAAAGCCAAGGACATCTTCAACGCCGCCGAACGTGAAGGCCTGATGATTCTGCAAGCAGGCCCGGACGTGGTGCGTTTTGCGCCTAGCCTGGTGGTTGAAGATGCGGACATCGATGCCGGTCTGGACCGCTTCGAACGTGCCGTGGCGAAGTTGACGCAAGCCTGATAGACCCTTCGGCGCCTGATTGTTCAGGCGTCGAACCCAATTTTTATGCCGGGCCGGATCAAACTGTGGGAGCCAGCCTGCTGGCGATGAGGGCCTGACAGCCAACATCATTGTTGCCTGGCAGGACGCTATCGCTAGCAGGCTAGCTCCCACAGTTGACTCTGAGTTGTTTCAGGGATGGCCCGGGATTTTTTCTTTTGTAAGTTCTGAGATTAAGGAGTGACACCATGCTGGTGATGCGCCCCGCGCAAATGGCTGATCTGGGCGAGGTACAGCGTCTGGCTGCGGATAGCCCGATTGGTGTCACTTCCTTGCCGGATGACGTTGAACGCCTGAGCGACAAAATCGCCGCAAGCGAGGCCTCGTTCTCTGCCGAAGTCAGCTTTAACGGCGAAGAGAGCTATTTCTTCGTCCTAGAAGACACTGCCACCGGCAAGCTGGCCGGTTGTTCGGCCATCGTTGCCTCGGCAGGCTATTCCGAGCCGTTCTACAGCTTCCGTAATGAAACCTTCGTGCACGCCTCCCGCGAGCTGAAGATTCATAACAAGATTCACGTGCTCTCCCAGTGCCACGACCTGACCGGCAACAGCTTGCTGACCAGTTTCTACGTACAGCGCGAGCTGGTGGGGTCGCCTTGGGCCGAGCTCAACTCTCGTGGTCGCTTGCTGTTCGTGGCGAGCCATCCGGAACGCTTTGCCGATTCCGTGGTGACCGAAATCGTTGGCTACAGCGATGAAAACGGTGACTCGCCATTCTGGGATGCCATCGGCCGCAACTTTTTCGACCTCAACTACGCTGAAGCCGAACGTTTGTGCGGTCTGAAAAGCCGCACGTTCCTGGCCGAACTGATGCCGCATTACCCGATCTATGTGCCGCTGCTGCCGGACTCCGCTCAAGAGGCGATGGGCCAGGTGCATCCACGGGCGCAGATCACCTTCGACATCCTGATGCGCGAAGGTTTTGAAACCGATCACTACATCGACATTTTCGACGGCGGCCCGACCTTGCACGCACGTGTGACGGGAATCCGTTCGATCGCCCAGAGCCGCGTCGTGCCGGTGAAAATCGGTGAGCCGGTCAAAGGTGCCGGTCGTCAGTACCTGGTGGCCAATGCCCAGTTGCAGGATTACCGCGCCGTGTTGCTTGAGCTCGATTACGCGCCAGGCAAACCCGTGACCCTGGATCTGGAAGCGGCCGAAGCCTTGGGCGTCGGTGAGGGTGCCAGCGTGCGCCTGGTGGCGGTTTAACGCCGGCTTGGATTTCCAGAAAGAAATGCCTGGAAAGCAGCGAAATTTCACGGGTGGCGCAAGCGACCCGTTTGAGGAGATAGCATGATCGTTCGTCCCGTACGCAGCAGCGACTTACCCGCTCTGATCGACCTGGCCCGCAGCACCGGCACCGGCCTGACCACTTTGCCGGCCAACGAAGAACGTCTGGCCCATCGGGTCGGCTGGGCCGAAAAGACCTTTCGCGGCGAAGCCGGGCGCGCTGATGCGGACTACCTGTTCGTGCTCGAAGACGACAACGGTCGTGTGGTGGGCATTTCCGCCATCGCCGGCGCGGTCGGCCTGCGCGAGCCTTGGTACAACTTCCGGGTTGGTCTGACGGTCAGCGCCTCGCAAGAGCTGAACATCTACCGCGAGATCCCGACGCTGTTCCTGGCCAATGACCTGACCGGTAACTCGGAGTTGTGCTCATTGTTCCTGCACGCCGATTACCGCATCGGCCTCAATGGCCGCATGCTGGCCAAGGCGCGGATGCTATTCATCGCCGAGTTCCCGCAACTGTTCGGCAACAAGATCATCGCCGAGATGCGCGGTGTGTCCGACGAAGCCGGGCGCTCGCCATTTTGGGAAAGCCTGGGCCGTCACTTCTTCAAAATGGAATTCAGTCAGGCCGACTACCTGACCGGTGTGGGCAACAAGGCGTTCATCGCCGAGCTGATGCCGAAGTTTCCGCTGTACACCTGCTTCCTGTCGCCAGACGCGCGCAACGTCATCGGCCAGGTTCACCCGGACACCGAACCGGCGCTGGCCATGCTTAAGAGCGAAGGTTTCAGCTACCAGGGCTACGTCGATATTTTCGACGCCGGCCCAGCCGTTGAGTGCGAAACCGGCAAGATCCGCGCGGTACGTGACAGCGAGGCGCTGGTGTTGGCCATCGGCACGCCAGGTGATGACGCGACGCCTTTCCTGATTCACAACCGCAAGCGCGAAGACTGCCGGATCACTGCCGCGCCAGCACGCCTCGCCGCCGGCACGCTGGTGGTTGATCCGCTGACCGCCAAACGCCTTCAACTCAACGCTGGCGATCAAGTGCGCGCCGTTGCGTTGTCTGCAGCTAGGGAGTCGAAATAATGAATTCGCTATACATCGCAGGTGAATGGCTGGCCGGCCAGGGCGAAACCTTCCAGTCGCTGAACCCGGTAACCCAGCAAGTGTTGTGGTCCGGCGAAGGCGCCACGGTTGCTCAGGTTGAATCCGCCGTGCAAGCCGCGCGTCAGGCGTTCCCGGGCTGGGCCCGGCGTACGCTGGACGAGCGCATTGCCGTGCTTGAGGCCTTTGCCGCTGCGCTGAAAAGCAAGGCTGACGAACTGGCGCACTGTATCGGAGAGGAAACCGGCAAACCGCTGTGGGAATCGGCGACTGAAGTGACCAGCATGGTCAACAAGATCGCGATTTCGGTGCAGAGCTACCGCGAACGTACCGGCGAGAAGAGCGGCCCGCTGGGCGACGCCACGGCGGTGCTGCGCCACAAGCCGCATGGTGTGGTGGCGGTGTTCGGCCCTTACAACTTCCCTGGCCACTTGCCGAACGGTCACATCGTGCCGGCGCTGCTGGCCGGTAACAGCGTGTTGTTCAAACCGAGCGAGCTGACCCCGAAAGTCGCCGAGTTGACGGTTAAATGCTGGATCGAAGCCGGTCTGCCGGCGGGCGTATTGAACCTGCTGCAAGGTGCTCGCGAAACCGGTATCGCCCTGGCAGCGAACCCGGGCATCGACGGTTTGTTCTTCACCGGTTCCAGTCGCACGGGTAATCACTTGCATCAGCAATTTGCCGGTCGTCCAGACAAGATCCTTGCGCTGGAGATGGGCGGCAACAACCCGCTGGTGGTCGACGAAGTGGCGGACCTCAATGCCGCCGTGTACACCATCATCCAGTCGGCGTTCATTTCTGCCGGTCAACGTTGCACCTGTGCACGTCGTTTGCTGGTGCCGCAGGGCGCCTGGGGCGACACGCTGCTGGCGCGTCTGGTGGCGGTCTGCGCGACGATTGAAGTCGGTGCATTTGATCAGCAACCGGCACCGTTTATGGGCTCGGTCATCTCTCTGGGCGCAGCGAAAGCGTTGATGGATGCGCAAGAACACTTGCTGGCCAATGGCGCAGTGGCCTTGCTGGAAATGACCCAGCCTCAGGCTCAGGCTGCGTTGCTGACCCCGGGTATCGTCGATGTGACGGCTGTCGCTGATCGTCCAGACGAAGAGCTGTTCGGGCCGTTGCTGCAAGTGATCCGTTACGCTGATTTTGAAGCGGCAATCGTCGAAGCCAACGACACCGACTATGGTCTGGCGGCCGGTCTGCTGTCGGATTCCGAAGCGCGTTATCAGCAGTTCTGGCTGGAAAGCCGTGCGGGTATCGTCAACTGGAACAAGCAACTGACCGGTGCTGCGAGCAGCGCGCCATTCGGCGGTGTCGGCGCCTCGGGCAACCATCGCGCCAGCGCCTACTACGCAGCAGATTACTGCGCGTACCCGGTGGCCTCGCTGGAAACCCCGAGCCTGGTGTTGCCTGCCGCTCTGACCCCAGGCGTGAAGCTTTCGTAGGGCTTATGTAGCAGCTGCCGAAGGCGGCGTTCGGCTGCGAAGCAGTCGCGATAGCGGTATCCATGATTCTGATCTGGAAACAGGGTGTACCGATTAACGACTGCTACGCAGCCGAACGCAGCCTTCGGCAGCTGCTACATAGATCGCATTGCAGTCATTTTACTGATGCCTATAACAACAGATTTTCGTGGAGCCTCGCTGATGAAATCCTATGAAGTCAATTTTGACGGTCTAGTGGGGCCGACCCATAACTACGGCGGTTTGTCCTACGGCAACGTCGCATCCCAGAGCAACAGCCAGCAGTCCTCGAACCCGAAGGAAGCTGCGCTGCAAGGTCTGGCGAAAATGAAAGCGCTGATGGAAATGGGCTTTCAACAAGGCGTTCTGGCACCACAAGAACGCCCGGACGTGGCTGCACTGCGCCGTTTGGGTTTCAGCGGTACCGATGCTCAAGTGATCGAGCGCGCCGCCAAAGAAGCGATGCCGTTGCTGGTCGCCAGTTGCTCGGCGTCGAGCATGTGGGTGGCCAACGCCGCCACGGTCAGCCCGAGTGCCGACACCGCGGATGGCCGCGTGCATTTCACCGCTGCCAACCTCAATTGCAAATACCACCGCAGCATTGAACACCCGACCACCAGCCGCGTGCTGGGCGCCATGTTCGCCGATCAGCAACACTTTGCTCACCACGCTGCCTTGCCGGCCGTGGCGCAGTTCGGTGACGAAGGCGCCGCCAACCACACCCGTTTCTGCCGTGAATACGGTGAAGCGGGCGTCGAGTTCTTCGTATTCGGTCGCAGTGCCTTTGATACTCGCTACCCGGCACCACAGAAATACCCGGCGCGCCAGACACTGGAAGCGTCCCAGGCCGTTGTCCGCTTGCACGGCCTGAGCGAAGACGGCGTGGTCTACGCGCAGCAGAACCCATCGGTGATCGATCAGGGCGTATTCCACAACGATGTGATCGCCGTGGGTAACGGTGAGGTGTTGTTCTATCACGAGGACGCCTTCCTCGACACCGAACAGATGCTCGCCGAACTGCAAAGCAAACTCGCCAAAGTCGGCGGGAAGTTTCAGTCAGTCTGCGTACCGCGTTCCGCAGTCACCGTCGAAGACGCCGTTCGTTCCTACTTGTTCAATAGCCAACTGCTGTCGCGTCCTGACGGCTCGATGCTGTTGATCGTGCCGGAAGAGTGCCGTGGCAACGAGCGTGTCTGGCAATACCTGCAAGGTTTGACCAGCTCCGGCGGCCTGATCCGCGAAGTGAAGGTTTTCGATCTGAAGCAAAGCATGCAGAACGGCGGTGGCCCGGCTTGCCTGCGACTGCGCGTCGCACTGAATGAAACCGAACTGGCGGCGGTCAACCCAGGGGTTATCATGACGGCCCCGTTGTACGGCACGTTGACCGAATGGGTCGACAAGCACTACCGCGACCGCATGACCGAAAACGATCTTGCGGACCCGCAATTGCTGCTTGAGTGCCGGACGGCACTGGATGAACTGACGCAAATCCTTAAACTGGGCGCGGTTTATCCATTCCAGATCAATTGAAAGTCTCAAACGAGAGCGTAAAACCATGAGCGATACCCTGCAGCTGATCCTTGAAGACACCGACGGCACGCAACTGGAAACTTCCTGCACCCGCGTCGCGGTCATGTGGCAAGGCAAAGAGCTGTGGATCCAGCACGATGGCCGTGGCCAACTGCTGATCGGTGTGGACGTTGAAGAAGGCGACGCGGAATACGCAAACCTGCTGCTGCGTCCATTGGCGACTAATCTGGTAAGTCTGCAACTGGAAATGGAACCGGCTGAAATCGGTGACGAAGACCACGTGCATGGCCCGGATTGCGCACACGACCACTAAGGAAACCGCTCTATGCTCGCCCTCGGCAAACTGCTTGAACTGACCCTCGCCGGCCGCGAACCGGCGGAGAAGACTCAACTGACTGTCGAAGGCGTGCGGATGCGCTGGTTGAGCGAAGGTGCGCTGGAAGTCCGGCCACCTGAGGCTCGCGATAATGGCCTGGACCTGCTGTTGTCGGCCGGTATCCATGGCAACGAAACAGCGCCGATCGAGCTGCTTGATCGCCTGTTGCATGACATCGCTCGTGGCGACTTGAAGCCACGTGCACGAATTCTGTTTCTGTTCGGTAACCCTGACGCGATCCGTAAAGGCGAGCGCTACATCGAACAGGACGTCAATCGGCTGTTCAATGGCCGTCACGAACAGAGCAGCGGCTCAGAAGCCTTGCGCGCTTGTGAACTGGAGCGGCTGGCGGCGGTTTTCTTCAGCCTGCCGGATCGCCAGCGTCTGCACTATGACCTGCATACCGCGATTCGCGGCTCGAAAATCGAGCAGTTCGCCTTGTACCCCTGGAAGGAAGATCGCCAGCATTCGCGTAAGGAGCTGGCGCGCCTGCGTGCTGCCGGCATGGAGGCGGTGCTGTTGCAGAACAAACCATCCATCGTCTTCAGTTCCTACACCTACGACAAGCTGGGCGCCGAGGCCTTCACCCTCGAACTGGGCAAGGCGCGGCCGTTCGGGCAAAACGTCGGGGTCAATGTTTCCCTGCTGGAAACCCGCCTGAAACAGATCATCGAAGGTACCGAACCGGAACTGACCGAATCGGCGCTGGACGGTTTGCAGCTGTACAGCGTGGCACGGGAAATCATCAAGCACAGCGACAGCTTCCGCTTGAACCTTCCGGCGGACATCGAGAACTTTTCTGAACTGGACGTGGGTTACCTGCTGGCGGAAGACATCGCCAATACCCGCTGGATTATCGAAGAAGAGGGCGCCCGGATCATCTTCCCGAACCCCAAGGTGAAGAACGGCTTGCGTGCCGGCATCCTGATCGTGCCGACCACCGACGAAAACCTGGCCTGACTCCAATAACTGATCATTCCCACGCTCTGCGTGGGAATGCAGCCCGGGACGCTCTGCGTCCCATGCCGTAGCGGACGCGGAGCGTCCATTGAGGTATTCTCACGCAGAGCGTGGGAACGATCATCAGACTAAACAGCTACCGCACGCGGCTCACTACGACGCAAAGCCCGCATCTTGTGCAGCGTATCCGCGCACGTCTTCGCCGCTTCCTGACCTTTATGCACAAAATGCTCGAAGAAGAATTTCTGATGTTCTTCACCGGCATGGAAGTGGTGCGGGGTCAAAACCACCGAGAACACTGGCACTTCGGTTTCAAGCTGGACCTGCATCAGGCCGCTGATTACCGACTGTGCAACGAATTCGTGGCGATAAATCCCGCCGTCGACCACCAATCCTGCCGCGACGATGCCAGCATAACGCCCGGATTTGGCCAGCAACTTGGCGTGCAGCGGGATTTCAAACGCGCCGCCGACTTCGAAGAAATCGATTTCCGATTCCTGATAACCCTGAGCAATCATTTCGGCCACGAAGCCTTTGCGGCTTTGATCGACGATTTCCTTGTGCCAGCAGGCCTGGATGAACGCAACGCGCTCGCCCTGATGGTTTTTGCTTTTGCTATCGATTGCGGTGGGTTGCATGTTCTGACTCCTGTTTATGTATAAAACAGGGCATATGAATCGAATGGGGATTTCAGGGTGCGCATGCTGGTACGAATGCCTGCGGACTGCCCTTTGGCGTGAATCCCGTTCTCTCTTCATCCGGACTATGACCGTCGGCCCCGGGATCACACCGGGTCGGCTGACCTTGTCGTCATGCACAGCCATTTGCCGTGCCTGTCGCCAAGCGCTCGCGGGCTATGCGCGTTGCGCGCAATTACCGCCGGTGGGGAGTTGCACCCCGCCCTGAGAACGTTTTGCCGTCAGAATGTCTGGCAGCGCAGCGTTTTTAACACATATTTCCTGCCTGAACATGACGGCTATCTGATAATTGCTATCCACTTTTTCGCTGGCTTGAGCGGCCTTTTCCCACTCAAGGGTTGATTATTCGGTGTCATGCCCGCAGTAATTCCTGCCTGGAAGGGATTTCCCCTGCTTACCGAGGCCAGATTCATGAGCGTTATCGATCTTCGCAGCGACACCGTCACCCAACCCTCCGCCGGGATGCTCGACGCGATGGCCAAAGCGGCCACCGGTGACGACGTTTATGGTGAGGATCCGACGGTCAACGGTCTGGAGACCGAACTGGCAAAACGCCTTGGTTTCGCCGCTGCGCTGTTCGTGCCGACGGGTACCATGAGTAACTTGCTGGGGTTGATGGCGCATTGCGAACGCGGTGATGAATATATTGTTGGCCAGCAGGCTCACACCTATAAGTACGAAGGTGGTGGGGCGGCGGTGCTCGGTTCGGTCCAGCCGCAACCATTGGAAGTACAAGTCGACGGCTCGCTGGACCTGGCCCATGTTGCCGCAGCGATTAAACCGGACGATTTCCACTTCGCCCGCACCCGTTTGCTGGCGCTGGAAAACACCATGCAGGGCAAAGTGCTGCCACTTGAATATCTGGCGCGGGCCCGAAGCTTTACCCATGAACATGGGCTGCAGCTGCATCTGGACGGTGCGCGGCTATATAACGCAGCCGTCAAACTGGGTGTTGATGCGAGGGAAATCACCCAGCACTTCGATTCCGTGTCGGTATGCCTGTCCAAAGGCCTGGGTGCGCCAGTCGGTTCGGTGTTGTGCGGCTCTGCCGAGTTGATCGGCAAGGCGCGCCGTCTGCGCAAAATGGTCGGGGGCGGCATGCGTCAGGCCGGGCTTCTGGCCGCGGCGGGTTTGTATGCCCTGGATAACAATGTCCAGCGTCTGGCCGATGACCATGACAATGCGCAATGCCTCGCCGAAGGTTTGCGTGCGGCGGGTTACGACGTCGAACCGGTGCAGACCAACATGGTTTACGTGCAGATGGGCGACAGGGCTGAAGCAATCAAGACGTTCGCCGCCGAGCGCGGAATCAAGTTGAGTGCGGCGGGGCGTCTGCGTATGGTCACGCACATGGATGTCAGTCGTGAGCAAATCGAGCAGGTCGTCGCGGCATTCGTCGACTTTTTGCGCAAGTGATAGCGTTAGCGCTCCAATTGACTGTTTCTATCGTATAAACACGCTGTACCCCGCGCGCAGGGCCGATATAATGCGGCCCTTTGCCGTCGCTTCGTCTGTTGACGTTTCGAACAGGCCTTTGGCCGCAGCCTCCGTGGAAGATCCTAATGAAAAGCGCAGAAATCCGTGAAGCCTTCCTTCGCTTCTTCGAAGAGCAAGGCCACACCCGTGTAGCCTCCAGCTCTTTGATTCCGGGCAACGACCCAACCCTGCTGTTCACTAACGCGGGGATGAACCAGTTCAAGGACTGCTTCCTGGGCCAGGAAAAACGCGCGTACACCCGCGCGGTCAGCAGCCAGAAATGCGTGCGCGCCGGCGGCAAGCACAACGACCTGGAAAACGTCGGTTATACCGCTCGTCACCACACTTTCTTCGAAATGCTGGGCAACTTCAGCTTCGGTGATTATTTCAAGCGTGACGCCATCACCTACGCCTGGAACTTCCTGACGTCCGATCAGTGGCTGAACCTGCCAAAAGAAAAGCTCTGGGTCACCGTCTACGCCAGCGATGACGAAGCCTACGACATCTGGACCAAGGAAATCGGCGTGCCGGCCGAGCGCATGGTGCGTATCGGCGACAATAAAGGCGCGCCGTACGCGTCCGACAACTTCTGGACCATGGGCGATACCGGCCCGTGCGGTCCTTGCACCGAGATTTTCTACGATCACGGCGCCGACATCTGGGGCGGCCCACCGGGTTCGCCGGAAGAAGACGGTGACCGTTACATCGAAATCTGGAACAACGTGTTCATGCAGTTCAACCGCACCGCCGATGGCGTGTTGCACCCGCTGCCAGCACCGTCGGTCGACACCGGCATGGGCCTGGAGCGGATCAGTGCCGTTCTGCAGCACGTTCACTCGAACTATGAAATCGACCTGTTCCAGAGCCTGCTGATCGCTTCGGCCAAGGCCATCGGTTGCACCAACGACGCTCAGGCTTCCCTGAAAGTCGTGGCGGACCACATCCGCTCATGCGGCTTCCTGATTGCCGACGGCGTGCTGCCGTCCAACGAAGGTCGCGGCTATGTACTGCGCCGGATCATTCGTCGCGCTTGCCGTCACGGCAACAAGCTGGGGGCCAAGGGCAGCTTCTTCTATCAGATCGTCGCGGCCTTGGTCGCCGAGATGGGCGAAGCTTTCCCGGAGCTGAAATCCCAGCAGGCGCACATCGAACGCGTTCTGAAAGCCGAGGAAGAGCAATTCGCCAAGACTCTGGAGCAGGGCCTGAAAATCCTCGAGCAGGATCTGGCTGACCTTAAAGGCGACGTGGTACCGGGTGATGTAGTGTTCAAACTCTACGACACCTACGGCTTCCCGATGGACCTGACCGGCGACATCGCTCGCGAGCGTAGCCTGACCATCGACGAAGAAGGTTTCGAGCGTGAAATGGAAGCCCAGCGCGTCCGTGCCCGTTCTGCCAGCTCTTTCGGCATGGACTACAACAGTCTGGTGAAGGTTGATGTGGCCACCGAATTTACCGGCTACAAAGCGACCAGCGGTTCGGCGAAAATTGTCGGTCTGTATAAAGATGGCCAGGCGGTCGATGTATTGAGTGAAGGTGAAGAGGGCGTGATCGTCTTGAACCAGACGCCTTTCTACGCGGAATCGGGCGGTCAGGTGGGTGATTGCGGTTACTTGCAGGCCGGCGCTTCGCGTTTCGACGTGCGTGACACCACCAAGACCGGTGGCGCGTTCCTGCACCACGGCGTGCTGGCTTCGGGCAGCTTGACGATCGGTGCTCCAGTGGAAGCTCACGTTGAAGCCGACGTGCGTCACGCGACGTCGCTGAACCACTCGGCGACTCACCTGCTGCATGCTGCATTGCGTCAGGTGCTGGGCGATCACGTCCAGCAGAAAGGCTCGTTGGTCGACAGTCAGCGCCTGCGCTTTGACTTCAGCCACTTCGAAGCCATCAAGCCTGAGCAGTTGAAAGCGCTGGAAGACATCGTCAACGCAGAGATTCGCAAGAACTCTGCCGTTGAAACCGAAGAAACCGACATCGAAACCGCCAAGCAAAAAGGCGCCATGGCGCTGTTCGGCGAGAAGTACGGCGACAACGTGCGCGTGCTGAGCATGGGCGGCGATTTCTCGGTTGAGCTGTGTGGTGGTATCCACGTCAACCGTACCGGCGACATCGGCCTGCTGAAAATCATCAGCGAAGGCGGTGTGGCGTCTGGTGTACGTCGTATCGAGGCAGTCACGGGTGCTGCGGCACTGGCCTATTTGAATGCGGCTGAAGAACAACTCAAGGAAGCGGCCAACCTGGTCAAGGGTAGCCGCGACAACCTGATCGACAAGCTGTCGGCTGTGCTGGAGCGCAACCGTCTGCTGGAGAAGCAACTCGAGCAGTTGCAGGCCAAGGCTGCCAGTGCGGCGGGCGACGATCTGTCGGCCTCTGCCCTGGACGTCAAAGGCGTGAAGGTACTGGCCGTGCGTCTGGATGGTCAGGATGGCAAGGCGCTGCTGGCGCTGGTCGATCAACTGAAAAACAAACTCGGCCGCGCAGTGATCCTGCTCGGCAGTGTCCATGAGGAAAAGGTCGTGCTGGTTGCAGGTGTGACCAAAGACCTGACTGGCCAACTCAAAGCCGGTGATTTGATGAAGCAAGCCGCTGCGGCAGTGGGCGGGAAGGGTGGTGGTCGTCCAGACATGGCGCAGGGCGGCGGTACAGACGCTGGCGCTCTGGATGCAGCATTGGCCCTGACCGTTCCATTTGTAGAGCAGGGTTTATAAGGCAGTGTTTCCGGCCCGCGGTCTAGTCGCGGGCCAGAACGCTGTTTGAGTGATAATTTGGGCGCCCTTCATGGGCAGAGGCGGCTTTGAAATGGCTTTGATCGTACAGAAATTTGGAGGCACCTCGGTCGGCACCGTCGAGAGAATCGAGCAGGTTGCCGACAAGGTTAAGAAATTCCGCGATGCCGGCGATGACCTGGTGGTTGTGCTGTCTGCAATGAGCGGCGAAACCAACCGTCTGATCGATCTGGCCAAGCAAATCAGTGGCGGCGACCAGCCAGTTCCTCGCGAGCTGGATGTGATCGTCTCCACCGGTGAGCAGGTGACGATTGCACTGTTGGCCATGGCGCTGATCAAGCGCGGCGTGCCAGCGGTGTCCTACACCGGTAATCAGGTGCGGATCCTGACCGACAGCGCGCACAATAAAGCGCGTATCTTGCAGATTGACGACCAGAAGATTCGTGGTGATCTGAAGGCCGGTCGTGTGGTGGTTGTCGCCGGTTTCCAGGGCGTCGACGAGCACGGCAACATTACCACCCTCGGTCGTGGCGGTTCCGACACCACCGGCGTGGCACTGGCAGCAGCCTTGAAGGCTGATGAGTGTCAGATCTACACCGACGTAGATGGTGTCTACACCACCGACCCGCGTGTGGTATCCGTGGCCCAGCGCCTGGACAAGATTACCTTCGAAGAGATGCTGGAAATGGCCAGCCTCGGTTCCAAGGTGTTGCAGATCCGTGCGGTCGAGTTCGCCGGCAAGTACAACGTTCCGCTGCGCGTACTGCACAGCTTCAAGGAGGGTCCGGGCACCCTCATTACTATTGATGAAGAGGAAACCATGGAACAGCCGATCATTTCCGGTATCGCTTTCAACCGCGATGAAGCCAAGCTGACCATCCGTGGCGTGCCAGACATCCCGGGCGTTGCCTTCAAGATTCTCGGCCCGATCAGTGCCGCGAACATCGAAGTCGACATGATCGTGCAGAACGTTGCGCACGATAACACCACCGACTTCACCTTCACCGTGCACCGCAACGACTACCAGGCGGCGCAAACCGTGCTGGAAAAAACCGCTGGCGAGCTGGGTGCCCGTGAAGTCATCGGCGACACCAAGATCGCCAAGGTCTCGATCGTCGGCGTTGGCATGCGCTCCCACGCAGGCGTTGCCAGCCGCATGTTCGAAGCACTGGCCAAGGAAACCATCAACATCCAGATGATCTCGACGTCGGAAATCAAAGTCTCCGTCGTGATCGAAGAGAAGTACCTGGAACTGGCCGTGCGCGCTCTGCACACGGCTTTCGAACTGGACGCACCAGCCCGACAGGGCGAGTGATGCGTTTGCCGAAGGGCGCGGTCTGACCGCGCCTTTTGTTTTTTTGAATAGCGCGACCCAAGACTGTTCTTTTGCTCGCGCTGGTCAATACTCAGGCATATAGGGCTGCGATCTTTCTGGTTGTGGGTCGAGTGCCTTTTTTTTGCAGACTGTTGTCCCTGAAATGAAATGCGTTAGGAGAAAGGTATGCTGATTCTGACCCGGCGGTGCGCAGAAAGCCTGATTATTGGTGATGGCGAAATCACCGTTACCGTGCTCGGCGTCAAAGGAAATCAAGTGCGTATCGGTGTGAACGCCCCGAAAGAGGTAGCAGTGCACCGTGAGGAAATTTACCTGCGTATAAAGAAAGAGAAGGACGAAGAACCAAGCCATTAATTTTTATCGTTTTTTATGTTTGCAAACGGGGAAAAGGTTGGTTAAGATACGCCCCGTGTTGCGGAGAGCTGGCCGAGTGGCCGAAGGCGCTCCCCTGCTAAGGGAGTACACCTCAAAAGGGTGTCGGGGGTTCGAATCCCCCGTTCTCCGCCATTATTTGCGTAGTACGTTGTAATCTGGCTTCTTCGGTAAGTTGTTGAAATTACTAGAAAAAGTGTTTGACATAGAGATTAGACGGCCTATAATGCGCGGCAACAAATGCACTCGTAGCTCAGCTGGATAGAGTACTCGGCTACGAACCGAGCGGTCACAGGTTCGAATCCTGTCGAGTGCACCATTTAAGAGTTGTTTGCAGTAATGCGAGCGACTTTGCTTCAGCCAGTTGTGGTCTGGTTTAAAAACACAAAATGCACTCGTAGCTCAGCTGGATAGAGTACTCGGCTACGAACCGAGCGGTCACAGGTTCGAATCCTGTCGAGTGCACCAAACAACAAAAAGCCCGCGTTTAACGCGGGCTTTTTGCCGTCTGGAGTTTGGCTTTTCCTTTAGTGCATCCTTTCTCATCAAACTCGACGTGCGCGCTACGACCTCGCTTGGTGTCGTAGCGGTAGCTTGTTGATGAATTCCTGATACTGATCTTGTCTGGCTTGCCGAGAGCGCTCTCGACGTCCTGCTGGCTCATGCCGGCGACGACACGTTGATTGATAATCGCTGTGCGTCGTTCCTTGGCGTTGATCAGGTTTCCGCATTTGTCCTCGGCCTGACCCACGATGGTCGGCGCTCTCCTTTTGTTTTTCATGCTGGATGTTTCGCCTGTTTCGGCGCTTGGCATGAGTGCCATCGTACTGCCGGGTGTGAAGGTGTGCACATCCTGCAAAGACAGGCGCTCTTCGGCCGTGCAGCTCAAGGTGGTGAAGGTGATCTGCCCGTTGGGGGCTTCACATCGGTGAACAGTGCCTGCGTGCAGCTGGGGCGGCAGGCAGAGCAGGGCGGTCAGCAAAAAATAGTACGCGATCGGCGGCATTTGGCGTCCTCCATGACGGTCGATATCAAGGGTAGCTGCTACATTTTTCGAGGGCGGTGTGTTTTCTTTTCAGAATGAGTCGTCGCAATTGGATAGATAAGGTGGCGCTCAGGTTTGTCTTGCAAGCGCTTGTTTCAGCCACGATTTTTTAACGTTTAAAACCGTTGGGCGGTGTATCATTGCCCCCGTCAGCCCCGCCGGGGCTTGTGGAATACCTCCATGGACTTACCCAGTAGTTACTCAGTATCCCGTTTTACCAATCATGAATTGACTGATTGATCCTTCCGGCGTGCCCCGCTGCTGGGAGTGGAGTTCGCCTATGTCCGAAGTTGAAGTAAAGAAAACGCAAGAAAGCCTGCAGGACCGCCTCGCTCAAGTTGTTGAGCTGTTGCAGCGTCAGCGGGTCATCGAAGACCTGACTCATCGCCAGGAAGGTCCGCATCACGATCGGGTCGAGAACCTGGTTCACCGGCAAAATCTCGTTGAGCTGCAACGCAAGCTCGATGATCTGCACTCCGCCGACGTCGCCTACATCCTTGAAGCGCTGCCGCTGAACGATCGTCTGACGCTTTGGCAGCTGGTCAAGGCGGATCGCGACGGCGACATCCTGCTCGAAGTATCCGACTCGGTCCGTGAAACCCTGATCGCCGACATGGACGATCATGAGCTCCTGGCGGCGGCCAAGGACATGGATGCCGACGAACTGGCTGACCTGGCTTCCGAGCTGCCGCGAGACGTCGTCCACGAGCTGATGGAAACCCTCGATGGGCAGCAGCGTGAGCGCGTTCGCTCCGCGTTGTCCTATGACGAGGAGCAGGTCGGTGCGCTGATGGACTTCGAGATGGTGACCATCCGTGAGGATGTCAGTCTCGAAGTGGTTCTGCGTTACCTGCGTCGCCTAAAAGAGCTGCCGGGCCACACCGACAAATTGTTTGTGGTCGATTATGACGGCGTACTCAAGGGTGTGCTGCCGATCAAGCGTTTGCTGGTCAACGATCCGGAAAAACAGGTTTCGGACGTCATGGCCAGCGATCCGGTGAGTTTTCACCCGGACGAGGACGCCTACGACGCTGCTCAGGCATTCGAACGTTACGACTTGATCTCGGCGCCCGTGGTCGACAAGAACGGCAAGCTGATCGGTCGTCTGACCATCGATGAAATGGTCGACCTGATTCGTGAAGAGAGCGAAAACGAAGTTCTCAACATGGCGGGTCTGCGCGAAGAAGAAGATATTTTTGCGTCGGTCTGGAAATCACTGCGTAACCGTTGGGCCTGGCTGGCGGTCAACCTGATTACCGCGTTTATCGCATCCCGGGTGATCGGTCTGTTTGAAGGCTCCATTGAAAAACTGGTGGCACTGGCGGCGTTGATGCCGATCGTGGCCGGTATCGGCGGCAACTCCGGCAACCAGACCATCACCATGATCGTTCGGGCCATGGCGCTGGATCAGGTGAGTACCGGTAATACCTCGCGGCTGATGCGTAAAGAGCTGGCGGTCGGTTTGATCAATGGCCTGGTCTGGGGCGGTGTGATTGGGGTAGTGGCCTACATGCTATATGGCAGTTGGTCTCTTGGCGTGGTCATGACTGCCGCCATGACGCTCAATCTGTTGCTGGCGGCATTGATGGGGGTGCTGATTCCGATGACCCTTGCGCGGCTGGGACGCGACCCGGCGATGGGCGCGAGTGTGATGATCACCGCCATGACCGACAGCGGTGGCTTTTTCATCTTCCTCGGGCTGGCGACGATTTTCCTGCTCTGACTTGTCCGCATATAGAAACCCGCCATCGGCGGGTTTCTTTTTGCCAAATTTCAGGCAAAAAAAAGCCAGCGATTATGCTGGCTTGAGCTTTCGGGTTGAATCAAGAAGCGTCTGCGGTCAATTCGGCATCATGGGCGATCAGCGAAACCAGTGCGTTTTGCTGGCGGTGGGAAAGTTGACGGAAGCGTTGCAGCAATTCGCGTTCATGCAATGACAGCTCCGGGCTGTCCAGGCGCATGCTCAACTCTTCGCCCAGAGCGCCTTCTTGGATAAGACTCTGCTCAAGGCGCGCAATGATTTCGGAGTTCATGCTGCGATGATGATTGCGAGCCACCTCGGCAATGCGTTCACGCATTCCGTCTGGCAGACGTACGACGAACTTGTCAGCCGTACGGCTGGAATAAATTGCCTGTTTCAATGGGCGCATATATTTAACCGGGTTAGTTCAGGGGAGCGGTTCTCGGGATTGGCCGCAGGATGTCTGATAGGACAAGCTCCCTGGCCAAATGTTCAACCTGAATTGAGAGAGGCGCGCATCATGCCTCAACGTAGCCATATCATTGGCGTCAATTCTGTGACAAATATTGAACCGGGTAAAGGCTTTCTGCCAGCACCTGCTTTCAGAAATGCGGACTGGTTGGAAAATTAATACATCGCCGTATCGCTGACCGCGACATCTGCCCGACAGGAGATGTCTCAAGTCGCCTGAAGGTGCATGCTATGCGGATTCGATCTTTGATCCTTGTCTTATACAGGATAGTGGCAATTTGCCGATTTACTAGGGGCGGACGCGCAGTGGGGGGATGATTCAAGATGGATGGCAGGCTGATTTATTTGATGGGGCCTTCCGGGGCCGGCAAAGACAGCCTCATCGAAGCGGCTCGAAAACCTTTGCAGTCGATGGGCGTTGAAGTTGTACGGCGAGTGATCACGCGCTCCGCAGAGAGTGTGGGCGAGGACGCCATCGGTGTATCCCGCGAAGAATTTGCGCGCCGCAAAGACGAGGGTCAATTCGCGTTGTCATGGCACGCCCATGGGCTGGATTATGGTATTCCGATTCAGATTGATCAGTGGCTAAAGGACGGCCGGCAGGTCTTGATCAACGGTTCTCGCGGTCATCTTGCCGAGGCGATGCGGCGCTACCCGGCACTTCTGCCGGTACTGTTGACCGTCAAGGATGAAGTATTGCGTCAACGCCTGGTGCGGCGTGGCCGTGAGAGTCTTGCGCAGATTGAAGCGCGACTGAGCCGCAACGGTCACTTCACGGCGGACGATTTACCCGGCGATACGCAGATTCATCGACTCGATAACTCAGGGGAGCTCGCGCTTACCGTTGCGCATCTGATCAGTCTGCTGAAATTTAACGCAGGACCGGATCAAACTTGATTTTTCGCCCGACAATCAGCGCCAACACAAACAACCCGCCGAAAACGCCGCAGGCAATCAGGGGCAGAGTAACGGCGGCCTCCTGAACCAATGCCATATGAAGAATGCCGCTCAGTAAGGCAAGGATCAAAAATCCTGCGGCTGATTTGGACATGCTGTGCTCCTGATAAGGGGTTACTTAAAATACCAAGCGTTCTGAAGGCTGCGACACCGGACTGACTTCCTGGCTCACATCCTGGCGAATCAAGCCACGCTGATCATTCATGATCGCCAATTGCGGGGCTTTTTGCAGTTGAAGGTAATGCGGTGTGCGATGAGCAACCTGCACCGGGTTGTTCTCGGGCGTAAAATGAAATCCTGCCAGGACTGCAAGGGCGATCGTATTTGAGAGAAAAAGTGCGCAGTTCATGAGGCTGGCCTCAGTTGTTCTTGAGAACAATAGAAGCAGTCCGCATGCCAAGAGTTTAACGGCTATTAATTCCTTTAAAAACAACGAATTAACTTATCTATAAGAGGAGGGCGTCTTGCAAATTGCAATGCTGGCATTTTGAGAGGATGCAATTTGCACGGTATACAAGGCCACGGTCTTGGGGTCGTCTGCCTACAGTCAAAAAGCCTACGGACGACATGACAAACTCAAGCCCGCCCGTTAACATGCACGCCGTCTATCGCACCACATCTCGTGCGGGCGACTTGTGTCTCAGTAGCTCAATTGGATAGAGCATCCCCCTCCTAAGGGGAAGGTTGGCAGTTCGAACCTGCCCTGGGACACCATCTATTTCATGGCGTCTAGCGCAACGCGGCGTTTGAAACCTGATTGGATCAGCGTACAAGCAGTCATGCGTCGCTAACCCTAAAAGCATCAGAATGCCTTTCTGTCAGTACCCGCATCGCACACTACCTGCTGACTCGTTTCCAGAGGCTTTATACCCATGGATGAAGAAGAGCTGTCGAGGCCGCAAGCGATCAGTTTTCGTGAAGCATTCTGGTTCTGGCTGAAGTTAGGTTTCATCAGCTTTGGCGGGCCAGCCGGACAGATCTCGATCATGCACCAGGAGCTGGTGGAGCGTCGGCGCTGGATCTCCGAACGACGCTTTCTGCATGCCCTCAACTACTGCATGTTGCTTCCAGGGCCAGAGGCCCAGCAATTGGCCACCTATATCGGCTGGCTGATGCATCGGACTTGGGGCGGGGTAATTGCTGGCGTGCTGTTTGTGTTGCCCTCGTTGTTCATCCTGATCGCTTTGTCGTGGCTGTACATCGCCTTTGGCGAAGTGCCTGTGGTGGCTGGGCTTTTCTATGGCATCAAGCCTGCCGTGACCGCCATCGTTGTGCAGGCGGCCCATCGAATCGGTTCTCGGGCATTGAAAAACAATTGGCTATGGGCGATAGCGGCCGCTTCATTCATAGCAATCTTCGCGTTCAATCTTCCATTCCCGTTGATCGTTCTGGGCGCAGCACTGATCGGGTATGTCGGTGGCCGCCTGACGCCCGAGAAATTCAGGGTGGGTGGTCATGGCGCCGCCAAAAAGTCCTTCGGCCCGGCCTTGATCGACGACGACACCCCGACTCCGGATCATGCAAGATTCAGCTGGGTGAAAGTGGTATCGCTCGCACTAATTGGCGCTGTGCTATGGGCATTGCCGATGGGAGTTTTGACCGCACTCTTTGGTTGGGAAGGCACCTTGACCCAAATGGGCTGGTTCTTTACCAAGGCGGCGTTGCTGACGTTTGGCGGTGCGTATGCCGTGCTTCCCTATGTTTATCAGGGCGCCGTCGGTCATTATGGCTGGCTGACCCCGACACAAATGATCGATGGTCTGGCGCTGGGCGAAACCACGCCCGGGCCGTTGATCATGGTGGTGGCTTTCGTCGGGTTTGTCGGGGCCTATGTCTCGCAAGTATTCGGTGCCGATCAGGTGTTTCTGGCGGGGGCTGTGGCTGCCTCCCTGGTGACATGGTTCACCTTCTTGCCCTCGTTCCTGTTCATCCTGGCGGGCGGTCCGTTGGTGGAATCGACCCACAATGAACTCAAGTTCACCGCCCCTCTCACTGCCATTACGGCAGCCGTCGTTGGTGTGATTCTCAATCTGGCGTGTTTCTTCGGCTATCACGTGCTTTGGCCGAACGGTTTTGGCGGCAGCCTGGATTGGCCCTCTGCACTGATCGCGATCGCAGCGGCCATTGCGTTGTTCCGCTTCAAGCGGGGCGTGATTCAGGTGCTGATGGCCTGTGCAGTCGTCGGCCTGGCCGTGCATCTGCTGCGCTAAACAACGTACGCGTTGGTTAAAAGTTCTTTGGCAGGCGTCGAGCCCGCCAGATCGCCCGTCGATGAGTCCCTCTCAACCTAAAGGTAACGGTACTGTTGGCCGATAACCCGAACGGTCATGCTTTTCTTCTTCTTAAAATTGCCTGGAAATCTTCGATGCTGTCGTATCACCAAAAGAGTTTTCTGATCGTCGATGATTTCTCGGATTTCCGCAGTTCCGTCAGGTCCATGCTGCGTGAGCTGGGCGTCAAGGACGTGGATACCGCAGACACAGGCGAACAGGCGCTGCGCATGTGTTCGCAGAAATCCTACGATTTCATCCTGCAGGATTTTCACCTTGGCGACGGCAAGAAGAACGGTCAGCAGGTCCTCGAAGACTTGATGATCGAGAAGCTGATCAGCCATGAAAGTGTGTTCGTCATGGTCACCGCCGAAACCAGCCAGGCCATGGTGCTCAGCGCGCTGGAGCACGAACCGGATGCCTACCTGACCAAGCCGTTCAACCGCTCTGGCCTGGCTCAGCGCCTGGAGCGTCTGGAGCAGCGCAAGAACTTGCTCAAGCCGATCCTGCAAGCACTCGACCGTGGCAAACCGCTGGAAGTGCTCAATGCCTGTATCGAACTGTGCAAAAAGGACATCCGTTATTCGCCGCTGTGTCTGCGTTATCGCGCAGATGCGTTGCGCGACTTGAATCAGAACGAAGCGCTGGAACGCCTCTATGACAGCATCATTGCTGATCGGCCGTTGCCGTGGGCGTTTGCCGGGCTGGGCCAGTTGCTGTTCAAGCGCGGTCACGTCAGCCAGGCCAAGGGCATCTACGAAAAAGCCCTGAAAGTGTTTCCGATGATGCCGGCGCTGTATGACGGCATGGCCGACGTGCTGGTGGTCGAAGGCGACAACAGGGGCGCGCAGAAAGTATTGGAAGAGGCCATTCGCCTGTCGCCGCTGGCCGTGCGCCGGCAAGCGCTGCTAGGCAAACTGGCAATGGCCAACGAAGATTTCGACACCGCCTCCCGGGCCTACCGCCAGGCAGTGTCCCAAGGTGCTCAGTCGCGCTTCAAGGATGCCGAAAGCAATCTGGGACTGGCACACGCCCTGATCAGCAAAGGCAGCGAGAAAGGGCTGGATACCCGCACTCGCCTGGAAATCAACACGACCCTCAGCCTGGTGGCCAAGGAGAACCCGAGCGACCCGGGCCTGCAGATTCGTGCGCGCCTGATGAAAGCCACCAGTCTGTTGCTAAACGACGCCGAAACGGCCGAGAAGCTCACCGAGCAAGCGATGATGCGCCTCGATGGCATGGAGCAATTCATGAGTGCCGAAGCGGCGCTGCTGGTGGCCAAGCAGTTGCAGATGCTTGGTCAGGCGAGCGCCGGAGCGTCGATGTTGAAAAACTGCGCGGAAATCTACGGTGACGATCCGGTGGTGATGAAGGGGATCGCCAAGCTGACCGATGACCCGACGATCCTCAGTTCCAGCAACGCGGCCGCCGACCTTAACCGTCAGGGCGTGCGGGTGTACAAGACCGGCAACCTGGCGGAGGCCCGAGCGGTGTTCCGCAAAGCGCTGGCGATGCAGCCCAAAAATATCAGTATCGCCCTGAACATGGCGCAGTCGCTGTTGCACGGTACTGATACCAGTGTGCCGTCGGCCGAAATCGAAGAATGTCGGGTCTGCCTGAAAATGGTCGGATTGATGCCCGACACCGACGCGCGTTATCCGCGCTATCAGAAACTGAAAATCAAGGCGTTCGGCGGATGAGCCCAGACAACCCGGCATTGGATTTTTCGACGGTGATCGCTTCCACCGTACACGACATGAAGAACTCGTTGGCCATGCTGATTCAGGCTCACAGCCAGTGGCTGTCCCGCTTGCCCGATCCGGCGCAGCACAGCCCGGAGCAGGGCGTCATCGAGTATGAGTTCGCGCACCTCAATGGCATGCTGGTGCAGTTGTTGGGCCTGTACAAACTGGGCGTCAATCAGCTGCCGTTGCAGCCGGCCTACCATGATCTGGATGACTTTCTGGAAGCGCAACTGGCCAGCCATCAGGAAGTCTTCGCCAGTCGCGGCATTATCGCGACCTATGAAGTCGACCCTTTGAGCCCGTTGGGTTTCTTCGACCGTGAGTTGGTTGCCTCGGTGTTGGCCAACATCATCAACAACGCCATTCGTTACGCGCGCCAGTCATTGCTGATCAGCGTCAGTGACGAGGGCGGCCAGTTGGTGCTGACCGTCAATGACGATGGCGACGGCTATCCCTGCGAGATGATCGAGTTTCAGGCCGACTATGTGCAGGGCATCAATTACAGCAGTAGCAGCACCGGCCTGGGCCTGTATTTTGCCGGTCGGATTGCCGCGCTGCACCAGCGTAATGGTGTCGGCGGGAGTACCCGGCTCAGCAACGGCGGTCCGTTGGGCGGTGGAGTGTTCAGCCTTTACCTGCCCTGACAATTCTTTATTGTGTGGCGCTGCTTGATATTCTGAGCGGGCAAAGTCTATTTTGTTCGGGGCGTACCACCCGTATGCGTCGTCGAATGCCTTCTGGCAGGACGAATCTGAGCTGCCGAGTATCTTTTCGTAGCCCTGTACCTTGCAGGCTGTACTTGAGCGTCTGAAACGTAGCCAATTGGCGAAGGAACTGTTTGGCAATGAGTTCATCGAAGGCTACGTCGCTTCGAAGTCCATTTGAGCTGACCCGCTTCTTTGACGAACTTACTCCCTGGGAACGGCGTGTTTTAGCAACCCGGGCCTGACGCTTCGCCGTCTTCGGTCTATTGTTTCGATAGTCCGATCTTCACTGCAAGGAGCCGCTCGGAACGCCGATGCGCCAAATCTGGAAATCCTTTCGAGCTCTGTATTTCGCCTCGCTGATGATGTTGATCGGCTCGGGCCTGTTAAGCACGTACCTGGCCTTGCGCCTGGCCGCCGATAACGTCGACAGCCTGTGGGTCGGTGCGTTGATGGCGGCCAACTATTTCGGCCTGGTGCTGGGCGGCAAGATCGGTCACCGACTGATTGCCCGGGTCGGGCATATCCGTGCGTATGCCGCGTGTGCCGGGATTGTTGGTGCGGCCGTGCTCGGCCATGGGTTGACCGACTGGCTGCCGGCCTGGCTGTTCCTGCGGGTGATCGTCGGCCTGGGCATGATGTGCCAGTACATGGTCATCGAGAGCTGGCTCAACGAACAAGCCGACGCCCACAAGCGCGGCAAGGTGTTCAGCGGTTACATGATCGCTTCCTATCTGGGGTTGGTACTGGGTCAGTTGATTCTGGTCATGCACCCCGGCCTGGGCCTGGAACTGCTGATGCTGGTCGCCCTGTGCTTCGCCTTGTGCCTGGTGCCGGTGGCGCTGACTCGACGGATTCACCCGGCGGCGTTGCACCCGGCCCCAATGGAGCCGCGCTTCTTCATCAAGCGCGTGCCGCAGTCGTTGAGTACGGTGCTGGGGGCGGGGCTGATCGTGGGTTCGTTCTACGGTCTGGCGCCGTTGTATGCCTCCCAACAGGGGTTGTCCAACGAGCAGGTCGGTCTGTTCATGGGTAGCTGTATTTTTGCCGGCCTGCTGGTGCAGTGGCCGCTGGGTTGGCTGTCCGACCGTTATGACCGGGCACTGTTGATCCGCTGTTTTGCCTTCAGTCTGGCCGTGGCTGCGTTACCGCTGGCGATCCTGAAGGTCGTGCCGATTGAGGTGTTGTTCATTTCCGGGTTCCTGTGTTCGCTGGTGCAGTTCTGCCTGTATCCATTGGCGGTAGCGTTCTCCAATGACCACGTCGAAGGAGATCGTCGGGTCTCGCTGACGGCGATGCTGCTGGTGACCTACGGCGTCGGCGCCAGCATCGGGCCGCTGGTCGCCGGGGTGCTGATGAAGTTGTTTGGCAGCCAGATGCTTTATGCGTTTTTCAGTTTCTTCGCGCTGGTGCTGGTGTGGCGGATCCGCCCGAAAGCGGTCACCAACCTGCATCAGGTCGACGATGCGCCGCTGCATCACGTGGCCATGCCGGACAGCATGTCGAGTTCACCGCTGGTGGCGTGCCTTGATCCACGGGTCGATGAGCAGGTCGTGCAGGAGCAGATGCACAGCCCGCCCCATCCAGAATCGGAACCGGGACCCGAAGTGGAGCCAGAAGCAGATTCGACGCCACCACAAGACCCTGACTCGGGACGCGAACAAAGTTTTACTGAAGCCAGACCCTGATTTTGCATGCATAAAAAAACGGGCAGTCACCGCAAGGGACTGCCCGTTTTTTTGACGCGTCGTATCAGAGGTCGTCTTTGTCGAAGCGCCGTGCTTCACGTTGAAGCTGGTACACGAACCGCTCGACCTGACGCTGCACCAGCCCGCTCATGTTATGAAAACGGATACCGGCGAAGGTAGTGGAGACCTTTTCTTCGAAGTGCAGATAACGCAACTCCACGGGTGTGGTCATGCTGCCGAAGGGCAGGGCGGCGGTGAAGCGGTCGTAGACCTGACCCAATTGCAGCCGGCCGGTAATGTCGCCGTCAAAACGCAGCTTGCAGCCGGTGGCGGAAATATCCAGCAGCTTGCCGCTGACCGGCGATTTGAGCTTTTCACCACCCAGTTCGACCTCGACCAACTGCGCCAGCTTCAATGCCGCCCGGAAGGCGTTGCGGCGCTGGTGGTAAACCACTTCGTCAGGGAGTTTGCCGCGATAGCAGCGCGTGTTGCTGAATTCGTCGATGCTCAGTGGGCCGTTGCTTTCCCAGGCGATGCGCACACCATCATGGAAGCCTTCGACCCGAAACGACTCGCCCGCCAGCAGATAGCGCTCGCCATCGCGCGGCACCATTTCGTCCAGGGCGATCATGTTGGCGTCACGATCGACGTCTACCAGATAGCTCTGGAAACGCTGGTTGCGCTCATGAAACGTAATGATCAGCGGGTCATGACTCTCTTGTAGCTGCCGAAGGTTGCCAGCGATCTCCATTGGTGTGGAAAGCACCTTGGGTGGCTGCGGAGCATCTTCCGCGTTTAAGGCATAGGACACGGTTCATCATTCTCCGGACAAAATATGACTGCGCATAGCCGGCATATTGCCAGCATGTGGCACGTCTTGATAGAGCGAACTCATCGACAGGTTCAAGCCTGACTGAGCGGGCGTGGCTTCGCTAAGTGGGAGGTCGATCCGCGGGCATCGTAAAGCGCGGGTGGTTCGCCGCCGGTAAGAATTTTCAGCTGATTGGCCGTGGCGGCCTGCTGAATCAGGATCGACTGACCATTGTTGACATTGATCGTCTGGCACTGAGTCAGCAGGGCTGTCAGCGCGTCGCTCTGTTCCAGCAGTTGCTCACCGACGCTTGATTGGCTGGCGAGTTGCTCCAGGCCCTGGCGATTGGTGGGCAGGTTGAGGCTGGCGAGGATTTCGCTGCGTTTGCGGCCATGCTGTTCGAGCAGAATGATCATTGCCTGTTTGCTCGCCAGAATGTCTTCGAGCAGCGGCATGTCGCGACCATGCAGTGCGAGGGACTCGGTCTGCAGCAATTCCAGCAAGTGTTGAGCTGGAGCGAAGTCGTCGATGATCAGTTGCAGTAAATTAGTGTCGTGCATGGCTGGCCTTGGGGTTTAAGCGTCCAAAAGCCTGGCGCAGGCCGTGGCCTAGCGCTGGGCTTCGAAGTTGAGCAGTTTGCTGGCTACACGGTTGCTGTCGACTTTATAGCTGCCATCGGCAATCGCTGCTTTCAACTCGGCCACCCGGGCGTTGTCGACGGCAGGCTGATCGCGCAGCTTGTCAGTGACCTTCTGCAACTGCTGAGCCTCATTGCTGAGGTGTACCGATTCCCCGCTTTTGGCGGTACTGGCCTGTTCTGCCAGGGTATTCAGCGGCGCGGATTTGCCGGCTTCGGCAGTGTCCTTGCTGGCGCTGGTACGCGTACTGCCGGGCAGTGACGAGGAACTGTTCAAACGGTTGAAGTCGATGACCATGATTAAAAACCTCTGGGAATTTGGACGCTTGCCATGTTTTCGGCTCTCCCTGCAAAAACTTTAGGCCCATTTATCAATGAGCGTGCATGCGCCAGCGCATTTCCGGCGTGCGGCACAGTTTAGGGAACAGCTACGGTCAGCGCCATATTTTCACCCACAGAGATCTCTACATGGTCACTTCCACCTGGCCTGGCGCGATGACTTGCGCCTTGATGACCCGTTGGGAGTTGAGGTTTTTCACCCGAATCTGTTCACGCAAACCGCCATTCGACAGGGCTTCGCCCGGCATGCGCACGCTGAGCGTACCGCTGCGGGCGGTAATCACCACCTGGTCGCCCTTGGTGATGACTTCGGCCTGTTCCAGATGAACCTGCGTCAGGACCTGATCGGTGACCGTTGGTCGGGTCAGTTTCTGCCCGATCGCCTGATCCGTGGAGGTGAAATAACCCTGGCTGATCAGGCTGATGTCTCGTTCGCGCAGCATGACGTCACCCGGTTCGATATAGCCGGCTCGCTTGAGTGGTCGGGTGGTGGTGACAACGTCGCGAAACAGGCGGACTTGAGCGGGTACGAAAACCGTCCAGGGGGCGCTGCTGTCGCACCGGACCTTGACCGTGACCCGACCAATCGGGGTCGCCGGGCTCTCTAAAGTGGCTGTCAATTCCTTGTCGCACAGGGGCATACGCAGTCGGGGGTCGAGCTGGTTGACCTGAATCTCATAGCGACCTTCGGTTTGACTGCTCGCCAAATAGTCTTCGACAGTGAACTCAAGAAAGCCCTGAGTGACGCCGATAAGCATGTCAGGCAAGGTAACTGCATCAGCAAGGGCAGGACTGTCAGCGTTGAACAGGCACACGGCCGATATCGCGCAAAGCCATTGGCGAGCGTTTGATGTCAGGCGTCGAAAAAATGTCGGTTCTGTGTTCATAAGCGTTCAAAAGCAAGCGCCGTGCCGTTTAGTGATGACAGCGCGTCGCAACACACTCAAGCGTTGTGTAGGAGTCGGTGCATGGCTGGTGTAATGGATGCGGTAAACCAGCGCACGCAACTGGTAGGGCAGAATCGCCTCGAGCTGTTGTTGTTCCGTCTCGACGGCCAGCAGCTTTATGGGATCAACGTGTTCAAGGTTCGGGAGGTGCTGCAATGCCCCAAACTCACGCTGATGCCCAAATCCAGTCCTGTCGTGTGCGGTGTGGCAAGTATCCGGGGGGCAACCATTCCGATTCTTGATCTGGCGATGGCGACCGGCTCCGGCGCGTTGAAAGATCAAAGCAATCCGTTCGTGATCATCACGGAGTACAACACCAAGACCCAGGGTTTCCTGGTGCGCTCGGTGGAACGCATCGTCAACATGAACTGGGAGGAGATTCATCCGCCACCCAAGGGTACCGGACGCGATCATTACCTGACGGCTGTGACGCGGGTCGACAACCAGCTGGTCGAAATCATCGACGTCGAAAAAGTGTTGGCGGAAGTAGCGCCGACACCGGACGCGATTTCAGCCGGTGTGATCGATGTCGAGACCCAGCACAAGGCCTTGTCCTTGAAGGTCTTGACGGTCGATGACTCGTCGGTGGCGCGCAAGCAGGTCACTCGTTGCCTGCAAACCGTCGGCGTTGAAGTGGTGGCGTTGAACGACGGCAGGCAAGCGCTGGATTACCTGCGCAAGCTGGTCGACGAAGGGAAAAAGCCGGAAGAAGAGTTCCTGATGATGATTTCCGACATCGAGATGCCGGAGATGGACGGGTACACGCTGACGGCCGAGATCCGCAACGACCCACGCATGCAAAAGCTTCATATCATCCTGCATACTTCGTTGTCGGGGGTTTTCAATCAGGCGATGGTCAAGAAAGTCGGTGCCGATGACTTCCTTGCCAAGTTCCGTCCTGATGACCTGGCATCCCGGGTAGTCGACCGGATCAAAGCAGCAGATATCAGCTAGGAGCCTTCTGCTCCTGGTGGTTCATACGATTTAAGAGGCGGCATCTTTGTCTACGGGTAATTTGGATTTCGAACAGTTCCGGGTCTTCCTGGAAAAGGCCTGTGGCATTTTGCTCGGTGAAAACAAGCAGTACCTGGTCTCGAGCCGTCTCAACAAACTGATGGAACAGCAGGGCATCAAGTCGCTGGGTGAACTGGTCCAGCGCATTCAGACCCAGCCACGCAGCGGTTTGCGCGAGATGGTGGTGGATGCCATGACCACCAACGAAACCTTGTGGTTTCGTGACACCTATCCCTTTGAAGTATTGAAGAACAAGGTGTTGCCCGAAGCCATCAAGGCCGCACCTGGTCAGCGCTTGCGGATCTGGTCGGCGGCCTGTTCATCGGGGCAGGAACCGTATTCGCTGTCGATGTCCATCGATGAGTTCGAGCGCGTCAACCTGGGCCAATTGAAGATGGGCGCGCAGATTGTGGCCACCGATCTGTCCGGCACCATGCTGACCAACTGCAAGACTGGCGAGTACGACAGCCTGGCGATTGGCCGTGGTCTGTCGCCCGAGCGCCTTCAGCGTTATTTCGACCCGAAAGGGCCGGGACGCTGGGCAATCAAGGCGCCGATCAAGAGCCGGGTGGAGTTTCGCTCGTTCAACCTGCTGGATAGCTACGCAGCGCTGGGCAAGTTCGACATCGTGTTCTGCCGCAACGTGCTGATCTACTTCTCCGCCGAGGTGAAAAAAGACATCCTGTTGCGCATTCACAGCACGCTCAAGCCAGGTGGCTATCTGTTCCTCGGCGCGTCCGAAGCGCTGAACGGTTTGCCGGATCATTACCAGATGGTCCAGTGCAGCCCGGGGATTATTTACCAGGCGAAGTGATTCGTTGGCAGGATCAAAAAAACGGGAGACCTCAGAGGGCTCCCGTTTTTTATGCCTGATTTTTTTCCTCCAGCACCTCCCACAGGGGAATGGAGTTGCCAGTGAGAAAGCGGCAGAAAAGCGGCAGATGGCGGAAACCGGTTGCCGCTTTTCTGGCATTGCCGCCTTGCCACTCCCGGCAAAGCCCCGGTTTATGGGCTTTTTTCATTTGGCACGCCGCTTGCTATGTCTCCTGTTACGAAAAATCAGGTCACCCGAAGGTTTCCCGACATGAGCATCAGCTTCGATAAAGCGCTCGGTATCCACGAACAAGCCCTGGGCTTCCGCGCTCAGCGTGCCGAAGTCCTGGCCAACAACATCACCAACGCCGATACCCCGAACTACAAGGCTCGGGACCTGGACTTCTCGAAAGTGCTCGCCGCACAGAACGAGAAAACCAAGAGCGGTACGTTTGCCTTGAACATGACCAACAGCCGTCATATCGAAGCCCAAGGCCTGGGCAATGGCGACGAGTCGCTGCTGTATCGCACGCCGATGCAACCGTCGATTGACCAGAACACCGTGGACGCCCAGCTGGAACAGTCGAACTACGCGGAAAACGCCGTCGGCTTCCAGGCCAGCTTCACCCTGCTCAACAGCAAATTCAAAGGGCTGGTGTCAGCCCTGCGCGGAGAGTAAGCCATGTCCCTTTCCAGTGTTTTCAACATTGCCGGTAGCGGCATGAGCGCTCAAACCACGCGCCTGAACACCGTGGCCTCGAACATCGCCAACGCCGAAACCGTTTCGTCGAGCATCGACCAGACCTATCGCGCCCGTCACCCGGTGTTCGCCACCATGTTCCAGGGCGGCCAGAGCGGCGGCAGCGATTCGCTGTTCCAGAACCAGGATGCTGCCGGTCAAGGCGTGCAAGTGCTGGGCGTGGTCGAAGACCAGAGCAACCTTGAAGCGCGCTACGAGCCGAACCATCCGGCTGCCGACGCCAAGGGTTACGTCTACTACCCGAACGTCAACGTCGTCGAAGAAATGGCCGACATGATTTCCGCGAGCCGTTCGTTCCAGACCAACGCCGAAATGATGAACACCGCCAAAACCATGATGCAGAAGGTCCTGACCCTCGGTCAGTGATAAGGGGCGACTCAGATGAGTGTTATCGATACCAGCGTCGGCGTGAACATCAAGGATGTTTTAGCCAATTCTTCGGTCAAGACCAACCCCACCAGCAACGACGGCCTGGCCGGAGCCACTGGCAGTGCCACTGGCAAGAAAGCGTTGGGCAAGGACGCGTTCCTGCAATTGCTGGTCACCCAGCTGAAAAACCAGAACCCGCTGGAGCCGCAGGACAACGGTGAGTTCGTGGCTCAGTTGGCGCAGTTCAGTAGCCTGGAAGGCATCACCACGCTCAACGATACGGTCACCGGCATTGCCGGCAATTACAACTCGTCGCAAGCGTTGCAAGCGTCTTCGCTGGTCGGCCGCTCGGTTGTCGCCCAGACCGACACCGCCGTGGTCGATACCTCCAAAAGTTTCAACGGTACGGCGGTCGTGCCGGCATCGACGAACCCGGTGACGGTCAAGATCACCGATGCCGATGGCAAAGTCATTCGCACCATCGACCTGGGCAGCCAGGCAGCCGGCAACGCCAGTTTCATCTGGGATGGCAAGAACGATGCGGGCGAAGTGGCCAAGGCCGGGACGTACAAGTTCGCCGCCACCGCGACTTACGACAGCCAGGCGACCTCGCTGGTGACTTACCTGCCCGCAACCGTCAACAGCGTGACCATCAGCCAGACCGGCGGTGAGTTGATGCTGAACCTGGCCGGCCTGGGCAGCATTGCCCTGTCCAAAGTACAAACCATTGGTATATAGAGCCGACTAACACGGCACAAAGGAGTGGAATATGTCTTTCAATATCGGCCTTAGCGGTCTCTATGCAGCCAACAAACAACTGGACGTAACCGGCAACAACATCGCCAACGTCGCGACCACCGGTTTCAAATCCTCCCGTGCAGAATTCGAAGACGTGTACTCGGCCACCCGCCTGGGCACCGGCAGCAAGACCATCGGCAACGGCGTGCGCCTGGCCAACGTCTCCCAACAGTTCGGCCAGGGCGATGTGAACAACACCGGCAACGTGTTGGACATGGGCATCCAGGGCAACGGTTTCTTCATCATGAGCGACAACGGTTCCCTGAGCTACACCCGTGCCGGCGCGTTCAAGACCAACGCCGAAAACTACGTGGTCGACAACAACGGTAATCGCTTGCAGGGTTATGGCGTAGACGCCAATGGCAAGATCATCAACGGCGTGCTGACTGACCTGAAAATCGACACGTCGAGCCTGGCGCCGAATGCGACCACGCGTGTCGATCAGACGATGAACCTGAACTCCTCGGATCCGCTGCCAACCGTGACGCCGTTCAACGTCAAGGACACCAACAGCTACAACAAGACCATTTCCACCCCTGTGTACGACACGCAGGGCAACCAGCACACGATGGACCAGTACTACGTTAAAAATGCGGCGTCCAACTCCTGGACCGTTTACACCTACATGGACGGCCGTAGCCCAACCGACCCGCTTGCAAACCCTCCGGTGCCGATCACGGCTGACCTCACCTTCAATCCTGATGGCAGCATCAAGACCCTGACGGGTGGCGCGGGCTGGACGCAAACCGGTACCACTCTGACCATGACAGGCTGGAAACCGGGCGTGCTGGTTGACGCCAACGCCAACCCGCCAACCTGGGCCCTGAACGGTTCGGACGCCGCTGTTGGCGGTATTGCCTTCGACATGACTAAAACCTCGTCGTACGCCTCGCCAACCGCCCGTACTGCGCAGTTCCAGGACGGCTACGCCACTGGCCAGATCGCCAGTCTGACCATCGATGAAAACGGTGTCATGACCGCCAACTTCACCAACCAGCAAACCAAGGCCATCGGCCAGGTAGCCATTGCCAGCTTCGCCAACGAACAAGGCTTGCAGCCAATCGGTGGTTCTAGCTGGAAAGAAACATTTTCCTCGGGTGTGGCGGGTATCGATGCACCGAAAACCGGCACGCTGGGTTCAGTGGTTTCCAACTCCCTGGAAGAGTCCAACGTCAACCTGACCAATGAACTGGTTGATTTGATCAAGGCGCAGAGCAACTACCAGGCGAACGCCAAGACCATCTCCACCCAGAGCACCATCATGCAGACCATCATTCAGATGGCTTGATGCCTGATAGCGTTACTTGAAGAGCCCCTCGAAAGAGGGGTTTTTTTTTGGATTTTTCTCGGATACAAAAATCCTGGTGGTCTGTATTGGCTCCATCTCGAACAGGCTGAACCGTCGCTCCACATTGGGTTTGCGTTGTGCCTGATAACCCCATTCAGGCAAAAATCCATTGGTGTGATCACCCAGGGTTATCGCCGGATACGCATAAGTGATTATCCGCTCCCCCGAGCGCTGGCTAAAGTCGCTCCATCGAATGCCGGAACCCGCTCCCGAGCGGCTCTGCGCAGCGACCTGACAATTACAAGAAGCCGGCAGCGCAAGGAACTGTATTCATGAAAATCAAAGCCATCCGTACCCGCGTTTTTGAGTGGAAAGGCAAAGTCGTTCCCCCTCAAGCACACTTCTGCACCAACGCCAGCGACATCCTGTTCGAACGCGGTGACGCCATGGGCTCGTTCCGTTTTCACGGCTGGCTGGTGGTGGAAGTCGAGACCGATACCGGTCTGGTCGGCATCGGTAACTGCGCACTGGCGCCGCGCGTGGCCAAGGAAATCATCGACACCTACCTGGCCCCGATCGCCATCGGCGAAGACCCGTTCGACAACGAATACATCTGGCAGAAGATGTACCGCCAGAGCCACGCCTGGGGCCGTAAAGGCATCGGCATGGCGGCGATCTCGGCCATCGACATCGCCATCTGGGACATCATGGGCAAAGCCGTAAACAAGCCGGTGTTCAAATTACTCGGCGGGCGCACCAAGGAAAAAATCTGGACCTACGCCTCCAAACTCTACGCCAATGACAACCTCGACCTGTTCCTCGAAGAAGCCCAGGGCTATTTGAACCAGGGTTTCACCGCGCTGAAAATGCGTTTCGGCTACGGCCCGAAAGACGGCCCGGCGGGCATGCGCAAGAACATCGAACAAGTGCGCGCGCTGCGTAATCTGGCCGGCCCCGACATCGACATCATGCTCGAATGCTACATGGGCTGGACCCTGGAATATGCGCGGCGCATGTTGCCCAAACTCGCCGAATTCGAGCCGCGCTGGCTGGAAGAACCGGTGATCGCCGATGACATCGAGGGCTACATCGAGCTGAAAAAAATGGGGATCATGCCGATCTCTGGCGGTGAGCATGAGTTCACCTCCTACGGCTTCAAAGACCTGCTGGAACGTCGCGCTGTCGACGTGATCCAGTACGACACCAACCGCGTGGGCGGCATCACCGCCGCGCGCAAGATCAACGCCATGGCCGAAGCCTGGTCGGTGCCGGTTATTCCCCACGCCGGACAGATGCACAACTACCACCTGACCATGTCTACCACTGCCTCGCCAATGGCCGAGTTCTTCCCGGTGTTCGACGTCGAGGTCGGCAACGAACTCTTCTACTACGTGTTCAAGGGCGAGCCGCAACCGGTCAACGGCTACATCCAGCTCGACGACAACACGCCAGGCCTGGGTCTGGAAATCTCCGATGAGTATTTGAGCGACTTCAACATCATCGAGTGACCTTGAGGCGTCGCTTTCGGGCGGCGCCATCCCCGACTTTCTGGAGGCCGTCATGCGCCTGATTCAATTTGAAAATACTGCCGGTGAGCGTCAGGTCGGCCTCGTCGACGGGACCCAGGTGCAGGTGCTCAAAGGCACCCGCAGCACCCGTGAACTGGCACTCGCGGCGATTCGCGCCCAACGTAGCCTGCAAGAAGAAGTCGCTCAACGCGGCACCGAGGCAGGCCCGGATTACGCGCAACTGTTGCAACAGGGCAAGGTCCTGCCGCCGTTGGATCACGAGGACCCGGCCCATTGCCTGATCAGCGGCACTGGCCTGACTCATCTGGGCAGCGCAGCGGCGCGGGACAAAATGCACCAGCAGGACGGCGCCGTCGAAGCCGGCATGACCGACACCATGCGCATCTTCAAGTGGGGCCTGGAGGGCGGAAAACCGGCGGAGGGGCAGGTTGGCGCGCAACCGGAATGGTTCTACAAGGGTGACGGCAGCATCGTCGTGCGCCCCGGTGCGGATTTTCCGGTGCCGCCGTTTGCAGAGGACGCCGGTGAAGAACCTGAATTGACCGGTCTTTATGTCATTGGCGACGACGGCCTGCCATATCGCGTGGGTTATGCCTTGGGCAACGAGTTTTCCGACCATGTGATGGAACGGCGCAATTACCTGTACCTGGCGCATTCGAAACTGCGCTATTGCTCGTATGGTCCCGAGCTGCGCGTAGGTGAATTGCCCAGGCACCTGGTCGGCACCAGCCGCATCAAACGCAACGGCGAAACGATATGGGAAAAGGAATTTCTCAGCGGCGAAGACAACATGTGCCACAGCCTCGCCAACCTCGAATTCCACCACTTCAAATACACGCAGTTTTTGCGCCCCGGCGATGTCCACGTGCACTACTTCGGCACCGCCACGCTGTCGTTTGCCGACGGCGTGAAAACCCAGCCGGGCGATCGTTTTCAGATCAGCCTCGATGAGTTCGGCGCGCCGTTGGTCAACGGTATCGGCGAAAGCACCCCACCGTTGGCCATCGGCCAGGTGCGTGCGCTTTAAGTCCTCAATTACCAGCCTTATTGGCCGGTCAAGGAATCACTCATGACCACGTTACTGGGACACAACTACATCGGCGGCCGCCGCAC
>NZ_AKJS01000035.1 GCF_000282215.1 Pseudomonas sp. GM21
GGCGGCCGCCACGGCCAATGAAGTGCCGGCGGCGCTGTTGCATGCGGTCATTCGCGCCGAGTCCCGTTACAACGCCGACGCGACGTCCCCCAAGGGCGCTGGCGGGCTGATGCAATTGATGCCCGACACCGCGCGGGAGATGGGCGTCAAGGATGTCTACGATCCCAAGTCCAACATCCAGGGCGGCGCCAAATACCTCAAGCGCCTGCTGACCCTGTTCGACAACGACATTGCCCTCGCGGTGGCGGCCTACAACGCCGGGCCGCAAGCCGTACTCAGCCGCGGCGGGGTAATCCCGCCATTCGCCGAAACACAGCGCTACGTGCCGGATGTTCTACGCCAATACCGCCGCTTGCAGGGCCTGGCCGTGGATGCGCCGTTGTAATCGAAAACCGCGTTCCCGCATCCCCCAATAGTGGGGAAAGATTGCCCCGGCAGAAAAGTGGGGAATAAACGGGGAATATCCCCCGACTTATCAAGTCGCAAACCTAACTATATGAAAAACAAGAAAATTATTTATGGCATGGGGATTGCTGTGCCGGTATCAGTCGAGAATTATTCCTGTGAACACCCACCGCGAGGCCCGTGGTCATGACCGGCAAACCTTACGCTCCGTCTGTGTTTAATCTGCTGCTGTTGGTGGCGTCGATGCTCGGCATCGAGGTGGCAGAAGCAGCCGTCCGTTGTGAACGAAACCTGGTGGCCAACGTCGTGGCGCTGGATCAGCCGCTGATGTTCAATCGCCTGGGTGCACAGAACGCTAACGGGATGATGTTTGCCCTTCGCCGGGACGTGGTCGATGACAACAATATGTCTCTGGCCCAGGGCGGGTCGGCGGTGCCGGGCAAAGTCTCGCTACGACCCGACAAGCGGCCGCGCCCACTGGTGCTGCGGGTGGCCGCCGGTGATTGCCTGACGATCAACCTGCAGAACCTGCTGGCGTATCAAGCCAACCCCGGCAAACACGAAGGCGTCGAGGAGGAAGGTGAAGAAGAAGTGGAAGTCGGCAATGCCGACGATTTCAAGGTCGATGAGCAAGTCACCGACCGTCACGTCGGGTTCCAGGTCAATGGCCTGCAAGCAGTCAACAGCATTGACGATATCGCCTCCTTTACCGGGCGCAATGCCAACACATTGATTCCACCTGGCGCCACCCGTTCCTACACCTTGTACGCCGAGCGCGAAGGCGCGTTTGCGGCCAGCAGCCGTGGCGCCACCTTCGGCGGTGAAGGCGATGCGGGCAACGTGGCCAACGGCCTGTTCGGCGAAGTGGTGGTGGTGCCCAAGGGCGGGCGCACCTATCGCAACACCGTGACCGAAGAAGAGATGCGCCTGGCCAGCTCGGGCCGTACCCCGGCCGGGCAGCCGATTGTCGACTACCAGGCGCGCTACCCGCAGCGCGAGCCGTGGATTCGTGAAGGCAAGGCCGGCACGCCGATCATCAACATGGTCGATGGCAATGAAATCATCTCCAGCGAGAGCGACGCGATCGTGATGGGCAGCAATGCCGACGGCAGCTTCCCACCGTCGACCTATCCACTGGAATCCATGGGAAAACGCAACCCGGCGCTGCCAAACCGGCTGGAACCGTTCCGCGATTTCGCCTCGCAGTTCCAGGATGAAGTTGCCGCGACCCAGGCATTCCCAGCGTATTGGGCAGACCCGGTGATGGCCCACGTGCTGGAACCGACCCGCGATTCGTTCATGATCAACTACGGCTCCGGCGGCATGGGCGCCGAAGTGGTGGCCAACCGTCTGGGCGTCGGGCCGATGCACGATTGCCTGTCCTGCGCCTATGAAGAGTTCTTCCTCAGTTCCCACACCGTGGGGGACGTGGCGATGCTGGTGGACGTACCGGCCAACGTCGGCCTGGAAAACATTCTGCCGGGTCAAACACCACGCGCCGACCAGATCGGCGTCAAGGCGACCATGGCGCTGTACCCCTCCGAGCCGTCGAACGTCAACCACAGCTACATCGGTGACTTCGTCAAATTCCGCAACACCCACAACGGTCACGAGCAGCACATTTTCCACCTGCACGGCCATCAGTGGCTGTTCAACCCTAACGACGATAACTCCGACTATGTCGACGCCCAAGGCATTGGCCCGGGTGCCGGTTACACCTATGAAATCGCCAACGGCGGTTCGGGCAACCGCAACCGCGTAGCGGGCGATGCCATCTATCACTGCCACTTCTACCCGCACTTTGCCCAAGGCATGTGGGCCATGTGGCGAGTGCATGACGTGTTTGAAGAAGGCACCAGACTCGAAGTCTCCCAACAGGGTAACGACGGCTATCACAGTGAACCTTACGCCCTGCGCAGCGGTAAGCCGGCGGCGGGCGCACGGGCCTTGCCTGACGGCGAGATCATTGCCGGCACGCCCATTCCAGCGGTTGTGCCGCTGCCGGGCAAAGCCATGGCGCCGATGCCGGGCAAAGTGGCGGTTGTGCCGAAGATCAGCGAAACCCTGGTGGCCAGTCATGACGATGACGATGAAGAGGGCGATGACGACGGCGAGCATCATGGCGGCAGCAGTGGTGGTCAAGCCATCGGTTCCCTGGCCCTGGTGGACCGCAGCGAAGCCAACCGCAACGCCGACGGCAGCCTGAAAAACCCTGGTTATCCGTTCTGGATCGGCGGCATGGAAACCTCGGTGGGCCAACGTCCGCCAACCCCGCCGCTGGACATGCTCGACGCCGCCAAGGCGCAATCCCTGAAAACCAGCGGCAATGCCTTGTGGGCCAACCTTGACCCGGCGCAGTCCGGTGGCTGGGACGGCGGTTTGGGCCGTCACTCCCTGGATGGATTCTCCTCCGGTGGTGAGGCGCACACCGTGACCACTTCGCTGGACTTCTCCAAGGAAGTGACTCGAGCCAAACCGATTTACATGCCTGAAGAAGGCACCGAAGTCGAACAGGCGGCCATGGCGTTCCACGCCAAAAAAGAACACGCGAGCTACGCCGTACTGCCAGGCAATCAAGTGGTGGCGCGCAACTTCCGCACCAACGGTGCCTTGCCGACGGCGGGTGCGCCGTACTACGAACCGTGCATGGACGATCGGCAAAAACGCCTGACCGCCAGCGCCGGCACGGGCGAGTTCAACAGCGGCGAACGGATCGACGGCCTGTCGTTCACCGGGTCGTCGACCTTCACCGCCGACCGTCCACGCATCTACAAAGCGGCAAACATCCAGTTTGATGCGGTGTACAACAAGGTCGGCTACCACTTCCCGCAAGCGCGCATTCTGGCGTTGTGGGAAGACGCCTGGCCGGTGATCACCAAACAGCGTCCGCCAGAGCCGCTGGTGATGCGCATGAACACCTTCGACTGCGTGCAGTACCAGCAAACCAACCTGGTACCGGCCATCTACGAGATGGACGATTATCAAGTGCGCACACCGACCGACGTGATCGGCCAGCACATTCACCTGCCCAAATGGGACCTGACTGCCGCTGACGGCTCGGCCAACGGCTGGAACTATGAAGACGGCGTGCTTTCCCCCGGTGCCGTGCAAGAGCGCATCCACGCGATTCGTCTGTTCAACCAGTGCGCAGGCACTGACCCGCGTGACGGCACGCCCGTTTGCCCGGTAGCCAAGGCGCATCCATTCTTTGGTCAATACGGCCGGGCTGACTGGGTGGGCGCGCGCACGGCGATGCAGCGCTGGTTTGTCGATCCGGTGGTGAACGCCAAAGGCGTCGACCGTGGCCTGGGGACCATTTTCACCCACGACCACTTAGGCCCGTCGACGCACCAACAGATCGGTCTGTACGCCACCGTGCTGGCAGAACCGGCCGGTTCCACCTGGTTCCACGCCGAAACCGGCGAGCCGTTGTACAGCGGCGCGCGGCAAGACGGCGGGCCGACCTCGTGGCAAGCGGTGGTGTCGACCGGTGACCTGGACGGCGACGGCAAGAACGACAGCTTCCGTGAGTTCTTCCTCGAATACAGCGACTTCCAGCACGCGTATGAAGCCGGTGTGTACGTCGGCGCCGGCCCCAATGGCGTGCCGGACGCCCAAGCCTTCCCGGCCACTGCTGACAGCTTCCGCTACGCGATCAACCCGCCGGTGCGCAACAACGCCAGCAACCTGTTGGAAGGTGTGGTCGAAGTTCAGGGCGGGATGGTTCCGGGCTGCCCAAGCCGGCCTTGCCCGCAGGCGATCTCTGTGGATGACCCGGGCATGTTCGTGGTCAATTACCGCAACGAACCGCTGGCCCTGCGGGTGTACGACCCGAACAAGGTCGGCCCGGATGGCAAACGCGGGATGCAGGCCGATGGCCTCGGCGGCGACCTTTCGTACGCCATGCAAAGCCGTACCGATCGGGCGATCCCGGCGATGAACCTGGCGCCCAACCAGATCACCGCCGCCACCGGCCCCACCGGCGGCACCACGCTGTTCCCGCCACACATCAACCGTGGCGGTGCGGAGCCGGGTGACCCGTTCACCCCGATGCTGCGTACCTACACCGGTGACAATGTGCGGCTGCGGGTGCATGCCGGCGGTCACGAAGAAGAGCACAACGTGACCCTGCACGGGGTGAAATGGCTGCAAAGCGGCTCCGGTTTTGGCAACAGCTCCAACTCCGGCTGGCGCGCGTCGCAAATGATCGGGATCTCCGAGCAGATGGGCTTCATTGCGCCGGTCTCGATGCTGTCCAGTTCGGCGGCAACCACCGGGGATTATCTGTACTCGATGGATGCGTCCCTGGAAGGTTACTGGAGCGGGATCTGGGGCGTGATGCGCAACTACACTGCGCAACGCAACGATCTGTTCGCACTGCCGAACAACCCGAAACCGGCCGGCATGCGCAACACCGTGGCTTTCGATGGCTCCTGCCCACGGATCAGCGCGAACCCGAACGGCATCGGCACCCGGCCTACCGTGCAACGCAACTATGAAGTGGTCGCGGCACTGGCCAACGACATCCTCGGCAATCCGCTGAACCTGTCCATAGCGGATCCGGCGGGGCTCGGCCAGCATGTCGGCGGGCCGTTGAACCCGGCGGGCGGCACCCTGGTTTACAACTCCAGAACGGTGAACATTCCTCAGGTCACCGTGACCGATCCTGAAGATGGCGAGACCTTCACCATCGGCGGGCAGAGTGGGCCGCTGCATGATCCGACCGCAATTCTGTATGTGCGCAAAAGCGATCTCGACCCGAACACCGGCAAGCTCAAACCCGGTGTACCTGTCGAACCGCTGGTGCTGCGTGCAGCGGCAGGTGACTGCATCAACATCACCCTGGAAAACCGCTTGCCAGTGGTCATGCCGGACTTGACCCAGACGGCGGTGATGCAAGGCATGGTCAAACGTGATCGCAACAGCGGCCAGGGCGCGACCACCTTCAGCAACAACCTGATGCGGCCGTCCAGCCACGTCGGCCTGCACGCGCAACTGCTGGCGTACGACATCACCAAATCCGACGGCACCAACGTCGGCGCCAACCCGATCCAGACCGTACCGCCACGCATTGGCAACAGCGGTGCGTACCCGACGCGTATTTATCAGTACTACGCCGGGCACCTGGAGCGTGAAGGCAAACCGATCACCCAACTGGGCCGTAATGTCGACAACATCATTTCCACGGCGGTGGAGTTCGGCGGGTTGAATTTCACCCCGGCGGATGTGATCAAGCAGCCACAAAAAGGCCTGGGCGGTGCGATGAGCATCCTGCCGGTTGGCGCCACCTGGGTTGAGGACGCGCGCAAAGTCAACGCCACGGTCACCGCGCCAGGGCAGACCCTCTACCGCGACTTCGCGATGGTCTGGCAGAAAGCCTTGAACATTCGCTGGGCCAATGGTCGGCCGGTGGAAGGTATTGCCGCTGAAGGTCAGGGGGTGCCGACCGATCCACAGGACAACTCCAGCATGGCCATCAACTACAAGACCGAGCCGATGTGGTTCCGTTTCGGCCTGCCGCCGGACGCGCCGTTCGGTCACGCCGGTGGCTTCGGTTACGGCGACGTGCCCAACGCACACATGGCCTACAGCAATGCGCTGGTGGGGGGCGATCCGCAGACGCCGGTGCTGTATGTCAAACCGGGGCAACCTTTCCGCACCCACATCATGATGCCGACCGGTGGCAGCCGTGGTTCGACCTTCCAGCTTGACGGTCACGTCTGGTCGGTCAACCCGTTCCTGTCGGAGAAGAGCGACACCGGCGGTTATCCGATGATGACGCCTGGCGTGGGTTCGGTGCGGTTCGGCTATAACCCGATGTCGATGTACATCGGCGCCCACGAAAGCATCCTGCCGGCGGCGCACTTCAGTTTCATGCACCCGAGCGCCGGGGGCAGTAATGCGATACCGGGCGATTACCTGTTCCGTGATTACGCGGCGTATGGCAACACCGCAGGGCTTTGGGGCTTGCTGCGGGTGACCAACGAACCAGAACCGGCGCCGGCGCCGTAAGCCGGGAGATGGGCTGTGGGAGCGAGCCTGCTCGCGATGAAGTCACCTCGGTGTTATGGGGTGAGGCAAATGACGCTATCGCGAGCAGGCTCGCTCCCACAAGGGTTGCGCGGCAGATACAGAATCAAGAGGGGAGAGAGCGATGAACAGGACCATCAAAATCGCCGGTTGTGCGCTGATTGCAGGGGGCGCGCTGATCAGTTTCGGCGTCTGGCGCACCGCGCCGATCAACAATCCGGGCAAGGTCGCTCAGCCTGACACCTGGAGCAGCCAGAACCTCTCCCGTGACGGTATTTCGGTGGCGCTTGAGGTCAAGCCGTTGGCCAAGGACGGTGTGCTGCGCGAAGGCGAATTTGCCGACGTACAGTTCCGGGTCAACGACAGTGCCTCGGGCCAGCCGTTGTCGGGCGTCAATCCCGGCGCCTGGCTCGACCCCGAAACCGTCGCCGCCGACCAGGCCCAGGGTCGCGAGCAAAGCTGCAAGTCGCGGGTCGGGGTGTTCCTCAAATCCAGCATTGGTGCGCGGCCGTTGCTGGACCTCAACAGCTATTTCCTGCTGGTGATGAATCGCGATGCCAGCGTTTCGGTGGTCGACCCGTCGGTGTCGGTGGGGGGCATCACCAGCACCATGGCCCGGATCAACCTCAAGCAACCGCCGATGGATTGGGTGACCCCGAAGGACAACAAACGGGTATTTGTGTCGATGCCGACGGCGGGGGAAGTGGCGGTGATCGACAGCGAGCAATTCAAGTTGCTGGAGTCGGTGGCTGCCGGCAGCAACCCGGTGCGTGTGGCCCTGCAGCCGGATGAGCGTCTGCTGTGGGTTGGCAACAACGCGTCAAAATCCGACGAGTCCGGCGTCACGGTGATCGACACCCACAGCCTCAAGACTCTCAAACACCTGGCCACCGGGGCCGGGCATCACGAAATTGCTTTCAGCAAGGACAGCCGGTTTGCCTTCGTCACCAACCGCGACGACGGCACTTTGAGCATCATCGACGTCGCCAGCCTGACCGTGAGCAAACAACTCAAGACCGGCTCGCACCCGCTGTCAGTGGCCTACTCGCCGCTGTCCCAGGCGGTGTATGTCGCCGATGGCCAGGACGGCACCGTGACCGTGGTCGACAGCGCCAGCCTGGCGGTGCGCCGGGTGATCAAGGTGAAGCAGGGCCTGGGACCGATGGGGTTCAGCGCTGACGGTCGATTCGGCATTGTGCTGAATACCCTGGAGAACCAGGCCTCGGTGATCGACGCCGCCACCGACTCGTTGATCCATGAACTGGACGTGTCGGCCGAGCCTTACCAAGTGGTGTTCACCAAAGCGTATGCCTATGTACGCGGACTGGCGTCGGCCAAAGTCACGATGATCAACTTGTCGTCGCTGGGCCAGGGGCGTACGCCGATCAGTCAGGGTTTCGAAGCCGGACCGCAGCCGCCACGGCTGGCCGGTGACCTGCCGCTGGCGTCGAGCCTGGCGGTGTCGCGGGATGACAACGCGGTGTTCGTGGTCAACCCGGTGGACAACACCACCTATTTCTACGCCGAAGGCATGAACGCGCCGATGTCCGGTTACCCCAATCGCGGGCAAGTGGCACGGGCGGCGATGGTCATCGACCGCAGCCTGCGCGAGGTCGAGCCGGGGCTGTACAGCTCACGGATCAAATTGCCGTCGGCCGGGCGTTTCGATGTGGCATTCCTGCTCAATCAACCGAACATCATTCATTGCTTCACGGCCTTGGTTGAGCCCGACAAACAACTCGCCCAACACGCTGGTGTGCCTAAAGTGGAGTTCATGCTCGACAAGGCAACGACCGCCATCGGCAGCCCTTACGTGGTGCGCTTTCGCATCGTCGAGGGCCAGCAGAAGATCCAGCGCAGCGGGGTCAAGGATGTTCACGTGCGCTACTTCCTCGCCCCGACTTCCCGGGTTCAGGAAGTCGCTGCTCTCGACGTGGGCAACGGCATCTATGAAGCCCCGGTAACCCTGGACCAGAACGGCGCGTGGTACTTGCACGTGCGTGCGGCGTCGCTGGGTGCGAATTTTGACGACAAGACTTTTGCCAGCGTGCGGGTTCTGCCCGGCATTACGAACTGAAGAGGACACCGACATGAACCGTTTCGCACATCATGGATTGCTGACGTTCTGCCTCTTGACTGCCGGTATCGGTCAAGCCCTGGCGCACTCGGCGGATGAGCACGCCGGGCACGACATGCCGGCCCAAAGCGCCAGTTCCGAACGTGCACAGGTGAAATTCGCCGACGTGGCACTGGTGGATCAGGACGGTCAACCGGTGCGCCTGGAGAAGGACCTGGTCAGCAACAAAATCGTGGTCATGAGCTTCATCTACACCAGTTGCACCACGGTGTGCCCGGTGGTGTCCTCGATCATGGGCAAGGTGCAAACGCAACTCGGTGCACGGGTCGGCGGCGAAGTGCAACTGGTGTCGATCAGCGTCGACCCGCAGCGCGACGACGCCAAACGCCTGAACGACTACGCCCGCAACTTCCAGAAAGGCCCCGGCTGGAGCTGGCTGACCGGTAGTTCGCAGTCGATCAATGAAACCCTCAAAGGCCTGGGCTCGTTCAGTGGTGACATCAAAAACCACCAGCCATTGATCCTCGTCGGCGACGGCAACAACCGTCACTGGACCCGCTACTACGGGTTCACCGACCCGGCAGTGCTGACCCGTGAAGTCGAGAAACTCAGCGGCCTGCGCAATACCCACGCCAAACACACCGCCATCGCCATGGAGCAACAGCCATGAGAGCACTCACCTTTACCCTCATGTGCCTGTTCAGCTTGACGGCGTTGGCCCACGAAGCGCACGAAGATGCCGCACCAGCGGTGGCTGCCGCGCAACCGGCGACCGGCACGCATGATGCCCAAACCTGGTTTACCGATACGCCGTTGCAGGATCAGAACGGCGAGACCTTGCGCTTCTACAGCGACGCCTTGCAAAACCGCGTGGTGCTGCTGAACGTGATTTTCACCAGTTGCAACGATGCCTGCCCGCTGATTACCCGCAAGCTCAAGGAGGTGCGTGAGTTGCTGGGCGACAAGGCGGATGGGATTACCTTTATCTCCCTTACCAGTGATCCGCTGCGTGATACACCGGCGGTACTCAAGGCCTATACCTTGAAACAGGGCGTCGATGGGCCCCACTGGCTTTTTCTTACCGGCGACAAGGCGCAAATGGACCTTGTCCTGGGGCGTATCGGCCAGATCGTGCCGACCCCCGAACAACACTCGACGCAGTTGATCGTCGGTGATGTGGCGAACAAGCGCTGGAGCAAAATTCGCCCCGATGCCCCGGCCGCCGCCATTGCTCAGCGCTTGCAGTTGCTGACCATGCCCGTGGCCGGTCGCTGAGTCCGCGCCATGAAAACGTCCCTCGTCCTCGGCCTGCTACTCCTTGGCGGCATTCCTATCGCCGCCCAGGCGTCAGCGTTGAGCCCCAGCGAAAGCGCGGGCAAGCGCCTGTACCGAGAAGGTGTGGCCGAGAGCGGTGAACCGGTCATGGCCCGGGTCGGCGCCGCCGATATGCTGCTGCCGGCCACCAGCTTGCCGTGCGCCAACTGCCACGGCGCTGACGGGCAGGGGCGGCCGGAAGGCGGGGTGCGCCCACCGGATATCAGTTGGTCGCGCCTTTCCAGCCGCTATGGCCAGGCACAAATCAACGGCCGCGACTACCCGGCTTACACCGAGGGCACGCTGGCCCGTGCCATTGCGCAAGGTCGCGACTCTGCCAACAACCGACTCGACCCGGCGATGCCACGGTTCGTACTGTCGATGAAAGATCAACGCAACCTCACGGCCTACCTCAAGCGGGTGGCCGATGACCGCGACCCCGGTTTGACCGACGACAGCTTGCACTTGGGCACGTTGTTGCCCAGTCAGGGCCCCTTGGCCGACGAGGGCGCCACAGTCGCGGCCATTCTCAGGGGCAGTGTGGCGCGGATCAATGCGGCGGGCGGTATTCATGGCCGGCAATTGCGCCTGACCATACTCGACCCCGGCCTGGATCGTGCAAGTGCCGAACGGGCGTTGGACCAATTGATCGATCAGGAACAGGTGTTCGCCCTGATCGCACCACTGGCACCGGCGCTGGACGCGGACCTGGCGGCGCGTCTGGAGCGGGCGGGGATTCCGCTGATCGGGCCGCTGTCGTTACAGGGCTCGGCGCAGGCCAGTCGCCAAATTTTCGAACCGTTGCCGGGGCTGCGCGAACAGCTGATCGCCCTGGCCAACTACGCCGCCGCCAGTTTGCGCGTGCTCCAGGGGCCGACACTGATTACCTACCCGGACGAACCGGGCCAACGGCTGGCGGCGCAAAACCTCGGGCAGTACCTGCAAGATAACGCTTGGCAGCAGGTGCGCTTGCAAGCCTACGACTCGATGCGGGACGAACTGCCGCTGGGCTCGCGGTCGGTGTTTTACCTGGGCAGTGGCACCGGCTTCAGTCGTCTGGCCGAACGTTTGCAAACGGCGGGGCAGGTGCCTTACCTGTTCGCAGCGTCGAATCAGGTGGCCGGCGACGTGTTGCAATTGCCCAGTGGATTTTCCCGACGGTTGTTTTTGGCCTACCCGTTCGTGCCCAGTGACTGGACGCTGGCCGGACGTCTGGCGCTGACGCAATTGCGCGAAAAACAGGGGCTTGGTGGTCAGCACGCGGTGCTGCAGGTCGGCGCCTACAGTTCGATGCAATTGTTGAGCGAAGGCATGAAGCAGGCCGGGCGCGACGCCAGCCGCGAGAAGCTCGTCAGTGCCCTGGAAGCCCTGCACGATTTCGATACCGGGCTGACCCCGCTGATCAGCTTTGGCCCGGGGCGTCGCCTGGGCTTGAGCGGTGCACATGTCGTCACCGTGGACCTGCCCGACCGGCGCTTCTTCCTGGTTGCCCCCTACAAACCCATTGCTGTCATGCCTTGACCGGAGGCCGATCATGAAACTCAACATTGCGCTGATGCTGCTGACACTGTGGGTCCCGGTGGCGTTCTGCAACAACGGGCCGGCCGCCGCGCGGGTCAATGGCGAGGAAATTTCCGAGTTTCGTCTGGAGCGCTATTTCGCCGAATTTCTCGAAGATCAGGGCAGGGCCGTGGGCAACATTCGTAACCCCAAGGCCTACAAGCAACTGCGTCAGAAGGCGCTGGATGCGTTGATCGACAAGGAGTTGTTGTGGCAGGAAGCGGTCAAGCGCGGCGTGGTCATCAGCGACGCCGACGTGCAAAACCAGGTCGCCCAGACCCGACAAGCGATCGGCGGGCCTGAGGTGTTTGCCCGCCGGCTCGAAGATGCCGGTTTCGATGAAGCCAGTTTTACCGAGTACACCCGCCGTGAATTGGCCGCCCAAAAAGTTTTTGCCGACCTGATTCAGGTGGACAAGCCGGATGAAAAAGAGGTCAGGGCATTTTACGAGGAGCACCGCGCCGACATGAGCCGGCCGGAAGAAATCCAGGCCCGGCATATCCTGATCAAAGTGCCGCAAGGTGCCGATGCCGCCACTGTTGAAGCGGCACGTCTACGCTTAACGGAGATGCGTGTAAAAATCAGCCAGGGCGAAGACTTTGCCAGCGTTGCCCGGGCCGGCTCCGAAGACGCGACAGCCAGTGAAGGCGGGGACCTGGGCACCTTCCCTCGTGGCCGCATGATGCCGGAGTTCGAAGCGGCGGCCTTTGCTCTGTCGCCCGGTGATGTCAGTGAACCGGTGCGCACGCCACTGGGTTGGCATCTGATTTATTTAAAGAACCACTGGGATGCAGCCGATGTCACAGAAACTCAGGGGCTTGAAATGGTACGGGCGTACCTTGCCCGACAGGAACAGGCCCAGGCTCGTCTGCAAGTTTTGGCGCAGCTTCGATCAACCAATCGAATCGAACGGATTGATGATGATTGATGCTTGTTCCCCAATTGTGGGGAAAGCATCATTGCAAATCCTTGCGCTTCCCCGTCTTTGGGGGACGGGGTTCGCGAGCGAAAAAATTTTATGATGGAAATCAAAGAGATGTTCCGGTCAAAAACTGGCTCTCAGTCTGGCATGAAGTGTGCGTTAGCCTAATTAAGGCGCGTACTCCCAGGAACGGAATTCGGACCTGCGGTTACAAGGAGTCGACCTTGTTGAACAGAATACTGGTTGTTGAAGACGAACAGCTTCTTGCACAAAACCTCCAGGATTATCTGGGGGCGCAAGGGCTTGAAGTCCTGGTAGCGAACGACGGTGCGAAGGCCATCGGCGAAGCCGAAAAATTTGCACCCGATGTGATGGTGTTCGATTACCGCTTGCCCGATATGGAAGGTTTTGAGGTGCTCGATGCCATCCGCCAAAACAGGAAGTGCCACTTTGTGCTGATTACCGGGCACCCAACCGCTGAAGTCTGTGAGCGGGCCCGGCAACTGGGAGTCAGCCATATCCTGTTCAAACCGTTTCCGTTGGCGGAATTGGCCCGTGCAGTCTGTGACCTTTTAGGGATGAAGCGCGAACCCAGAACGGGCGTGAGCACTGCCGAAGGATTCGTCGAACGACGCCAGAGCAGGACCGAGAGTTTCCCGCTGCAGTTGTACGACGGTAGTTGGGTGCTTGCGGATCGCCGACGGAAGACATCGGCCTCCATGGCGCCAGACGACGAACAACTGCTCACCGGGGAGTAATTGGCGCGACAAGACGTTCCGGCACCCGCCGCAATGACTCGCCGCGCCGACAGGGCTCAAAGCCCCGGGTGTTGGAGAGCATTTCATGGATCGTCTATCCCTTGCCGTCGAACCGGCGTTGTTGGACTGCGTACCGTCTCGTTTTTCCAGTGAGCAATTAGCCCAGGCCCGGGCCCGCGCCACCACTTCCGGCGAACGGGTACTCGAAGCCCTCGGGGTGTTGTGCGAACTGGACCCGATGCCCTTCATCCAGTGCCTCGGCACCACCCTGCATTATCCGGTGCTCGACACCGACAGCCTGTTCAAGGCCATCCCGGTATTCGACCGGGTCACCCTGGCCCAATGCCTCAAGCGTGAATTCATCCTGCTGCGTCACGACGATGCGGTCATTGGTGTGTTTGCCGACCCCTTCGATACGGCGCGCCTGGCCTGGATCGACGACTGCCTGCACGGTGCGCCGCTGTACCTGGTGCATGCCGACGACCTGAAAGCCTACCTGGCGCGTCACGAAGAGAGCTTCCACGCGGTGGAGTCGCTCAACGCCCAGGCCGACGGCAACACCGAGATCGACACCCTGCAAAGCCTGTCCCTGACGAGCATCAGCGAAGACTCCAGTGTGGTGGTCAAGCTGGTGAACTCGACCCTCTACGACGCCTTGAAAATGCACGCCAGTGATATCCACTTGGGTACCACCGGAAGCGGCCTGGTGATCAAGTACCGGATCGATGGCGTACTGAACAACATCAGTAAAATCCAGGGCAACGAATTCGCCGAGCAGGTCATTTCCCGGGTCAAGGTCATGGCAGAACTGGACATCGGCGAAAAACGCGTGCCTCAGGATGGCCGCTTCAAGATCGGCATCAGCGGCCGGCAGATCGACTTTCGGGTATCGATCATGCCGAGCATTTTCGGTGAAGACGCGGTGCTGCGGGTTCTCGACAAACAAGACCTGGCCGACAAGGTCAGTGGCGTGCAGTTGCAGGCGCTGGGCTTCGAAGAGGAAACCCTGCGCCAGCTGCGGCGCCTGGCGGCTGAACCTTACGGCATGGTGCTGGTGACCGGGCCGACCGGTAGCGGCAAAACCACCACGCTGTACGCGATGATCACTGAGATCAACCACGGCGTGGACAAGATCATCACGATTGAAGATCCGGTGGAGTATCAACTGCCGGGCGTGCTGCAAATTCCGGTCAATGAAAAGAAAGGCCTGACCTTCGCCCGTGGTTTGCGCTCGATCCTGCGCCATGACCCGGACAAGATCATGGTCGGTGAAATCCGCGATCCGGACACCGCGCAAATCGCCGTGCAATCGGCACTCACCGGTCACCTGGTGTTCACCACCATCCACGCCAACAACGTGTTCGACGTGATCGGTCGTTTCACCCAAATGGAAATCGACCCGTACAGCCTCGTGTCGGCCCTCAACGCGGTGCTGGCGCAGCGCTTGATCCGCCTGGTCTGCGCCAGTTGCAGTGCGCCGGTCACACCCACCGACGACGAGTTGCAGGCGTCGGGTCTCGATCCAAAAGAAGTCGGGCATTACCACTTTGTGCATGGCAAAGGCTGCGGTCACTGCCGGGGGACCGGCTATCGCGGACGCAGTGCGATCGCCGAGCTGCTGCACCTGGACGATGAACTGCGGCAAATGATTGTTGAGCGCCAACCCATTTCGAAAATCAAGGCCCACGCGTGCAAACGCGGCCTGCGCCTGCTGCGCGAGTCGGCACTGGAACTGGTGCAACAGGGGCGGACCACGCTTGAGGAGATCAATCGTGTCACTTTTGTCTCGTGATCGTTATGTCGCCGTGCTCGGCGCCAGTGGTGTCGGCCTGGGCCAGCGCAAAGGCAGCGAAACCCTGTGGCTGGGCAGCGTCGGCTTTATCGACGAAGGCTTCCATGCCTGGGCCGTCGCCCTCGAAACCCTCGACCGTTTGCTGGGTGAACATGCGCCTGCGGGTGCGGAGTTGAGTGTGGTGATTTCCGGGCACTTCAGCCGTTTCTGCCTGGTGCCCTGGAGCGATGCGATCAGCACCCCCGACGAATTGCTCGGGTTCGCCCAGCTGTGCTTTGAAGACCTTTACGGTGTACCGGCTCAACCCTGGAGCATCGTGCTGTCGGCCGAACCGGCGCGGTATGACCGGATCGCCACGGCGCTGCCGCAAGACTTGCTGACGCGCCTGCGCAGCCTGGTCAGCGGTCGCGGCCTGCGCTTGCGTTCGGTGCAGCCGTACCTGATGGCCGCGTTTAACCACTTCGACAAGAGCTTTGACGGTGACGACTTTCTGTTTGTGGTGGCCGAGCCGGTGCGCAGTGTGCTGCTGCTGGCGCGGGAAGGGCGTTGGGTGGCGGTGCGTTCGGTAGGCACCAGTGACAGCGACGCCTCACTGACCGCACTGATCGGCCGTGAAAGCCAGCTGCAAGCCTCCACCAGCGAACGGCCGTTCAATCTCTACCTGCATGCCCCGGCGCGCATCGACTCACACCCCGACGTACCCGGTGTGCAGTTGCGCACCCTTGAAGAAGACCAGACATCCGTACGCGACAGTTTGTACGTCATGTCTCGGACGGTGGCCTGACATGCGCCCGCTGATGCTCGACTTCCAGCCGCGTCGTCGTGCCGGCCCATTGGGCTGGAGCTTGCTGGGCGGTGGCGTGGTACTGGCGCTGGTGTGTCTGGTCGCCCAGCACCACCTCGACGAACAGGCCTCGCAACAGCAAGGCCATTTGCAACACGCCCAGCGTGCGCTCACCGGCGACACCGGCAGCAAGGTCACACTGACCCCGGCGGAAACCCGCGAGCAGGCACAGAACCTGGCCGAAATGCGCAAAGTTTCCCAGCAATTGCGCCGGCCTTGGGAGCGCTTGTTCTCCATGCTCGAAGCCATGCCGCGGGAAAACGTCGCCTTGCTGACCCTGACCCCGGATGCTCGCAAAGGTCAGGTGCGCATCAGTGCCGAGGCGCGGGATCTGGAGGCCATGCTCGAATTCCACCAACGCCTGGAAGCCAGCGACGAGCTGTCCGACGTGTCGTTGCTCAGCCACGAAATCGTCGCCAACGTGCCGGAACACCCGGTGCAATTCAACCTGTCGGCCAGTTGGGAGATCGGCGATGCGAATCCCTAAATTGATCGTCCACGAATACCTGCAAGGTTTGGGTGTTCCTGGCCTGGCGGGCCTGGCGCTGTTGCTGGTAGCCCTGGTTTATGGTCTGGGCGCCCTGGTGCCGGACTGGCAAGCGCTGCAACAGCTCAGCCAGCAGACCCGTGAAGCCGGCGAGTACCTGGCCAAGGTTGAAGACGGCAGCGTTGCTGCCCCGGTCGTACCGCAACGTCAGCTCGATGACTTCCGCAGCAAATTGCCGTCGCAGCCTCAGGCCACCGTGGCCATCGACAAGATCTACGCATTGGCCGCTCAGGAACGCATCACTCTGGCTCGCGGCGAGTACTCACTGGGTATCGACCCCAAGACACACCTGGCCCGCTACCAGATTCTGCTGCCGGTGCGCGGCAGCTATCCGCAACTGCGGCGCTTCCTGCACGCCTTGCTCGGCCAGTTGCCAGCGGTGGTGGTGGAGGATGTGGAGTTCCAGCGTAAAAAGATCGTCGACACCGACCTGACCGGGCGAATCCGCATGACCCTCTACCTGTCGAGGTCATGATGAATACCAAACGCGTAATGGGTTGGGTGGCGTTCTTCGGCGTGGCCGCAGGGCTGGCCTGGGGACCTCAATACTTCCAGCAAGCGGAGGAAGGTGAGGATTCAGCCGCCGTGACCACCCCGGTCAAAGGCAAAACCGGCGGAGCACTGCCGGCGGTATCTGCCGATGGCAAACCAGCGGTGATCAAGGACCTCAGCCCGTCCGGCGACCTCTTTGGCTCGCGCAGCTGGAAGCCGGCACAGACCCTGGCCCGCGTCATCGAACAACCCGTCAACCCAACTCCGGTGGTCCAAGCCCCCAGCGTACCGCCGATGCCTTTCCAGTTCATTGGCAAGCTTCATGACCGCTCCGACCTGCAAGTGTTTTTGCAGAGCGGCGAAAAAATATACGTCGTACGCAAAGGGGATGTGATCGACGACAACTGGCGGATCGAGCGGATTTCCGATGTGGAACTGAGCTTTGTCTACTTGCCTCTGCATGTGTCCCAGACTTTGTCTGTGGGGAGCGAGCAATGAATAAATCCCGTTTGCTGTTGAGCGTCTGCATCGTTGCAGCGCTGGCCGCGTGCAGTTCGGCGCAGATCGCGAACAAGGAAGGGACCGAGCTGATCGAGTCGGGGCAGTACGAAGCCGGCCTGGCGCGTATCGAAGAAGGGTTGCGCGAAGACCCTCGCGATACCGCTCTGCACATAGCGCTCACCAGCGGTCGGGCGCTGGCAGTGACATCGTTGCTGACCCAAGGCGACATGGACCGCGCACAACGCGATTTCGCCTCTGCACGCATGGCCTATGGCCGGGTACTGAACATCGAACCGAACAACCGTCGCGCTCAGGACGCGCTGCGTCAACTCGAGTACCTGCGCAGCATGGATGAAAAACTCGAACTGGCCCGTGGGGATTTGCGTCGTGGTGACATTTACGGGGCCGACCGTCAGGTCAGACAGATCCTCGAACTCGACCCCCAAAATCAAGGCGCCCTGGAGCTGCAAGCCAACATTCGCCTGGTGCAGAGCCGCAACGTGATTCAGTATCCACAACTGCGCACCCGCCTGGACCGTCCGGTAACCCTGGAATTTCGCGACGCCAACTTGAAAACCATCTTCGAAGTGCTGTCCCAGGTGGCCGGGTTGAATTTCATTTTCGACAAGGACCTGCGCCCGGACATGAAAGCCACGATCTTCGTGCGCGACGTGCGCATCGAAGACGCCGTGCAACTGCTGCTGCAACAGAACCAGCTGCACCAGAAAGTGGTGAACGAAAACACCTTGCTGATCTACCCGGACTCGCCTCAGAAGCTCAAGGATTACCAGGAGCTGGTGATGCGCACCTTCTACCTGACCAGCATCGATGCGAACACCGCGCTGAACATGATCAAAACCATGCTCAAGACCCGCGACGTGTTTGTCGATGAACGCCTCAACACCTTGACCATGCGCGACTCCGAAGACGCCATCCGCATGGCGGAAAAGCTCCTGCAATCACAGGATCAGTCCAACCCGGAAGTGGTGCTGGAAGTCGAAGTGATGGAAGTGGCGCGCCAACGGATTCTTGACCTTGGCCTGCAATGGCCGAACACCTTCGGCGTCATCAACACCGACGGTTCGCCCGTGACGATCCTCGATCAACTCAAAGGCATCAACTCCGACCGGATCACCATTTCACCGTCGCCGCAAGCCAAGATCAACGCGCAAGACAACGACATCAACACCCTGGCCAGCCCGGTGATTCGTGTCACCAACCGTGAACAGGCGCGCATTCACATTGGTCAGCGCGTGCCGATCATCAGTGCGACCTCGGTACCGTCGACTCAAGGGCCGGTGATCACCGAAAGCGTCACCTACCTCGATGTCGGTCTCAAGCTCGAAGTGCAACCGATCGTGCATTTGAACAATGAAGTGGCGATCAAGATCGCCCTGGAAGTCAGTAACGCCACGCCGCTGGAACCGACCCGCCAGGGCACTATTCCGGTTCAGGTCGATACCCGCAACGCCCAGACCACACTGCGCCTGCATGACGGCGAAACCCAAATCCTCGCAGGCCTGGTGCGTAACGACCATGGCAGCACGGGTAACAAGATCCCGGGCCTGGGTGACATTCCAGGGCTTGGCCGCTTGTTCGGCAGCAACAAGGACACCGTTGGCAAATCGGAACTGGTGCTGTCGATCACGCCACGGATCGTGCGCAACCTGCCTTACCAGAGCCCTTCAGACATGGAATTCCAGACCGGCACCGAAACCAGCATGCACGTCCAGGCACCGGATCGCGGGATGCAAACGTCGATTGAGGCTGAACACAACGCACGGCAGGTGGCGGGTGTTACCAGCCAGGTGACTGGCGGCCGGGCAGTTTCTGGCGTGACCACCCAAGTGACTGGCGGCCGGCCAGTGGCAGGCGTAACCACCCAGGTGACTGGCGGTCGGGCAGTGTCTGGCGTAACCACTCAGGTGACTGGCGGTCGGCCGTTGGCTGCAACCGCCACTCAAGTGACCATCGAGACTCCTTGATCATGAGCGCCTCGCAACGCGGTTTTACCTTGATCGAAGTCGTCGTGACGCTGGCCCTGATCGGCCTGTTGGCTGGTATGGCCGCGCCGCTGACCGAGACCATCGTGCGCCGGGGCAAAGAGCAGGAATTGCGTACTGCGCTGTACCAGATTCGCGACGGCATCGACGCCTACAAACGCGCCTTTGACGCCGGCTATATCGAGAAGTCGCTGAACAGCAGCGGTTATCCACCCAACCTTCAAGTGCTGGTGGAGGGCGTGCGCGATGTGCGCAGCGCCAAGGGCGCCAAGTTCTACTTTTTACGTCGCGTACCCCATGACCCGCTGACAGCGGTCAAGCGTGACGACGAAGGTGGCTGGGGCTTGCGCTCATATGACAGCACGGCTCAAAACCCGCGCGACGGTGAAGACGTCTTTGACGTCTACTCCAAGGCCCGGGGCAAAGGGCTCAACGGCATCGCGTACCGGGAGTGGTGAGCATATGCGTCGGGAAAAGGGGTTTACCCTGTTGGAGCTGATGGTAGTCATGGCAATCATCGCGACGCTGATGACCATTGCCTTGCCACGCTATTTCAACAGCCTCGAAACGTCGAAAGAAACCACGCTGCGCCAGAGCCTGTCGGCGATGCGCGAAGCACTGGATCACTACTATGGCGACACCGGACGTTACCCCGATTCGCTCGATCAACTGATCGAGCAGCGTTACCTGCGCAACGCGCCCATGGACCCGATTGCCGAGCGTAAAGACACCTGGGTTCTGGTTGCGCCACCGGATGGCGTGGCGGGTGGGGTGGCCGATATCAAAAGTGGAGCCACAGGGAGGGCACGTGATGGCAGCCTTTATTCAGAGTGGTAAGCCCACCGATGAGGCGGGATTCACCTACCTGGGCGTGCTGTTCCTGATCGTGGTGATGGGCATGGGCCTGGCCAGTGCCGGTGAGTTGTGGGCCACCGCCTCGCGCCGCGATCGGGAACGTCAGTTGCTGTGGGTCGGCACCCAATACGCCCAGGCACTGCGCAGCTATTACCGCAGTTCACCAGGCCTGGCCCAGTATCCGAAAGAGCTGGCAGACCTGCTTTCGGACGAGCGTTTTCCATCGCCAAAACATCATCTGCGCCAGTTGTATCCGGACCCGATTGGCGGTGGGGAATGGGAGTTGATGCTCGGTTTCGACGGGCGCATCACCGGCATCAGCAGCCCTTCGACGGACACGCCGCTCAAGCAGACTGACTTTCCCAGCCAGTGGTCAGACTTCAACGGCATGGCGAGTTACAAAGACTGGCAGTTCGTGGCCGAGAAGGCCTTCCTTGACGGCACGTCGGGCCCACCGAAAAACCAGTCTGCACTGCCTCAGGCGCTATCGCCATGAACAGGCACTGGTTCGCGGCCCTGATCCTCACGTGCGTGGCGTCCTTCGCCAGCGCCGCCGAAGAGGAGGAAATGCTCGGGTTCATCGTCGATGACACGATCTCGCACATTGGCCACGACTTTTACTACTCGTTCAGTGAACGACTGCGCGCCACCAGTCCGATGGATTTCAACCTGGTGGTACGCGAACGACCTTCGGCACGCTGGGGCAGCCTGGTGACCGTGGAATATCAGCAGCGACTGGTTTATCGACGCTTCCTGCCACCGAACACCGTGGAACTCAAAGACGACGCCTATCAGGCCGCCGATTGGGTTCGCGGGCAAATTGTCCAGCGCAAGCTGGAGGCCTTATTGCAGGACACAACGGACCTGGAGAGGGACGAATTATGAAATCAAAAACGTTCTGGCAGCGCACCGGCATTTTACTGCTCTGGCTGGGAAGCGGTGGTTTGGTCCAGGCCACGGAGCTGGTCTATACGCCCGTCAACCCCTCGTTCGGTGGCAACCCGTTGAATGGCACCTGGCTGCTCAACAACGCTCAGGCGCAGAACGACTATGACGACCCTGACCTGAACAACCGCACCCCCGTGGCCGGCACTTCCGCGCTGGAACGGTTCACCAGTCAGCTTCAATCGCGCTTGCTGGGGCAAGTGTTGGACAACATCTCTTCCGGTAACTCGGGGAGCCTTTCTACCGACGCTTTTGTTGTCAACGTTGTCGACGATTCGGGTTCACTGACCATTGAAGTGACCGACCGCGCGACCGGTGAAATTTCGGAAATCCAGGTTAACGGCCTAAACCCTTGATGGGGCTTTCGGTCGATGGGGAGTTGGGGACATGAAAAAAATAATAGTGCTAGGGCTGTTGTTGGCGACATTGCAAGGTTGTGGTCTGCGCGAGCCGGTGTCGGCCGAGCAGGACACCGAAACCCCGACCCTGACACCACGGGCGTCGACCTATTACGACTTGCTGAAAATGCCACGACCCAAGGGCCGGTTGATGGCGGTGGTGTACGGATTTCGGGACCAGACCGGGCAATACAAACCGACCCCGGCCAGTTCGTTTTCTACCAGCGTGACCCAGGGCGCGGCGAGCATGTTGATGGATGCGATGCAGGCCAGCGGCTGGTTTGTGGTGCTGGAACGGGAAGGGCTGCAGAACCTGCTGACCGAGCGCAAGATCATTCGCGCCTCGCAGAAAAAAGCCAACACACCGGTGAACATCCAGGGTGAACTGCCGCCGCTGCAAGCGGCGAACATGATGCTCGAAGGCGGGATTATTGCCTATGACACCAACGTGCGCAGCGGCGGGGAAGGGGCGCGCTATCTGGGGATCGACATTACCCGGGAGTACCGGGTGGATCAGGTGACGGTCAACCTGCGGGCAGTGGATGTGCGCAGTGGTCAGGTGTTGGCCAACGTCATGACCAGCAAGACGATCTACTCCGTGAGCCGCAGTGCCGGGGTGTTCAAGTTTATCGAGTTCAAGAAGTTGCTGGAGGCGGAAGTCGGCTATACCACGAATGAACCGGCGCAATTGTGTGTGTTGTCGGCCATTGAGGCTGCGGTCGGGCATTTGCTGGCGCAGGGGATTGAGCGGAATATGTGGCAGGTGGCGGGGGATAATTCGCCTGCTAACAATGAGACGCTCGACCGTTACCTGACTCAGAACAAAGTGGTTCCCGAGGGGGAGGGTGGGGCGGAGTGAGCCGAGGCGGCCTTCGGGCCGACCTGGCTCCCCCGGATGCACACCATTCAAATTGTGGGAGCTAGCCTGCCAGCGATAACGGCCTGACAGCCGACTAGTTTCTTGCAGATGTACATATCCATTTCTGCGGT
>NZ_AKJS01000036.1 GCF_000282215.1 Pseudomonas sp. GM21
TCCTTGCGGTGCTGGCGCTGATCGTGGTCAAGGCCCTGGCCGAAAGTCCGTGGGGTATTTTCACGGTCATGGCGACCATTCCGATTGCGATGTTCATGGGCATCTACATGCGCTATATCCGCCCGGGCCGCATTGGTGAGATCTCCGTGGTCGGCGTGCTGCTGCTGCTGGGGTCGATCTGGCTCGGTGGGCAGATTGCTGCTGATCCGGTCTGGGCCAAGGCGTTCAGCTTCACCGGGATTCAGATTACCTGGATGCTGGTCGGTTACGGTTTTGTCGCGGCGGTTCTGCCGGTGTGGCTGATTCTGGCTCCGCGCGATTATCTGTCAACGTTCCTGAAAATCGGCACCATCGTCGCCTTGGCGATCGGTATTCTGGTGACCATGCCCGAGTTGAAAATGCCGGCGTTGACCCAGTTTGTCGATGGTACGGGGCCTGTGTGGAAGGGCGGTCTGTTCCCGTTCCTGTTCATCACCATCGCCTGTGGCGCGGTCTCGGGTTTTCACGCGCTGATCTCCTCCGGTACCACGCCGAAGCTGCTGGATAACGAAACCAACGCCCGTTACATCGGTTACGGCGGCATGCTGATGGAATCGTTCGTCGCCATCATGGCCATAGTTGCCGCCTCGGTGATCGAACCGGGCGTGTACTTCGCGATGAACAGCCCGCCAGCCGTGGTTGGCGGTGATGTGGTGGCAGTGGCGCAAGCGGTTAGCAACTGGGGCTTTGCCATTACCCCGGAAGCCCTGCAAGCGGTGGCCCATGACATCGGCGAAACCACCATCCTGGCCCGTGCCGGTGGTGCGCCGACCCTGGCGGTCGGTATTGCGCAGATCCTGCACAGTGTCCTGCCGGGTGAAAACACCATGGCGTTCTGGTATCACTTCGCGATCCTGTTCGAAGCGCTGTTCATCCTGACCGCTGTCGACGCCGGCACCCGTGCCGGTCGTTTCATGCTCCAGGACTTGCTCGGCACCTTCGTGCCGGCGCTGAAACGCACCGAGTCCTGGACCGCCAACCTGATCGCCACTGCCGGTTGTGTAGCGATGTGGGGCTGGTTGCTCTACCAGGGCGTGATCGACCCATTGGGCGGTATCAACACTTTGTGGCCGCTGTTCGGTATTTCCAACCAGATGCTGGCCGGTATCGCGTTGATGCTCGGCACCGTTGTGCTGATCAAAATGAAACGCCAGCGCTACGTCTGGGTGACCATGCTACCAGCGGTCTGGCTGCTGATTTGCACCACTACTGCAGGCTTCATCAAGCTGTTCGACGCCAACCCGGCGATTGGCTTCCTGTCGCTGGCCAGGAAATACAGCGATGCGCTGGCCAATGGTCAGATCCTCGCCCCGGCCAAGGACATCACACAGATGCAGCACGTAATCTTCAACGCCTACACCAACGCAACGCTGACGGTGCTGTTCCTGTTCGTGGTGTTCAGTATCCTGTTCTACGCACTCAAGGTCGGCATTGCCTCCTGGGGTAAAAAAGAACGTACGGATAAAGAATCGCCATTCCAGGCCTTGCCGGACGCGTAATCGAGGATTGCAAACATGTTCAATGACCTGAGTCGCCTCGGTAAATACCTCGGTCAGGCGGCGCGCCTGATGGTCGGCATGCCCGACTACGACACCTACGTCGAGCATATGCAAACCAAACACCCGGACAAACCGGTGATGAGCTACGAAATGTTCTTCCGCGAACGTCAGGAAGCGCGTTACGGTGGCAAGGGTGGGCCGAAGTGTTGTTGAAGCACGAGGCTTAGGTAACACACCACTGTAGGAGCCTGGCTTGCCGGCGATAGCGATCTTGAAGACGCCATCGCTGGCAAGCCAGGCTCCTACAGTTTTTTCAGTGTATGGGAGACCTTCTTTTGCTACCCCCTATCCCGGTAACAATCCTCAGCGGCTTCCTCGGCGCCGGCAAGACCACGCTGTTGCGTCACCTGCTCAAAGCCGAGCACGGGCTGAAAATCGCCGTGATCGAAAACGAATTCAGTGATGCCGGTATCGATACCCAGCTGTTGGGCGATGAGCCGGTACAAGTCATGACGCTGTCCAACGGCTGCGTCTGCTGCACCATCCATACCGATCTGACCAAAGCGCTGTACCTGTTGCTCGAACGCCTGGACAGCGGCGACATCGCCTTCGACCGTCTGGTGATCGAATGCACTGGCCTGGCCGATCCGGCACCGGTGGCGCAAACCTTCTTCATCGACGAAGAACTGCGCGAGCGTTACATCCTCGACGGCATCATCACCCTGGTAGACGCGGCGCATGCCGAGACTCACCTGACCCAAACCATCGCCCAGGCACAAATCGGTTTCGCCGACCGCTTGCTGGTGAGCAAGCGCGATCTGGTGGACGAAGCGACATTCACCGCATTAAGTGAGCGCCTGACCCGCATCAACCGACGCGCACCGATCCGCGTGGTGGATCACGGCAAGATCGATCTGGCGGAATTGCTCGACGTGCGTGGTTTTAACCTGAATGCCGACCTGGGTGGTGGCGTGAGTTTGCGTCCGGTGAGTAAAGCGCCGTCCATCGACCGCATCTCCAGCCTGGTGCTGCGCACCGACAAGCCGCTGGATATCGACAAACTCAGCGAGTTCATGAACGAACTGCTGGAAGACCATGGCAAGCAATTGCTGCGCTACAAAGGGGTGTTGAACATCCTTGGAGAGCCGCGTCGGATGGTGTTTCAGGGTGTACTGAAGTTGTACGGCTTCGACTGGGACACAGAATGGGCAGAGGGCGAGGCGCGGGAAAGCGTGATTGTGTTCATTGCCGATGATCTGCCGGAAGATAAGATTCGAGAAGGGTTTGCGCGGGTGGCGGCCAACTGAATCAAATGCCGGTGTGGAGGTCATTTCGCGGGCATTAAAAAACCGGCCATCACTGGCCGGTTTTTTTATTGCTACGGTTTAGCGGGCTGATTAAGCGCCGTACACCGGCAGCTTCTTGCAGATAGCCTTGACCTTCTCACGAACGGCGTCGATCACCGCTTCGTTGTTCAGGTCTGCCAGGATGTCGCAGATCCAGCCGGCCAGTTCCTTGCACTCAGCTTCCTTGAAGCCGCGAGTGGTCACAGCCGGTGTACCGAAGCGCAGGCCGGAGGTGACGAACGGGGAGCGTGGGTCGTTTGGCACGGAGTTCTTGTTCACGGTGATGAACGCTTTGCCCAGTGCGGCGTCAGCGTCTTTACCGGAAATTTCCTGCTTGATCAGCGACAGCAGGAACAGGTGGTTCTCGGTACCACCGGAGACCACGTCGAAACCGCGCTCGATGAACACGCCGGCCATGGCCTTGGCGTTTTTCACCACTTGTTGCTGGTAGGCCTTGAACTCAGGCTGCAGCGCTTCCTTGAAGCAGATCGCCTTGGCGGCAATCACGTGCTCCAGTGGGCCACCCTGGGCGCCCGGGAATACGGCGGAGTTCAGCTTCTTCTCGATGTCGGCGTTGGCGCGAGCCAGGATCAGGCCGCCACGTGGACCGCGCAGGGTCTTGTGCGTGGTGGTGGTCACGACGTCAGCGAATGGCACCGGGTTCGGGTAAACGCCAGCGGCGACCAGACCGGCCACGTGGGCCATGTCGACGAACAGGTAAGCGCCCACTTTGTCGGCGATTTCGCGGAAACGCGGGAAGTCCAGAATCTGCGAGTAGGCAGAGAAACCAGCCACGATCATTTTTGGCTTGTGCTCAACCGCCAGGCGCTCGACTTCGTCGTAGTCGATCAGGCCGTTGGCGTCGATGCCGTACTGGATGGCGTTGTACAGCTTGCCGGAGGACGAAACGCTGGCACCGTGGGTCAGGTGACCACCGTGGGCCAGGCTCATGCCCAGGATGGTGTCGCCAGCCGACAGCAGGGCCAGGTAAACGGCGCTGTTGGCTTGGGAACCGGCGTGTGGCTGAACGTTGGCGTAATCGGCGCCGAACAGTTCTTTGGCACGGTCGATGGCCAGTTGCTCGACGATGTCAACGAACTCGCAGCCACCGTAGTAGCGCTTGCCCGGGTAGCCTTCGGCATACTTGTTGGTCAGTACCGAGCCTTGAGCTTCCATCACCGCTGGGCTGGTGTAGTTTTCCGAAGCGATCAGCTCGATGTGTTCTTCCTGGCGCTGAGCTTCTTGCTCCATGGCGGCAAAAAGGTCGGCGTCGTACTTGGCAATAGTCAAATCACGGCTGAACATGGCGGTCCTCAAGGATCGGGGGCAGAAAAGGGGGGCATTCTAACCCAACCGCTTTTAGAAGGGATATGAAACACAATCAGGTTGTGGATAAGCGGGCTTCAAGCCACAAGCCGCAAGCGACAAGTAAAAGCCGATTCGCTCTTGCTTGTCGCTTGCCACTTGGAACTTGCAGCTTTCTTCATGTTCGACTGATCGGAGCTGTTAGCTCCAATCAGTCGAACATGAAGAGCGCATCATTGCTGAACTGTGCCTCAAACCGGGCAGGCGGCATCGGCCGGCCGAACAGGTAACCCTGAACCTCATCACACCCATGCTCACGCAGGAAGTCGAGTTGCTCCTGGGTTTCCACGCCCTCGGCGATCACCGCCAGGTTCAGGCTGTGAGCCATGGCGATGATCGCCCGGGCAATTTGCGCATCCTGTTCGCCGGACGGCAGGCCATCGACAAACGTACGGTCGATTTTCAGGACATCAATCGGGAATTGCTTAAGGTAATTGAGCGAAGAATAACCCGTGCCAAAGTCGTCGACCGCAATGCTCAGGCCGAGGTTTTTCAACCCGGCGAGAATCTGCATCGCCTCGCTGACTTCACGCATCAGGATACTTTCGGTCAGCTCCAGCTCCAGGCACGCCGGCGGCAGGCCGGTTTCCTTGAGGATGTTGGCGATTCGCGTGCCCAACTGACCGTCGGAGAACTGCCGAGCCGAGATGTTTACTGAAACCTTCGGAACACGGACGTTCGTCTGGTGCCAGGTCTTGAGCTGACGGCACGCTTCGCCGATCACCCAATCGCCGACATCCACCACCAGGCCGAGCTCTTCGAGCACGGGAATGAAATCCCCCGGCGGCACCAGACCGCGTCGCGGATGACGCCAGCGCAGCAAGGCTTCGGCACCGGTCAATCGTTTGCCATCGCCGCTGAACTGCGGTTGGTAATACAGCGTGAATTCGTTCTGTTCCAGCGCGTGGCGCAAGTCGCTTTCCAGCTCCAGACGCTCCAGAGCGCTGGCGTTCATGTCCGCCTGATAAAACTGGAAGTTGTTCTTGCCGCGCTCCTTGGCGTGGTACATCGCCGTGTCGGCGTTCTTCATCAATTGACTGAGTTCGTTGCCGTCCTGCGGGCTCAGCGCGATCCCGATACTGGCCGTGACGAAGAACTCGCGGCCTTCCAGCACAAAGGGTTTCACCAGGCTGGCGAGAATTTGTTCCGCCACATGAATCGCCCGGTTCAGCGCGATTTCACGATTGACCTTCGGTTGCAGCAACAAAGTGAACTCATCCCCGCCCATACGCGCCACGGTGTCGTCATCGTCGACGCAGCCGAGCAGGCGCGTGGCCATTTCCTTGAGCATGCGGTCGCCGGCGGCGTGACCGAGGGAGTCGTTGATCGGCTTGAAACGGTCCAGGTCGAGGAACATCAACACCACCCAGGACTTCTGCCGTTCCGCCGATTGCAGTGCGGTGTGCAGCCGGTCCTGGAACAGCGTGCGATTGGGCAGATGGGTCAGGGCGTCGTAGTAGGCGAGGCGGTGAATCCGCTGTTCACTGGCCTTGCGTTCGCTGATGTCGCTGAAGAAGCACACGTAGCTGGCCAGATCACCTTCATCGTCGAGCACGGCCGTGATGCCGACCCAGGCCGGGTAGTGTTCGCCGTTGCGACGCTTGAGCCAGACTTCGCCTTCCCAGGTGCTGTTCTGATGAAGTTGCTTGAGCACGTAGCGCAGATGCGAATCCTGATGCTCGTCGACGGTCAGCATGTTCGGCAACTCGTCGAGCACTTGCTCCACGGCATACCCGCTGACGCGACTGAACGCGTCGTTGGCCTGAACGATATAACCGGCCGGGTCGGTGATCAGAATGGCCGAGGTGGAGTGCTCAAATACCGTGGCCGCCATGCGCAGGTCTTTCTCGGCCCGACGCTGCTGGCTGATGTCGCGACCGACACCGAGCACGCCTTCGAATGCGCCGTGTTCGTCCCAGACCAGCACCACCCTCAGTTCGATGGGGATCTTGCGGCCGTCGGCCCGCAGGCAATCGAACAGAAACAATTGGGTCTGCACCTGGCTGCGCAAAAGCGCCAGTTGCTCGGGTTTATCCAGCGCTTTGCTGACCCGGTCCATCAGGTCAAAGACGCCGGTCAGTTGTTGAGGGTTGGCGATGATCGATTGCCAGCCGTTCTGGAAGATCCACCCCGCGTCGTAACCGAGCACTGCCCGCACCGAAGGGCTGACGTAGTTGAGCGAGAGCTTGCTGTCCGTCGAGAAAATCACGTCGCTGATGCTTTCGGCGAGCATCCGGTAACGCTGTTCGCTGTCGCGCAATGACTCGCTGGCTTCGATCTGATCGGTGATGTCCTTGGCCACACCAATAATCCGCGTGACTTGATTGTGCTTGTCCCGTGCCAGGGCCTGTTCGCGAATCTCGAACCTGCGCCATTTGCCATCACGGTGGCGGAAGCGCAGTTGGCACTGCATCAATTGGCTGAAACCACCCTGGCGCTGGATCTGGCGTGAGCGATGGTAGCCATCGGCGTCTTCGGGGTGCAGCAGGATTTCCCAGAAATACTCACCCATTTGATGCAGTTCGGTGCGGTCGTAACCCAGGGTCTGCCCCAGGTGGTGGTTGCTGAAAATCATCCGCTGACTGATCACGTCCTGTACGTACAGGTGATCCGGCACGGTGCGCACCACGTCGGACCAGAAACCTTCACGCTCCAGCAGCGACAGCTCGATCAGCTTGCGGCTGGTGATGTCAGTGATACTCAGGATCACGGCTTTATAGTCGTCCTGATCGACCGGCAGACGCAGGACCAGCCACAAATGCTGATCGCGATCCTGGGCATCCTGCAGTTTGATTTCGAGTTCGAGCTGCTTTTGTTGGTTGAACACCGCTTCGAGTACTTGATTGCCAATGGCGGTGCCGTCCAGCGGGTTGCCGTCGATCAGCAGGTTCCAGGCTTGATCGCAGGATTTGACGTTGAGCAGTTGCAGGGCGACCTGGTTGACCTCGGTGATGCGCAACTCCTGAAGCAGTTGCCGGCGTTTGTCCGGGGAATCGAGCCAGGTTTGCAATTGTTCGCGCCTGTGTAGTTGAGCCTTTTCGTAAAAGCTCTTGAGCCCGGCCACGTCGAGTACGCACAGGGCCACGCCGGTGCCTTCGAAAATGTCTTGATAACGGCGACGGCCCTCATTCAATTGGCGTTGACGCCGACGCATGTTCAGAAGCGCAATGAAGGGCAGCAGAGAGAGCGCCAGGCCCAGCAGGCATTTGCCAATGAATGCCGGCAACAGGTCTTCGAGCACGTGTTGGCGATCGAACAAGCCGCGCAGTTGCCAGTCGCTGTTGCTCAAGGGAACGGTCAGCACACTGCTGGCCAGTTCATTTGGCGTCAGCACGGTTGGCTTGCTTGAGGGCCATGCATCATCGCGGCTGATGATCTGGCGATTGACCCGGTTTTCCACCAGCCACCGTGGGCGGATACCGGCTTCATCCAGTTTGGTCAGGCTTGAGAGAAAAGCCGGTGTCAGGCGCAGATCCCAATAGCCACGGGTGCTGCCGCTGGCTTGATGCAACAGAAGATGCACCACCGAACCGTCATCGGCGTTGCTGAAGTAGTGCGCCTGGGCGCGACTGCGCCGCACCAGGTCACTCAGGTAATCGGCGTCCTGGTTGTCATCGGCGCTGTCACTGAGGATTTTTCCGGAGGGGCTGAGCAAGACCAGGCTGCGCAGTTCGGGCAATGACCGTTGCAGCTTGCGCAGCAGCGCCTGCTGTTCGTCGGGGCTTTGCGGTTGTTCGACGATCGGTAGCAGATTGAGGGCGATCTGGGCGTTGAGCGCCATGTTCAGGCTGACTTGCGCGGCCAGATCGGCGGTGTAATCGATGGTGTATTGGCGCTGGCTTTTCTGGGTTTCGCGCAGTTGGTCCAGCAACTGCCAGAACAGCAGGGCGAGCAGCAACAGGACGAGGGTGGCCAGTGTGCCCTTCAAGGTTCCGCGCAGGGGTGAGCCGGTTGCAGGACGGGGGGCGCTCACGGAAACAGGCGAAGTGGCATTAGGCAAACTGTAATCCTGCGGTTTGACTGGGCTGGCGCGACGTGCACTATAAGTCGGACGCCCGAAGGGCGGCTAGCATGCCTTGAGTTGTGGCTAAGTGCCAGTCCCGCTCGGCTGGACTGCCTTCCGTCAATCAGGTAGCTTTGCCGGTTACGCGGGAGCGTTCCAGCTCCTAAAATCAGACTTTTTCAGCGCGCACGTATTGATAGCTATCATTCGGACGACGCGCACGGTCTGGCCGGGCTTCGCCTGCGCTCCAATCATTCATCTGTCACTGACCCAAGGTTCTCCATGGCTCAATACGTCTTCACCATGCATCGGCTGGGCAAAGTTGTTCCGCCGAAGCGGGAAATCCTGAAAAACATTTCTCTGTCGTTCTTCCCAGGCGCCAAGATCGGTGTACTCGGCCTCAACGGTTCGGGTAAGTCCACGCTGCTGAAAATCATGGCCGGCGTCGACACCGAGTTCGAGGGCGAAGCCCGTCCGATGCCGGAGCTGAACATCGGCTACCTGCCTCAGGAACCCATCCTGGACCCGACCAAAACCGTGCGTGAAGTGGTCGAGGAAGCGGTCAGCGTAATCAAGAACGCCCAGGCTCGCCTGGACGAGGTCTACGCGGCTTACGCTGAAGAAGATGCCGACTTCGACAAGCTGGCGGCTGAACAAGCCAAGCTCGAAGCCATCCTGCAAGCGAGCGATGGTCACAACCTTGAGCGCCAACTGGAAGTCGCCGCCGATGCGCTGCGCCTGCCGGCCTGGGACGCCAAGGTCGAATTCCTGTCCGGTGGTGAAAAGCGTCGTGTGGCCCTGTGCCGTCTGCTGCTCTCCGCGCCGGACATGCTGCTGCTCGACGAACCCACCAACCACCTGGATGCCGATTCCGTCGCCTGGCTGGAGCACTTCCTGCACGATTTCCCGGGCACCGTGGTTGCGATCACGCACGACCGGTACTTCCTGGACAACGTTGCTGGCTGGATTCTGGAACTCGACCGCGGCGCCGGTATCCCGTACGAGGGCAACTATTCGGGTTGGCTTGAAGCCAAGTCCGATCGTCTGGCGGCCGAATCCAAGCAGCAATCGGCTCACGAAAAGGCCATGAAGGAAGAACTGGAGTGGGTGCGCAAAGGCGCCAAGGCCCGCCAGTCGAAATCCAAGGCTCGCCTGCAACGCTTCGAAGAAATGCAATCGCAGGAATTCCAGAAGCGCAGCGAAACCAACGAGATCTACATCCCGGCCGGTCCGCGCCTGGGTGACAAGGTCATCGAATTCAAGAACGTTTCCAAGGGCTACGGCGATCGCGTGTTGATCGACAACCTGTCGTTCTCCATGCCTAAAGGCGCCATCGTTGGTGTGATCGGCGGTAACGGTGCCGGTAAATCGACCCTGTTCCGCATGCTGATGGGCAAGGAAACGCCGGACTCGGGCAGCATCGAAGTCGGCGAAACCGTGCAACTGGCGTGCGTCGATCAGAGCCGCGAAGACCTGGACGGCAGCAAGACCGTATTCCAGCAAATCTCCGACGGTTCGGATCAGATCCGCATCGGTAACTACGAGATTCCGTCGCGTACCTACGTCGGTCGCTTCAACTTCAAGGGCGGCGATCAGCAGAAGTTCGTCAAGGACCTGTCCGGTGGTGAGCGCGGTCGCTTGCACCTGGCCCTGACCCTGAAAGAGGGCGGCAACGTCCTGCTGCTCGACGAACCGTCCAACGACCTCGACGTTGAAACCCTGCGCTCCCTGGAAGAAGCCCTGCTGGACTTCCCGGGCGCCGCCATTGTGATCTCTCACGATCGGTGGTTCCTTGACCGCGTCGCGACGCACATCCTGGCGTACGAAGACGACTCGCAAGCGGTGTTCTTCGAAGGTAACTACACCGAATACGAAGCCGATCGCCGCAAGCGTCTCGGCGAAGCGGCTACCCAGCCGCATCGTGTAAGGCACAAAAAACTGGCCTGATCCGGGCTGGTTGCATGAAAAGCGGAGCCTTCGGGCTCCGTTTTTTTTGGGGCTTCAGTTGTCACTGATGGTGCAAAACGCGAAGGGTTGTTCCCTGTTTCGGTGCGAAAACAGTTCGAAAACCGGACTTATTTATACTTGGCGCACCATTTAATTTCATAATTGCGACATTCGGCGCTGTCATTGTGCGCATTCTGTTTGTTAGAGTCCGGCCCAATCTCTCCCAACGACAACAAATCTGCCGAGACTGTTCCATGATCGAATCCGTCGAATCCTTCCTTGCCCGTCTGAAAAAACGCGACCCTGACCAGCCTGAATTCCACCAGGCCGTGGAAGAAGTCCTGCGCAGCCTGTGGCCTTTTCTCGAAGCCAATCCGCATTATTTGACTTCCGGCATTCTGGAGCGGATCTGCGAACCTGAGCGCGCGGTCGTTTTCCGGGTTTCCTGGGTCGACGATCAAGGCAAAGTGCAGGTCAATCGCGGTTTCCGTATCCAGATGAACAGCGCGATTGGTCCTTACAAGGGCGGGCTGCGTTTCCATCCTTCGGTGAACCTCGGCGTGTTGAAGTTCCTCGCCTTCGAACAGACGTTCAAAAACTCGCTGACGTCGTTGCCGATGGGTGGTGGCAAAGGTGGTTCGGACTTCGACCCCAAAGGTAAGAGCGACGCTGAAGTCATGCGCTTCTGCCAGGCCTTCATGAGCGAGTTGTACCGGCACATCGGTGCGGACGTTGACGTGCCGGCCGGTGATATCGGCGTCGGTGCCCGCGAAATCGGTTTCCTGTTCGGGCAATACAAGCGCCTGAGCAACCAGTTCACCAGCGTATTGACCGGCAAGGGCCCCAGCTATGGCGGCAGCCTGATTCGTCCGGAAGCCACCGGTTTTGGCTGCGTGTACTTCGCCGAGGAAATGCTCAAGCGCAGTGGTCAAACCGTTGAAGGCAAACGCGTTGCAATCTCTGGATCCGGTAACGTCGCACAATATGCGGCACGCAAGGTCATGGACCTGGGCGGCGTCGTGGTTTCGCTGTCCGACTCCGAAGGCACGCTCTACTGCGAAAGCGGTTTGACCGAAGAGCAATGGCTGGCGGTGCTGGAGCTGAAAAATGTCCAGCGTGGACGTATCAGTGAACTGGCCGGCCGATTCGGTCTGGAGTTCCTGGCGGGCCATCACCCATGGACGCTGAGCTGCGACATCGCGCTGCCATGCGCTACACAAAACGAACTGGACGCCGAGGCGGCTCGTACGCTGCTACGCAACGGCTGTATCTGTGTGGCGGAAGGGGCCAACATGCCGACTACCCTGGAGGCCGTGGACCTGTTTATCGAAGCGGGGATTCTGTTCGCGCCGGGCAAGGCTTCCAACGCGGGTGGTGTGGCGGTGAGCGGGCTGGAAATGTCGCAGAATGCCATGCGTCTGCTGTGGACCGGTGGTGAAGTCGACAACAAGCTCCACGCGATCATGCAATCGATCCACCATGCTTGCGTGCATTACGGTGAAGAGAACGGCCGGGTCAACTATGTCAAAGGCGCGAACATCGCCGGCTTCGTCAAAGTTGCCGACGCCATGCTCGCCCAGGGCGTGGTTTAAGCCGGTTCGATACGGGTGATCTCGATCAGTTGATCACCCGCCGGGCGTTGCCACAGCACCTCGTCGCCGAGTTGCGCCCCGAGCAACGCCCGACCCAACGGTGAACCCCAATTGATCAGGCCCGCGGTCGCGTCGGCCTGGTCTTCACCCACCAACTGCACGGTTTGCCCGGTGTCGTGTTCATTAACGAACGTCACACGGCTGCCGATCTGCACTTTTTCAGTCGAGCTGGCGGCGGTTACTACCTGCGCGCTTTGCAGGCGCTGGTTGAAATATCGCAAATCGCGCTCAAGGTCCGCTTGGCGCTGCTTGTCTGCTTGCTCCCCTCTGGCCGATTGCTCGCTGTGCAGGTGTTGCAGTTCGGATACTTTCGCCTGCAATTGGGCCAGGCCCGCGGGCGTGACGTAATTGGGTTGCGTGCTGACTTGCCGTTCGACAGGCTGATCGGCTTGCGCGGCGGCGTTATCTTCGTTGACGAAAGCGCGGCTCATGCTCTTCTCCCGTTATAGGGTTTGGGCCATGGTGGCAGGCTTTTAGTTTTGCCGGATGTCCGCCGGCGACTCACCAATCCCACAAGGGTATGGCTGTGTCAGGTCAATAGTGATACCACTTCACCTCAAGCATCACTTCATTCTCCGGTGTGGCGAGGTGGCTGAATTCGCGTTGGGCGCTCAGGCGCAGGCCCAGATTGCGCGACAGTTCCCACTGCTGATTCAGGCTGATGCTACGGCGCACTTCACCATTGGTGAAGAAATCGCCTTTGGTTTCCAGACTGAAATTGCCCAGCGGGTTTTTCCACAACACGCCGGTATTGAAACCCGCCGCCGGGGCGATGAAACCGGCGAAGTCGTTGTTGTGTTCAATGCGCGCGGTCCCCAGGGCAAAACCGAGCATGTCGTCGCCCAGTTCCCAGGTACCGCCGCCACCGCCATTGATGTGGCTGACCAGGGTTTCGTCATCATGTTTGCCCGGCACGCGTTCCAGGCCGCCAGTCACCTGCCACGACAGTGGTTGCAGCAACTCATTGCGCGGGGTGAAGGAGCGAATCGTTGCCAGATCAAGCTGCTGAAACTGCCAGTGATTGCCTTCGTACTGGCGCAGTTTCATTTGCAGGATTTCAATTTGTGCACCGAGCGGGAAGCTTTCGGCGTTGTCGTTGAGATCGTGATAGGCCATACGCAGGCCGTATTCGCCGAACGCCTTGTCACCCCGGGTGCCGACACCGGCCTGCCAGGTTCGCGACTCGTGACCATCCTCGGGCAAGCCGGGTTGCGGGATATCCAGCTCGGGCGCGGGGTTCTGGTTGATCGCCCGCAGCAGTTCGAAACTGCGCTGAGCCTGCGTGGGGTCACGTTCCTGGCCATTGGCGCGGTAGCGTTCCAGACGATAAGCCGCGTCGATGATCAGCGCCTGGCGATCCTTGGGTTGCGCCTTGAAAGCGGGTTCCTGTAACTGCTTCTGGTCGGCGCTGACTTTCAGCACCCATTGCTGTTCATCGGGGTTCAGCGGTTCGACACGGCTCAATAATTCACGTTCGCGGGACGGGCGATATTCAATCGATTCCACCAAACCCGCTTCTTTCACGGCCTTGACGGTGTCGGTAGGAATCGCGGTCAGCGGGAATTGCTCTGTCAGCCGCAGGCTGGGGCGCGCCACTTGCAGCAATTCCAGCAAGCGATAGGAGCAGTTTTCGTCGAAGAAGAAATAGTCGAACCGGACCTGCTTCAGCTCCCAGACGTGCTCGACCATACGCTCGGTTTCTGGCGGGGTCAGGTTCAGCCGGTACTCCCACAAGTCACGGTTCTCGAGGCTGCGGTATTCCGAGAGTTTTTCCTGATAGGGCACCAGCGAAAAAAGCCCGGGATAACCACCCATCAAGCCTTTCCAGGCGAAGAGGATGCTGTTGTCCGAACCTTCGATGAAGGCGCCGAAGTTGATGGCGTAGCTAAGCAGGGCCGTTTGGTCGCTTTGCACATCCGCCTGGTCGATGCGCAGCAACGTGTGGCCGAACATCGATGACGGACTGTTCAAGTAAGCTGCCGGGAAAATCATCACCGCACTGTGGGGCGAGACGTCCTTGAACCATTGCTTGAACTCAGTGCAGGCAGGCGTCGGCAGACCGGTCAGGTTGAGTTGCGATTTCAGCCAGCGGGTACGGGCTGGGTAAACGCATTGAGCGTGTTGTTCGCCGGCACTGGCCGGGGCGTACAACGCTTGCACGGTAGCCGCCAGTTCACGCTCGGGGTGTTCGTTGCCGTCGGGCGCCAAGAAGAACGCCTTGTCGCTGATATAGCTGCGCCAGCCGCCGAGTTTGGCGGTTTCGTAGTGTCCCAGGGAAATCCAGAAGGGGTCATTGGCCAATTGCTGCAAACGTTGAGGGTCGATGTGCGGCGCAGCGGACAGCGGGGCGCAGACACAGAGCGTCAGCCAGGCAAGGCGTTTGAGCATAGTGGGCAACTTAATTCGAAAAAAACAAAGACCCAAAGAGGGGCGGGCCAAAAAAACAAATCCGCTCCCCGAAAGGAGCGGGCGAGTCGAGCTTAAGCTTGAGTGGCGTACTTGGCCAGACGCGGGTCGTTCTTCAGAACGGCCAGGGTGTTGGTATGCACATCTTCAGCGGTTACATCCGCCTTGCTGAAGATTTGCTGGAAATGCTCGTGAGTCACGGCGGCGAAATGCGCACGGTCTTGCGGCGCCACGCCAAGGACCACGGCGTAAGTGGTCAGCGCTTCGCCCTGACCTTTAGCCATGTCTTCGGACAGCTCGTTCATCATGCCATTCATGGCAAACCAGGATTTGCCGCCGTAGGTCAGCGACGAATTCGTGGCGCAGCCGTTGGTGCCGGACGTCATGCCGAAGGTCGCGTTACCGGACGTGCCGTTGGTAATGGAGGCCATGAAGTGAGCCGGGGTGCCACGCTGACCTTCGAACAGCATGTTGCCCCAACCACAATCCGGGCCGCCTGGGGCTTGCGCCATGGCGTTGAGGGATACAACGGTGAAGAGAGTACCGAGAAGAATCCGTTTCATAGCTATGTTCTCTTTGTTTGCATACCGATGGACAAGGGAGACTGGTGCCATTTTGGCGCCAGTTAGGCTGGTTATTGGTCCAGCCGCGCAATTTGGAGTTTAGGCACGATCCCGAGGTTCCGTGATTTTTCGCAAAACATCCGCTGAAATCATTGATTTAGCCCCGGCCCGCTGAGGGATGGCAGTTTGTCTATGCTTTGGCTGGAGGTGCGCCTTGCAAGTGAGGTATGGGCAGCGCCAGAATGCCGCTATCTGCCCCGCCTGATGTAAGGAAGCCCGATGCCTGATCCTGTTGCTGCCAGCTTGCGTCTAGCGCCTGAAGCGCTGACCCGTCCGTTTTCCGCTGAACAGTTCAGCTTCTCTACCACCAATGATCTGGAGCCCTTCCGCGGTGTGCTTGGCCAGGAACGTGCGGTCGAAGCCTTGCAGTTCGGCGTGGCCATGCCACGCCCCGGTTACAACGTCTTTGTCATGGGTGAGCCTGGCACCGGCCGGTTCTCGTTCGTCAAACGTTACCTGAAAGCCGAAGGCAAGCGCCTGCAGACCCCGGCCGACTGGGTCTATGTCAACAATTTCGATGAGCCGCGCGAGCCTCGCGCCCTGGAATTGCCGTCAGGTACCGCGGGCGCATTCATTGGCGACATCAATGGCTTGATCGACAACCTGCTGGCGACCTTTCCGGCGGTGTTTGAACACCCGTCCTACCAGCAGAAGAAAAGCGCCATCGATCGTGCCTTCAATCAGCGCTACGACAAGGCGCTGGACGTCATCGAGCGTCTGGCCCTGGAAAAAGAAGTCGCGCTGTACCGCGACGCCAGCAACATCGCCTTTACCCCCATGAGCGAAGGCAAAGCGCTGGATGAAGCGGAATTCGCCCAGTTGCCGGAAGCCGATCGCGAACGTTTTCACGAGGACATCTCTGGTCTGGAAGAGCGTCTGAACGAAGAGCTCGCCAGCCTGCCGCAATGGAAGCGTGAGTCGAGCAATCAACTGCGCCACCTCAACGAAGGAACCATCACACTCGCGTTGCAGCCGTTGCTGTCGCCGTTGTCGGAGAAGTACGCCGAGAACGCGGCCGTGTGCGGTTACCTGCAAGCGATGCAGGTTTACCTGCTCAAGACGGTTGTCGAGCAACTGGTGGACGACAGCAAGACCGACGCCATTGCCCGCAAGCTGCTGGAAGAGCAATACGCGCCGAGCCTGGTCGTCGGGCATTCGGCCAGTGGTGGTGCGCCGGTGGTGTTCGAGCCGCACCCGACTTACGAAAACCTGTTTGGCCGCATTGAATACAGTACCGATCAGGGCGCGATGTACACGACCTATCGGCAACTGCGCCCGGGTGCCTTACACCGGGCCAACGGCGGTTTTCTGATCCTTGAAGCGGAAAAAATGCTCAGCGAGCCGTTCGTCTGGGATGCGCTCAAGCGCGCCCTGCAATCGCGCAAGCTGAAAATGGAATCGCCGCTGGGTGAGCTGGGCCGTCTGGCCACCGTAACCCTGACACCGCAACACATTCCGTTGGCGGTCAAAGTCGTCATCATCGGCGCCCGTCAACTGTATTACACCCTGCAAGACCTCGATCCGGACTTCCAGGAAATGTTCCGCGTCCTGGTGGACTTCGACGAAGACATCCCGATGGTCGATGAGAGCCTGGAGCAGTTCGCCCAGTTGCTCAAAACCCGCACCTCCGAAGAAGGCATGGCCCCGTTGACGGCGGATGCCGTGGCGCGTCTGGCCACGTATAGCGCGCGTCTGGCCGAGCACCAAGGGCGTTTGTCGGCGCGAATCGGTGACTTGTTCCAGTTGGTCAGCGAGGCGGATTTCATTCGTCATCTGGCCGGCGACGAGATGACCGACGCCGGGCACATCGAGCGTGCGCTCAAGGCCAAGGCCACCCGCACAGGGCGCGTCTCGGCACGGATTCTCGACGACATGCTGGCCGGGATTATCCTGATCGATACCGATGGCGCCGCTGTCGGCAAGTGCAACGGGCTGACAGTGCTGGAAGTCGGCGACTCGGCCTTCGGTGTGCCGGCCCGGATTTCCGCCACGGTTTATCCGGGCGGCAGTGGCATTGTCGACATCGAGCGTGAGGTCAACCTTGGGCAGCCGATTCACTCAAAAGGCGTGATGATCCTCACGGGGTATCTGGGCAGTCGTTATGCCCAGGAATTCCCGCTGGCCATTTCCGCGAGCATTGCCCTGGAGCAGTCCTACGGGTATGTCGATGGTGACAGTGCGTCGCTTGGCGAGGCTTGTACGCTGATTTCGGCCTTGTCGAAAACCCCGCTCAAGCAGTGCTTTGCAATCACCGGTTCGATCAACCAGTTCGGTGAAGTGCAGGCGGTAGGCGGGGTCAACGAGAAGATCGAAGGCTTCTTCCGGCTCTGCGAAGCGCGCGGGCTGACCGGTCAGCAAGGGGCGATCATTCCTCAGGCGAACGTTGCCACGTTGATGCTCGACGAGAAGGTATTGGCGGCAGTGCGCGCGGGGCAGTTCCATGTTTACGCGGTGCGTCAGGCGGACGAGGCCTTGAGCCTGTTGGTCGGCGAGCCTGCCGGTGCACCGGATGAGAATGGCGAGTTCCCGGAAGGCAGCGTCAATGCGCGGGTGGTGGAACGCTTGCGGGTGATCGCGGAAATGATCAGCGAAGAAGACCTCAAGGAAGCCGAAAAAGAAGCTGCGCAGGAAGCGTTGGTCGAGACCAAGCCGGCTTGATGCGTACCTGAGATCACTTCAATCCACTTGTGGGAGCGAGCTTGCTCGCGAATACGGTTTTCATTCAACAGATAAGTTGCCTGATATACCGCATTCGCGAGCAAGCCCGCTCCCACATTTGTTTTGTGTGAATTTTGAAAAGTGCCATCTCGCTGGCGTCAAACTTCACACAATGACCATTCGGCGCCTTCCGGTCCCACCCGACGTACGGGGCGGACTTTTCTTCTATTCTCTGCTTCAAGGATCGACAGTAATCACTGGAACGAGACAGCCTCTCTATGGAGGCTGAATACCGGATCTACCGAGGGTCGCCGCCATGTCGCGCAACCTCTGCCTTACCCGTCAATGCTTGGGTCTTGTAACCCGTATCGAGTGTGCCATCCGCCCTCTGGCGGGAGATACGGGCATGTGGACCTTGCTCTTCGCCGCCGGGATGGCTGGCGAGCAACCTTCAGCTATCAAGGCACAAGGCCCGTTTCATGGTCCTGTCGTGGCTGAATCAATCCTCGACACCATTGTTGAAAGCCTGACTTTGCACGGCTACGAACTGGCCGACGACCCACAAATCTGGTGCCTGCACCTGCAAGCCCAGCTGCGGGAAATCAACGGTGGCCGTTGCCGCAATCTGGGTGGCTTTGAATATCGGCCCGATCACTGAGTGGGTTATTGATCAAGTTCACCTGGATCAGCTGTGACCAGTTTGACTTCGAAACCATATTGCACGGTGGTGAGCCCGGTGCGCTGATAGCTTTCCAGGTGTGTCGGTTGACCATAAAAGTAATGCACCTTGAATAACGCCGGGCCTTCGGCGCTTGCGTCATGGGTGACCGCAAGAATCTCTTTCAGGTAATTCCCGCTGTCGTCCCTGGCGAAAAATCGCCAGTCCTGCGCAGGAAACAGCTTCACATCCACCACTAACGCATTGCCTTTGAGCATCAGGCCCTTGGGCAATGTCCGGGTGTCGAGCGTCTGCTTCTCGATCGTGGCCAGGAACAACGGCATGGCGCCCACTGCATACGCTGGCGTTTGTGGAAACAGGTTCAGATCGTAAGTGATGGTGCCGCGCAGAGGGTCGACCTGATACGCCTGCGGTGGCAGTTCAATCGGCTCATCGCGTTTGCCGCTACTGTCCGCGGTAAAAAAACTGAGTGGGCTATCGCCGAGGCTGAAGGTGCTGCCGAGCAACTCGTCATTGAAGCTTCTGGGGTGATTGAACTCAATGCGCGCGGCGCTCGGGTCCTCCACTGATTGATTGATGTTGATGCTTTTTTTCAGCTGTTCCTCGCTCAGTGTCGCGCCCTTGAGCCAGTTCGGCGTTTGATCGTCATACACCACCACCGGCAAGGTCAGCGGCGGGATGGTTTTTTCCGTGGTGTGCGGGTCGAAGCGGCGTATCGGCAGGTTAAGGTCTTTGCGGGTGACAGTGGCGCCGGAGAAGTCCAGCAGGCTGACTTCAAGTGTGTCGATCGGCCCGTTGAAGTACACCTTGGAATAACGTCGCCCCTGCTGCTGTTCGAAACTGCGCTGTTCTTCATTGAGCTGTTGTTCGAACGCCTCGCTCCAGGCCTTCTGCTGCTGCATTTTTGCCAGCTGTTTTTGATAGAAGGCAATTTGCGTGGCGTTTTCGTTGATCGAGCCTGCGCGCGCGAGGAATTGCCCGGTGGTGTCTTTGGCCTGAACAATCAGTGGGATCAACCCGGTATCACTGACTTCGGGGGGCAGTGGCGCGCTGTTGCTGTATTCAATTTCGGCGTAGTTCTTTTCAAGCTTCAACAGGGTGACGCTGAGGTTGTCGTCGGTGCGCTTCTTGCCGACGTCCCCTTTGGTCAGGTTGAAGCTGTAGAGCCTGCGTGGCGCGATTACTTCGACTTTGCCCTGCAGGCTCACTGGTTGCGGTTGGGTTTTTTTGTCGACATCCAGGCCGTCGATGAAAGGGTAGGTCACCGTCAAGTCGTCGGGGCTGGTCAGGTTGGAGCTCGACGGGCTGAGCTGGATGCCGGGATCGGTTTCCGACCATTCGGGCTGGAAGGGGATAACCCGTTTGTTGTTCAGCGTCACCGATTGCCATTCCAGGCCATGGGGGAAAAGGAACGTCGCCGGAATACTGAAGTTGAAGGGGAATACCGGTTGCAGATCGGTCAGGTAATCGGAGCTGGAGTCCTTGTGCAGCACGAACAGGCCATTGATGTAGGTGTCGACCAAGGCCTGGGGCGAAGGGTAGTGCTTGAGCACGGCGAGGGCGTCTTCGCCGTATTCGGTTTCCATCGGTTTACTGTCGAGCTTGAGTTGCGCACGTTCGAGCAACAAGAGTGAGCCGCCGAGTTCAGAGACCGCGTCCTTGAGCTTCGGGTCCTGGATCTGATCCAGCGATTGCTCGAACTGTGCGGTTTTTTCCTCGAGGCTGGCCTGACGCTTGTCCTCACTGGGAGAGCAGCCGCTCATCAGCAGGATCAGGCAAATGCCGGTGCTCGTTAATGGCAATCGCACATCCATTTTCCAGTCTTCCTGTCCGATTTGCTGAGCGGTCAATAGACTGGACACTAGCAGAAAAACTTTACGACACACGCGCAGGTGGCGGATTTTTCGACGGTTTCTGGCTGCTTCTGGGTGTAGACAGGTGACTGGTATACTCGCGGCCATTTTCAACCCACGTGTGAGATTCAATGGAACGCTTTATCGAAAATGCAATGTACGCCTCCCGTTGGCTGCTGGCGCCGATCTACTTCGGACTGTCCCTTGGGCTGCTGGCGCTGGCGCTGAAGTTCTTCCAGGAGGTTTTTCACGTTATCCCCAACGTTTTCTCGATGGCAGAATCGGACCTGATTCTGGTGCTGCTGTCGCTGATCGACATGGCGCTGGTGGGCGGTCTGCTGGTGATGGTGATGATTTCCGGGTACGAGAACTTCGTTTCTCAATTGGATATCGATGACAGCAAGGAAAAGCTCAACTGGCTGGGTACCATGGATTCATCTTCGCTGAAGATGAAAGTGGCCGCTTCCATTGTGGCGATTTCCTCTATCCACCTGCTGCGGATCTTCATGGACGCCAAGAACGTCGATCCGGAGCATTTGAAGTGGTACGTGATCATTCACATGACGTTTGTCGTGTCGGCGTTCGCTATGGGCTACCTGGACAAGCTGACCAAACACTGACCTGCACAACTCTTGTGGGAGCGAGCAGGCTCGCTCCCACAAGGGTATTTGGTCGAACCGGACGGGTGGTGTGATTCTGGCTTGTACTTTGAAGCGCCGAAGCCTATCCCTGTAAGTAGTGTTGGCTCGACTCTGTATGAGGTGCATTCATGAACCTTGTTGAACTACGCGCTTATGCCATCGCAGGGAAAATCGATGAGCTGAACCTGATTTCCATGGAGGGCGGGATCTACCTGCTGGAGGCGCGCATGCATGGTGCCGCCTATCCGCTGAGTGATGGCCACGACCAAATGTTCCACCTGCGCTCGGTCGAGCATGCTCGTGAAGTGCTGCATGACTTCCCTTCCTTACCCTTCAACCTTGTCCACGCTTCGGTACATGATGAAATGTGCGGACTGGGTGCGAGCGTGGGGGAAAGCCTGAAGGTGCCGATTGCCTTCCGCTCCTCCTGGCATCACTGACAGCCCTCATCAGAACAATGACATATGTGCTAGTCTGCTGGCCCTTTTGGTTCCGGGCGCTCCGGGATGCGCTGTGCGAGCACGGCAAGTTCCTGGGCCGTCCGCACAGCGGAGCAATGTCATGTCCGAAGTAAATCTGTCCACCGACGAAACTCGCGTCAGCTACGGTATTGGCCGTCAGCTGGGCGACCAACTGCGCGACAACCCGCCACCGGGCGTTAGCCTGGACGCGATCCTGGCTGGTCTGACTGACGCCTTCAACGGCAAGGAAAGCCGTGTTGACCAGGAAGCTATGTCCGCGAGCTTCAAGGTGATCCGCGAAGTCATGCAGGCCGAAGCTGCTGCCAAAGCTCAAGCCGCTGCTGGCGAAGGCCTGGCTTTCCTGGCTGAAAACGCCAAGCGTGATGGCATCACCACCCTGGCTTCCGGCCTGCAATTCGAAGTGCTGACTGCCGGCGAAGGCGCCAAGCCAACCCGTGAAGATCAAGTGCGCACTCACTACCACGGCACCCTGATCGACGGCACAGTGTTCGACAGCTCCTACGAGCGCGGCGAGCCTGCAGAGTTCCCGGTTGGCGGCGTGATCGCTGGCTGGACCGAAGCCCTGCAACTGATGAACGCCGGCAGCAAATGGCGTCTGTACGTGCCGAGCGAACTGGCTTACGGCGCTCAAGGCGTTGGCAGCATTCCGCCGCACAGCGTACTGGTATTCGACGTCGAACTGCTCGACGTTCTGTAATACCGATGTGGGAGCGAGCCTGCTCGCGATGCGGTCTGCTCGGGTTTCCTGTGAAACCGCAGTGATGCTATCGCGAGCAGGCTCGCTTCCACAGTTCTTTGTGCTGTCTCATATTTCGATCTTGTGGTGCAGTTCATTCGACGGGCGCAACGCCCGGGCGTAGCAGTACAGAAACAGGTTACGTACCAGCTCCTTGAGCACCAACGGCTCGCTGGAACTCAAGTCGCTGACGTCCAGATCCCCCTGATCCTGCAGCTCGCTCAAGGCTTCTTCTTCAAGCACCGCACAGACTTCCCCGGTTTCCCGATGCAGGATTCTGAGGTACGGGTGTGGGCGGTCCAGCCAGGCGTCGATCAAATAAGTCATGTCTCATCTCCATTGAATGGGTTTCAATGAGAATAATTCTTATTCATCAAATAGCAAGGGTCTATTGGCGGATTGTGCTTTTTTTACGGGTAAAGGTTGCGTCAGGTCAAAACGGCTGGCGTTTGGCTATTGCGCGTACAGGCACGTTGAAGCAGGGGGAGGGCGAAGCACCATCCCACGCAAGGCGCGGGATGGAATACGGCTGGTTCAGACTTTTCTGACGAACTCGGACTTGAGCTTCATCGGGCCAATGCCGTCGATCTTGCAGTCGATGTCGTGATCGCCATCGCACAGGCGGATGTTCTTGACCTTGGTGCCGACCTTGACCACCAGCGACGTGCCTTTGACCTTGAGGTCCTTGATCACGGTGATGGTATCGCCGTCCTGCAGGACATTGCCGACCGAATCCTTTTTCACGGTGTCGTCGGACGCCGTTTCGGCTTCGCCGCTGGCGGACCATTCGTGCGCGCACTCAGGGCAGATCAGCTGTGCGCCGTCTTCATAGGTGTATTCGGAATTGCATTTTGGGCAGGGTGGCAACGTGCTCACTAAAGCTCCTTGAATCCTGGATGGCTAAAAAGCGCACATTATATAGGGTTTTAGGAGGGAGGTGGGGCAGCACGGTCCCTGTGGGAGCCGGGCTTGCCCGCGAAACAGGCACTTCGGTGTATCAGAAGCACCGCAGTGATGGCATCGCAGGCAAGCCAGCTCCCACCGGGACCGGGTTCTAACAAGTGGTATTAGTGCGTGCGGGCTACCGCAAACTCACTCAGCTCAACCAGTGCATCGCGATACTCGCTGGCAGGCAGCGCGTCGAGGCACTTGATCGCACGGGCCACGTAATCACGAGCCAGTTGCGCGGTGTATTCCAGCGAGCCAGAGGCCTCTACCGCTTCGCGGATGCTTTCCAGGTCTTCGATACCGCCTTTCTGGATCGCCTTGCGCACCAGGGCGGCCTGTTCCGGCGTGCCTTCGCGCATGGTGTAGATCAGCGGCAGGGTCGGTTTGCCTTCGGCCAGATCGTCACCGACGTTCTTGCCCAGGGTTTCGGCATCGCCTTTGTAGTCCAGCAGGTCGTCGACCAGCTGGAAGGCCACGCCCAAATGATCGCCAAAAGTGCGCAGGGCTTCAGCCTGTTCTGCTGTGGCTTCGCAAAGAGCGGCGGCGCTGTGGGTCGAAGCCTCGAAAAGCATCGCAGTCTTGCCGCGGATGACTTCCATGTAGGTTTCTTCAGTGGTGCTGGCGTCACGGACCTTCGACAGCTGCAACACTTCGCCTTCAGCGATGATGCGGGTCGCTTGCGAAAGGATCTTCATGACTGGCATGGAGCCCAGTTCGACCATCATTTCGAAGGAGCGCGAATAGAGGAAGTCGCCGACCAGCACGCTCGGTGCATTGCCCCACATGGCGTTGGCGGTCGAGCGGCCACGGCGCATGCCGGACATGTCGACCACGTCGTCGTGCAGCAAAGTGGCGGTGTGCAAGAACTCGATGGTCGCCGCCAGCAGACGCAGGTCATCGCCTTCGCGGCCCAGCGCCTTGCCACACAGCAACACTAATAAAGGACGCAGGCGCTTACCGCCGGCCGAGGTAATGTAATCGCCGATTTTCGATACCAGCGGCACTCGGGAAGTCAGCTGCTTCTTGATGATTCCGTCGACGGCGCTAAAATCGTCCGCCACCGCGCGGTAGAAAGCTTGGGGTTGCATCAGCGACAGTCGCTCCAGAAGGGTTGCGCGGCATGCTAGGACCCACGTCGGCGAGTGTCAAGGCGCGATGGACGGCCTCTTGCATCGCCCCGGCAGCTTGCGTACAATCGCGCACCCTGAACTTCCTGGGCAGCACCTGCCTTACGCAATTGCAAACCGGCCTTCCAGCCCTATGCAGCCATGCCAGCCAATACCTCTTCTTATAAAGAGCTGGGTGAGCAGGATTATCGGAGAAATACCATGTCGTACGCAGTAATTGTTACTGGTGGCAAGCAATACAAGGTCGCCCCAGGTGAATACCTGAAGATCGAAAAACTGGAAATCGCTACCGGCGAATCCGTTACTTTTGATCGCGTTCTGTTGGTCGCCAATGGCGATGACGTGAACATCGGCGCTCCAGTTGTTGCTGGCGCTACCGTTGTGGCTGAAGTGATCTCCCAAGGTCGTCACGATAAAGTCCGCATCATCAAGTTCCGTCGTCGTAAGCACCACATGAAGCGTATGGGCCACCGCCAGTGGTACACCGAGATCAAAATCACCGGTATTCAGGCTTAATTTCAGCCTAATTCCTCACTAGGAGAATTGACTCATGGCACACAAAAAAGCTGGTGGTAGTACCCGTAACGGTCGCGACTCAGAAGCCAAACGCCTCGGCGTGAAGATGTATGGCGGCCAGGTTATCATTCCGGGCAACATCATCGTGCGTCAGCGCGGCACCCAATTCCACGCCGGTTACGGTGTTGGCATGGGTAAAGATCACACTCTGTTCGCTAAAATCGACGGCGTGATCAAGTTTGAAGTAAAAGGCGCTTTCAATCGCCGTTACGTAAGCATTGTCCCGAAGACTGACGTCGTCGCGGCATAATTACGTGGTTGCTGGAAAAGCCCTGTCTTGCGACGGGGCTTTTTCGTTTGTGGGGTGAGTCTCTTGCAAAGCTGTTTGTGATGGGCTCCAGCGCAGGTTTTGCGGTCGTTGATTGAGGTCGCTGCGCTCATTTTTGCAAGAGTCTTATGTCTAGATTTTTTCGGCTCGTCCGTATGGCGAGAGGCGTTTTGTTATGAAGTTTGTTGATGAAGTATCGATTCGAGTAAAGGCTGGTGACGGCGGTAACGGTTGCATGAGCTTCCGTCGCGAAAAATTCATTGAAAACGGCGGCCCGAACGGCGGTGACGGTGGTGATGGCGGCTCGGTCTATATGATCGCCGACGAAAACCTCAACACTCTGGTCGACTATCGTTACACCCGTCACTTCGACGCCGAGCGCGGTTCCAACGGTGGCAGCACCGATTGCACCGGCAAGAAAGGTGAAGAGCTGGTGCTGCGCGTGCCGGTCGGCACCACCGTCATCGATGCGGCCACTCAAGAAGTGATCGGCGACCTGACCAAGGCCGGCCAGAAGTTGCTGGTCGCTCACGGCGGCTGGCACGGTCTGGGTAACACCCGTTTCAAATCCAGTACCAACCGCGCTCCGCGTCAGACCACTCCGGGTAAGCCGGGTGAGGCGCGTGACCTCAAGCTGGAAATGAAAGTGCTGGCGGACGTCGGTCTGCTGGGCTTGCCGAATGCCGGTAAAAGTACGTTTATCCGCTCGGTATCGGCTGGCAAGCC
>NZ_AKJS01000037.1 GCF_000282215.1 Pseudomonas sp. GM21
GCCTGCTCGCGATGGCCGCACCGCGGTCTCACCGGTCCGGCGCAATGACCCGGCACAACTTGGCCGTCGCCTCGACCATCTGCCCACTCGGACGCTCCAGCCCCTTATCCATCACCAGCAGCAATTGCCCGTGCGCCACCGCCGCTACCTGCGGCCACGCCTTCCACGCATCGAGTTGCGCCTGATCACTGGCCAGAATCACCTGGGGATTGCGTTGTAACACCGCCTCGACACTGACCTGCGGTGCGGGCAGCGTGAGGTCGGCAAACACGTTGCGTGCCCCGCACACCTCTAGCGCATCGCTGATAATCTGCCCACCACCCACGGTGTACAGCGGCCGATCCCAGACTTGATAAAACACCCGCAACGGCTCATCCCGTCGATAACGCTGACGCAACGAAGCCAGTCGCTGGCGCAGTTCCGTCGCCAATGAAACACCACGCTCCGGGCGGCCGAGTTGCGTAGCGATCGCTTCCATTTGCGCAGCGAGTTGGTCCAGCGAGTGGGGTTCGGCGACGTAGGTGGGGATGTTCAACCGCTTGAGCTGTTCACGCTGGGCCGGGCCAACGCTGCCTGGCCAGAGCAGCAGCAAATCGGGTTGGAGACTGAGCAAGCGCTCCATATCTAACTGACCGTAGCGGCCAACCGAAGGCAGGTGCTCAAGCTCGGCAGGACGCTCTCCGGCATCCAGCACACCCACCAGAAGGTCGGCTGAACCCAGTTCGACTACGATTTCAGAGAGGGACGGCGCCAGGCTGACGACCCGCCCGGTGGCAACCGCCGAGCCGCTGACGGCCAGCAGCAGAACCGCCAGCCAGGCTCGAAGCATCAGCCGAGTTGACGCGGGATACGGTAGAGGTAGAACAGCACCGCGGTCGACAGCGCCAGCAGCATCAACGGCACCGCTTCGAGGCCAACGAATACCGCCAACGCACCAATCCAGGCAGGCAATGCAGCCGCCAGGAACGCGGTACGCCTCTTGGCGGCCAGGGCGATCCAGGCGGCGGGTTCCTCAGGCGTGTCGAGGGCTTTTTGGGTTGCGATCAGGGCGTGTTTGTAGCCGCCAAAAAACTTCAGACTGACAAACATCGAGGCCACACCGGCGATGAAAAACGGCATCGCCAGCACCGGCAGAATCGCATCGCTCTGGCCAAATACACCGTTGATCACCACCAGAGGCAATAAGGCCAGCGCCAGGTACTGCCACCAATTGAACGACAAACGCCGTCGAACCTGACCGCGCGTCACGCTCGATCCACCTCGCCCTGATGCTCGTTGCCCATCATGTGGTCGAGCTTGCTGGCTTTGGTGGCCAGGTAAAGTTTGTTGTGCGGGTTGTGGCCGGTGTGCAGCGGCACGCGCTCGGCAACCACGATGCCCATGTCGGTCAAGGCTTTGACCTTGCGCGGGTTATTGGTCATCAGACGCAGGGATTTGACGCCCAGGTGCTCAAGCATCGGCAGGCATATACCGTAATCACGCTGGTCGGCAGCAAAACCCAGGCGCTCGTTGGCCTCAACGGTGTCAGCACCGCCGTCCTGCAATTCATAGGCGCGGATCTTGTTCAGCAAGCCAATGCCACGGCCTTCCTGACGCAGGTACAGCAACACGCCACGGCCTTCACGGGCGATGGCCTGCAAGGCGGCTTCAAGTTGCGAGCCGCAGTCACAGCGCTGGCTGAACAAGGCATCGCCCGTCAGGCATTCGGAGTGTAACCGGCCGAGTACCGGGGCACCGTCAGCGAATTCACCCAGGCTCAGCACTACGTGCTCGCGGCCGGTGGCTTCATCGAGAAAGCCATGCATGGTGAATTGTGCAAAAGGCGTTGGCAGCTTGGAAGCGGCGACAAAAACGACAGGCACCGGTGTGCTCCTGATCAATATGTGCTGGAGATACGCAGACGCGGCATTGTAACAGCAGGTTCCTACGGACGCTTAGGCTGAATTATGGGGCATAACGATCAAAATGTTAGATCTCAGGCGCCTGACGCCCGGTTTGCGCACGCTCTGTAGCAACTGGCGAAGCCTGCGGCTACACGGTTAGTGTTCAGTTCGCGTCAAACGGATAGGGCTGTTTCCAGCGCTCGAAGATCGGTTTCAGCGCACCGCTTTTCACCAGCAGATCCAAGCGTTGGTCGTACAACGCCATCAACGCCCGGGCATCGGGCGTATTGGCGAAGCACAAGTACAGCGGTAACTCAGCGATGTGCGTGCGACGGAACTGAGAAGGATCCTTGGCACGTTTGACGACGAAATCGATCTCGGCCAGCGCGTCGATGTAAAAGTCGGCGCGGTTATGGGTCAGCATCGACAAAATGCCGGTGCGCCGCACGACTTCGTTATAGCGCTGCACATTGGGCAGGTACTTCTGGTACTCATAACCGCGGACCCACGCCAGTCGATAGTTGCCAAGGGTTTCCGGGGTCGGCGCCGGATTACTGGCCAGGCCCAGGGCGTAGATGTGATCGGTATCGTAATTCCAGCGTGGATAAAGCACATCGCTGGCCTCGTCACGGTAAGAACCGACACAGGCATCCACTTCACCACGCTGGGCCAGGCCCACGGCGCGGGTGTAAGGCTCGGTGCGCAAGTCCAGCTTGACCCCGGCCGGCTCGAAGATAGCCCGCAACACGTCCCAGCCCAGACCCTGCCCGTCAGCGGCGGTGTAGTCTCCCCATTCTTCACTGGCCAGATGGATCACCGACGGCGGCACCACATCCGCCGCTTGAGCGAACGAACCACACATGGCGAAAACCATCACAGCCAACCAACGCCGAGCCATCCTAGTCCCCTGCTTCGCCCGTCAGGCGAAAATCCATACCAGCCCTTGCATCGCCAGCCACGCAAATACGCCTGCCAACACGTCGTCGAGCATGATCCCGACGCCGCCATGGACATGCCGGTCGATCCAGTGGATCGGCCAGGGCTTGAGAATGTCGAAGAAGCGGAACATCAGAAAACCCGCCAGCAACCAGTACCAACCTTGCGGCACCAGCCACAGGGTAATCCACATCCCGACCATTTCGTCCCAGACGATGCCCTCGTGGTCGTGCACGCGCAAATCGTCGGCCACTTTGCCGCACAGCCAGAAGCCGAACAGCATGGTGATGCCGAGCATCAGCCAGTAACCCCAGTCGGGCAGCATCTGCCACAACGGGATAAAGGGTAGCGCAACTAATGAACCCCAGGTGCCCGGTGCTTTTGGCAGGGTGCCCGAGCCGAAGCCGAACGCCAGAAAATGCCAGGGATTGCGCCAGACCGATGGCGGTACGAACTCCGCCGGGACCTGTTTGGGATGATCTGTCACGGTGTCTCCCGAAAATGTTGATAGCCCCGGGTTTGCGGGGTGATGTCTTGGCCATCGGCATCCAGCAGCGTCACGCCCTGCCCTGTCACGACACGCCCGACCACATGGATCGGCCAAACGTCCGCCAG
>NZ_AKJS01000038.1 GCF_000282215.1 Pseudomonas sp. GM21
CCAGCAGCCGCAGCGGCTCGCGTAGCCAGCGCCACATCCAGTGGGTCAGGCGCATCCACACCAACAGGCAGCCCAAAGCGGCAAAGGCGTAGAGGCCCCAAGCGATCAGATAGTCGTTCTCGGTCATGGTGTCCATGGCAAGGCAGGCAAAGAGGCGCTTATAGTAACGACTTTTCGCACATCAGGCTTGTCCCAATGCCTGTCGGTCAAGGCACAGAACCTGTGGGAGCGAGCTTGCTCGCGATGAGGTCATCAGATTCAGCATCAGTGTTGACTGTCATACCGCCATCGCGAGCAAGCTCGCTCCCACAGGTTTTGCATTTGATCTTGATCTGGCAGCAGCCTGCCAAACCCCTATTTCGTACATTGCACGAGAGCCATCCATGCCCTTATCCGCCAACGTTTCCGACGCGCCCATTGCCCACAAGGCCGAAGGCGATGACCCGTATGCCTGGCTGCAGGAGCGCGACACCGACGCGGTGCTTGACTACCTCAAGGCTGAAAACAGCTATCAAGCGGCGCAAACCGCCGATCAGGCAGGCTTGCGCGAGACCCTGTTCGAAGAGATCAAGGGCCGGATTCTCGAAACCGACTTGTCGCTGCCCTCCCCTTGGGGTCCGTACCTGTATTACACGCGGACCACCGCCGGTGACGAATACGCCCGGCACTACCGCTGCCCGCGCCCGGCCGATGACAGCCTGCAGCTCGACGAAAGCCACGAGCAACTGCTGCTGGACCCGAATGAACTGGCCAACGGCGGCTTTTTTTCCCTGGGCGCATTCAGCATCAGCCCGGACCACCAGCGTCTGGCCTACAGCATCGATGCCAGCGGCGACGAGATCTACACGCTGTTCGTGAAGGAATTGTCCGACGGTCGCGTCAGCGAACTGGAATTCCAGGACTGTGACGGCAGCATGACCTGGGCCAATGACAGCCTGACGCTGTTTTTCGGCGAGCTGGACGACACCCATCGCCCGCACAAACTGTTCCGTTACCGGCTGGATGGCACGGCCGCCGAAGAAGTGTTCCATGAGCCGGACGGACGATTCTTCCTGCATTGCTACCGCTCAAGCTCCGAACTGCAACTGTTGCTGTCCCTTGGCAGCAAGACCACCAGTGAAGTCTGGGTGCTTGACGCCTCCCTGCCGCATCAGGCCTTCACGTGCCTGGCGCCACGGGTTGAAGACCATGAATACGACGTCGACCACGGCGCCCTCGACGGCGAATGGACCTGGTTCATTCGCACCAACCGCGACGGCATCAACTTTGCCCTGTACAGCGCTGTCGACACCGGCGTGGCGCCCACCGAAGCCGACTGGAAAAACCTCATCCCCCACAGCGACACCGTGATGATCGATGGCATGAGCCTGAACACCGGCGCCATGACCCTGAGCCTGCGCGAAGGCGGCTTGCCGATCATCGAGGTTCACTCACAAGGCCAGTCGCCTTATCGGGTGCAATTGCCGGATGCGGCCTACAGCCTGCACGTCCAGAACAGCCTGGAGTTCGTCAGCGACAGGATCCGCCTGCGCTACGAGGCGCTGAACCGGCCGGCGCAAATTCGCCAGCTTGAACTGCAGAGCGGCGAGCAGAAAGTGCTCAAGCAAACCCCGGTGCTCGGCCCGTTTGATGCCGACGCCTACGTCAGCCAGCGCTTGTGGGCAACCGCACCGGACGGTACCCGGGTGCCGATCAGCCTGGTGGTCAAACGCGAACATCTGGGCCAACCCGTGCCACTGTACCTTTACGGTTATGGCGCCTATGGCGAAAGCCTCGACCCGTGGTTCTCCCACGCCCGCCTGAGCCTGCTGGATCGCGGCATGGCCTTCGCCATCGCCCACGTGCGTGGCGGCGGTGAATTGGGCGAAGCCTGGTATCGGGCCGGCAAGCAGGAACACAAGCACAACACGTTCAGCGACTTCATTGCCTGCGCTGAACACTTGATTGCCAACGGCTTCACCACTGCGCCGCAACTGGCGATCAGCGGAGGCAGTGCCGGTGGTTTGCTGATTGGCGCGGTGCTCAATCAGCGGCCGGAGTTGTTCGGGGCGGCGATTGCCGAAGTGCCGTTCGTCGACGTGCTCAACACCATGCTCGACCCGGACCTGCCCCTGACCGTCACGGAATACGACGAATGGGGCAACCCGCAAGAGCCGGACGTTTATGACCGAATCAAGGCCTACGCCCCGTACGAAAACGTTACCGCGCAAGCCTACCCGGCAACGCTGGTGATTGCCGGCTACAACGACAGCCGTGTGCAGTACTGGGAAGCGGCCAAGTGGGTGGCGAAATTGCGCGCGACCAAAACCGACAGCCATCTTCTGCTGCTCAAGACTGAATTGGGCGCCGGGCATGGCGGGATGAGCGGTCGTTATCAAGGATTGCGTGACGTAGCACTCGAATACGCATTTTTGTTCAAGGTTTTGGGCATTGCCTGAGGAACTTGGCGCGGGGTTCCGGTCTTAACACCAGACCCCGGCTCCCACAGGGATTTGTGGTGACATCAAATTCGACCCAGCAACAGACACAAGAATGACGACATGTCAGAACCGACCTTACTGAACAACGAAATTCGCGACTGGCTGATGGACTGCGGCCTGTTCGATCAATTGCTGCCCGTAGATTTTGCGGCGGCCTCGGGCTATTTCAGCATCAGCACCGTGGCCCAGGGCGAGGAGATTTTCCATGAGGGTGATGCCGGCAGTTTCATGTGCATCATTCACACCGGCCAGGTGGCGGTGCAAAAAACCAATGGTGACGGGCAACTCGTGACCATGGCCACGTTGCGCAGCGGTCGCTCGTTCGGCGAGATGGCCGTGCTGGATGGAGAACGCCGTTCAGCCAGTTGCGTGGCGGCGAGCAACTGCCAGTTGCTGAACCTGGGCAAGGACTCACTGGAAAAGATGATCAACGATGCGCCAAAAATCGCCGCCAAGATCATCCGCGCCCTCGCCGTATCCCTCTCCAAACGCTTGCGAATGGCTGACGGGCAGCTGCTTTCGCAGCAGGTTTAACCGCCCGGCGATTTGACTTTCGTCGGGTTTTGTTCGATCCCCGGAACGGGCTGATCCTTGGTCGGCGGGCTCGGCATTTCAATCGGTACCAACGGCGGACCGCTACTGCCAGGGCCGGTCTTTGGCAAGGAGGGCGCGGTGATTTGCGGGTACGGCGTCGGCGTCGCGGTGCCAGGCGAACCGGGCATGGGGGCAGGGCTGACGGGAATGGTTTGCAGCGTTTGCGCCTGCACTGCAGTAATCGAGAGCGCGGCCAGAGCAATGGCCGTTAGAATAGTGCGCTTCATCAATGGCTCCGTTGGCCTAGTTGTCCCTTTCAGGCTACTCCCAACTGCGCCCGTTTGCCCTCCCAGTTTATGCAAGACTTTCTCAAGAGAGCCCCATGAAACGTTTCGTCCTGCTCGACACCACGCCCATTCCTGAAAACGGCGGTGCCCTGTGCCTGTTCGAATACGGTGAGGATTTCGTCATCAAGATCCAGGGTGGCGATGGCGGACAATTGATGAACACTCGCATGCACGGCTCCGAAGACGCACTGGCCGAGATCCCGTGCCGCAAAGTGGCCGGCCGCCCGAATTCACGCGTGCTGATCGGCGGCCTGGGCATGGGTTTCACCCTCGCCTCGGCGCTGAAACATTTGGGCAAGACCGCCGAAGTGGTGGTCGCTGAGTTGGTGCCGGGGGTGGTGGAGTGGAATCGTGGGCCGCTGGGTGAGAAAGCCGGCAACCCGCTGCTCGACCCGCGTACCGTGATTCGCATGGAAGACGTGGCCAAAGTGTTGCAGGCCGAGCCCCAACGGTTCGACGCGATCATGCTCGACGTCGACAACGGCCCCGAAGGCCTGACCCAGAAAGCCAACAGCTGGCTCTACTCCGCCGGCGGCCTGAGCGCCTGCGCCAAGGCCCTGCGGCCCAAAGGCGTGCTGGCGGTGTGGTCGGCCAGTGCCGACAGACAGTTTTCCGACAAATTGAAAAAGGCCGGTTTCAAGGCTGAAGAAGTACAAGTCTTCGCCCATGGCAACAAGGGCACACGCCACACCATCTGGATTGCCGAGAAGCTCAAGGGCTGAGCTAAACTTCGCTTAATACCGTCATTAGTCTTTTTACAAAGGTGAACCCATGAGTTCGTCCACCCCGACCAATACTTCGAAGCTGGACCGCATCCTCGCCGACAACCAGCGCGACAAGGAAATGGGCTACCGCGACAAGGCCCTGAAGATGTACCCGCACGTGTGCGGCCGCTGCGCCCGTGAATTCTCCGGCAAGCGTCTGAGCGAACTGACCGTGCACCACCGCGACCACAACCACGACAACAACCCGCAGGATGGCTCCAACTGGGAACTGTTGTGCCTGTACTGCCACGACAATGAACACTCGCGGTATACCGATCAGCAGTATTTCGGCGAAGGCTCGCTGAGCACGCCGAAAATCGCCAAGGCGACGCATAACCCGTTTGCGGCGTTGGCGGGATTGATGAAGAAGGAAGACTGAAGATCTTCAGTGCCTTGACTGGCCTCATGCCTGATCGTTCCCACGCTCTGCGTGGGAATGCAGCTCGGGACGCTCCGCGTCCCATTTAGAGCCGAACGCAGAGCGTCCGTTGAGGCATTCCCACGCGGAGCGCGGGAACGATCACTGAACACCCCTCCCCCAATCCCCGTATAATCGCCGTTTTTTCCCCGAAGGCACCCCGCTCGTGGCAGACAAACGGTACAGCTGCATTGGTTTGTATAACCCCAAATCACCGGAAAACGTCGGTTCGGTCATGCGCGCCGCCGGCTGCTATGGCGTGGCGTCCGTGTTCTATACCGGCAAGCGTTATGAACGCGCCGCCGACTTCGTCACCGACACCAAGCGCGTCCACTACGACATCCCGCTGATCGGCATCGACGACCTGAAAAAAATCCTGCCATTGGGCTGTGTGCCGGTTGCCGTGGAACTGGTCGACGGCGCCCGTTCCCTGCCGGAATACACCCATCCGGATCGCGCCCTTTACATCTTCGGCCCGGAAGACGGCTCGCTGGATAAAGAGATTCGCGACTGGTGCGAAGACGTGGTCTACATCCCGACCACCGGTTGCATGAACCTGGCGGCCACCGTCAACGTCGTGCTCTACGACCGCATGTCCAAAGGGCTCAACACCCGTTCCGGGGCGAAATTTCGCTGATTCAACGTACATTCGATGGAACAAGCCGCCGGTTTGGGCAGTCAGCTTAATTATCCACGACTGAAACAGCCTTCCTGCCAGGAGAAAGATCATGAGCGAACTCAAACGCGTAGAGCGCATCGAATCGACCCCGTTCCAGACCCATTCCGAGCAGAACGTCCACGGTTGGGAGCGCGCCGGCTCCGTGGCGGGTGGCATCGTGATGATGGGCAAAGGCCTGCGTCGCGGTGGTATTTTCGGTCTGATTCAAGTAGCGATTGGCGGTGCAGCACTGGCTCGTGGCGTTACCGGACACTGTTCGCTCAAGAGCAAGATCGAGAAAAGCCGCCAGGACATGGACATTGTACGGGCGAAAATTGAACGGGCCGGGGAAGAGTTGAGCAAGTTGAAGGCGAATGCCGAGGCCGCAACGAAAACCGCTACGGTGACGGGGAATGACTCGTTGGAGTCGCCTAAAACCGGGGTTTGATCCGGACGATGTAGTGAGACTCCGGGCCTCTTCGCGGGCAAGCCCGCGATGGCGGTGTTACTGAAGCAACTCGGTATCAAGGACTTTGGACGGTTCGCCAATAACGCTCTCGGCCAGTTGTACAAACTCCTTGGTATCCACACTCTCCAGACGCATCGCCCCGCGCAATACATCATCCAGCGAGCGCTTGTTGCGTGTCTTCAAGCGAATCTCCCGGTCCAGTTCCTGTAACAACACCACCGCTTTTGCCACCTGCGCCGGGTTGATCTGTTCGCCACGCAGGCTCGTGACCTTCTGGCCGTCCTTGACCAGCTTGGCGTGCAAGCTTTCATACCGCTCATCGCTCATGCCACCGGCACGGCGCACCAGTTCGATGGCGTAATACTCGGCAAAACCTTCTGTGATCCAGTCGCTTCGCTGTTCATCGTTGATCCGCCCCAGCACTTGCGCCAACTCACGCACCAGCGCGCTGCTGCCGCTTTCGCTGACCAGCGGCAGACGCGTGTTCAGGTAGATCGATTCGTGCGCGGCCTGACTGCCGCGCCACATCGGGTCGTTGGCACCGACAATCAGCAATTTGCCTGGATGACGCGGGAACACGGCCTGTACCTGCGGCCAGACAAAGGTCAACAAGGTCACCACGTCCATGCGGCGCATGCCCTGGCCCTGAGGCGAAGCGACGGTGACTTCGGTTTCCCCCAGCCGCGTGCGACGACTGCCGAGGTGCCCGGCGAGCATCCAGCCGGTGGGGCGGTCGAACAGTCGGGACACGTTGTCGACGCGGAATTTGTTGTTGCCGATCCGCGGCCAGGCGGTTTCGACGCTTTTCCAACCGCTGGGCAATTCGAACTCAAGGCGCGAAACCAGCTCGATACCGTCCTCTTGATCGAGTTTGGCGGGAGGCACCAGATCGTCACCGCGCATCAGCGCCCAACCCGGCGTCATACGCGTGTCGAAATTGCCGCTCTTGCGACCATGGCTGATGCGCACGCGGTAGGTCAGGCTGGCCTTGTCAGCGGCGGGATGCCAGACCCCTCGCGCCACTTTTCCAGGGGTAAGTTGCCATTGGCCGTCGGCCTTGAAGTCGCTGTAGTGGCTGCCATCGCCCAGGTCAAAATCCAGGCTGCGCACCGCCGAGCCCTGCGCCAGGGTCAGGCGCACCTCTGCCTGATCACTTTGTGGCAACAGGCGCACGTGGTAGTCCAGATCAACCTTCTTCACCGCCCACGCGGATGAACTCAGGGCCAGCAGCCCAACGACCAACGACAGGCGCCATCCCACAGCCATACACACTCCTTCGTGAAAACCCAAAACCGCCAGCGATTAACCCGCGCGGAATATCAGATGATCTTCCCAATCGTCTTCAGGCACGCTGCCTTCGGCGAGCATGCGCCCGGATTGTGAAATACGCTCGTGGTGCACCGCATCGCGATCGCCACACACCAAATGGTGCCAGAGCGGCAAATCCTTGCCTTCACTGACCAGGCGATAACCGCAGGTCGGTGGCAACCATTTGAACTCGTCGGCCTTGCCCGGCGTGAGCTGGATGCAGTCCGGGACGAAGTCACGCCGGTTGGGGTAGTCGGTACACTGACAGGTTTTCAGGTCGAGCAGTTTGCAGGCGATGCGCGTGTAGTAGACGCTGTTGTCGTCTTCATCTTCGAGTTTTTGCAGGCAGCACAGGCCACAGCCGTCGCACAGCGACTCCCATTCCTCTTGATCCAGTTGATCGAGGGTTTTGCGTATCCAGAACGGTTCGACTTTGGCGGCCATGGCTCAAGCATCAACATCAGGTGGTGAAAAGGCCGCCAGTCTAGTGCCAAGGCCCTTGTGGGCCAAGCATTGGCGACTGCCGGTATTAACAGGCTTGTCAGTTCTTGCGCCGCAAAGTAGGGTTTCGCGTCGCTCCCTCACTTTCAAACGTAGCAAGGAATCACTTGATGAGTGCTAATCCACGCGTCGCCGACTATGCCATCCACCCTCAGTTCACCGATCGCTGGTCGCCCCGCGCGTTCACCGGCGAAACCATCCCGGAAGAAACCTTGCTGAGCTTCTTCGAAGCTGCCCGCTGGGCACCGTCGGCCTACAATTCGCAGCCTTGGCGGTTTCTGTATGCGCGTCGCGACACGCCAAACTGGGAGCGTTACCTGGGCCTGCTGAACGAATTCAACCGCGGCTGGGCACAACACGCCTCGGCACTGGTGATCGTGATCTCGAAAACCACCTTCGCCGTGCCGGGCGCGACCGAAGAAACTCCAGCGCTGTGGCACACCTTCGACACCGGTTCGGCGTGGGGACATCTGGCGTTGCAGGCGAGCATCAGCGGCTGGCACACCCATGGCATGGCCGGTTTCGATCAGGAACTGACCCGCAAGGAGCTGAACATTCCTGAAGGTTATGCGCTGCACGCGGCCATTGCGGTGGGGAAGCTGGGCGACAAGGCATCGCTGGCGGATTACCTGCAAGCGCGTGAAGCGCCAAGCCCGCGTCGTCCGTTGAGCGAGTTGGCGGCTGAAGGCGACTTCACCCTCTAAGCGCGTCACCCGATCATCCACACGCTCTGCGTGGGAACGATCATTGCGGTGGGTTCAGTAACCGCGATCGAAATCCACTTCCCCGCGCAGAGCCGCTCCGGCTTCGTATGCACGCAGATTCTCGACAAACAGATTCACCATCATCGATGGCGACGTCGGTGCCGAGCTGTGACCGGTCAGCAGCAAGCCCCAGGCGGTCCAGAACGGGTGACGTTGCGGCAGCGGCTCCTGACGGCAGACATCAATGACCGCGCCCGCCAGATGCCCTTCTTTCAAGGCTTCCACCAGATCCGCATCGACCACCGCGACACCGCGACCGACGTTGATGAACAACCCGGTCGGCTTGAACTGCTTGAACAGTGCCGCGTCATACAGATCGTGTGTATTGGGAGTGTTGGGCAGCAGATTGACCACGTAATCCACTTCCCCGACCAAACGCGGCAAATCCGCCAGCGAACCCACTTCAACAAACGGTGCCTGTTCGCGAGCTTCGCTGGCGATGCCGTACAGTTCGACGCCAAACGGCACCAGGAACTGCGCCACCGTCCGTCCGATATCACCGGTACCGACGATCAATACCTTGCGTCCCGCCAGGCTTTGGCCGTGACGGCTGTCCCATTTGCGCTCGACCTGACTGACCAGCCGCGCCAATACTTCGCGTTCATGGCCCAGCATGTAAGTCAGCACGTATTCGGCCATCACCTGACCAAAAATGCCGACCGCGCGGGTCAGGCGATAGTGACGTGGCAAGCCGTCGGCGAGCAGTGGCGTGATGCCTGCCCAGGTCGATTGCAGCCATTGCGGCTCGTGGCCCTGACGCAACAGGGTGGCCAGCAGATCCGGTTGACCCAGCCAGACCGGGCAATCCGCCGCCAGACGAGCCAGTTCAGCGGAGTCGCCACTGGTGAGCACTTCCAGCTCAGGCGCCGCTTGACGCAACAACTGTGCATATACCGGGTGGTCGTGTTCGGCAATCAGAACGCGCATGTTTCAACCTTTCAAAAACCGTGCAGACGGCCGCGCACGGAGCATCACTCTCTCGTCACGGCCATCGCGAAAAATCATTCCAGTGTTTCACACAGACTCCGGGCAGAGCCTGTCTGCGGTTCACATCGGATCGTTGCGGCGCAGCAATTCTTCCGGCAAGTGTTCGATGTACTCGTCTTCGGCCGGCGGCATTTGCAGGTGGTAACCCTGTTTTTCAAGGTTTTCCAGGACCACGGTGATGTCCTCGCGCGACAGCTTGCGCTCGGGGGTCAGCACCAGATCGAACGCGTGGTGCGGTTTGCCGAAAGCTGCCATCAAAGATTCCGGAACACGCTCCAGTGCATCGCTTTTGAGCACATAGAGGTACATCTCGTTTTTCTTCAGGCTTCGGTAGATCGAGCAAATACGTTTCAAGGCTGTTCTCCGGCGGTGGCCAGGCTGTCGAGCAGCGCCTGGCCCATCAATTCGCGGCGCCAGCCACGCAACGAATCAGGCAATTGGTAAGGACCATTGGGGAAGCCGCTCTTGAGCAGCGCTTCCAGGGTTTTCTTGCGCAGCATCAGTTCCGGCGCGATGTTCAAGCGCTCGGCTTCGGCCTGGCCGATGGCGCGCAACTGCTTGACCAGCACGGCCGCATCCACTGGCAATGGCTCCGGTACGGCGGGCGGCCATTGATCGGGCGATACACTGCCAGAGCGTTTGATCAGATCAAGCAGAAATTCGCCATCCTGACGCACGGTACGCGGGTGCATGTCTTCGATTTTCGCCAGCGCACCGAGGTTATCCGGCTGAGTCCGCGCCAGCGGCCACAGGGAATGCTCACGAACGATGCGATTGCGCGGCAGATCACGGGCACGGGCTTCGCGTTCACGCCAGGCGCACAGCTCGCGCAACACGGCGAGTTGGGCGCGGGATAGCTTCCAGGCCAGTTTGGCTTCGCGATAGACCTCGTACGGGTCAACCTCGCGGCGCAGGTTGGCCACCAGTTCGGCGCCGTCTTCCAGGACCCAGGCGTACTTGTCGTCAGAAAGCTTCGGGCGAAGCTGTACGAAAACTTCCGCCAGATGCACAGCATCTTCAGCGGCGTAGCTGATTTGCGTGTCGGAAAGCGGACGTTGCAGCCAGTCGGAACGGGTTTCGCCCTTGGGCAAGTCGATGCCGAGCACCTCTTGCACCAATCGCGAGTAGCCCATGGAGAAACCCAGGTTCAGGTAAGCGGCGGCCAGTTGTGTGTCGAACAGCGGCGCCGGCAGGCTGCCGGTCAGGCGCAACAGGACCTCAAGGTCTTCGCTGCACGCGTGGACGACTTTGACCACGGCCGGGTTTTCCAGCAACGCGGCCAAGGGTTGCCAGTTGTCGATGGTCAGCGGGTCTATCAGGTAAGCGCGTACGCCATCGCCGATCTGCAGCAGGCCGGCGATCGGGTAAAAGGTGTCGACCCGCATGAATTCGGTGTCGAGGGCAACGAATGGCAACTGCTGCCACTCGGCGCAAAACTGACCGAGGCTATCGTTGTCGCGAATCCAGTGAATATCGATGGCCACACGGCTCTCCCTTGAAGAATGGCGCGCAGTATATATCGCCGCCGGCGATTTCCGCGCATCCACTGCACAAGAGCTTTAGCGAAAAGACCTACCCAACAGCAAGAAATGTCTGACAAGCGGAGACTAACTGGTCTTACTCAGCACATAGACCCGCATCCAGGTACAGGTCGGCAGGAAATCCTGATGGCTCAGTACGCGGAAACCGGCCTGCCTGAATTCCGCTTCAATCTCGCCCTTGCTGACCGGCGAAGTCACATGAGTGGCCTGCGTCTTTACGGGGCGCAGCTTGAAATAGCCGTCGACTCGTACCGCCACAATCACGGTATCGCGACTGACCCGGTGGAACTCCTGAAGCATGGCCAATCGATGCTCGGGGCAGTTGATGTGTTGAAACAGCTGCATGCAAAAAATGCAGTCCACGGCGCTGGGGGACAATCCAAGGGTGAAGGCTGAACTTTGAAAAGTCTTGATTCGCTTGAGCAGACTCTGTGGATGGTGAGTCTGCGCATGGTTGAGCATGTCCTGAGACGGGTCCGACGCGAGGATCACGCGGTTGGCGTGCTCGGCCAGCACCGGCCAGAAGCGCCCGGCGCCGCAAGCAACGTCAAGGATCAACCCCGGTTCGCCGGCCTCCTTGAGTGCATTGCGCACCAGGTTTTCCTTGCGCCAGAACGTTAGACGCCCCGTCAGGTTATGCGGTTGCAGCTGACGACAGACGCGGGCGTGTTCCTGGTCGTAGCGCCGGGCGAACTCAAGCTCGATGGCGGATGTGGGGTGCGCAGACATGTGCAATGACTCTAGGTGGTGAATCCGCCGCGGGCTAGCGGCCGTTGCGTAAAAAGGTTGAAGCTTTCAATCTTTGGCCAACACGCCATCGATGACAGCACCGCGACACCCGGCGAACATATCCAGGTCCTGGTTGTAGACCTTGCTGCTGACTTCCAGCAGCCCCAGCATCGAATGGAACAGGTTGTCCTGGCTCAATGGCTTGTCGCGGGTCAGTTGCAGGCAGTGGGTGTCTACCGAGAACGACTTCTGATAGCTGTCGGAGAACCATGCCAGCATCGCCACGTGCTTCTGTTGTTCTGGCGCCAGCATGTAAGGCGTGCCATGCAGGAACAGGTTGTATTCACCCAGCGACTCGCCGTGGTCGGACAGGTACAGCATCGCGGTGTCCACTTTTTCCTGGTTCTTGCGTAACAGATCGATCAGGGTCGACAGCACATGGTCGGTATACACCAGTGTGTTGTCGTAGCCATTAACGATACTTTCGCGACTGCAATTATTCAGTCCGTTACTTTCACAAACCGGCGTGAACCGTTCGAATTCTTTCGGGTAGCGCTTGAAGTATTCAGGGCCATGGCTACCCATTTGATGCAGGACCAGCACGGTGTCCTTGTCGAGTGAGTCGATAAAGTGCTGCAAACCTTGCAGCAGGATTTCATCGCGGCATTCGCTGTTGGCGCACAGGATCGGGTCTTTCAAGTTGCTCACGTCTTCAAGGGTGACGCGGTCGCACGTGCCTTTGCAGCCCGACTGGTTGTCACGCCAGATCACGTCCAGACCGGCACGCTTGAGCACATCCAGCAGGCCCTCTTCATTCTTCGCCGTGCTCGCGTTGTAGTCCTTGCGGCCCATGTTGGAGAACATGCACGGCACGGACACGGCGGTTTCCGTGCCGCATGAATGCACATCGGTGAACGCTATAAGGCCGGCTTCTTTATCCAGCTTCGGGGTAGTGTCGCGGTCGTACCCCAGGATGCCAAAGTTCTCCGCCCGGGCGCTTTCGCCCACCACCAATACCGTCAGGGATTTACGGCCATGGGCTTGCCAGACCGGGTTTTTCCGGGCGTCCTCGCCGATTTTGACAAACGGCTGACGGGCGGAAACCACTTGTTCACGCAAATAGCCGGCCGAAGCGCCGATGTAGTTGCTCGGCACGACCATCATGCGCAACTCGTGATGATTACGAAACAAGGAGGACAAGCCCTGATAGTTAATCAGTGCAACACCACCAATGACAGCGACCGAGGCAACACTCACCAACACCTTGCTTAATAACTCACGATGCCACCGACGATAACTGATTGGTGTTTTCCACAATAACCACGACGGTAAAACACCCAAAAACAGAATATAGGCCAACAACTTTATCGACAGTAAGTCCCGAACTTCCGTCGCATTGGTTTGCGCAAAGTTACGTAACATGCCGGTGTCAATCAGCGCACCGTATTGACTCATGAAGTAGGCCACACTGGCGCTGATCATGAAAATCAGTATCAGGACCGGCTTCAACACACGTTTGAAGGCCACAAAGGTCAGAAAAATATTGAAAGCCGCCAGAATCATCGCCCCGAATGCTACGCGTATGACGATGCCTTTTCCGTCGGATGCGGTGATCTCAAACAGGTGTTTCCACAGCACAAAGTTGAAGGCTGTTAACAAAAAGGCGCTGGCAATCAGTGTCACCCATTCCGGGCGCACGGTTTTAATCTTAAACATGGTGATCGGCTGTTCCTGAAAAGAATTGCCTGCGACAAATGTGAAAATTTCATTGACCGCGACAACACTAATGCTAGGCACCCAACCATCAATTTTTTGTGAAAAAGAAGCCAACGATTAGTTGGCTTATATAAGGTTAAAACTATTTGAGAATGATTCAGGCCTGATTCAGGTACCAGCGCCAATCCTGTTCACCCACCTCGCCCATGAACTGTCGGTATTCAGCGCGCTTCACCGCAAGGTAGACGCCAAGGAAGGGAGCGCCGAATGCTTCACGCGCCCAGGTCGAACCTTCGAGCGCGCGCAACGTGGTCAGCCAATCGGTCGGTAGCAACTCCGTGGCCTGGGCGTATCCATTGCCTTCCACCGGCGCACCCGGGTCGAGTTGTTCACGAATACCGCGATGGATACCGGCCAGGATAGCTGCAGCGGCCAGGTACGGGTTGGCGTCGGCGCCACAAATACGGTGTTCGATGTGCCGGGAGAACGACGGCCCGCCTGGCACGCGCAAACTCACCGTGCGGTTGTCCACACCCCAGGTCGCCGCCAGGGGGGCGTAGCTGTTGGTCTGGAATCGACGGTAAGAGTTGGCATTCGGGCAGAACAACAGCAACGAATCGAGCAACGTGCTGAGCATCCCTGCGACGGCTTGCCTGAGCAGCGGCGTCCCGTCTGGCGCTTCGCTGGCGAACAGGTTGTTGCCCGCCTTGTCCGCCAGGCTGACGTGCATGTGCATCCCGGTGCCCGCCAGGTCGTCGAAGGGTTTGGCCATGAAGCAGGCCGTCATCCCGTGCTTGTGTGCCACGCCCTTCACCAGCCGTTTGTAGCGCACCGCTTCGTCCATCGCCTGTAGGGCATCGGTGCGGTGTTCGAGGGTGATTTCCACTTGGCCCGGCGCATATTCGGAAATCGCGGTACGTGCCGGAATCCCCTGCAACTTGCAGGCACTGTAGAGATCGGCCAGAAACGGCTCGATCTGTTCCAGTTCACGCAGACCGTAGACTTGCGTCGTGCGCGGCCGTCCACCATCGACATCCCGTGCCGGTTGCGGTCGCCCCTGACTGTCGCGCTGCTGGTGCAGCAGATAAAACTCCAGCTCCGCCGCCATGACCGGGTAATAACCGTCAGCCTGTAAGCCTTCGATCACTTTCGCCAACAAGTGCCGAGGGTCGGCGACAGTCGCCGGCATGCCTTCTTTCGGGTGCATGCTGACTTGCACCGCCGCCGTCGGAATCAACCGCCACGGCATGCGCGTCAAACTGCCACTGATTGGGTAGGCGCGGCAGTCAATATCGCCAACGTCCCAGACCAATCCGGAGTTTTCCACGTCATCGCCATTAATGGTCAGGCCCAGAATGGTGCTCGGCAACGGTCGTCCACTGTTGTACACCGCCAGCAGTTCATCGCGATGCAATAACTTGCCCCGGGGCACGCCGTTGTTGTCGAGGATGAACAGCTCGAACATTTCAATATCCGGGTTCTGTTCAAGAAAGGTCAGGGCTTCTTGCGGGGAGGCGAACGATGTCGTGGCACAACTCATGGGAATTCTCTTTTCCGCGTCAGGCAAACGCACAGGCGTCGCCGAAGTGATCCAGCGCCGGGCGCGGGACCTGTCAGAGCAATCAACGGGAAATGCAGGAATCCGGTGGGCGTGCGTGACGACAGTGCCACAGCGCCCAAAAGGCCAACTCGGAGGGAAGTACGACGGGACAATCGCCCATGGATAGAACCGCAGAGAACAGATGAGCAGCAGCGTCACACGGGCGATCAAGTCTTTAAATCGGGATTTGAAGAACTTTGGTTACGGATGGGCTAAACAATCATTTCCATACAGTGCCCAAAGAAAACTCCTACAGGGCATTCTCTTGGCACCATCGTTCCGCTAGGATCTTTCGCACGCGTTTGCGCAGTTTCAGCGCAAGGAGCACAGCGGGGCAGAACGGATGCTGAACAGTAACTTGCTTAGAAAGCTCGACATGCAGGACCTCATGGTGTTTGTCGCCGTGTACGAACAGAGCAGCGTCACCGGCGTGTCGGAAACGCTCTGCGTCAGCCAGTCCACGGTGAGTTACTGCCTGAAAAAGCTGCGGACCGGTTTTGAAGACGAGCTGTTCATCAAAACCCCAGCCGGCATGTGCCCCACTTACAAAGCCCGCACCATGTACACGCCTGTGCTGAACATCCTTGAAAGCATCAACCTGTGCCACGCCAGCGCCCCGGCATTCGACCCGACGTAGCATCCCGTCACCTGGATTCAGCCGCTGATGGCGGCCTTGGCGTAGGACTCGCGATCGATATCGAGGATTTCCACGCACAGCTGCACATCGACGCCCGTTGGCCATTCACACAGGTCCTGCACCACTGCCAGCAGGCTTTGCGACAGCTGCTGTTTAATCTGCGGTGAGCGACCGCTCAACACTGCCAGCTTCACATGCACAAACGCCCGTTCATTCAACGCGGTACCGACCTTGAAGGTCTCGACCTTCAGCGCTCGGCCCTTGATGTCGGACTCCGCAGCAAACTGGCCGGAAGCTACCAAGGCATTATTGAGTCGGATCAATGCCACGTCGGCGTGCAACTCGGGCAGATTGGCGGTGTATTCCATGTGCAGGTGTGGCATGTGGCGGCTCCAGATAGAGGGCAGAGAGTTCCTACATATAACACAGCACCGTCTGACTCACTGAGGCAGCGGCAAAGGCGAGCGCTCACTCATGAACACTTCCAGACGCGAACGCAACCAGCGTTCAGCCGGGTCGGTATCGACATGGCTGAGCCAGACCATCGACAGGTCCAGCGTCGGGGTCTTGAACGGGAACGGTTCCTTGAACAGCTGACCGGACGCCGCCATCGCCTCGGCTGTGTAATCCGGCAGGCTGGCGATCAAATCGGTGCCGGCGAGCAAGGCTGGCAACGAGCTGTATTGCGGCACGGACAGGACAACCTGACGCGTACGACCAATCTCCGCCAGCCACTCATCCGCGTAACCACTGACGTTCGCGGTGTGGGACACCAACACATGAGGGCGTGAGCAATATTCATCAAGCGTCAGCGGTGTGTCGGACGCATCGGCGCGCAGGATGCTCGGCATAATGTGCCGCAGCAACTTGCGCTTGGCGTTGGCCGGCAGGCCACGGGTCTGGCTGATGCCCACGGTGATGTCGCCGGCCGCCAGCAAATCGGGAATGCGCCAGTAATCGACATGCTGAACCACAAACACCACCTTCGGCGCTTCCTGGCGCAAGGCGCGCAGCAGCGGTGGGAGCAGGCCGAACTCGACATCATCCGACAGCCCGATACGAAAGGTCATGGTGCTGCTGGCCGGGTCGAAATCGTGGGTCAGGCTTAAGGCCATCGACAGCGAATCCAGCGCCGGCGACAGGTATTGAATCAACTCTTCGGCGCGGGCTGTCGGCTCCATGCGGTGGCCGACGCGGATGAACAGCGGATCGTTGAACATCGTCCGCAGGCGGTTGAGCGCGGAGCTGATGGTCGGTTGTCCGAGAAACAGCTTCTCCGCCACCCGCGTCACGTTGCGCTCAAGCATCAACGTTTCGAACACCACCATCAGGTTGATGTCCGCCTTGCGCAGCTCATTGCGATTCATTCTTGCCCCCGGTCCCGATACTTGAGGCAGTGTAGAAAGGCCCGACGGAGGCGTCTATGTCCAGCGGACGTCTATTGCCAGTCCATCGCCCCGCAGGCGTCTGCTGACATATTTTCAAATGCCTGGAAACAAATGCCTGATGGCCAAAAAAACCAGCTCCGCTAGGCTTGCCCACGATGCGTCACACAGGTTGTCGCAATTACCCATCGCATGGAGCGAGCAGTATGTATTTCGAGATTTACAGGCAATCCAAAGGCACCCCGAGCACCGGCAAAGGACAATGGCGCTGGCGCCTGAGGGCGGGGAATCACGAGACCATCGCCAGCGGCGAGTCATATGTGAACAAGACCGATTGCCTGCACGCCATCGGGTTGATCAAAGGTGTAGAGGGGGAAACACCGGTGAAAGAAATCTAAGCCTGACCGCCAATGCCGAAGCTGTTCAGAGATCAGGAACAGCTTTGGCCCGATCAGGTTAAAAAAAAGCGTCGAGCGGCATTAACGTTTCGCGTGTTTTGCCTTGTTCCAGCTTTTTTTGAAGTTGTTCCGAGTCTGGAGCAAACTGGAAAAGCATGGGGCTTACCCCCTGATTTTTGGCGCATTCAACTTCCTTCTGCGCGACAGCACCACCACCCAGGATATTAAATTCGCCGTGTTTCTCAGCGGCATAAGCCGTGTAGGAATGAGAGCCTTCCTGGTTCAGGACCTCCCAGGTGTTATCAGGGTCAGGAACGAAAATAATATTGTCGCCACATTCCTTGGCCAACGAGTGGGGGCACTGTTCTTTTACCACCTCGGAAACCAGACCAATAAGCTTTACATCCGAGAAATGAGGGTCGTCTTTTGCTACGGCGTAACCCATGCCTATCCCGTCAGTGGTTCCGCCAATGACCAGAGCCACGCCTTCTTTATGATTTTTTATGGCCTCATTGAGCAACTCAGTGATTTTTTGCCTGACCGCTGCTGGATGCTCATAGCCCAAACCAGAAAAACCGGCCAGTACGACGGCATATCGCTCGCCTCTTAAGTTATCAAACGCTTTAGTAATGTCGTCAGATGGGGTCCGTGAAGGCTCGGCTACCGCGAAGAGTTTTACTTCTTTGGGGGAGGTCACTGTGGAAGTTGAACGTGCAGGTTGTGAAACGGAAACTGAACTGAAGGATGCGCTTACGCTGAGCATCTGAATTCCATATGAATGGTTAACCAAGAGCGAAGCATAGAAATGCACAGACCATCCATCTATCAAAAACCGCCAGTTTTTTTAGCACGCCGAGCTCTCACATAGAGGGGGAAGGCATTTCGCGATGTTCCTCAACCCTACCCCTCTGCGACCATAGGATTCAGCCAACCACGCGCGAACCGGCTAACGGATACAACGCCTCATCAAACTGAGCCAAACGCGGAAACTGCAACGGCTGGTCATCACTGATGTGTTCCAGGCGTTGCTGATAGCTCCTCAGAAATTCCTGGCGTGCCTCGTCACTGATGTACGGCACATGCCAGGCCACGAACGGTTGCAACACGTCGAAGCCGACATACGCCAGCGTGCCGCGCAGGATCGGCCGCAGCATGTCTTCCAGCGGACCGTGAATCGCGCCATCACCAAACATATGCTCACGCCCGCCCAGGGTGACGGTCACCAGCGCCTTCTTGCCGCTCAATCCACCCTGGTCGTAAAAGCGTTTGCCGCCATAGCAGATCCCGGACACCAGCACCCGATCGATCCAGCCCTTGAGCATGGCCGGTGCCGAAAACCAGAAAATCGGGAAATTGAGGATCAGCAGGTCAGCCCACAGCAATTTGTCGAGTTCCTGCTGGATGTCCGGTGCCAATGATTGGCTCTTCACCCCAAGACGTTGCTCCAGTGCATACACCAGGTACTCCGGATTTTCTCGCGAAGAAAAATCATCGGCGCCAGCCACCGGGTTCCAGTTCATAGCGTACAAGTCGCTGACCTGGACCTCATGCCCTTGGGCTTCGAGGGTGGCGACAGCCTGGTCGCGCAACGCGGCGGTAAAGGATTTCGGCTCCGGGTGAGCATGGACGATCAGTACTTTCATGACAATTCCTTAAACGTTGACCAGCGTTGAATGTGAAGACGATAACGCACGTGCATTCATTGAGCGATCACACCTGAATCGCCTTCACTTCAACGAATTCGTTGAGCCCTTCTTCGCCCCACTCCCGGCCATTGCCCGATTGTTTGTAGCCACCGAACGGCGCCTGGTAATTAAACGCCGCACCATTGAGGAAACACTGCCCGGCGCGCAACTGCCGCCCCAGATGCAAGGCACGTTCTGCGCTACCGGCCCAGACACCGCTGGACAAACCGAACGGCGAATCGTTGGCGATCCGGATCGCCTGCGCCTCATCGGTGTAGGGAATCAGGCACAGCACCGGGCCGAAGATTTCTTCCTGGGCGATGCGCATACGATTGTCGACGTCCGCGAACAGCGTCGGGCTGACGTAGAAACCGCGCTCGAACGCGTCGGCCGTGTCGTCACCGCACACCAGTCGTGCGCCCTCCTGCTGGCCGACCTGGATGTAATCACGCACGGTGCGTCGTTGTGCCGCCGAACACATTGGCCCGAGGAAACTCTGCGGGTCCAGCGGGTCGCCCATGCGCAGGCTCTGGGTTTCGGCGATGGCCAGTTCCACCGCTTCGGCGTACCGACTGGCCGGCAGCAGCATGCGGGTCAACGCGGTACAGGTCTGGCCGGAGTTGATCATCACGTCCTGCACGCCGTAACGCACTGCGGCGGCGAGGTCCGCGTCTTCGGCAATCAACAGCGGCGACTTGCCACCCAGTTCCAGACATACACGCTTCACCGAAGGCGCAGCGGCTTGCGCCACGCGAACCCCGGCGCCGGTGGAACCGGTGAACGACACCATGTCCACGTCCGGGTGTTTGGCCAGCGCTTCGCCGACCTTCGAGCCCGGCCCGCTGACCAGGTTGAACACCCCCGCCGGCAAGCCGATGGACTCGATCATCTGCGCCAGCAAAAAGGCGTGCAGCGGAGTTTCCTGACTCGGCTTGACCACCACCGTGCACCCGGCGGCCAGCGCCGGGGCGAGCTTGCCGATCAGTTGATGCAGCGGGTAATTCCACGGATTGATGAAGGCGCACACGCCTACCGCTTCGCGAATCACCAACGAGTTGCCGACCTCACGCACTTCGTCCATCCTGCCTGCGAGTTCGACGTAGTGCTCCAGCCCGGTAATCGGGCCTTCAACTTGCACCGAGCGGCACCATTGCGCCGGCATGCCCAGTTCAGCGGTGATCACTGCGGCCATCTCGTCGGCCCGCCCGCGCAACTGCTCGGCGAGTGCGCGGATGTAGCCCGCACGTACGCTCGACGGCGTGCGCGACCATGAACTGAACGCCTTGCGCGCGGCGGCAACCGCGTTGTCGACGTCGCGCTCATCGCCCAGCGGCACCGAGCCCGCGATCTCTTCCGTCGCCGGGTTGATCACCTCGGCGATGCCCTGCCCTGACGGCGTTTGCCAGCGGCCATCGATAAACAGCGTTGTGTGGTTATGCATAGACGTGAGCTTCCATCAGTTCAGTGGCACAACGGGTGATGCGCTGGCAAGCGTCACGCAGTGGCTCCGTGTCCAATACCAACCCAAGGCGAATGTGCCCGGCGGCGCTTGGGCCGAAAGCTTCACCGGCCAGCACCGACACGCCATGGCGGTCGAGCAAGCGGTCGGCAAATGCCTGGGCGCTGAGCCCGGTGTCGCGGATATCGACCATCACGAACATACCGCCATCGGGTTTCAAGGCCCGCACACCTGGGCAATCGGCCAGGCATTCGCAGACCAGATCGCGACGCTGGCGGTAGGCTTCGCGCATCGCCTCCAGCTCCGGCAAATGGTTTTCGAGGGCGACGACCGCAGCGTCCTGCACAAAATCCGGCAGGCCATAGAGCATGCACAGCGCGAGGTTTTCCAGATGCGCAGCCAGGGCCGGTGGCGCGACAGCCCAGCCGATTCGCCAGCCGGTCATGGCGTGGGATTTCGACAGGCTGTTGAGCGTCGCAGTGCGCTCGGCCATGCCCGGCAAACTCGCCGGACTGACGTGCTCGCCGTCGAACAGCAACTCGCTGTAGACCTCATCGGAAATCAGCCACAGATCGTGGGTGATGCACAGGTCTGCCAACGCTTGCCAGGTGGCGCGGGACAGACTGGCGCCAGACGGGTTGTGCGGGCTGTTCAGCGCCAATGCGCGAGTGCGCGGTGTGATGCGGGCGGCGACGTCTTCGGGCAGCACGCGAAAACCGTTTTCCGGGCGCACCGGCACCGGCACCACCACGGCGCCACAGGCACCAAACACCGCTTCATAGGTCACGTACATCGGCTCGGCGACGATCACTTCATCGCCGGGGTTGAGCACGCATTGGGCGACGCTGAATAACGCGCATTGCGCGCCGGCCAGCACAATGACCTGATCCGCCGAGACCTGCTGGCCACTGCGATGTCCGTAGTGTTTGGCGATGCTCTCACGCAGGGCACGTTTGCCACGCACGTCGGCGTAATGCGTGTTGCCGGACAACAGGCTGTCGATGGCCGCCTGCACAATCGGCGCCGGGGTGTCGAAATCCGGGTCGCCGACTGACAGCAGCAGAATGTCTTCACCCTGCTCCTGCAGCGCGAGGGCGCGGTAATGAATGTCCCACGCGGCGGCGCCGTCACCGGCGATACGTTGAGTCAGATCGGAAAAGCGCATGGCGATACCTCTGCCAGAAAATGAAAATCAGTGCGCGCACGCGTGCTTGAGTTCGATCAGGGTCACGCCGTTGCGCTTGAAGCCGTGGCGCAGATCGGTTTGCAGTTCGGCCAGACTTTGCGGCTGGTTCACGGTGCAACCGAACGCGCGACCAAGGGCGGCGAAATCCGGGTTGCGTGGCAGTACGCCAATCGGTTCGATGTCGAGCCCGAGCATGTCGTCGCGAATCTGTCCCAGCGCGTCGTTGTTCCACAGCAGCACCACCAGCGGGCTGTCGAGTTCTTCGACGGCAGTGGCCAATTCCTGCGCGGTGTAGAGGAAACCACCGTCGCCAACCAACACCAGACCCGGCCGTTGCGGTGCACCGAACTTGGCGCCGATGCCTGCCGGCAAACCGTAGCCCAAGGTGCCGTAACCAGTCGGGTGCAACCAACTGCGCGGCGCCAGGCTGTGGAAGGCGTAGTTGCCGGTGTAGGCCAGTTGGGTCATGTCGGTGCTGATGAACGCATCCTCCGGCAACTCGGCGGCGATACGGTCGAGAATCCCCTGGTGAATCGACTGCAACGGGCCGTGGCTGGCCTTCACGGCTTCACGCAATGCGGCGACGGCTGCGATCGCCACACTGGCATCGCGCGCGGTGGACGGCAAACGTTCCAGCAACGCCGCGAGGGTTTGCTGCGCATCGCCGTGCAACGCCACCGCACACGGGTAGAAGTCGTTGAACTTGCGCGGGTCGATGTCCACCCGCAGCAGTTCGGCATTCAGCGGCAAGCGCTCGCGCCAGAAATCGGTGTCGGCCATTTCGGTGCCGACCGCCAGCACCACGTCGGCCTCGGCGATCAGGTTCCAGCCAGGTTCCACACACAGGGTCGAGCCGGCATTGAGCGGTGCATCCGGCGGCAACAGGCCTTTGCCGGCGACGCTGGTGAACAGCGGCGCGGCAAGTCGGGTGCTGATGTCTTGCAGTGCTTGCTGCGCATTCAACGCACCACCACCGGCAATGATCATCGGCCGCTTGGCGTTTTGCAGTTTGCCCACGGCCTCCTCCAGCGCCGTGGTCGACGCGGCGTCGCGACCGGGACGACGCACGACGTCATTGCTCCAGTCACGGGTGATTTTTGCGGACAACACGTCCAGCGGCACCGAAATGTGCACCGGCCGCGGGCGCTCGCTGTCGAACACCGCGTAAGCGCGGGCGATCAACTCGGGCAGGTCTTCGGCACTTAATGCGACCGCCGAGAAGGCGGTGATCGGTGCGGTGATTGCACGTTGGTCCTGGGTTTCGTGCAGGCAACCCCAGCCCTTGCCAAGGCTGGCGGTGTGGTTGACGCTGGAAATCACCAGCATCGGAATCGAATCGGCATACGCCTGGCCGATACCGGTCGCAGCATTGGTCACGCCAGGGCCGGTGATGATGAAGCACACGCCTGGTTTACCACTGACGCGCGCATAGCCGTCGGCCATGAAACTGGCGCCTTGCTCGTGACGGGTCAGCACGTGGCGAATGCCGCTGCCGGGCAGGCCGCGATACAACTCCAGCGTGTGCACGCCGGGAATCCCGAACACGGTGTCGACGCCGTAGTTGGCCAGCAGACGCACCAGGGCCTGGCCGCCGGTCAATGTTGTGGTTTGCATATTCAATTCCTCATTCGTGGCCGAGGCGAATCAACGCATCGACCGCAGTCGTGCCGGCGGCACCGACCAACAATGGGTTCACATCGAGTTCCAGCAACTGCCCGGCGTTTTCGCAGGCGTAATCGGCCACTGCGCGGATCGCCGCGACCAGCGAATCCAGGTCCGCCGCTTCGCGCCCGCGAAACCCTTGCAGCAGCGCGGCACTGCGCAGGCTCAACAAGGCCTTGCGAATGGCGCCATCGGTGGTTGGCAGCAGCAGGCTGCGACTGTCCTTGAGCAACTCCACCAGAATTCCGCCAGCACCGATGACCAGGGCCAGGCCGAAGTCATTTTCGCGCTTGATGCCGACGATCAGTTCCGCCAGCGGTGGTTTAGCCATGGGCTCCAACAGGACTTGATCAAACGGCACCTGCGGCGCGTAGTCGGCAATACTTGCGCGCATTTTTTCCAAAGCTGCGCTCAGGGCGGTGGCGTCCTTGAGATTCAGCGCCACGGCACCGGCTTCGGTTTTGTGCGGCAGTTGCGCGTCGACCGCTTTGAGCACCAGTGGATAACCCAAAGTATTGGCGTCACTCAGTGCTTTGTCCGGCGTACTCAAAACGCCGTTGGGCGTCGGCAGTCCGAAGGCACTCAATGCAGTTTTGGAATCCCACTCGTTGAGCAAGTGACCCTCACCGTCCAGCGCTTGCGGACACAGCGGCACCAGCGCCGATTCACCCAGCGCCAGCAGCGCCTGACGATTGCGCTGATAACCGGCAATGCGGCCCCACGCCGCCAAGCCATCTTCCACGCCTTGCAATGCCGCCACGCCTTGCGCATGCAGACGTTCACGAGCATGGGCTGGCAGTAGTTCCGGAAACGCCGAGGTGACGAAACCAGTCTTGCCGTGACGCACCAGCGCGGCGCAAAACAGTTCCAGCAGCAGGTCGCATTCCTTGCGTTCGCCGGTGGATTCCGACGGGTAGTCGAGCACCAGCATCGCGGCGTCGGCTTCCGTGCGCAGGGCGCTGTCGAGCATGCGGTTCAAGGCTTCGCCGTCGCCCCAGATCGCCGTGGTGAAATCCAGTGGATTGACCAGGTTGGCGTAGGTGGGCAGCACCTGCGCCAGTTCTTCGACTTGGTCTTCATCGAGCTTGGGCAGGCTCAAGTCATTGCGTTCGGCGTAGTCGGCTATCAACCCGGCGTCACCACCGGAACAGGCCAGCGCGATCAGGCTGTTGCCCGTCGGCAACTGGCCGCACGCTGCCGCTTTCAGGGTTTCGACAAAACTCACCGGGCCACTGACGCGGATCACGCCGAGGCGTGCAAACAGGCTGTCGTAGAGCGCATCGGAGCCGGACAGCGAACTGGTGTGACTGAGCGCCAGTTCGGCACCGATCTGCGACACGCCGGTTTTCAGGGCGATGATCGGGATGCCCTTCTCCAGCGCCTTGTGCGCGGCGCGGGCGAAACCCGGCACATTTTTCAGGCCTTCGAGGTGCAAGCCGATAGCGGTGACGCGCGGTTCATCGAGCAATACGTCCATCAATTCGGCGATGCCCAGTTGCGCTTGATTGCCCACCGATGCCATGTAGGCCACCGGCAGCGAGCGGTCGCTCATCGACAGGTTGTAGGCGAAGTTACCGCTCTGGGTCAGCACGGCAACGCCCTTCTCCACCGGTTTGCCGCCGTGGGCGACCGGCCACAGCGCGGAGCTGTGCAGGTAGTCGAGCAAGCCGTAGCAGTTGGGGCCGAGCAAGGCCATGCTGCCGGCCGCATTGAGTAACTGTTGCTGCAAGGCCTGGCCTTCGGCGCCTATTTCAGCAAACCCGGAGGCGTAGCAAATCGCCCCACCGGCGCCCTTGGCCGCGAGCTCGGCGACGCAGGTCAGGGTCAGCTCGCGGTTGGTCGCGATGAACACTGCGTCCGGGCCGCACGGTAGCTCGGCGATGCTGCGCACACACGGCACACCTTCAAGCGTGTCGTGCTGCGGGTTGACCAGCCACATCTCGCCCAGGTAGCCACCTTCGGCGCAGCGCTTGAGGGCGCGAGCCATGCTGCGGCCTCCGACAAACGCCAGATGGCGCGGCGCGAGCAGGCGTTTGAGGTTGTCACGAATCGTCTGCGACATAGCAATTCTCCGAGCCGATCAGCGCAACAGTGGCCGCAGCAATTCGCGGGAAATGATGTGACGCTGGATCTCCGAGGTGCCTTCCCAGACGCGCTCGATCCGCGCGTTACGCCAGATGCGCTCCACCGGGCATTCATCCATCAGGCCCATGCCACCAAAAATCTGCACCGCTTCATCGGCGACCTTACCGAGCACTTCACTGGCGAACAGTTTGGCCATGCCGGCCTCGCCATCGGTCATGGTGCCCTGATCCATTTTCCAGGCGGTGTGCAGGGTCAGCAGTTCAGCGGCGCGGATCTGCGTGACCATGTCGGCGAGCTTGAACGAGATGCCTTGATAGGTGCCGATTGGTTGACCGAACTGCTTGCGATCCGCCGCCCATTGCAGCGACACATCCAGCGCACGTTGGGCCTGACCGACGCAGTTGGCGGCGACCATGACGCGCCCGGCGGTGAGCCAGGCGTTGGCCACGTCCCAGCCCTTGCCGACTTCACCCAGCACTTTGGCGGCGGGTACGCGGCAATCGTCGAAGAACATTTCGTAGGTGTGATATCCACGGTTGCTCACGCACTTCGGACCACGGCGGATAGTCATGCCCGGTGTGTTGCGGTCGACCAGGAACGAGGTCACGGCGTTGCGCTTGCGGCCGTTGTGTTCGTAGGTATCGGTGACCGCGAAAACGATGGCGAAATCGGCGTGGCCGGCGTGGCTGATGAAGTGTTTGCTGCCATTCAGAATGAAGTTATCACCCTCACGTACGGCGCGGGTCTTGATCGCGTTGGCGTCGGACCCGGCACCCGGCTCGGTCAGCGCGAAGCAGTCGATTTTCTCGCCCTGAATGCACGGCAACAGGTAGTCATTGATCTGATCACCGGTGCAGGCCATGAGGATTTTCGACGGCCGTGCGACGAACACATGCAGCGCCCATGAGACCTTCGACAGCTCACGCTCGATCAGCGCCTGGGACAGGTAGTCGAGACCGCCGCCACCGACTTCTTCCGGCATGTTGAAGGCATAGAACCCGGCGGCGATGGCCTTGCCGCGAATCTGCGCCGCCAGCTCCGGGGAGACTTCGTCGGCACGGTCGACCGCTTCCTCATGGGGCAGCAGTTCCTTGGCGACAAAACTGCGTACCGCGTCCACCAACATTTCTTGTTCTTGGGTCAGTTGGAAATTCATGGGGCTACCTGTTGTTCGTGTGCTGAATGTGGTGTCGGGGCTTATCGACCGAGAAAACTGGCCGGGCGTTTTTCGATGGAGGCGCGCAGGGCTTCGTTGCCGTCTTCGCTGCGACCGCACAACAGACCGGCGGCGAGCTCGGCTTGCAGTTGCTCCGGCAGGCTGCGCTGGGCGCCTTCGCGCATGAGTTTTTTGGTCTGGGTAAACGCGAAAGTCGGGCCGTTAGCCAGACGGGTAGCCAATTCAGCGGTGACGTCGAGCAGTTGCTCATCGGCGCAGACTTCGCCGACCAGGCCGGCGGCCAAGGCACGATCGGCGCCCCACAATTCGTCGAGGAATAGCAGGCGCTTGGCTTGCTCGGTGCCGATCAGCCGTGGCAGATGCCAACTGGCACCGGCGTCCGGCGAGTAGGCCATGCTGGTGTAACCGGCCTTGAAGCGCGCCGATTGCCCGGCGATACGCAGGTCGCAGCACAGCGTCAGGTCCATTCCGGCGCCGACGGCGGTACCGTTGATGGCGGCGATGGTGGGTTTGTCCAGGCTGTACAAACGGCACATCAGGGCGTGAGCGGTTTCAGTCCAGCCGTAGGTTTCGAGAGCCCCGCGGGCTTCGGCTTCGGCCCATTCTGCAAGGTCGGCACCGGCGCAGAAGCTGCGGCCGCTGCCGGTCAGCACAACGACTCGAACGGCAGGGTCGGCGTTGAAATTGTCCAGCAAGGCGTGGAGGTTTTTCAGGGTCGGAATGTCCAGCGCATTGCGCTGGGCGGTGCGATTGAGGGTGATCCTGGCAACGCCGGCTTCGACCTGACTGAGCAGAGAAGATTGAGTAGTCATGCGAATCCTCGAATTATTTTGATTGGTCTGAGGTGATGCGACTTGAGGCCATACTAAACGAGTGTTCAGCAAGGCGGCAATTGGTGATGGATTGAGCTGTAACAGTTTTATAAATAATCTATGTATTTGTATTTAAAGGATTTATTAAGAAAGTCAGGGCTAGCAAGGATCGCACTGTTACAACTTCGAACAACTGCCTACAACCAACCCTAAAACAACTGTGGGAGCGAGCCTGCTCGCGATAGCGGTGGATCAGTCAACAGCGATGTTGAATATGATGCCGTCATCGCGAGCAGGCTCGCTCCCACAGGGAATGCGCTTTGAATCAAAGATTTAAACGGTCGGTAGGCTTGGCGCCAGCACCGCCTCGCGCTTGCGATGAATCAGGAAGTACGCGCCATAGCACAGCGCGATAAACCCAAAACCCCAGTACAACGAAGGCCGTTGTGTTTCATCCAGCGCCAGAAACACAAACAGCGAGCAGCACAACGCAATGCATGTCAGCGGCAGCAGCGGGAACCACGGCGCGCGGTATTTCAGGTCGCTGAGTTTTCCGCCATCGCGCAAGTAGGCCCTGCGGAATTTGTACTGCGCCAGCGCGATGACAATCCAGGTCACCGTGCCCGACATGCCACTCACCGCCATCAGCACCATGAACAGCGTGTCTGCCGCGACAAAACTGGTCATCAGTGACACCAGCGCAAAGCACAAGGTGATGCTCAGTGCCCGTAACGGCACGCCGCGCTTGCTCAACGGCGAAAGGCTTTTCGGCGCCATGCCAGTCTTCGACATCGCCCACAGAATGCGAGTCGAGGCGTACAGACCCGAGTTGCCCACCGACAGAATCGCCGTGAGGATCACGAAGTTCATCAAGTCAGCGGCATAGGGAATGCCGACCATATCGAAGACTTGCACGAACGGACTTTCCATCAACCCCGCTTGCTGCCACGGCACGATTGCCGACAACACCACAATCGCCAGCACATAGAAAATCAACACGCGAAACACCACATTGCGTACCGCGCGCGGGATGCTTTTTTCCGGCTGATCGGTTTCGCCGGCGGCCACGCCCATGATCTCGCAGCCCTGGAAGGCGTAGACCACGGTCATCATTACCGCGAACACCGCCGACAAGCCGTTAGGAAACAGTGATTCGCCGATCAGGTTGCTCATCATCGGTGCCGGTGCACCGCTAGTCAGCGGGATGGCGCCGAAGATCACCAGCACGCCAACCACGATAAAGCCCAGAATCGCCGCGACCTTGATCCCGGAGAACCAGTATTCCGCTTCACCGAAGGCGCGAGTCGCCAATGCATTCAGGCCGAACAGCACCACCACGAACAACGCCGACCAATACCAGATCGGCACCGCCGGGAACCAGCGCGTCATCAACATGCCCGCCGCCGTGAACTCCAGGCCCACGGTGGTCGCCCAACTCATCCAGTACACCCAGCCGATCATGAAACCGGTGGCCGGCCCGATGAATTTGGTCGCGTGGGTTTGAAACGAGCCGGACACCGGCATTTGCACGGACAGTTCACCCAGGCACACCATCACCAGATACATCAGAAAACCGGCGACCAGGTACGCCAGAATCGCGCCCACCGGCCCGCCCTGATTGATGGTCACGCCAGAGCCCATGAACAGCCCCGTGCCGATCACGCCGCCCAGGGACAACATGAAAATGTGCCGGCTTTTCAGGGCTCGAGTGAGTTGGATGCCTTTGGTTTCGGTAGATTGGCTCATGTCCACACCTCAATAATCAGCAAGGTGCGCGGCATGGCGCGGGGAAAGATCAGCTTTACGGCAGTTCATTATTATTATCTCCAATAAGCTTCGAAGACCGCACGGTGGCGGTTGCCTCGATTATTGGAAGACCCTGTAAGGTCCCGATGACCGTAAAGATCGAAGTTGTAAAAAGTCGTAACAAACTTGTACGTCAGCGGTGCAGCAACTCGGTCAGCGTCTGTTGCGAATGCAGCAGTTGCGCATGAACCTGCGGTGCCAAGGTCCGCAACGCCTGCTCATCACTGGCCATCGCAGCCTCTTCCAAGGCCCGCAGCACATTGGCCAACGCGCGAAAGCCCAATGAGTCGCTGCTGCCGGCCAGCCGATGCGCCAGGTGGGCGACTTCAGTGCAGTCATCGGCCTCGATGGCTTCGGTGAGTGCGTCGCGATGCTGACTGATCGAGTCGCGCAACACCACCAACAAGCCCTGAAGCTTCTGTTCACCCAGCAGGCTGCGATGGGTGTCCAGCAGCGGCCAGTCCATCGCCTCGTCAACAGGCTGCGGCGCAGATACCGGCACTTGCCCGGCCAACGCTTGTCGCAGGTTTTCGAGCTTCAAAGGCTTGGCGAGAATGCCGTCCATCCCGGCCTCCAGATAACGACGCATCAAGGCCGGCTGCACGCTGGCGGTCAGGGCGAAGATCCGGGTGTTGCGGTTCGGGCCTGGGTTATTGCGGATCAGTTTGCACAACTCGACGCCACTGATGCCCGGCAGGTGCACATCGAGCAGGATCAAATCAAAGGTCTGCCCGGCACATTGCACCAGCGCCTGCTCGCCTTCTTCGGCGAGCCAGACCTGATGCCCGTCGCGCTGCAACAAGCCGCTGACCACTTCCCGATTCAGCGCCACATCCTCGACCACCAGCACCTTCAACGCCTGCACGGACTCGCTGCTCAGCACCTCGGCGGTGATACCGGTAGACGCCTGCAACGTCAGTTCGAACCAGAAACAACTGCCGTGCCCGACTTCACTTTCCACACCCATCCGCCCGCCCAATTGCTCGACCAGATGTTTGCTGATCGCCAGCCCGAGCCCGGTCCCGCCAAAGCGCTGCGCCACCTCTTCACTGGCCTGGGTAAAGCGCTCGAAAATCTTGCCCTGCATGGCCGGGGCAATGCCGATACCGTTGTCCGTCACGCTCACGCGCAATCGTTGCCTGGTGTGTTCCGGGACTGGAGCCAGCAGCGTCACCTCGACCTCAACCTTGCCGCCTTCGGTGAACTTGATCGCGTTGGCCAGCAAGTTGCTCAGAACCTGACGCAAGAATTGCTCGGCGCCGTGGTGTTGCTCGTCGACCATCGGATCGATTCGGCAGTGCAGCGTCGTATCGTTACTGAGCGCCCGCGGTTCCAGCAGGGTCAGCACCTCATCGAGCAGGTGCCTGATCGAAAAATCGACCGGTTCCGGATGGCTGACGCCCTCCTCCAATCGGGCGAAATACAGCACCTCGTTGAGAATCGAGAGCAGCCCTTCGCCCGCCTTGTACAACGCATCCAGACGCTTGCCGTCGAGCTCATCCAGACGTGCTCCGCGCAGCAACTCAGCCATGCCGAGAATACCGTTGAGCGGGGTACGCAACTCGTGGCTCATGGTCGCCAGAAAACGTGACTTGGCGAGGTTGGCAGCCTCGGCCTCGTCCTTGGCGCGCATCAGGCTGGCGGTGCGTCGTTCGACCAGCCGGAGCAGTTCATCGCGCTTGTCTTGCAGGGCCAGCCGATCGGTTTCGCGGCGCTCAATGTCACTGAGAGTCGCCCGACGCATATCGTCCAGCGCATGGGCCACGGTGTCGATTTCGTCTTGGTGATCGTGGCGGCGCTTGTCCAGGTGCAAAGGCTCGTGCCAGTCACCGGCGGCGATGCGCCGGGCAAACTCGGCCATCACTTGCAGATGGCGGGTAACCAAACGGTAGAACAAACCCGACAACGCCACCGCCAGACCGCACAGAAAGACGCTCATCCACAGCAGACTGGTCAACCCGGTGGCATACAGGCGCTGATGCACCGCGCCCAGATCGGTGCTGACTTCTAACTGGCCCAAGTGCCGCAAAGGCCCGGTCGGCGGTTGATAATCCAGTTCAAAACGCTCGATGCGCAATGGCCCGACCGGTTCGGGATTGCCTTGCAGCAGATCGAAATCAGGGCTGATCAGGTGCACCCGCGCCACATCGGAAAAGTCCACCAGACCACGCAGCTGCACATTCAATTGTTCCTGGTTCAAGTCCCAGAGGCTGCGCTCCAGACTGGCCAGGTAACCGGCGCGAATCAGCTCCATGCGCGAGTCGATGTCGCGCATTTCGCGGCGGTATTCGAAGTACAGCTGCACGCTACTCGCCAGCACGGTGAAACACAGGCTGAACAACAGAATGAACAGCAGCAGACGCCGCAACAGTCCACCGGGCCGGGCGCGAATCATTTGGCGTTCGCCGGCAGGTTGATCATGTCGCGGTAGGTGACTTCGCTTTCATTCAGCAAACGCTCGACCTCCCCGCTATCGACCATGCGTTTGAGTTGCGCATCAATCTCCGGCATGCGCTTGGCCAGCGGCGACTTGCGCGATACGGCCACCCGCAAGTAGTCCACGCTCAAGGCCTTGGGCAACGCGATGATGTGTTGCGCGCCCGACAGGTTTTCGACGTATAGCTGTCCGGTACGCCGTTCCGAAGTGATGAAATCGATGCGCCCGCGCATCAGTTTGCCGAAGTTCTGGCGACTGTCCGAGACCCATTCGATGTTCTGGTGTTGGGCAACCAATCGGTCAAAATCCACGCCGTAACTTTCACCGAACAACAACCCGCCACGGTAATTGGCCAGGTCCTCCAGACGCTCGAATTTCACCGGGTGCTGACGATTGATGAACAATGCGACTTCCTCACGCAACACCGGCACTGTTGAAAACACCATGCTCTGCTCACGTTGCGCGGTGCTATAGGCCAACACCACATCGACCCGGCCTTCGGCAGCGTCGAGCAGGCAGCGTTTCCAGTTGCCCAGCACGACCACTTCAACCTCGTAGCCCAATTGCCCAAAGAGGTTTTTCACCACACTCGGGGCCAGGCCGCGCACGTGATTGCCGTCGCTCCAGGAGATTGGCGGGTACACCGGGTAGTCGCAGTAACGAACGGTTTGCGCCGCCATCGCGCTGTTCGCGGCCAGCGCCCACAGCAGGCCAAGCACCCGCAACATGGGGCTCAGGCCGCCACGCTGGCGGTAAACAGGTAACCGGCACCGTGAATGGTAATGATCAATTGCGGCTCGGCCGGGTCGTCGTGCAACTTGCGGCGCAAGCGCCCGACCAGCACGTCGATGGAGCGGTCGTTGGGCACCCATTCGCGATTGCGGATCTGGTCCATCAGTTGATCGCGGCTCAAGGTGTGACCGCTGTTGCGCAAAAACACACTGAGTAACTGGTATTCGCCGTGGGTCAGCAGGGTTTCGCCGCCGGTCTGGTCGATCAGCCGTCGGCGGTCCGTATCGAGCGCCCAGGTGGCGAATTGTTTGACCGCCTTGGCGATGGCCGGCGTCGGTTGCGGAGCCTGCGCGTGACGAACCCGGCGTATCAGGTTTTTCGCCCGGGACACCAGCTCGCGCGGGTTGAGCGGTTTGATCACATAGTCATCGGCGCCGCATTCAAGGCCGACGATGCGGTCGATTTCGTCATTGCGCCCGGTGATCAGAATGATCCCGACTTCCGAACGCACCCGCAGCTCCCGGGTCAGGGTCAGGCCGTCCTTGCCCGGCAATCGGATATCGAGCATCACCAGATCGACCGTCTGGCTCGCCAGGAAAGTTTCGGCCAGCTCCGCCGTGGCGGCGCAATGCACTTCATAACCGTCCTGGGACAGGTAGGCGTGCAGCAATTCGCGAATCAGCGGATCGTCATCGACGATCAATACCCGAGGAGTCATCGCATGGTGTCCCGCGTGTGCCCGAAGGCGTATTTCTTATTAGAGTGTTTTGTTACTTTGGCGCCAGAGAGTATCGACAGCTGAACGACCGATCAACAACCCGTCGTCAGGACGCAAAACCGTTGGCGGCCGCCCGCCTGCAAACCGTCGACCCAGGCTTCACAAATCTGGATGCCCTGCTCCGGGGTGAAAGTGCCAGGGTTGAGACCCGACTCCAGCCACAAACCGTCGAGCAAGGCGCTGAGGCTGATGGCGGCCAGATCGGCGTCGAAACGTTCCCAGTTTTCTTCCTGCGCAAGTTCAGTCAGCACCTTGCGCAAGATGCCGCGGTACTCGCCATAGGAGTGTTCGTGCGCGAGGTTGATCGACTCCGCCGTGCGCACCGCCCCCCAGAACGCCAGCCAGGCATCGATCAATTGCGGATCGAGCAATTCGGCGGAAAACGAACCCCGAAAGAATGCCGACAAGCGCTCGCGGGCGTTGGGTGCCGCGTGTTCCATGGCGTCGCGCAGCAAGCTCATGACCCGGCCGGTAATGGCTCGATAGGCCTCCGCCACCAGCTCATCCTTACCGGAATAGTGATGACTGATCAGCCCGACCGAAACGCCGGCCTCGGCAGAAATCTTGCGAATCGAGGCGCCCTGGAAACCGTGGCGCTTGAGGCACACCAGCGTTGCCTCGATCAGATTGGCCTTGCGTAACTCCGGCTCCATGCGGGAAAAACGGGCTTCCTGACTCATGCGCGACACTCTCCGTGGATCAATCATTAGGGACGCGGCTGGACAATCCGCGCGCTGAACGACTGTACAGCAAGAGTGTGGCAAGTCTCCAGTCAGATGCATGCCTCAGGAACCGAGTTGCCGCCATCACGGGCAAGCCACACTCTCACACCTGTTTCTCCTGAGGAGAATCTTCTGCAGGCAAGATGAGGGGCTGCTCCGCTGCCAGCCGCGCATCGTTCTGATGCCCCGCTTGAGACTCAGGACTCGCAGTGACAAACGGGGCGATTAACCTCCGTACCCCCCTTTCAAGCAAATAGAGGAGTCCAAAGGTGATGAAGCCGAAGATCAGCCCGACAACCAGAATACTCAACGGGTGTATTCGCTCTGCGTCAGAGCTGTCCATCATGTAGAGGAAGGCCTGAACAGCAACGGTCACACAAGCCGCCACGGCTGCAATAAGCTTCACAGACAACCAAATCTGTTGCCATCTGTTCATGCATCCTCCGTCATCTGATCATTCGCTGTGTATTGCATGATAGCCAATGACGTGGATACACCTTGTTTCTTTGAATCCGGGAGGATGCCTTCGTTTTTTTCTCAGAGGCAGCGACACCGACCGAATGAACGCGTTTTCAATTGGCCTGTTCGAAGCAAACGTTTCCAGAATCATCACTTATGCTACGCAGTAATACCGCGTGCATACTTAACTCCCGACCTATTGCAACTCGTGCCCGCTTCATGACTTCGCCGGCAGACTGTTTGAGTGCAAACAGCTGATCACGCTGAACTTGCGCCTTTAGTTTTTGCAACTCTTCAGTGGAAATCACATTGACCACCTCTTTGTTTTTACAGAAAAAACAATAACCGAGGATATCCAGGCGCCTACGCAGTGCCTGGCACCGCAAGAAACAAGATCCAAGTTTTTCGTCGGGCACAGCGCTCTTTCTTCAAAACCCGATCAATCGACTCGCAATCAATCACATGAATAACTTTGGAGCTTTTAAAGCGTTCTGTCGTATCTTCGAATGTAATTAGAGGCATCATCGTGAGCGAGCCGCTGAAGCACGGAAAAGTATCGCGATGGGTTGACCCGCGATTAACATTTTATTGCATCGTACCACCATCCTGGCTCACCAAACTGGAGCCGTTTCGGCCTACATCTCATCTGCGTAGTGGGTGGCCCGGCTGATTTTTTTGGAAGACCAGCTGCTTCAGGCACCCTATCGAGGTGTAGTTTACAGCCAGCAGCATTTCAAGGCTGTTCCAGGCATTATTTTACAATGGTCATTCAGTCGCGCGTCTCCTCACGCGTGGCGCAGAACTACCCACAAACGCCACCCGATATTGGTGAAACTTGTCCGATTTTGTTACACCCCTATTGCCGGAAAGCGTCTAACTCAACAGTTCGACTGAAACGGTGTTAAAACTGTGAAACATGCCTATGCGCACACTTGGCCTTAACAACGAAAATAACGCCTGGCTTCTACCCCCCCCTTCTAAACCTTCACCAAACACTAAACCATTGAATTAAAATAAAAAACCAGCAATAACAGAGTTCTGCTTTCTGCTTCGAGACACTGACCGGCTCCGGCACCCCGTGAGGACTCCATTGTGGCTATTTTTTACTTGAGACGCTCACTGTGGAAAAATTGTTGAGGTGCAAACAAAAATTATGAGTTATGGTAAAAAAAAGCCTGCGATGGCACTGCTTTTGACCATAATCCAAAAGCGATGCTATCGTGGCTCTCGAGACTGCGGTCATTACAAAGTCCAGTCTTGCAGCAGGCAAAGAGTCTAACTCGGCCGTTTCGGTTCGCACGACAATCACAGGACCTATAGCTGCAATCGCAAGAACGCTTTCCCATACTCCCAAGGCGCCATGTACGAAGCGCCCACGAAACAAACGTCAAAAAAACATCAAGATTTTATTGACGCCCATCTGATGACCTTTTCTACCCTGCCAACAACATCATAAAGCCATCTTTGCGTGGCCAAATTATCGTGACGGACGGCGGGCGACGTTTACATGTGAAACGTGCCACTTAACTTTTGATCTACGATCCGGCCGGTTATCCGGCAGCGAAGGCTTCCATGCTTGAGAAATCGATCGATAGCAAGTTTTTGGCACAGACAGGGGTCACGGGGTGCTTCATTGCTCGAGGCAAGAACGCGCCTGCACTGATCGCCGTCCTCGCGAGCCTGGGCATTGTCCTGCTGTCCCCCATTCTGCTGATCACCTCACTGGCAGTCAGATTTGACTCCAAAGGCCCGGCGCTATTTCGGCAAAAGCGCTACGGCTACAACGGTCGGCTGTTCCGCGTGTTCAAGTTCGATCGAAGTATATCGACCAGACCGCCCTCAATGCCGAGCGCCAGACAACGATCTGGCTGGATTTGTACATCGTTTTCATAACAGTTCCGACCATTCTTTCGACGAAGGAAGTTTAATGATGAGCGAACTCGGTGGATTGATCCCATGCATCATCTCTGGTGGCTCAGGCTCGCGTCTTTGGCCCGTTTCACGGCAGAACATGCCCAAGCCCTTCATGCGCATGCGCGACGGCCAAAGCCTGCTGCAAAAGACCTTTGGCCGGGCCAGTCGCTTGCCCGCAGTGACCAGTATCCTGACGGTGACCAACCGTGAGTTGCTGTTCCGTACGCTGGACGATTACCGCAGCGTCAATACCGCGCGGCTGAGCCTCGACCTGCTGCTTGAACCCTTCGGTCGCAACACCGCCGCTGCCATCGCCGTTGCCGCATTGCATGTTCAAGAGCACTTGGGTGAGACCTCCCAGTTATTGGTAATGCCGGCAGACCACTTGATTCTTGACGAAGAAGCTTTTGCTGCAGCGGTAGAGAGTGCTCGGGTGCTGGCCGAGCAAGGTTTTCTCGTCACCTTCGGCATCCAGCCGGACAAGGCCGAAACCGGTTTTGGCTATATTGAGCAGGGCCAGGCGCTGAGGCAGGGATTTCGCGTTGCACGCTTCGTCGAAAAGCCCGACTTGGACACCGCTCAAGACTATGTCGATGGCGGCAGGCACTTGTGGAACGCCGGCATGTTCTGCTTCCGCGTCGATACGCTGCTTCAGGAACTGGCCTTGCATGCACCCGAGGTCCTGGCAGCCGCCAAGGCCAGCCTGGAAAACGGCTCGACGCTGGATAACAAGAGTTGCCGACAACGCGAACTCGCGGCGGACAACTTCGCCCTCGCCCCGGATATCTCGATCGATGTCGCGCTGATGGAGCGATCCGAACGGGTGGCAGTGGTGCCGTGTGATATCGGCTGGAGCGACATCGGCTCCTGGGACGCATTGCGCCAACTTACCCCGAATGACGAATCCGGCAATCAGGTCAATGGCGAGGCAGTCCTGCATGACGTTCACAATTGCTACATTGACTCGCCCAAGCGCGTGCTCGGTGCAGTGGGCATCAAAAACCTGATTATCGTCGACACCCCCGATGCAATCCTGGTGGCGGATGCATCTCGCACCCAGGACGTGCGCTACATCGTGCAAGAGCTCAAACGCCAGAACCACAGTGCGTTCAGCCTGCATCGCACGGTGACCCGGCCGTGGGGGATGTACACCGTGCTTGAGGAAAGCGCGCGTTACAAAATCAAGCGCATCGTGGTCAAGCCCCAAGAGTCGCTGTCCCTGCAAATGCACCACCACCGCAGCGAGCACTGGATTGTCGTCAGTGGCACAGCAATGATCACCAATGGCGATCGAGAGGTCCTGCTCAACAGCAACGAGTCCACGTATATCCCGGCGGGACATCGCCATCGCCTGAGCAACCCTGGAATCATTGATCTGGTGATGATCGAGGTACAAAGCGGCGAGTACCTGGGCGAGGACGATATCGTGCGTTTCGATGACATCTATGGGCGCGCCCCTGCGAAGGTGATCCCTTGACCCGACTCGCGCTGATCATTCCGACCCGCAATGCCGTGGAGCACCTTGATCGGTTGTTGCCGGCGCTGAAAGCCCAGACCCTGCAACCGGACACGGTGCTGGTCGTCGACAGCAGCTCTACGGATGCCACCGTCAGCCGTTTTCAGGCGTTCGGCGCTCAGGTACACGTGATTGCCGCCAAGGACTTTAACCATGGTGGAACACGTCGTTGGGCCAGCCAGCAGGTCGACGCCGATGCAATGATTCTGATGACCCAGGATGCCATTCCCGCGACGCCGCAAACCTTTGCCAATCTGTACGAAGAGTTGCATCAAGACCCGCGAAACGGGGTCGCTTACGGCCGTCAGTTGCCCCACCCCGGCGCCGGCGTGCTTGAGGCTCAATCACGGCAGTTCAATTACACCCGCCAGAGCCGTAGTAAAAGCCTGGCCGATGCACCTGAACTGGGGATCAAGACGTGTTTCAGTTCGGATTCATTTTCGATCTATCGCCGCAGCGCCCTGGAAGCCGTCGGCGGTTTCCCGATGGATGTGATCGGCAGCGAAGACGCCCATGTCGCTGCGCGCATGATCCTTAATGGCTATCAGGTGCGCTACGCCGCCAGTGCCTGCGTCCAACACTCGCACAACTACAGCCTGCTGCAAGAGTTTCGCCGCTATTTCGATATCGGCGTGTTCTACGGCCGTGAACGCTGGATCAGGGATGCCTTCGGTGCTGCCGGTGGCGAAGGCAAGCGTTATGTACTGGCCGAAATACAGGCCCTGCGTGAAGCCGGCGCGTTGCACCGGGTACCGGAAGTACTGCTGCGCAGCACGCTGAAACTGCTGGGTTATCGCCTTGGTCATTACGAACAGCATCTGCCGACCCCCCTCAAGCGGCGTCTGGGCATGTTTTCCAACTACTGGGTGTGAGCTGTCAATGACGACTACTAACCGACGTTCCCGGCTTTATCTATTGAGCCTCCTGAGCGCCTCAGTCTGGCTTGGTGGCTGCACGACGCCTGCGCATGTCGCGCTTCCCGACAGCGATACGCTCAAGGCTCGCCATCAGATGGCGTTTACCCTGGCCGACCTGCCTCCGGCACAGGTGCTGATCCAGACTGGCGACTCCCTTCGCATCGTGCGCGATGCGCAGGAAGCGGCCAGTGCCGATGAAATGACGATGTTCGTGGTGCGCCCCGACGGGTTTATTTCGATGCCCAACATCGGCCGGATCAAGGCATCGCAGCGCACCCCCGAAGACCTCGGCAAGGACATCACCGATCGCTACAAAAACGTCTTCCGCGAGCCTGCGGTGACGGTAAACATCGCCATTGCCCCGAGCAATCGGGTGTTCATTGGTGGCGCCGTGGCCAACCCGTCGTTTTTCAACCTGGCCGGCACCGTGTCCGTCGAACAGGCCCTTCTCAGCTCCGGCGGCGTGCTGCCGTCGGCCGACAGCTCCAACGTTGCCTTGCTCAGAACCGGTGCCAACGGCAAGTACACCATGTACTTCGTCGACCTGAGCAGCATGCTCAGCGACCCCAACCATCCGATGGTGACCTTGCAACGCGGCGACATGATCTACGTGCCCCAGTCGAAGATCGGCAGCACGGTTGAAGCGGTGGACATGTACTTCACCAAGCTGTTTCCGGTCAACAAGGGGATTGGTGTCGGTTTCAATTACGACCTCAATCAGCAGGACGTAAAGGTACAAGACACAAACCAAGTCTCTAGTAACCCAGGCGGCGGCTAAGTATCACTCGTTCATATTCCCGGCCAGTACGTTTTCACCGCACCCTAAACGGAGTGATCCTGTGATTGAAATACGCTCGCTACGCGACCTGTTAAGGCTGTTTTTCATTTTTCGCCGCGAGTTCAAGCTGGCGGTCCTTACTACCATTGTGGTTGCCGTGCTGGGCGCGTTCCTGCTGCCGGCCCGCTTCGAGTCCGATGCGCGCTTGCTGGTCAAGCCAGGGCGTGAGAGCACCACCGTGCCGATCGAGGCCGGCAACCGCCAGACCCTGGTCGCGCCAAGCACTCAGCACGACCCGATCGTCGACGAAGAGAAGATGCTCACCGGCCGGCCCGTCGTGCACATCGTCGCTGAGCGCTACCTGCAAATGACCTCCACCCCCGAAGAGGGTTTTTGGGCAACCCTCAAGTTCTACACCAAGCAAGGCATCGGTGCCGTCATCGACGGCGTTCGCAGCGTGCTGCAGATTGTCGGTCTGGCCGAGGCGCAAAGTCCTCTCGACCGTTTGGCCACCCGACTGGAAAAGAACTTCTCGGCCAGCCACGAAGCGGGCTCCTCGGTGATCGAAGTCAGCTTCACTTGGGATGATCCGCTGATCGCACAAAAAGTGGTGGAGATCTGGGTCGACGCCTACCTTGAAGAGCGCGCTCGGGTGCTGGGCCGTAAAAGCCTCTATGCCTTTTATGAAACGGAAGGCAACAAGGTTGCCGGGCAGATTCAGAGTCTCAAGCAACAGCTGCAGGGGCGTCTGAAACAGATCGATTCGATCAGCGTCGATGCACGCCTGAAAAACCTCACCAGCCAGATCGACCGTCTCACGGATGCACGGGTCAACGCACAGAATCAGTTGTCCGGTATCAGCAGCTTCCTCATCAACGCCCGCCTGCAACTCAAGGACCAGCCTGCAGAAGTCGTGACCACCCGCGAGACCAGTCTCAACCCGACCCAGCTCGACCTCAAGCGCCAACTCAATACCCTGCAAGTGGAGCGTGCCCGCCTGCTGCGCACCTACTTGCCGAATGCTCCGGCGGTCAAACAAATAGATCAGAACATCGTCGACCTGCGAGACTTGAGTGCTCAGGAAGAAACCCGTCTGGAGCGATCCAGAAACCTCGCGCCCAACGGCCTGGTGACCAACGTCAAGCAACAGGTGATCGATGCCCAACTGCAGCAACAAAAACTGATCGGGCAAATCGCCGATTACGACAAAATCCTCGAAGCCCTGCGCACCGAACGCGGTCGGGTCATGACCGATGAGCCTGAGCTCAACCGCCTCACCCAACAACTGCGCACCGCAGAAAAAAGCTACGCCCTTTATTCGGATAACCTTGAACAAGCGCGTATCGACCACGAACTGGACACCAGCCAGATCAGCAACATTGCACTGATCGAACACGCCACGTTTAACCCGGCGCGGGTATTCCCCAAGAGCCTGCTGATCCTGTTGTTTGCGATTCCCGCCGGCCTGGCGGTGGGCCTGCTGACAATTTATGTCTGCTACTTGCTGGACCAGCGCATCCACGACGGTGCACGCCTGCTGGAGCTTTTCCAGATCCCGCTGTGGAGCAGCGTGCCCGACAGCAACGATGCAACGCCGGCCGCAATGACGGCGAGTATCTATCGACTCTACGGCCTGTTGCCCATGGATCGCATCGAGCGTGAAGGCCTGGCGCTGGGCCTGACCTCGGCGCGCGACGGTGAAGGGGTGAGTTTCATCATCTGGCAATTGCGCCTTCTGCTGGAAGAACGCGGCCATCGAGTCAAGGTCAACGGAGCCGGCCCAGCCCTCCCCGGCGAAGTACTGCTGCTTGATGCTTCGTCACTGTCGTCAAACCGGGACGCATTCCTGCTCCTGCGCCGCGCCGACCTGATTGCGCTGGTGATCGAGGCACGCACCAGCACCGTGCCGATGATCCAAAATGCCCTGTCATTGCTCACTACCGCGTTTGGCAAAGTCGATGGGGTGATCCTCAATCGCCGCCGTTTTGAAGTGCCAGCCACAGTGCTCCTGCGTCTCAATCATTGGCGCGGAGCAAACTGATGCGTATCGTGCTGCTGGCCCCACTGCCGCCGGAGCAAACCGGCATTGCCGACTATGCCGCGCATTTCAGCAACGCACTGCGCCGTCTGGGCATCGAGGTGCTGACTCCGCTGGCAGGCTGTTACGACTTGACGCAGCAACTGTCACGCCTGAAGGCGGTCGACTGGCGCGACGTAGACCTGGTGCACGCCGAACTCGGCGGTGGTCGCTTCGGTGAGTTTCAGGCTCTGGATTACCTGCGCCGGGAGCAGCCGCAAATCCCCCTGACGGCCACTGTGCATGATCCTGAGCGGCTGATCTGGCGGCGTGCCCGACTATTCTGGCCGTTGACCCTGCTCGAACGGCTGCCTCATCCAATGCCGCAGGCCGCCTCATTGCTCGCCGACCCGCTGACCCTGCATGAAGAACGGCGCCTGGCCAAAAGCATGAGCCGGCTCGTCACCCTCACTCGCTTGGGTGGGGACCGTCTGCGCCAACGCATGGGACTGCGGGCGGAGCAATCTGCGGTGATCGCCCATGGCAACCTGCCGATTGTCCCTATCGAGCTGCCAGCGCTGGAACCGCTGCGTCTGTTGTATTTCGGCTTCATCTACCGGGGCAAAGGTATCGAAGACCTGATCGAGGCGTTCGCCCAAACACTCGCAGCCCACCCGCAACGCCGGGGCCACGTGCGGCTGACACTGGCCGGTGGCACCGCGCCGGAGATGACCTTCGACCCCGCAGGCAATTACCTGGACGGCTTGCGGCAACGGATTCGCGACTTGCAACTTGACGATGCTGTTGACTGGCAACTGGACCTGCCCTCCAGTGACATTGCCAGCACTATCCAGGCCCATCATGTAATGGTGTTGCCCTACCGCGAATCGAAAAAACTCGGTTGGCTGGGACAGATGCGCGGCACCAGCGGCGCGCTGTCCTGGGCGAATGCCTGCGGTCGCGGCGTCATTACCTCCAACGCCCGAGCCTTCGCCGAAGAAGTCGCTGGCGGCAACGGTGTCACCTACCAGCAAGGCGATGTCGCTTCGCTGAGCAACTGCCTGACACGCTTGGTGCTCGAACCCGAACTGGCGCGACAGTGGGCGATGCAGGCCCGCGAAACAGGGCTACAACGTGAGTGGTCGGCCACTGCGCAGCGGTTTGGCGATCTGTTCAAGTCTGCGTGCGAGGAGCGATCACGATGAATATTCGCAGCTCCTCCTCCCGCCCTCGCCGACTGCTGCGCGCGCTACCCGTCGTTGCCGCGCTGGCCATCGGCAGCACGCTGATGCTCCGCGAGCCGGCCGACGCCGCACCGATCAACCTCGCGCCCACGCATACGCTGGTGTGGAAAGACTACTTGGGCGTGAATGCACACTTTTTATGGTTTACCCCATCGCAGTACAAAAAGCAGATCAGCGCCTACCAGAAACTCGGCCTGGAATGGGTGCGCGTGGATCTGCATTGGGACCGCCTGGAACCCCGCGAAAACGACTATCAACTGAACACCCTGGACGAGCTGGATAAAACGCTCACGGCGTCGAAGCTCAAGTCAGTGTTCTATATGGTCGGCTCGGCGCCCTTCATTACCACGGCTCCCGTCGGGGCACCGTTTCAGGATCAGTACCCGCCAAAGGACCCGCAGGTCTATGCCCAGCGCATGGCCATGCTAGCCCAACGCTACCCGAACATTGATGCCTGGCAGGTCTGGAACGAGCAGAACCTGCCGAACAACTGGCGCCCGCAGGTCGAAGCCACCGGCTACGGTCAATTGCTGCTTGCAACCCATCAGGCGCTGGACAAAGCCGCCCCCGGCAAGACCCAAGTGATGGGTGGCATGGCCTACTACAGCCAGATGCCACCCCGTGGCGACACATTGATGTTCGAAGCGCTTGGCAAATTGGGCGTGCAAAGCCTCGGTATGGTGGCGGCCTATCACCCCTATTCAGAAACGCCGGAAACCGACGAGCCGGGCAAGAACGAAGTGCTGCTACGCGGCAAGCAACTCAATGACATGCTGCACAACGCCGGGCTGAAGAACGTCTGGGCTACCGAGTGGGGCTGGTCGAGTTATGCCGGGCCCAAGGAGATGCAGGCGCTGATCGGTGTCGACGGTCAAGCGGACTACACCCTGCGTCGCCTCGCACTGATGAGTACCCAGGACTATCAGCGAATCTTTCTCTTCGCGCTTTCCGACCTCGATGATCGAGCTTCGCCCCGTGATCAGCATTACGGTCTGCTCGACCTCGATGGCGAACCAAAACCGGTGTACCGGGCATTGGCACGCTTCTTGGAGATTACTGGACCAAGCCTCAAACCGGGCCAGACCCCGCACCTGGAGGGTGCACCCGATGCACTTTACAGCGTGGCCTGGGCGCGGGAGGACGGGAAGCGTCTGTTGATGTTCTGGAGTGCCAAAGCGGGCACCGTAAAGCTGCCCCAGATTCAACAGGCTGAGCTTTACGACCCACTGAACGGGACCCGGGACACTCTCAACACAGCGGACGGCATTCACCCCCAGGTGAAACCGACCCTGCAGATTCTGGTGTGGTAAATAACCCTGACTGGAGCGCCATAATTGAAGATCCTCTGGATTGTGCCCTACCTGCCCTGGCCTCTGACCAGCGGCGGAAAGACCCGGCAATATCACTTATTGCGCACCTTGAGCGAACGGGGTCACCAGATTACCTTGCTGGTGCAATCGAAGACCGAAGCCGACGCCGCTGTTTGTGCGGCACTCGAACCTTTGGTGGAACGGATGATCGTGATTCCACGACGCCCGCTCAAGCACCCGATGACCTTGTTCGCCGGGTTGCTGGCGCCCTGGCCACTGTTGACCACTGTCAATGGGTTGTCGCGCCCCTTGCGCCAATGCTTCGGTGAACTGTTGCGAGAATCCTGGGATGTGATACAGATCGAGCACAGTTACAGCTTGCAGCCGTACCTTAAACCGCTGATGCACACGTCACGGGATTTCGTCCTCACCGAGCACAACCTCGAGTCCAGCCTGGGTGGCGCCACTTACGACCGCTTCCCGCGTTGGGCCTCGCCGTTCGTGCGTTTCGATCAATGGCGCTGCCGACAGTGGGAACGCAAAGCCTTCAATGCCGCCCGACAGGTGGTGGCCGTGACGGAAACCGACGCGCACGCCATGCGCGAGCTGACCTCGACACCGGTTGAAGTCGTGGTCAACGGTGTCGACAGTCGCAGCTATGCAAACGTAGTAGCCGCCCCAAATAGCCAGCGCATCTTGTTCGTTGGCAACTACGAATACGCCCCCAACCTGGACGCCGTCCAATGGATGCTCGACGAGATATTTCCTCTCATCTGGAAAGCCTGTCCTGAGGCACGTCTGGCGGTGGTCGGGTACGCGTTACCGGACACCTGGTCCGAACGCTGGCCCGACGCCCGCATTGAATGGATCGGCTTCGCTCCGGACCTGCCTGCATTGCAAGAGCAATGCGCGCTGTTCATCGCGGCGCTGCGCCACGGTGGCGGGTCCAAGCTCAAAGTGCTTGAGGCGATGGCCGCCGGCTTGCCATTGGTCAGCACCGGACAAGGTGCATCCGGGTTAGCGATCAATCCCGACGAACACTATCTGTTCGGTGAAAACGCTCAGGCCCTGGCCGACGCGGTGGTCCGACTGCTCGGTGAACCGCTTCTCGCCGCACGTCTGTCCGACGCGGCGCGTCGTTATGCGCGCACTCATCATGACTGGTCGGTGGCCGGCGACGAACTGGAACAGATCTACCGGAAATTGCCATCGACAGAGGAGAAACGAGCATGCGTGTAGCCTTGGATTATCGCGCCGCCACGGTGGCTCCCTCTTCGGGCATTGCACGGCAAGTCAAAGCCCTCGAACAAGCGCTTTGTGCGCGTGACGACACGCAATTGGTGCTGTTCAGCGAGGCTCCGCTGGACCACCCGCAACGTCTGACGGCGGCCTGCCCTGACTGGCAGAGCCCGATGGAGGGCTTGCAGCGTCCGCAGGTACGACTGCGATTCGAACGCAGTTTTCTGCCGGCAGCCATCCGCCAACACACGATCGACCTGTATATCGCCACCGCCAATATGGGCTTGCCGATTGGCCAAAAACCGGCCGGTACACGTTATGTGCTGGTTCTGCATGACCTGTTCCAGCTGACTCAGCGCAACTTCCACCGCTCGCGGCTCAAGGCCCTGGCTTATCGGCTGATCGATTCAGCCTCGATTGCCTGGTCGATCTGGATCGCCGACGAAGTCTGGTGCCCGTCACGCTTTTCATGCAACGAAGCCGCCAGGTTGTTTCCTTGGGCCAAACCGAAATTTCGGGTACTGAACAATCTGGTTCCCGAATACCAGGACGCTCCAGGTCAATTGCCGAGCGGATTGCCTGAGCGCTATTGGCTGGCGGTCGGGACCCGTGAACCGCGCAAGAACATGGCATTTTTCGTCGAAAACTGGCACGCCTGTCGCCTGGAGAATCCACAGGTGCCGGAGTTAGTGCTGGTCGGTCACGCCAGTGACCTGCCACCAGCCCTGAACGAACTGCCGGGGCTGCATTGGGTCAACGGCGTGAGTGATGCCCAACTGCACGCGCTCTACCTCAACGCCGATTGCCTCTGGCAACCCTCGTACGCAGAAGGCTTCGGCTTGCCAGTGATCGAGGCCCTGAGCGCCGGTACTCCCGTGGCGGTAGCCAGAGGCTCGGCACTGGAAGAAGTGGCACCGCCCTCAGCGCGGCGCTTCGACGCCGGGGATCGCGATCAGCTGAAGACCGCATTGATTGATCAGGCACAGGACGAATCCACCACCGATCCTCAAACGCTACGCGACTGGGCCCGGCAATTCGCCGAGCCGGCCTATCGTCAGCGCCTGGATACCTTACTCGCAGCGTTGTACCACTGATGCCGCCAGGAAAAATCATCGGGCTGCTACTGGGCCTGGTCTTTGGTGTACTGCTCTGGGCGCTGCCGCCCATGAAAGTGATCTTCGTGGTGATCGGCCTCGCGGTGACGCTCACGCTGGTGCGCAAACCCCTATGGGGTTTACTGATCTTTGCGGTGTTGGCCACCAGCATTCCTTACACCACCCTGGAGTTGGGTATTCGCACCACGGTCAGTGAAGCGGTGCTGGGGCTGACCTGGCTCGGGGTCTTCTGGCAGTCGTTCATCGGCCAGACCCGCAACCTGCTGCTGTGGCGTCCGACCGAACGGGCCATGGCCTGGTTGATGCTATTCAGCATCATTCCCTTCATCGCGGGGATGATCATCATCCACGCCGACGGCAATGGCCCGGTGAACTGGGTGCGCTGGCTGATGAACCTGTCCCTGCTGTTCATGGTGCCCTTGCTGCTGCGCAGCGATGCCGATCGCGACAAGCTAGTGATTGCTTTGCTGCTGGGCAATTTGGCGATGCTGCTGCTATCGGTCTTCATGTTCATCAAGACCCGTAACGCAATGTCGATGATCCCGATTCTTACCGACCTCAAATATGCGCACCCGGAGGCGGTGCAAGACATCTTTTCTGCCAACTACCAGCGCATGGCCTCGCCCTGGGTCCACCCCAACCTCACCGGCGGCGTGCTGGTGTTGTTCATTCCCATGGCGCTGTTGTATGGCTGGACGCAATCAGGTTTTCGCCGTGCATTGGGCCTGGCAGTGGCGATACTCGGTTGCGCTGGATTGCTGTTGAGTATTTCTCGCGGGGCGATTCTCGCGCTGGCGCTGGTGCTGCTCTGGCTGACCTACAAGCGCGTGCCCTACAGCGGGCGAATCATCGGCATCGGCGCAGCGTTCGCGGTGGCGTTGGTGATGTTTTACCCCCCGCTGCAGGAACGCTTGATGACGATTTTCTCGGCGACCAATGCCAGTACCGAAATACGTTTCGACGAATACTCGAAATTCCCCGACGCGATGGCCCGCTTTCCCCTGGGCATTGGCTTCAAGCTCGACCCGCCCATCCCGGGCAGCGGTCTGCCGGGCATTTCCAACCTGTGGCTGAACTTCATCTACAAGATCGGCATCCCCGGCATGCTGCTGTTTGTCACCGTTACCGTGCTCTGGTGGCGTGAAGTCCGACCGGTGACCGACGTACGTCAGGTCACCCGGGAAAACGCCCTGTGGCTGGGCTGCATCGCCGGTTTACTGGCCGCACTGCTGACGGGACTGTTCGACCATTACTTCAGTTTTACCTTCGTCCTGATCGGTCTGTTCTGGCTGTTGATGGGCCTGAGCTTGCAACAGGTCCGCCTGCGTCCCTCGATCATTCATCCCTTTACGCCCAAGGAAAGCCCAGTATGAGACATCGCATTTTTCACTCTACTGACCTGCCCGACCGCTTGCCATCATTGGCCGTTGAGCTGGGCACCAGCCACGAAGACCTGAACGCGGCCTTTGCCTCGGGCATGACCCGCGATGTGTTTTTCGTCGAGGGCGATGGCGAGCAGGCGCGCTACAGCATCTGTTCGGTGAACATCGAAGCGAGCATTGAAGACCCTCTGGTACGGCGCCTGTACCAACGCTTGAGCCAGGACATTCCGGGCACGCTGGTGCCGCGTTACGGCAAAAACTGGATCACCCTCAAAGATCGCTGTTTGCGGGCCTGGGAGCACGCCTACAACATTCTGATCAACAAGATCCCCAGTCATCACGTGCGCTTGGCCTGGTTGCGTCTGGGCGGGGCGAAAATCGGCAAGGGGTCGAGCATCTGGCGCAACACCGAAGTGTTGGGTGTCGAAAACCTGGTGATGGGCGTGGACAGCGTGATTGCCTGGCATTGCCAGGTCGATGCCCGTGCCGGCTTGATCATCGGCGACCATGTGGCGATTGCCTCCCATGTGCTGATTATCGCCGGCAGCCATGACCTGACGGCGCCAGAGTTCTGGTCCGTGTCCGGTCCGATCTACATCGATGACTATGCCTGGATCGCCACGCGGGCGCTGATCGCTCACAGCACCCACATCGGACGCGGCGCAGTGGTCACCGCCAATACCTTGGTGGCGAAGAACATTGCCCCTTACAAAATCGTTGGCGGTAGCGGAGCCAAACCCATGGGTGAACGTCCCCAAAACTTGAATTACAAGGTGGGTGGCAAAGGCCTGTTCACCCTGTTTCATTAAATGTTTGGCAGCACCGTGTGGCTTACCCTGGCAACCCTCGCGGGGCTGGTAGCCGGCTTTGCCCGCGAATGGCTGCTGGTCGCCGCTTGGGGTGCGGGCAATCGCAGTGACGCGTTTCTGGTGGCGGTATTTATTCCGGAAGCCTTACGCATGACCCTGGCGGCCGGCCTGTTGGCTGCTGCGGCCCTGCCCCTCTACCAACAACGCAATGAGACGTTCCAGCGCAGCTGGCTCGCCGGTCTGACTCCGCGCCTGCTGGGTGTCGGGCTTGGACTCTATGCGCTGCTCGCGCTGGGTGCCCCCCTTTGGGTCCGGCTGATCGGCCCGGGGCTGGACAGTGATGCCCAGGCTGAAGCGGCTGCCAATTTGCGTTGGTTGGCAGCCTGCGTGCCGGGGCTGCTGCTGCATGCGTTGTTCAGCATTCCGCTGCAAGCCCGGCAACGGTTTGTCCTGCCGGGGTTGGGCTCATTGCTGTTCAACCTGCCACCTGTGATTTATTTGTTTTGGCGAGGCTCTGCCAGTCTCAGCGCCGAACTGTCGATGGCGCTCTTTGCCGGTAGCCTGCTGATGTGCGTGCCCCTGCTGCCGCCGATCTGGCAATCCGGATGGCGCCCGTGGCACCTGCGCGGCGAAGCGCACGTCGGACGCGAATTACTCGGGCGCATTGGTCCGCTTCTGCTCAGCAACGTGGCGAGTCAAGGTCTGGCCTTGCTGGAACGTCTGGTCGCCAGCTACCTGGGGGAAGGTGTGGTGACCTGGGTCAACCTGGCGCGCAAGTTGATCAACCTGCCGCTGATTGCCCTGATGAGCCTGAACCAAGTGTTGTTGGGCTTGATGAGCGGCAAACAGGGCGAACAGCGCCTAACCTTGCTGCGCCGAGGTTTGGACGCGGCGACGTTGCTGAGTCTGCCCGCTGCTCTGGGATTGGTCGGAGCCAGCCCGGCGCTGATTCAACTGCTGCTGCCAGCCCAGAGCATAGAGGGTCCGCTACCGGCGTTACTGGGATGGTTTGCCGCGCCGCTGGTATTTGGCGCCTGGAATGCCATGCTCGCGCGCTACGCCTACGCCGCTGGCGACACCCGAATGCCGTTGCACTGCGAGCTGCTCGGCAGCCTGCTCAACGCGATCCTGCTGGCCAGTTTACCGGTGCTGTTCGGGCTGAAGGCCATCCCGCTGGCGGCGTTGGGGGGTGTGATCCTGACGAATCTGTTGCTGATGCAACGCCAACAACTGCTCGCACTTCTCGGCTGGCCGATTCGCTGGGGCCTGAGCGTGGTCTTGCTGGGCCTGGCGGCGGTGTTTTTACATCCGCTGCTTAATACGTGGTTGCAGCTTGGGCTCAGCACCGTCGCCGGGTTGTTATTGCTCTGCGCTTTGGGGATTTGGCTCAGGCCGTGGAAAGGATGAGCCGGTGCGTGCGCCCAAGCTTGGCGCACGTATCCAGATAATCAGTGACGGCCTCTTCAAAGGCTGCTCGAAGCTCCCTTGCCGACTCGCAGTGAAAGCCAACGACATTCTTGATACCCGCGATGTGTCCGACGAACAATCCGGGTGACTCTCGCCGAGGTTGTAGGCAAAATCCGAGACTTGCGTAAGAGGGTAAGCTTGCTCTGCTTTTGGGCAAGTTACCTCCTTGTTGGTCATATCTACGTCGGGATACTCTCCAGACGTCGCTGCACATTCAGCGATCGGGCGTGAGACCCCGGGTACCAATCAAGGCGCAAAGCGCCACAGAACCCATCGCGGTGTTTTTTTCGCCTGCGATACGGTTTTATGGCGGCTGTGCGTGGAAGGCCTTCGGGCCTACCGGTTACCTTGATTGCCGGGTCTCACACCACGCACGGCTGCCACCCAAGCTTTTGAGACGGCTAAGTGGCAGTTCCTCAAATCAAGGGAACTGAAAATGAACAAAGTAAATCCGTCTAAAAATCATCCTTTCGCTCACCGCTATTCTGCACAACATAACCTCCCGCTTCGTCGCCTTCACCTGTGCATCAATGGAGGTGGAAAATGACCGACCCTGCAGAAGCAAAAACAATCGGCTTCACCCCCATCTATTGCTCGGACAATGCAATGTTCCACGTCAGCGCGGGTGTGCCCATCAATGTTGCATTGGCACAGGCCTCGGACTTCCTGTTCCTGGCCAAGGCGCTCACTGAGGACGCAGCTTATGCAAAAGACACCGACCGTCATGCTTGGGCTGCACACTATTTGACGGCGATGGGAAAAGCGCTGATCGATGATGTGGTGAAGGCTGTTTCGCCACGACCTGTTTGGAAGAGTGAAAAGACAGCAGGTTAGTGGCTCGGCATTCTGAGTATTCGCACGAGTTATCAGGGGCCTCCAACTCTGGTTGAAAGCGCATCTGAAAATATCCTGAACGAAACGTCAGAAACGAAAAAGCCCCGTAACTTTTCAGTTACGGGGCTTTTTCTATGTAATGGCGGAGAGATAGGGATTCGAACCCTAGGTACCGGTGAAGGTACAACGGATTTCGAATCCGTCCCATTCGGCCACTCTGGCATCTCTCCAACGGCGCGCATCATAACAACACTTTCGCCGGAAGCGAACCCCCTGAGCGAAATTTTTCCGTGCTATCAGATGCTTGCGTCGATTAAAGCGGTACGCCCAGACGATTGGCGACTTCTTCGTAGGCTTCGATGACGTCACCGAGGCCCTGACGGAAGCGGTCCTTGTCCATTTTCTTACCGGTGGCCTTGTCCCACAGGCGGCAGCCGTCCGGGCTGAATTCGTCGCCCAGGACGATGGAGCCGTCGTGGAATACGCCGAATTCGAGTTTGAAGTCGACCAGCAGCAGGCCCGCGTCGTCGAACAGTTTGCTCAGGACTTCGTTGACCTTGAGCGACAGTTCTTTCATGCGAACCAGTTGCTCGGCCGTGCCCCAACCGAACGCCACGACGTGGGATTCGTTGATGAACGGATCGCCCTTGGCGTCGTCCTTCAGGAACAGTTCGAAGGTGTAAGGGTTGAGCTTCATGCCTTCTTCGACGCCCAGGCGCTTGACCAGGCTACCGGCGGCGTAGTTACGCACAACGCACTCGACCGGGATCATGTCGAGTTTTTTCACCAGGCATTCGTTGTCGCCCAGCAGTTTGTCGAATTGGGTCGGCACGCCGGCGGCTTCGAGTTTCTGCATGATGAAGGCGTTGAACTTGTTGTTCACCATGCCTTTGCGGTCGAGCTGCTCGATGCGCTTGCCGTCGAACGCCGACGTATCGTTGCGAAACAGCAGGATCAAGCGGTTAGCGTCGTCGGTCTTGTAAACCGATTTGGCTTTGCCGCGGTAGAGTTCTTCACGTTTTTCCATGATGGGCTCCGCTTGCTAAGTAGGTGGGCTAGGCGATGTATCGCCAGTCGAGCCCTGAATCTTGATCGGCCAGTTGCAGCCAGTCCGGGTCGCACCCGAGGGTGTCGACAAAACATTGCCGGGCCAGCTGCGGCAGGTTGTTCTTGCTGCTCAGATGGGCCAGGACCAGGTGTTGCAGGCCTTGCCAGCCCAACTCGGACACCAGGAATGCCGCCTGGTGGTTGTTCAAATGCCCCAGTTCACCGCCCACCCGCTGCTTCAGAAAGTAGGGGTAATGACCGCGAGCCAGCATGTCACGGCAATGGTTGGACTCGATCATCAACGCATCGAGATCCCGATAGCCGTCCAGCACCTTGTTGCAATACGAGCCCAGGTCGGTCAACAGGCCGAAGCGCCGCTCACCGTCGCTGAAGACGTATTGCGTCGGCTCCTGTGCATCGTGAGCCACGGCAATGACGCCGATGCTCAGAGCGCCGATCTGCAGTTTCTCGCCGTCGGCCAGAAGGCCAGCCGGTTCAATCGGTTTGCGCATCCCGCGCAGGGTCCCGCGACTGAGGTAGACAGGCAGATTGTAGCGCCGAGACAGCAAACCCACGCCATGCACGTGGTCGGCATGTTCGTGGGTCACGAGTATCGCGCTCAACTGCGCCGGGTTTACACCCAGGCGCAGCAAGCGTTTTTCGGTTTCTCGCAGGGAGAAACCACAATCCACCAACACATACGTGTCATCGCTGGCTATCAGCGTGCCGTTCCCTTGGCTACCGCTGCCGAGAACGGCAAAACGCATGTGATCAGCCCAGGTTGTCCTGAATCTCGCTCAACACTTTGCGCGCCACGTCTGCCGGCGCCACGGTGTTGATGTTTTTCTCGACGGTGACCTGAATGTTTTCGCCGACCTTGCTCAGGCGGACCTGATAACGCTCGGCGCGGGCTTCCACTTCTTCCTTGCTCGGAGCGGTACCGAACAGGCTGCTGAAGAAACCAGGTTTGTCGTCTTTACTCTCGGCTTTTTCAGACAAATTGATGTAGTACAGGCCCAGGCTGCGGTTGATGTCTTCAACACGCCATTCGCCCTGTTCCAGCGCACGACCGACGCTCGACCAGGCACGATCCAGGTCGTCGCCGACGATCAGAATCGGGTTGCCGCTACCATCTTCGCTCAGGCTGACACGACCCGGTGTATCAACATCACGCGAAGCCAGCATGGAGACTGAACCGCCCTTCTCCGAAATGCGGCTCATGCTCGCGAGCAGGTCGTTGGTCAGTGCCGCATCCAGGCCGGTGTTGAGCGAACGATTGGTGAACTCCACATCCGCAGTGCTGCCGGCAGGACGCTCGGCGCTGACCACATAGATTTCACTGGTGTTGCGCTGTACGCCCGGCTCGATACGTACCCGAACGCGGGTTTGGCTGTCGGTGCTGACACCGGCGGCGCTCATACGCTTGGCCATTGCGGCGGACAGTTCGTCGGAATGCTGCCAGGTGGTGGTGAATTCGCCGGTTTGCGGGCGCTGTTCATCCAGGCGGAAACCGTTGTCCAGGAAGAACTGCACAGCCACTGGCCAGATTTCGGCCGGTGGGTTCTGCGCCAGGATCGAGCGCGTATCGCCGACTTTCTGCAGGGAGTAAGGGCTGGCATCGGCCGATGCCGCCAGCGGCTGCGGACGAGGAACGATGTATTCGCCCTTGGCGGTGTCATCAGCCACGTTACGCGGGATCGGCAGCAGCGGATCCAGACGTTTGGCGTCTGTGATATTCGGTGGCAATTGCATCGGTGCAGTTTGTTGCGCTTCCAGGTAATCGCTACCACGGTCACGGAAATAACCTTCCGGGCCCCAGACCCATCCACAGCCACTCGTGCTGGAGATAATCAAGGCAAGTGCGGAAAGTCCGGCCATTCGCTTCATGCGTTGTACTTCCTCAATTAAACCAGGACGCCGGACTGGCGCATGGCCTGTCGCAGCGGTTCGTGACAGGCCGCACTGAGCCAGGTGAGCGGCAGACGAATACCGTCCGGCATCAAGCCCATTTCATGCAGTGCCCATTTCACGGGAATAGGGTTGGATTCGATAAACAGGGTTTTATTGAGCGGCATCAGCTTTTCGTGGATCGCGCGGGCGGTCACGGCGTCGCCTTTCAGGGCCGCGTTGCACAGGTCGCTCATGTCGCGCGGCGCGACGTTGGCGGTGACCGATATGTTGCCTTTACCGCCAAGCAGCATCAGCTCGACTGCGGTGGCGTCGTCACCGGATAGCACCACGAAATCTTCGCTCACGCCATCAATGATGGCTTTAGCACGGCTCAGGTCGCCGGTGGCTTCCTTGATGCCAATGATATTTTTCACGGTCGACAGGCGGATCACGGTTTCGGTCAGCATGTCGCACGCTGTACGGCCGGGCACGTTGTAGAGAATTTGCGGGATATCGACAGCTTCGGCGATGGCCTTGAAGTGCTGGTACAGGCCTTCCTGGGTCGGCTTGTTGTAATACGGAGTCACCAGCAGGCAAGCGTCGGCACCGGCGATCTTCGCATTGGTGGTCAGCTCGATGGCTTCGCGAGTCGAGTTCGCGCCAGTCCCGGCGATCACCGGAATGCGCCCTGCAACCTGCTTGACCACGTAACGAATCACTTCGATGTGCTCGTTCACGTCGAGGGTGGCCGATTCACCTGTAGTGCCGACCGCCACGATGGCGTGGGTGCCGTTTTGCAGGTGAAAGTCCACCAGTTTGCTCAGGCTGTCCCAGTCAAGACGACCTTGTGCATCCATGGGTGTGACCAGTGCCACCATACTGCCCGCAATCATGCAACCGCTCCTGCCGGAAAAAGAGAGCCGTAATGGTACTGGCGCCAAGATGCTTGTACAAGCGAAGTACTGCGCTGCCGCCATTCCCCTTGGCGCTGCTTTTCGCTACCCTTCAGACTTTGATCGGTACTGATAAGCTCGTACGCCAGTTTCCAGCCTCCATTTACGGCATCACAAGCCCCGATCCAGCGTTGCCACCCCTCGCTCCTGCCTCACTGGAGCATGTTGCAACCTTGTGGCCCGGGTTTTCTGAATTCGCATCCGCAGGCTCGTTCCCGGAAAAAAGCCCTTAGACGTATCGACCGCTCATCGCTTTAGGAATGCTGCATGTCCACCCCCACAGTTCGCGAACAATTCCTTGTCATCAGTGCCCTCGGCGCCAACCCCATGGAGCTGACTAACGTCCTGTGCCGCGCCAGCCATGAAAACCGCTGCGCCGTGGTCACTTCCCGCCTGACCCGTCATGGCGAGTGCAGTGCGTTGATCCTCGAGATTTCCGGCAGCTGGGACGCCCTGGCGCGCCTGGAAGGCAGCCTGTCGAGCCTCTCCAAAAAGCATGCGTTCACCGTCAATGTGGTGCGTAGCGCGGCGCTGGAGAATCGTCCTCAGGCGCTGCCTTATGTGGCTTATGTCAGCTCGGCCTATCGCTCGGACATCATCAACGAGCTGTGTCAGTTCTTCATGGACCACAACGTCGAGCTGGAAAACCTGACCTGCGACACGTATCAGGCACCGCAAACCGGCGGCACCATGCTCAACGCCACGTTTACCGTGACGTTGCCGGCCGGCGTGCAAATCAGCTGGCTGCGCGATCAGTTCCTGGATTTCGCAGATGCGCTGAATCTGGATGCCCTGATTGAACCGTGGCGCCCACAAAACCCAATGTAAGGAAGCTTTCATGGCCGTTGCCATCGACCAACCGGTCGCCGACTTCGAAGCACCCGCCACCAATGGACAGACCGTCAGCCTCGCGGGCCTTAAAGGCAAGCAGGTAGTGATTTACTTCTACCCGAAGGACAGCACGCCAGGCTGCACGACCGAAGGTCAGGGCTTTCGCGATCAACTTGAGGCTTTTAAAGCGGCGAACACCGAAGTGTTTGGCGTTTCGCGCGACAGCCTCAAGTCCCATGAGAACTTCAAGGCCAAGCAGGCGTTCACCTTCGAGCTGATCAGCGACAAGGAAGAAGCACTTTGCCTGTTGTTTGATGTGATCAAGCTGAAGAAACTGTATGGCAAGGAATACATGGGCGTTGATCGCAGCACATTCCTGATCGACAAGGACGGTGTCCTGCGTCAGGAATGGCGTGGCGTGAAGGTGCCGGGGCATGTGGATACGGTATTGGCGGCTGCTCAGGCCCTCGACAAAACCTGATTGATTGGGTGCCTGTTCAGACGCCTTCCCGAGCAGGCTCGGTCCCACCTTGGTTTTGTGTTCACCACAAATCACCTGTGGGTGCGAGCCTGCTCGCGAAGAGGCCCTTTGCCTCACCTCATTTTCCAGAATGATGCTTAAAGCAGCGGCGCGACCTCTGGCTCCTTGCGCGGCCACGCATCCAGCACGGCTTTGAACAGCGTCGCCAGCGGAATCGCAAAGAACACCCCCCAAAATCCCCACAACCCGCCAAACAACAGCACCGCGCAAATGATCGCTACCGGGTGCAGGTTGACCGCCTCCGAAAACAGCAACGGCACCAGCACGTTGCCGTCCAGCACCTGAATAATTCCGTAGACCGCCATCAAATAGATGAACTGATCGCTCCAACCCCATTGGAACAGCGCAATCAGCATGACCGGCACGGTCACCACCACAGTGCCGACGTAAGGCACCACCACCGAGACGCCCACCAGCAAAGCCAACAACGCTGCGTAGTTGAGCCCGAGAACAACGAAGCCGATGTAGGTCACACCACCACAGATGAAAATCTCGATGACCTTGCCGCGAATATAGTTGGCGATCTGCCGGTTCATTTCGTGAGCGACGCGAGTGATCAGCGCCCGCTCACGGGGCAGATACCCGCGTACCCACTGGCCGATCATTTCCCGATCTTTCAGAAAGAAGAACACCAGAATCGGCACCAGAACAAGGTAGATCATGATGTTCACCAGCAGCGGCAGACTCGACAGTGAAAACGTCAGCGCCCATTGGCCGAACTTGCCGATCTCGCCGCGCGCCACTTCGATGAACTGCAAAACTTGTTCATCGGACACCATGTGCGGGTAGCGCTCGGGCAACAGCAATAACAACGACTGCCATTTTGCGAGCATGCCGGGTAGTTCGTTGAACAGAGTAAGCAATTGATGCCAGAGCAATGGCACCAAGACAATCAAAAAGACCAGCAGCGCCCCCATGAACAGCGCGAAGACCAGTCCCACCGCCACACCGCCGGGCATGCGCAAGCGCTCGAGGGTGGTCACCAGGCCTTGCATGAGATACGCCAGCACCATCCCGGCCAGTACCGGCGCGAGCATGCCCCCCAAGGTGAGCACGGCGGTGAATGCCAGAAACAGCAGCACCGCCAGCACTACGGCTTCTTCGTCGGAAAAGTAGCGCTGAACCCAGTCGCGTAACACTTTGAACATCAATATTCCTTAGGAACGAACGCAGCAGGTTTCAGGCTTTTTTTAACCAGTAGCGGTAAACACCCGCCTCATCTTCTTCACGAAGCAGCGTATGACCGGACAATCGGGCAAAGGTGCGGAAGTCGCGCTGAGAACCGGCATCCGTGGCGATCACCTTGAGCACCGCGCCACTGGCCAGGCGATTGAGTTCCAGCTTGGCCTTGAGCAACGGCAACGGACAATTCAGGCCGCTGGCGTCCAGTTCGGCATCATGGGCTACAGCGTCGGTCATTACTTCACTCCTGGCACGTCGTTGAGAGGCTTAGAATATCTGGTCGCAAGCCCAGTGTCCGGCTACAGTAAGGACTTTGTCGACTAAGGCTTTGTGCATGACTTTTTTGCGCCCTACCCTGCTGACGCTCGCTTGCCTGCTTGCCTCACCGGGCTTCGCCGACGACCTGCCGTCACTTGGCGACGCCAGTTCTGCCATCGTCTCGCCGCAACAGGAATATCAGCTAGGCCGTGCCTGGCTGGCGCTATTGCGCAGCCAGGTCTCGCAGCTCAACGATCCACAGCTCAAGAATTACGTCGAATCCAGCGTTTACCGATTGCTCGAAACCAGCCAGGTGAATGACCGGCGGCTGGAATTCATCCTGATCAATAGCCCGCAACTCAACGCCTTTGCGGCGCCGGGCGGGATTGTCGGGGTCAACGGCGGCTTGTTCCTCAATGCGCAGACCGAGGGCGAGTACGCGTCGGTTATGGCTCACGAGTTGGCTCACTTGTCGCAACGTCACTTTGCCCGTGGCATTGAAGCCCAGCAGCGCATGCAAGTGCCGATGATGGCCGCCTTGCTGGCCGGGATCGTGATTGCGGCAGCCGGAGGTGGCAATGCCGGGATGGCGGCCATTGCAGGTAGTCAAGCGGCGGCGATCCAGGAGCAACGGCGGTTCTCGCGCCAGAACGAACAGGAAGCCGACCGCATCGGCATTCTCAATATGGAAAAAGCCGGTTACGACCCGCGCTCGATGCCATCCATGTTTGAACGTTTGGCGCGCCAGTACCGTTTCGACGCCAAGCCGCCGGAATTTCTGATGACTCACCCGGTCACCGAGTCTCGAATCGCCGACACCCGCAACCGCGCGGAACAGGCCCCACAGGGTGGCATCGAAGACACCATGCGGTATCAGCTGATTCGTGCCCGAGTCCAGTTGTACTATGAAGAAACCCCCGGCTTGGGCGCCAAGCGCTTCCGTGCCATGCTTGATGAAAACCCGAAAAATGATGTTGCACGCTATGGTTTGGCAATTGCCCAAATCAAGGGCGGCCGGTTGAACGAGGCTCGGGAGAACCTAAAACTGCTGCTGGAAAAATCGCCGAACGAGATCATCTATAACCTGGCGCAGATCGATCTGGACATGACCAACAGTCGCCTGCCGGATGCTCAATCTCGCGTCGACCGGATGCTCGCTCAGTACCCTGGTAACTACCCGCTCAATCAGATACGAATCGATTTGCTGCTGAAACAGGACCGCACTGCCGATGCTGAGAAGGCACTGGAAGGTTTGCTCAAGACGCGTCCTGACGATCCGGACGTGTGGTATCAGGTAGCCGAAACTCGCGGCCTGTCGGGCAACATCATCGGCCTGCATCAGGCTCGGGCAGAGTACTTTGCGTTGGTCGGCGACTATCGCCAGGCCATTCAGCAACTGGATTTCGCCAAGCGCAAGGCCGGCACCAACTTCCCACTATCGTCGCGCATCGATGCGCGTCAACGTGAGCTGATGGAACAGGAGCGCATGATCAAGGACATGATGGGCTGACTTTCAGCGGTAAAATGCGAGTAAAAAAAACCGCCTCTTTCGAGGCGGTTTTTTTATTCAGCCAACAACCGGCTTAATCAGCCAGTTTGAAGGTGATGAAGCTGGCACGACCCTGGCGCAGAACCCGCATCGAAACCGAACGGTTCTTCGGCAGCGCCTTGGCAATGTCGGTGAACTCCTTGCTGGAGCCAATGGCCTGATTGTTCAGATGAGTGATGATGTCGCCAGGCTGCAAACCGATCAGGGAGGCAGGGCCCTCCTGAACTTCCTTGATCACCACACCACCTTTGAGGTCGTAGGTTTTCTTCTGCTCATCGGTCAGTTCGGTAACGGAAACGCCCAAACGATTACTGCTGATTTCAACGCCCGATTTAGGCATCGCAACCGTATCTTTGTCTTCGTCTGGAATCGCGCCAACCGTTAGCTCGACGTTCTTGCGCTTGCCTTCGCGAATCACTTCAAGATTGGCCTTGGAGCCCGCTTTCAGAGCGCCCACCAGGTGTGGCAAATCCGCCGACATGATAATTGGCTGACCGTTCATGCTCAGAATAACATCGCCGACTTGCAAGCCACCCTTGGCAGCCGGACCGTCGTCCTGGATCTGGGCCACCAGTGCACCGGCCGGCTTCTCAAGACCAAAGGACTCAGCCAGGTCCTTGTTCACTTCCTGAATCACCACTCCCAACCAGCCACGGCTGACTTTGCCGCCATCTTTGAGTTGATTGGAAACATCCATGGCGACATCGATAGGGATCGCGAACGACACACCCATGAAGCCCCCGGAGCGGGTATAGATTTGCGAGTTGATTCCGACCACCTCGCCATTCAGGTTGAACAGCGGACCGCCAGAGTTACCCGGGTTGATCGGCACGTCGGTCTGGATGAACGGCACATAGTTTTCGTTCGGCAGACTGCGCCCGATGGCACTGATAATGCCTTGTGTCACGGTATGGTCGAAACCAAACGGCGAACCGATGGCGACAACCCACTGACCGGCTTTCAGGTCCTGGGATTTACCGAGTTTGAGAACCGGCAGGTCCTTGCCTTCGATCTTCAGCAACGCCACGTCGGAGCGTGGATCGGTGCCGACCAGTTTGGCTTTCAGTTCACTGCGATCAGCGAGACGCACGAGGATTTCGTCGGCGTCGGCAATCACATGGTTGTTGGTCAGGATATAACCATCAGGCGAGATGATGAAACCCGAGCCCAGAGACTGAGCTTCTCGCTGGCGATCACCTCGAGGCGAACGCGGCTGTTGAGGCATACCCCTTTCAAAGAACTCGCGCAGCGCTGGCGGCAAGCCTTCAAGATCCGGCATTTGCCCGGAGACTTTGCGATCAGGCAGTTTCTGTGTGGTACTGATGTTCACCACGGCAGGCGAGGCTTGCTCGACGATCTGGGTGAAATCAGGCAATTCGACTGCTTGAGCAGTTACCGCCTGGCCGAGGACCAGCACGGTGGAAAAAATGGCGAGGTAAGACTTTAAGCGTGGAATCGACATACGGCTCCCGTTACGACGAGCATGGTTAAGCGATATGGAGCAAGGGACACCGGGAACAATACGCCGGTATTTTTGTTCCGGAAACAACAAAAGGCCAGAGCCGAGAAACTCTAACCTATAGAAAAATTCAGGATTATTTGCAAATTGAAATGCTCACCAAACATTTCGCCACTTCACTACTTGGTTGCAGTCGCATCAGTGCGCATCGATAACGCAATCCGTTCAGCAGTGCCTATCGGGATCTCACCCACCACAGTCACCATCATTTCGCCTTGAGGTGTGGTCAGACGCCGGGATACTGCGGCAGTCGGGCCCAACTGAGTGCGAGTGTCCGTCACGGTTGCGCCATTCAATGGTTCAAGGAATACCGAGAAACGCGCCAGGCCATCGTCATACATCAAACTGTTGACCTGGGTTTTGGTCTGCGGGTCCTTTCGAGCACTGCTGCTGGTCAACTCGAAACCGGGTGGCAACCAATCCGAATGCCAGACTTGGGCCGTTTTAACGGCGGACGCCTTGTCACTGTCGAGGGTGACAACCTTGCAATCGTCGCCTGCCTGCAAGTCGCTGTCGGAGGGCACCTTGGCGGTGTCCAGTTGCGTAAACTGGAATCGCTCCAGCAATTGCCCTTTGTCATTGAGCAGCAATGACTTGAGAGGCAGGCCGGTCTCTTTATCCAGATGAAGCTCAAATCCGTATCGGTGCTGATCACGTGGCATCAGCGAAACAATCACTGCCGCACGCCCAGCCACCCGCGACTTGCCGATGACGGCAATGTCGTACCAATTCTTTAACTTTTGTGGATCCAGTGCACGAGCAGCAGAGTTGGGTGAATCCCCCAGTCCTGCTATCAGAGTGCCGCTGACGCATTGAGTATGCCCATCAATGCGCACGACTTCCTGCGCCGAGCCATCGAGCTGGAGTAAACGCTCTCGGACTTTGCCATCCTGGACGCGATGCCAGATGTTATGGGTAGAAAAACTACCGTTACGCTCGTAGACGAAAGTACCGCGAAAGCTTTGCTGTTGCTCGGCCTGCCCCATACGGGCCAACCAGTCCTGGGCTTCATCTGCGTGGGCTGGAACAACAAACCAGCCTGCGAGCAGAAGCGAGAATAGAGGTATGGAGCGCATGATCCTCCTTAACGGTTTTCCAGGCTTGCTGCACGAGCATAAGGCAGCGCACTTTCAGTGCCTTTTAATGCAGCTTGTTGAGCATGTTGGCGCAAGTAGCCTGGCAAACGCTGATCATGCCAGCCCGGCTGACCTTGCAATACACCGTTGGCCATAGGGCCAGTGGCATCCGAACTCTCATTGTAGCCTGCTAATACAGCGGGGCCTTTAACTTGCGGAACGGCCAGACCCGGTTGACTGGATTGCTGAGCCAGTTCGACACCAGCGATCTCGTCCTGGTTGTACAAACGAACGCCAGCCAGTACAGCAAGAGTGACCGAAGCGGCAACTGCCAGACGACCCAGGCTGCGCCATGGACCACGGGAGGCTTTTGCCGGTACGGCTTCGTCGGCCAACGCAGCAGACACTGCCGCAGCGATATCCAGGCGTGGAAGCAGCAAGTCTTTGTGCATGACTGCCCGAGCGATTTGATAACGAGCCCAGGTCTCACGGGTTTCAACATCGTCAAGGGCGTTTAATACCCGACGCAATTCCAGTTCGTCCGCTTCGTTATCCATCACTGCGGACAGCGATTCCTGCAGGGCTTCACGACTCATGGCGTTCCTCTCTTGGCTATCGCCGCTGTCTCAGTTTTCCTGCAACAACGGCTGCAGGGCTTTATCGATGGCTTCCCGAGCGCGGAAAATCCGGGAGCGCACGGTACCCACCGGACACTGCATGACGGCTGCAATGTCCTCGTAACTCAGACCATCGAATTCACGTAAAGTTAAAGCCGTACGCAAATCTTCTGGCAGTTGCTGAATGGTTCGATGGACGGTGCCTTCGATCTCATCCCGCAGCAACGCACGTTCTGGCGACTCGAGATCCTTGAGGCCATGATCGCCATCGTAGAACTCTGCATCCTCGGAACTGACATCGCTATCCGGCGGCCGACGGCCGCGTGAAACCAGATAGTTTTTCGCCGTGTTGATGGCGATGCGGTAAAGCCACGTATAAAACGCGCTGTCTCCGCGAAAATTTCCTAGGGCCCGGTAGGCCTTGATAAAGGCTTCCTGCGCCACATCCTGGGCTTCATGGGTGTCGTGCACAAAACGCACGATCAACCCGAGAATTTTGTGCTGGTATTTCAGCACTAGCAGATCGAAAGCTCGCTTGTCGCCACGCTGAACGCGCTCGACCAGCTGCTGATCCTCTTCCTGGGTTAGCATGAACACTCCTCGATAAGCTCGGAGGAGGCTTGCATAACTGAACGACCAGACTTGCAAACATAGACTCGGGCTTTTCGCAAAAGTTCTCCCCTCCAAGCAAGTTTCCTGCGGGCTCTGATTTGGCACGCACGAAAAGCGCAGCGCGGGTTACCCGGCTGCGCGAATAATCTTGTCATCGGATTCGCCAGCAAGGATCAAACCACAGATCCTGCCCTGAAGCCGACACTGTCCCTTGAATCTGGCAACCGTCTATTGATCTTGGGCCTTTGGCAAAAGTTCCATATTTATAAATGGACGGCACCGAGATTGTGCAACCGCGAATAGAAAAATACTGTTAAATCGGCGATACAGTCGTCTTATCGTGGTTACGACCCAAAAACCATCCGACGAAGCGTCGGGTACTTACCGTCACAGTAGTTTCACAATGCCATATGCGCTCGGGTATTGTGCCGCGCGCCCCCTCTATATACTAGTGGGCTGTGTGGCAGACTTGACTCGCCGTTCCAGCAGTCATGCGCCAACCCCGACCCGGGTCGCTTTGAGCGGAATCCTGAAATGAGCCAACAGTTTCAACATGATGTTCTGGTGATTGGCAGCGGTGCTGCCGGTTTGAGTCTTGCGCTGACCTTGCCCGATCATTTGCGCATTGCGGTACTGAGCAAAGGCGACCTCGCCAACGGCTCGACATTCTGGGCCCAGGGTGGCGTCGCTGCCGTTCTGGATGACGCCGACACCGTTGAGTCTCACGTCGATGACACCCTCAATGCCGGCGGCGGCCTGTGTCATGAAGACGCTGTTCGTTTTACCGTCGAACACAGCAAAGAGGCGATCCAGTGGCTGATCGACCAAGGCGTGCCGTTTACCCGCGATGAACAGTCTGGCACCGAAGACGGCGGGTTCGAGTTTCACCTGACCCGCGAAGGCGGCCACAGCCATCGGCGCATCATTCATGCCGCCGATGCCACGGGCGCCGCGATATTCAGAACATTGCTGGCCCAGGCCAAACAACGGCCTAACATCGAATTGCTGGAACAGCGCGTCGCAATTGACCTGATCACGGAAAAACGCCTGGGACTGGAAGGCGACCGCTGCCTTGGCGCCTATGTTCTAAATCGCGAAACCGGTGAGGTCGACACCTACGGCGCTCGCTTTGTCATCCTCGCCTCCGGTGGCGCGGCCAAAGTCTATCTCTATACCAGCAACCCCGACGGCGCCTGCGGTGATGGCATCGCCATGGCTTGGCGTTCTGGCTGCCGGGTGGCAAACCTGGAGTTCAACCAGTTCCACCCCACTTGCCTATACCACCCGCAGGCAAAAAGTTTCCTGGTCACCGAAGCCCTGCGCGGCGAAGGTGCGCACTTGAAGCTGCCTAACGGTGAACGTTTCATGCCGCGCTTCGACCAGCGTGCAGAACTGGCACCACGGGACATCGTTGCCCGGGCCATCGACCATGAGATGAAGCGCCTGGGTATCGACTGCGTCTATCTGGACATCAGCCACAAATCCGAAGCGTTCATCAAGACGCACTTTCCAACGGTGTACGAACGCTGCCTCGAATTTTCCATCGACATCACCAAGCAACCGATCCCGGTGGTTCCGGCGGCGCACTACACCTGCGGCGGCGTGATGGTCGATCAGCACGGCCGCACCGACGTCCCGGGGCTGTATGCCATTGGCGAAACCAGTTTCACCGGCCTGCACGGCGCCAACCGCATGGCCAGCAACTCGCTGCTGGAGTGTTTCGTTTACGCTCGTTCGGCGGCGGCGGACATTCTTCAACAATTGCCGCACGTGTCGATTCCAGACGCCCTGCCGATTTGGGATGCTAGCCAGGTCACCGATTCCGATGAAGACGTGATCATTGCGCACAACTGGGACGAACTGCGGCGATTCATGTGGGACTACGTCGGTATCGTGCGAACCAACAAACGCTTGCAGCGGGCCCAGCACCGCGTGCGACTGTTACTGGACGAAATTGATGAGTTCTACAGCAACTATAAAGTCAGCCGCGATTTGATCGAGTTGCGCAACCTGGCACAGGTAGCCGAACTGATGATCCAGTCAGCCATGGAGCGTAAAGAAAGCCGGGGTCTGCATTACACCCTCGACTACCCCAATATGCTCCCGGTTGCCCTGGACACTATTCTGGTGCCGCCCACCTACGCCGGCTGAACGCAAGTCGAACCCGCAGGCGTCGGTGCACATCCGCCGCCTGCGAATCGCGGGGTACGCAGATCGATCTGACCTGTCGTTCGCCCCGAAGACGAAACCTTAGCACCACGATCAATGGCAGTGCGAGACTGTCCGGTCGCAGCTGCACCGCCTGCCATCCCCGCGCCTGACTCCATAACTGCCAACCATCGGCGTCACGTCGCAGGCCGCGAAAAGCCTGCGGGTGTGTCAGTAAAATCTGACGCGGCAATGCCCAAACGCCATGCGCCAGACAGCACAAAGCGCCGAGCAGACTGGCCCAGACCGGTATAGACAGAAGAAACAACGAACCCAGCGCGAACAGCTGGGCCAGAAGATACGCCGCCAGCAATTGCCGTGAGGCATGCCAGCGGCATTCGAACGTATTACTTGGGCTGGACACGATCCAGGATCATGCGAACCATGCGCTGAAGCTCCGGATCTTCGGATTCGGCGCGCTCCATGAACCAGCCGAACATGTCCTGATCTTCGCACTCAAGCAGCTTGCGGTAGCAATCGCGGTCGACATCATTGAGGTGCGGGTAGACCTCTTTCACAAACGGCACCAGCAAGACGTCCAGCTCAAGCATGCCGCGACGGCTGTGCCAGTAGAGGCGATTCAGTTCAACATCTTCGACCATGGAGCGCTCCTCAAATAGGCGGCAAGTATACAGCCCCCGGCAGCATCTAACAGTCGGCTTTGGTCGGGCACTACCGACCTTTTGTAAACTACCCATTTCATGGTCGCCCCCTTATGATGTCCTCCAGACTTTTTACCCTGCGAAGACCCATGGCCGATTCTGCTTTTTTCTGCACCCTGTCTCACGAAGGCGTTCTCGCGGTCCGCGGCGCGGATGCCGGCAAATTCCTGCAAGGCCAACTGACCTGCAACCTCAATTACCTGAGCGATACCCAGGCCAGCCTTGGCGCCCGCTGCACGCAAAAAGGCCGGATGCAGTCCAGTTTCCGCATTTTGCTGGAAGGCGATGGCGTTCTGATGGCGATGGCCACCGAACTGCTGGAACCACAGTTGGCCGATCTGAAAAAGTACGCCGTGTTCTCCAAATCGAAACTGACTGACGAAAGCGCCGCCTGGGTTCGCTTTGGCCTCGATCATGGCGACGCCGCGCTGAGCAGCCTCGGTCTTGAGTTGCCGGCAGACACCGACAGTGTCGTGCGTCATGACGGTGTGATCGCTATTCGCGTCTCGCCGGATCGTGCTGAACTGTGGGTCGCCGCTGATCAGGCCGACGCCATCAAGGGCAAACTTTCCGCTTTGTTGGCCGAAGGCCCTCTGAACCAATGGTTACTGGGCCAGATCCGCGCAGGGATCGGTCAGGTCATGCCAGAGACACGCGAACTGTTCATCCCACAGATGCTCAATCTGCAAGCCGTCGGTGGTGTGAGTTTCAAGAAAGGTTGCTACACCGGCCAGGAAATCGTCGCGCGCATGCAGTATCTGGGCAAACTCAAGCGCCGCTTGTATCGTCTGACCCTGGACGCCAGCGCACTGCCCGCTCCCGGCACGCCACTGCTTTCCCCGTCCCATGGCAGTTCCATCGGCGAAGTGGTCCTGGCGGCCAACGCGGAGCAACACGTTGAACTCCTGGCCGTGTTGCAAGCCGAAGCCGCTGAGGGTGGTGACATTCATCTCGGCACCCTGGAAGGACCTGCCCTGAAATTGCTCGATCTGCCTTACTCACTGGACCGCGATCGCGAGATCCAGCGTTAACAGCAGCATTTGTTGCAACACCCTAGAGAATCTAAATGAGCGATCTGGCGGAAAAGGTCCAACAGGATTTGGTTGAGGCCATCGATAACGATGACCTGGTTCTGCCAACATTACCGGAAGTGGCCATGCAGATTCGCAAGGCCGCTGAAGACCCGGAAATCAGCGTCAGCACCCTGAGCAAGGTCATCGGCCGCGATACGGCGTTATCGGCGCGCCTGATCAAAGTGGTCAATAGCCCGCTGCTGCGCGCGACTCAAGAAGTGAACGACCTGCACACGGCGATCACACGGTTGGGCGTCAACTACAGCAGCAATCTGGCGATCGGCCTGGTGATGGAACAGATTTTCCACGCCCGCTCCGAGGTGGTGCAGCAGAAGATGCACGATGTCTGGCGCAAAAGCCTGGAGATCGCCGGGATCAGCTATGCCTTGTGCCGCCATTACACACAACTCAAAGCCGACCAGGCAGCCCTCGGTGGTCTGGTGCATCAGATCGGCGTGTTGCCAATTCTGACCTACGCCGAAGATCACTATCAGTTGCTTTCTGACCCGGTCAGCCTCAACCATGTGATCGACCGCATTCATCCGTTGATCGGCGACAAACTGCTCAGGGTTTGGGAGTTCCCCGATAAACTCGTGAAGGTGCCAGGCCAGTACCTGGACTTCAATCGTCAGTCTGACCAGGTTGATTATGTCGATCTGGTGCAAGTGGCCAGTCTGTATTGCCATAAGGACAGCGACCATCCGCTGGCTCGAATTGATGTGTTCAACGTGCCGGCGTTCAAGAAGCTGGGGATCGATCCGCAGAACGAGACGATGTGCCGGGACCTGGAAGAATCGCGGTCGATGTTTTACTAGCCAGAGCGCAGCGCCCCCTTCGCGAGCAAGCCCGCTCCCACATTCGACCGCATTTCTCCAAGAGGAACTCGGTTAAATGTGGGAGCGAGCCTGCTCGCGATGGGGCCAGTCCAAACAACACAAAAACTACCCGGCAATAAAACTCACCCGAACCTTCAACCCCGCCGTCTCCCCATCGTGCAGGCTGATCTGCGCCAGATGCGCGCGGCAGATCTCGCCGACAATCGCCAGGCCCAGCCCCGACCCGGCCACCTGCTGGTTACGCCGGTAAAAGCGCTCGAAAACCTTGTCCCGCTCATCAACCGGAATCCCCGGCCCATCATCCTCAACTTCCAGGACCGCGGGTGCCGTAACCCGCAGAATCACATTGCCTCCCGACGGCGTATGAGCCAGTGCGTTATCCACCAGATTACTCAGCAGTTCGTTCAACAGTGTCGGTTCACCGCGCAGCCACACCGGCTCGTCCGCCTCCAGTGCCAGGGCTACGCCGCGTGCGTGAGCCAGCGGCGCCATGGCCATGCCCAATTCCCGCGCCAACTGACTCAAGTCCAGCAACTGCGCACCGCCCTCGGCAATGGCCCGGGCACCGTTTTCGACACGTGCCAAAGACAGCAATTGATTGGCCAGATGCGTCAATCTATCCGTGCCCTGGGCAGCGGTTTCCAGGGTACTGCGCCAGGTTTCGGGCTCACTTGCCCGCAGGCCAAGCTCAAGCCGCGCCTTGAGCGCCGCCAACGGCGTACGCAATTCATGGGCGGCATCGGCGATGAATTGAGCCTGACGCTCGAACTGCTCGCGCAGCCGCTCGGTAAAGTGATTGAGCGCCCGTACCAACGGCCACAACTCGTGTTGCACTTCCACCAACGGCAACGGCCGCAGATCATCCGACTGGCGCTCTTCCACCGCCGTGCGCAAGCGTTCCAGCGGGCGCAGCGCCGCACTCACCGCAAACCACACCAGCAGCAGCGCGCCAATCGCCAGCATGCCCAGGCGCAACAAGGTGTCCGCCGCCAGACTGCGCGCCATGCTGACTCGCGCTTCATCGGTTTCCGCGACACGAATTTCCGCCATGCCATTCATGTTCGGTTCGCTGACCGGCTTGAGCAGGCTGACCACCCGCACGTTCTGCCCGCGATACGTCGCGTTGTAAAACCGTGCCAGCGCCGGGTAGTCATCGGTGCGTGGCGTTCCTGGCGGTGGCGCGGGGAGGTTTTCGTAACCGGAAATCAGATTCTGGTGGATGTCATTGACCAGGTAAAAAATCCGACCCGCACTGTCATAGGCAAACGTATCCAGCGCCACGTAAGGCACGTCGGCGCTGAGCGTGCCGTCACGCTGGGAGACACCCGCCGCGATGGTTCGCGCCGACGCCAGCAAGGTACGGTCATAGGCGGTGTCGGCCGCTTCGCGACCATTCCAGTACGCGCTCAACCCGCTGGCCAGCATTAACACCACCAGCAACAGCGCGAGGTTCCACAGCAACCGCCAGCGCAGACTGCTGGGCTTATGCATCGCGACTTTCCAGCAAGTAGCCAAGACCGCGGAAGGTCACGATCGCGACCGGCTGTCCATCGAGCTTTTTGCGCAAGCGGTGCACGTAGATTTCGATCGCGTCCGGGCTGGCTTCTTCGTCCAGACCGAACACCTGGGAGGCCAGTTGTTCTTTGCTCATCACTCGCCCGGGCCGGGCGATCAATGCCTCAAGAACCGCCTGTTCGCGCGAGGTCAGGGTGAGCAATTCTTCGCCGAGGGTGAAGCGCCGGGTGTCCAGGTCATAGGCCAGCACGCCGCAACGCTGCTGACGCTCGCCGCCCAGCACACTGCGGCGCAACAAGGCTTTGACCCGTGCTTCAAGTTCGGTCAGCTCAAAAGGTTTGGCGAGGTAATCGTCAGCGCCAAGGTTCAGGCCATGGACTCGATCCTTGACGTCGCTGCGAGCGGTCAACATCAGCACCGGCAGGTTTTTCCCCCGGGAGCGCAAACGCGCGAGCACTTCAAACCCGTCCATGCGCGGCAAGCCGACATCGAGAATGGCCATGGCGTATTCCTCGCTGCTCAACGCCAGGTCTGCGGCCACGCCATCGTGCAGCACGTCCACCGTCAGACCGGTGCTCTTGAGCGCCTGGGCGACACTTTCGGCCAGCTGCAAGTGGTCTTCGACGAGCAGAACACGCATGGATCTTTACCTCATTCAGGGGATGGTCGACGCCATTCTTTGGCGCGAAGTTTACAGCCGCATCCGCTGCTGTGAAGCCTGTAAACCGTGAATGCCTGCTGAAAGGTTAGTGAAAGGTTGGCCCGTTAGAGTCGGCCCACGGAGGTTTCGAATGCCGACCTTCCAATAGTGCTTGGAAATGTAGCTCCCGAAAAACGCCATGACGCGTTTTCGTCAATAAGAACAATAAATGAGGTACTGCACCATGCTGTCCACACAGCTTCAGGCTTACCCGCCCCACCCTTCCTTTAGAACCCCATCGCTTACGCTTGCCAGCGCCGTTGACGGCTGCACGACGCGAAACCGCCGCACCTGACACATTCCCAAAAACAAAAACTCCCTTGGAGACAATAATGAATCGATCCCTGCGCCGTTTCGCCCTCGCCGCCAGCTGCATGCTGTTCGCCGGCCAATTGATGGCCGAGCCCAAACGTCCGGAATGCATCGCCCCGGCCTCCCCGGGCGGTGGTTTCGACCTCACCTGCAAACTGGCGCAGAGCGCGCTGGTCAACGAAAAGCTGCTGACCAAACCGATGCGCGTGACCTACATGCCCGGCGGTGTCGGCGCGGTGGCGTACAACGCGGTGGTCGCTCAGCGCCCCGCCGACGCCGGTACGCTGGTGGCCTGGTCCAGCGGTTCTTTGCTGAACCTGGCCCAAGGCAAGTTCGGACGGTTCGATGAAAACAACGTGCGCTGGCTGGCCGCTGTCGGCACCAGCTATGGCGCCATCGCGGTGAAAAGCGATTCGCCTTACAAGACCCTCGACGATCTGGTCAAGGCACTGAAAGAAGACCCGAGCAAAGTGGTGATCGGTTCCGGCGGCACCGTCGGCAGCCAGGACTGGATGCAAACCGCACTGATCGCCAAGGCAGCCGGGATCAACCCGCGCGACCTGCGTTACGTCGCCCTCGAAGGCGGCGGTGAAATCGCCACCGCCCTGCTCGGTGGCCACATTCAGGTCGGCAGCACCGACATCTCCGACTCCATGCCGCACATCCAGAGCGGCGACATGCGCTTGCTGGCGGTGTTCTCCGAGAAGCGTCTGGACGAGCCGGAAATGAAAGACATCCCGACCGCCAAAGAGCAAGGCTACGACATTGTCTGGCCGGTGGTTCGCGGCTTCTACCTCGGGCCAAAGGTCAGCGACGAAGACTACGCCTGGTGGAAAGACGCCTTCGACAAACTGCTGGCGTCCGAAGACTTCGCCAAGCTGCGCGACCAGCGTGAGCTGTTCCCGTTCGCCCTGACCGGCCCGGAGCTGGACACCTACGTGAAGCAGCAGGTAGCGGACTACAAAGTGCTGGCCAAAGAGTTCGGCCTGATCCAGTGATCGTCTCTGTCTAGCGGCTGCGGCCTCGTTCTTCGAGGCCGTGGCACAGGAGTTTTCCCATGCTCTTACAACGCATTTTTGCTTCGGTGCTGTTGCTGGCCTGTCTCAGCCTGGTGCTGATGGCCTGGCCTTACCAGGCACCTTTTTCCTACGAGCCGATCGGGCCACGGGCTTTCCCCCTGTTGATGCTGGGCCTGATGGGCCTGGGGCTGGTGTACATGGTGTATCGCCCTTCGCCGATCAAACACACCGATGAAGATCCGCCGATGGATCGCGAAACCCTGACCAAGATTGGCTTGTGCGTGGTGTTGCTGCTGATCTTCGCCGGCCTGTTCGAACCGCTGGGCTTCATCCTCAGCAGCGTGCTGATCGGCATTCCGATGGCGCGCCTGTACGGCGGACGCTGGTTACCGAGCGTGGTGATCATCAGCCTGATGAGTGTCGGACTGTACCTGCTGTTCGACAAAGTCATGGACGTGCCACTGCCTCTGGGCCTGCTTGACGTTCTGGAGAACTGATATGGATACGCTTGGTTATTTGAGTCACGGCTTCGGCGTCGCCCTCACCCCTTACAACCTGGTCACTGCGCTGTGCGGTACGCTGATCGGCACCGTCGTCGGTCTGCTGCCGGGACTGGGGCCGATCAACGGCGTGGCGTTGCTGATCCCGATTGCCTTCGCCCTCGGCCTGCCACCAGAGTCGGCGCTGATTTTGCTGGCGGCGGTTTACTTGGGTTGCGAATACGGCGGTCGCATCAGCTCGATTTTGTTGAACATCCCCGGCGAAGCCTCCACGGTGATGACCACCCTCGACGGTTACCCAATGGCCCGTCAGGGCTTGGCCGGCGTGGCGTTGTCGTTATCGGCCTGGAGTTCATTCATCGGCGCGTTCATCGCGACCTGCGGGATGGTGATCTTCGCGCCGATCCTGGCGAAGTGGGCGATTGCCTTCGGTCCGGCGGAATATTTTGTGCTGATGGTCTTTGCGATTGTCTGTCTCGGCGGCATGGCCGGTGATCGACCGTTGAAGACCTTTATTGCCGCGTTAATCGGCCTGTTCCTCTCCACCGTCGGCATCGACGCCAACAGTGGCGTGTACCGTTTCACCGGGGACAACATTCACCTCACCGACGGGATTCAGTTTGTGGTGCTGGTGCTGGGCCTGTTTTCCATCAGTGAAATCCTCTTGCTGCTGGAAAAAACCCACCGGGGTCAGGAAGCGTTCAAAGCCACCGGCCGCATGATGTTTAACTTCAAGGAGGCTGCCTCGGTGTTCTGGGTGAACATGCGCTGTGGTGTGCTCGGTTTCATCATGGGCGTGCTGCCCGGTGCCGGTGCGACGCTGGCCAGCGCCGTGGCCTACATGACCGAGAAACGCATCGCCGGCCCGAGCGGTAAATTCGGCCAGGGCGACAAACGTGGCCTCGCCGCCCCGGAAACCGCCATCGGCGCCGAAGCCTGCGGCGCACTGGTACCAATGCTGACCCTCGGGGTTCCAGGTTCGGGTACCACGGCGGTGATGATCGGCGCGCTGTCGCTGTACAACATCACGCCTGGCCCACTGCTGTTTCAACAGCAGCCGGACATCGTCTGGGGCCTGATCGCATCGTTGTTCATTGCCAACATCATGCTCGTGATCCTCAACATCCCGATGATCCGCATCTTCACCCGCATCCTCGCCGTGCCGAACTGGGCCTTGGTGCCGATGATCGCGATCATTACCGCAATTGGTGTGTTCGCGGTGCACGCCACCACCTTCGACCTGTTCCTGATGATCGGTATCGGTATCTTCGGCTACATTTTGCGCAAGCTGGACTTCCCGTTATCGCCCGTGTTGCTGGGCTTCATCCTTGGAGGCTTGATGGAACAAAACCTGCGTCGCGCACTGTCGATCTCCAACGGTTCGCTGGACATCCTCTGGTCGAGCGGGATCACCCTCGGAGTCTGGGGGCTGATCGGGGTGATGCTACTGGTGCCGATCCTGCGGATCTGGCGCAAACGTTCGGTCGCCCGGCGCGTTGTTGCCGATGTCTGATCGAATACCGTTCAAAGCCTGGTGGGGTACGCCGCTGGTCGGCGCGCTGGGCGGCTACCTCGCCAGCCTGGTCGGCTGGCCACTGCCGTGGATGGTCGGGTCGTTGCTGGCGATCATCCTCGTGCGCTGCCTGACCCCTTGGCAATTGGCGGAAATCCCTGGCGGTCGCAAGTGCGGCCAGTGGATTGTGGGTATCGGCATTGGCCTGCACTTCACCCCGGTGGTGATGGAGCAGGTGCTGGGGCATTTCGGCCTGATTTTCTTCGGTGCGTTGGTCACCAGCCTGTCGGCGGTGGTCGGGGTCTGGTTGATGCGGCGTACTGGCGAGGATCGCGCCACTGCATTTTTTTCCAGCATGCCCGGTGGCTCCGGGGAAATGGTCAACCTCGGTGCTCGCAACGGTGCGGTGCTCAGTCGTGTGGCGGCGGGGCAAAGTCTGCGGGTGTTGGTGGTGGTGTTGTGCGTACCGGCAGCCTTCAAGTATTTGCTGGGTGACGGCGCACCGGATTTGCATGCCACAACCGTCGATTGGCGTTGGCTGGCCCTGTTATTCCCGGCAGGCGGCTTGGCGGCGTGGCTCTGGGAACGTCTGCGTCAACCGAATCCGTGGCTGTTTGGACCATTGCTGGTGAGTGCGGCGGTGAGCATCGGTTGGGACTTGCACATCGGTTTGCCCGATGGCGGTAGCCAGATCGGCCAATGGTTGATCGGCAGCGGCCTGGGTTGTCACTTCAACCGCCAGTTTTTCCGGCGTGCGCCTTCGTTCATGGGCCGGACCTTGATCGGTACGGTGTTGACCATGTTGATCGCCACGCTGGCGGCATTGGGGTTGAGTGCGCTGACGCATCTGGATCTGCGCTCACTGACCCTGGGCATGATGCCCGGCGGGATTGCGGAGATGAGCCTGACGGCGCAGATGCTGCAACTATCGGTGCCGCTGGTGACGGCGATGCAGGTGATGCGGTTGCTGTTTGTGCTGTTTCTGGCGGAGCCGTTGTTCAAGTATTGGAACCGGGTGCCGGAGTCTTCCTGAACTGATCGTTCCCACGCTCCGCGTGGGAATGCCTCAATGGACGCTCCGCGTCCGCTTTGGGACGCGGAGCGTCCCGGGCTGCATTCCCACGCAGAGCGTGGGAACGATCATTACGCGATCGGCGGCAATCGCCACTCAATCGGCGTCTCGCCGTTCTGTTCAAGAAACTTGTTGGTCCGGCTGAAGTGCCCGCATCCCAGAAAACCGCGATACGCGGACAACGGCGACGGATGCACTGACGTCAGCACCAGATGCTTGGTCGCGTCGATCAGTTTCTGTTTGCTCTGGGCATGCGCGCCCCACAGCATAAACACCAGATGCGGCTGCTGCTGGCTGACGACCTCGATGATCCGGTCGGTGAAAAACTGCCAGCCCTTATCCTTGTGCGCATTGGCGTTGGCGCGCTCGACCGTCATGGTGGTGTTGAGCATCAGCACACCCTGGTCGGCCCAGCTCTGCAAATAGCCATGGTTGGGAATATCGATGTTCAGGTCGCGTTTCAACTCTTTATAGATGTTCACCAGCGACGGCGGCGCCGGCACGCCCGGTTGCACCGAGAAGCACAAACCATGGGCTTGGCCCGGGCCGTGGTAGGGATCCTGGCCGAGGATGACTACCTTGACCTTGTCCAGCGGCGTGGAGTTGAGTGCGTTGAAAATCATCGGGCCCGGTGGATAGATCTCTTTGCCTGCCGCACGCTCCTCTTGCAGGAATTCACGCAACTCTGCCATGTAAGGCTGGTCGAATTCGGCACGCAGTGCCTCCTTCCAGCTCGGTTCGAGTTTGATACGGTCGTCAGCAGTCATGGTTACATCCGGCAAAAACAATGGGGCGAACCCTAGGAAAGCCCATCACGCTTGTCAATTGATCTGTCGCACATACGGCACTTTCCTGTACAGCGATCATACTGAACGCTCAAATTCCCGATCGAGGTCACGATGAATCTGCACTTCGAAGAACTCACCGGCACCGACGGCGCTCGCATCGGCATCGCCAGCCTCGATGCCGAAAAATCCCTTAACGCCCTGTCCCTGCCGATGATCAACGCCCTGCGCGACCAAATGGACGCCTGGGCCAAGGACCCGCAAATAGTCTGCGTATTACTGCGCGGCAATGGCGCCAAGGCGTTCTGTGCCGGTGGTGAAGTACGCAGCCTGGTTGAGGCCTGTCGCGCTCATCCCGGGGAGGTGCCGCCGTTGGCCGCGCACTTCTTTGCGGCGGAATATCGTCTGGACTTCAAACTGCACACCTACCCGAAACCGTTGATCTGCTGGGGGCACGGTTATGTGCTCGGCGGCGGGATGGGTTTGCTGCAAGGCGCGAGTATCCGGATTGTCACGCCAAGCACTCGGCTGGCGATGCCTGAAATCAGCATTGGCCTGTACCCGGACGTTGGCGCCAGCTGGTTTCTGTCGCGACTGCCCGGCAAGCTCGGGCTGTTTCTGGGCCTGACCGGTGCCCATATGAACGGGCGCGATGCAATCGACCTGGACCTGGCTGACCGCTTCCTGCTCGATGAACAACAGGAGGAACTGATCCAAGGCTTGCTGCAATTGAACTGGCAGGAACAAACGCCGATGCAGCTCAACAGTTTACTCAAGGCCTTGCAACAGGAAGCCGTCGCGCAAATGCCCGAAGCCCAGTGGCTGCCACGACGCCAGCAAATCGACGAACTGCTGGATGTCAGCGATGTGAGTCGCGCCTGGAAGGCCATCAGCCTGCAACGCGATAGCACCGACATGCTACTCAGCCGTGCCGCAAAAACCATGAGTGAAGGCTCGCCGCTGACCGCGCATCTGGTCTGGGAGCAAATCGCCCGGGCCCGGCATTTGTCACTGGCTCAGGTTTTTCAGATGGAATACACACTGAGCCTAAACTGCTGCCGGCATCCAGAATTCAGCGAGGGTGTGCGGGCGCGGTTGATCGACAAAGACCAGAAACCGCATTGGCACTGGCCGGATATCAACAACGTGCCCGATGCGGTGGTGGATGCGCACTTCCAGAAGGCCTGGGAAGGTCGGCATCCATTGGCGGATTTATCGGATTACTGAACGAAAATGTGGGAGCGAGCCTGCTCGCTCCCACAGGTATTGCGCTTACCCCAAATTAACGGTGGCCGCCTCGGCTGCTGTAATTGCCTTGACCGTTTTGGTTGCCCTGACTGTTGTAGTTGCCGCGCCCGCTGTGTTTGTAATTGCGTCCACCACCCCGGGCGTCATTGTTCCAGCCACTTCGGTTATGACCGTCCCACCCATGATTCTGATGACCCCGATAATCGCCCCGCGACGGGTAATAACGCGGTGCCGGCTGATAACCCCTTTGCTGATGGTAATAGCGCGGCGCCGGTTGATAAACCCTTGGCTGATAGTAATAGCGCGGTGTTGGCTGGTAATACCGCGCTGGCGGAGAGTAATACCGGGGCGGCGGCGAGTAATAACCCCCGCCACCTGAATAGTAGGATCCGCCACCGGCGTAATAGGTTGGCGCTGGCGAGGTATAAACCTCGGAACGGTAGTAGCCGGTTCCTCCATCGGAATAGGGCACGCACGCACCAAGAGACAATCCCGATAGAGCAATCAGAAGAATTTGGCAGAGCTGTTTTCGACAGAGCATGGCGGCCTCCTGGACCGCGAGTGAGCTACACCAGCGACGCTGGCGAGCGACAGTCAATTATTCGGTGACTGTCGAAAGATCAGACATCGATTTCGAAATCTGGTGCGCCCCTGAAACACGTTGAAATATCTGCCCGATGAAAGGTTTTTCATCTTCACTCGCTGAATCAGTAGTGCGATAGCATCGCATGCTACGCGGCAAACACACCGGATCAGCGGCCAAACCGTCCCATTGCGGTGCAGCCGCGCACCATCACAAGGCAACCGTTCTCCCCCTCTCTACGCGGTTATCGCGTCATCCCCCACGCTAGAGCCCTCAAGCCGACTTGGCACGTCTCTCGCTTTAGTAAAAGCGTGCAGGAGTTCATTACAGGTTCGCGGCACCACAATTTGCAATGGCTGACTAGGGTTCCGGCTCGCTTGTGCGAGTGGCTGGTCCGAGAGTTGGCGACCTCCAGTTGAGGTTACACGGCGGGACAAAAGCCCGGGAGACAAGCCACCGTTCGCGGTGCCGCGTTGACTCCTGCCCGCCCCTGATCAACTGGAGAACCACCCATGTCCCAGCTACGTCTACCCACCCTGCTCGCCGCTGCATTCGCAGCCTTCGTAAGCTTCTCGACCCAGGCTGCCCAGAAAGATCACTTCAGTGTCTGCTGGACCATCTATGCCGGCTGGATGCCTTGGGAATATGCCGGTAGCCAAGGCATCGTCGACAAATGGGCGAAGAAGTACGGCATCAAGATTGATGTGGTGCAACTCAATGACTACGTCGAATCGATCAATCAATACACCGCTGGCCAGTTCGACGGTTGCACCATGACCAACATGGACGCGTTGACCATTCCGGCGGCTGGCGGCGTTGACAGCACGGCACTGATCGTCAGCGACTTCTCCAACGGTAACGACGGCATCGTCCTCAAGGGCGATGGCAAGAAAGTCACCGACCTCAAAGGCATGGACGTCAACCTGGTGGAGCTGTCGGTTTCCCATTACCTGCTGGCCCGTGCGCTGGACTCGGTCGACCTCAGCGAAAAAGACCTGAAAGTGGTCAACACCTCCGACGCCGACATCTCGGCCGCCTTCAACACCGAACAGGTCAACGCGGTCACCACCTGGAACCCGATGCTCTCGGACATCAAAGCCAAGCCCGCCGTCACCGAAGTCTTCAACTCCAGCCAGATCCCCGGCGAAATCATGGACATGATGGTGGTCAACAGCGCCACCCTCAAAGACAACCCGGCCCTGGGTAAAGCGCTGACCGGTGCCTGGTTCGAAGTGGTCGCCTTGATGAACGCCAAAAACGCCGCCAGCAAAGCCGCGCTCGAACATATGGCCAAGGCCTCGGGCACTGACCTGGCGGGCTTCCAGGCACAACTCGACACCACCAAATTGTTCGCCACGCCCAAAGAGGCGCTGGACTTCGCCACCAGCAAGCAACTGCCGGCGACCATGCGCAAAGTGGCCGAGTTTTCGTTCCAGCACGGCTTGCTCGGTGAAGGCGCCAAAGACACCAGTGCCGTCGGCATGGCGTTCGCCAATGGCGTGACCAGCGGCGACACGTCCAACCTCAAGCTGCGCTTCGACCCGACCTTCGTGCAGATGGCTGCCGACGCCAAGCTGTAACCAGGAGGAGCCGGCCATGCGCCTGATCAATCGCCACCCGGATCGCCCCAGTCGCCTGTTGTTGGTGATCCTGCCGTTCGCCCTGGTGCTGTTCGCCTACTTCATGGGCTCGGCCGAGCGACTGGCGGACAACCCCAACGACAAGCTGCTGCCGAGCGCCGTGCAGATGACCGACGCGGTGAAACGCCTGGCATTCGTGGCCGACACCCGCACCGGTGAATACCTGCTCTGGCAGGACAGTGCTTCGAGCCTGCGCCGTCTGGCCATCGGCCTCGGTATCAGCGCGTTGGCCGGGCTGTGCCTGGGCATGGCGGCCGGCACCCTG
>NZ_AKJS01000039.1 GCF_000282215.1 Pseudomonas sp. GM21
CACAGTCTGCGAAGCGGGTTTTTGTCGATCAGCTCACAAATCAATCAGAGCTCGGAGAAGCACTCTTCGATGATCGCCAGACCTTGGTCCAGTTGCTCGTCCGGCGAAGTCAGCGGTACCAGGACGCGCAGAACGTTGCCGTAAGTGCCGCAGGACAGCAGGATCAAGCCCTTGTCGCGAGCCTTGGCCACCACCGACGCTACCGCTGCAGCGTTTGGCTTGTGGCTGTCGCCGTTTTCAAACAGCTCAACAGCAATCATCGCGCCCAGAGCACGGACTTCGCCAATCACCGGGTACTTGGCCTGGATAGCCTTGAGGCCAGTGACCAGACGCTCGCCGACGGCTTTGCAGCGGTCCAGCAGATGCTCTTCTTCGAACACTTCCATCACGGCCAGGGCCGCAGCGCAAGCGATCGGGCTACCGGCGTAAGTACCGCCCAGGCCGCCTGGAGCGATAGCGTCCATGTATTCGGCCTTGCCGCACACACCGGCCAACGGGAAGCCGCCGGCGATGGATTTGGCGAAGGTGGTCAGGTCGGCGGACACGCCCATCTGTTCCATGGCGAAGAAAGTGCCGGTACGGCCAGCGCCGGTTTGCACTTCGTCAGCGATCAACAGGATACCGTGCTGGTCGCACAGCGCGCGCAGACGCTTCATGAACTCTTTAGGCGCGACGTAGAAACCGCCTTCGCCCTGAACCGGTTCGATGATGATGGCTGCGATATCACGCGGTTCAGCGTCGTTCTTGAAGACGCGTTCGATGCTGGCGATCGAATCATCGACGCTCACACCGTGCAGCTCGTTCGGGTACAGCGCGCGGAACACGCCGCCTGGCATCAGGCCCATGCCGGCCGAGTAAGGCACGACTTTACCGGTCAGGCCCAGAGTCATCATGGTGCGACCGTGGTAAGCGCCGGTGAACGCGATCACGCCGGCGCGGCCAGTGGCGGCACGAGCGATTTTCACGGCGTTTTCTACCGCTTCGGAACCGGTGGTGACCAACAGGGTTTTCTTGGCGAAATCACCAGGCACCTTGGCGTTGATTTTTTCGCACAGTTCTACGTACGGTTCGTAGGCCAGCACCTGGAAGCAAGTGTGAGTCAGCTTGTTCAGTTGCTCGGTCACGGCGGCGATGATTTTCGGGTGCACGTGCCCGGTATTCAGCACGGCGATACCGCCGGCGAAGTCGATGAACTCGCGACCTTCAACGTCGGTCACGGTGGCGTTCTTCGCGGACTCGGCGAAGATCGGGTGAATCTGGCCAACACCGCGTGGTACAGCGGCTTCGCGGCGTTTCATCAGGGATGCGTTAGTCTTGCTCATAAAGTCCTCATTCACCGCTCATCGGGCGGCGTGGTTCAAGGAAAATGCAGCGGGGAGGCAACTACGGCAGCATGCGATGATCGACTGCCACAGCTTTCCCAGCCACAGAGAAAATTCCGTTTGTTGCACGCAAAGGGACAGCGCTCTCGTGCCCTTTGCGTTTGAAGCAATGCCTTGCTGGGCTCTTGTCTTGCGAGCTTAGATACCCAGGCAGAGGTATTTGATTTCCAGATAATCTTCGATGCCGTACTTGGAACCTTCACGACCCAGGCCCGAGGCCTTGATGCCGCCGAATGGCGCGACTTCGTTGGAGATCAACCCGGTGTTGACGCCGACCATGCCGTATTCCAGGGCTTCAGCCACACGGAACACACGACCCAGGTCACGAGCATAGAAATACGAGGCCAGACCGAACTCGGTGTCGTTGGACATCGCGATCACTTCGGCTTCGTCTTTGAAGCGGAACAGCGGCGCCAATGGACCGAAAGTTTCTTCCTTGGCCACGGCAGCGTTCTTCGGCACGTTGGTCAGAATGGTCGGCTCAAAGAAATTACCTTCCATGACCTTGCCACCCGCTAGAACGGTTGCACCTTTGCTGATCGCGTCAGCAATGTGCTCTTGAACCTTGGCCACGGCTTTTTCGTCGATCAGCGGACCCGTGGTGGTGCCCTCTTCCAGACCGTTACCGATCTTGAGCTTGGCCACGGCCGCTTTCAGCTTCTCGGCAAACGCGTCGTAGACCGAATCCTGAATGTACAGACGGTTGGCGCAGACGCAGGTCTGGCCGTTGTTGCGGTACTTGGAAATGATCGCGCCTTCGACGGCCTTATCCAGATCCGCGTCGTCGAACACGATGAACGGTGCATTGCCGCCCAGTTCCAGGGAAACTTTCTTGATGTCCTTGGCACATTCCGCCATCAGCTGACGACCAATTTCGGTCGAGCCGGTGAAGGACAACTTGCGAACGATCGGGTTGCTGGTCAGTTCGCTACCGATGTCGCCGGCGCTGCCGGAAACAACGCTGAACACACCAGCAGGAATACCGGCACGCTGAGCCAGTTCAGCCAGCGCAAATGCCGAGAACGGCGTTTGCGAAGCAGGCTTGAGCACCATGGTGCAACCGGCAGCCAGCGCCGGGCCGGCTTTACGGGTGATCATCGCAGCCGGGAAGTTCCACGGGGTAATCGCAGCGGTCACGCCGATTGGCTGCTTGATCACGATCAGGCGCTTGTCTGGCTGGTGGCCCGGAATCACGTCACCGTAGATGCGCTTGGCTTCTTCGGCGAACCATTCGATGAATGAAGCGGCGTAAACGATTTCGCCCTTGGCTTCGGCCAATGGCTTGCCCTGCTCGAGGGTCATCAGGCGAGCCAGGTCGTCCTGGTTTTCGATAATCAGCTCGAACCAACGACGCAGCTTGTTCGCGCGGTCCTTGGCGGTCAGTGCACGCCAGGCCGGCAGCGCTTTGTCAGCGGCTTCGATCGCACGACGGGTTTCGGCAGCACCCATTTTCGGCACAGTGCCCAGAATTTCGCCCGTTGCCGGGTTGTTCACATTGATCGTCTGACCATTGTCCGCGTCGACCCACGCGCCATCGATGAAGGCTTGCTGGCGGAACAACTGGGTGTCTTTAAGCTGCATGTCGGCTTTCCTTAACAGCACCGCGACAGGCGCGGAGCAAATTATGATTGTAGAAAGGCGCCCTATAGGCTGCCGTCAGGGAAATCATTCACCGGGCTGAAGCACATAAATAGCGCACTGATTGATATCGTGCGGTTCAGCACCCAGACAAGAGCGTTTGAAATCTCAAACGAATCCTAGGATCAAAGGGGGTAAAGGACAATAGGCTGTTCGAAAAAAAGAACGAAAACGCCGCATTTGCCTGGTTTTTCTGATCAACGTAGTAATCGCACGTTACGCTTTCAAAAAAGCCAGTCGATTCAGCAGCATGGACGACCGCTGCACATATGAGTATCATGGCGCCCGCTTGCACCAGTAGCTCAGCTGGATAGAGTACTGCCCTCCGAAGGCAGGGGTCGTGGGTTCGAATCCCGCCTGGTGCACCATACGTTGTAAATGAAAAAGCCTCAGACCTTAGGGTCTGGGGCTTTTTTGTGGGTGAAGATTAACCAGTTCCGGGCAATGCCGCTGTTTTATAGATCTCGGCTGGGCCAGTCTCAGCATCGCTCCAGGGCGAACCTGCTCGAAGGCATACGACTACGTCAGGGGCGTTGGCGAAAGATAGAGCCGCTCTGGTATTGCGAGCCCTGATTGGAGCCTGCGGGGCCTGCCACGCGGCTTGTAAGCCATGGCCAGGGCCTTGATGATCGGGTGCTCGCTGAGCAGATAGTTTTTTGCTGATCATTTCCGGCGCTATAAGACCGCGCTCCTCAAGCATGAGGCTCTCCCAACTGAGTCAGACCCCTACTGCACGAACTTTCCTGCGGACAAAACA
>NZ_AKJS01000040.1 GCF_000282215.1 Pseudomonas sp. GM21
AACCGACTGAACTACCGCTGCGTATCGCTTTGGACTTTCGCCCAAGTAACTCGTCTGATTGAAAACTCAGAAGCTTTTCAATCTCGAACCAGATAAATCTGATCCGGAAAATATGGCGCAGCGGACGGGACTCGAACCCGCGACCCCCGGCGTGACAGGCCGGTATTCTAACCGACTGAACTACCGCTGCGCGTCGGTGGAGGCTTTTAACAGCTTCCATCTTGCTTTCGCAAGACTCTCGGAAGTGGTGGGTGATGACGGGATCGAACCGCCGACATTCTGCTTGTAAGGCAGACGCTCTCCCAGCTGAGCTAATCACCCGTTTGCATCTCCGAGGCCGCGAAATTTACGCAGGTACCGAACCTAAGTCAATAGCAGGATTGAAGTTTTTTCAAAACAGCTTCAAGTCACAAGCTTCAAGCGGCAAGTAAAAGCAGGATTGCGTATTCGGGAGTGCACGGGCTCGCATTTACTTGCGGCTTGTAGCTTGAGACTCGCAGCTTACTTGTAGACCATCTTCTTGGTCATGCCACCATCGACCACAAACTCCTGGCCCGTGACAAAACCGGCATTTTTCGACAGCAGCCACGCCACCATCGCCGCGACGTCCTCGACCGTCCCTACCCTGCCCGCCGGATGCTGGGCATGATCGGCATCGGTCAGTGGCTCGGCACGCCGCAAAGAAGGGTCTCGCGTGTCGATCCAACCTGGGCTGACCGCATTCACACGGATTTCCGGCCCAAGACTGATCGCCAGAGCGTGAGTCAGCGCTAACAAACCGCCCTTACTCGCCGCGTAAGCCTCCGTGTCGGGTTCCGACTGCCCGGCGCGGGTCGAGGCCAGATTGACGATCGCACCGCTGTGCGCGCGCAGGTACGGCGCACAGTGTTTGGCCAACAGCATCGGCCCACTGAGGTTCACCGCCAACACGCGGTTCCAGTAGGCCAGATCGAGGCTTTCCAGCGTAATGTTATGCGGATCGGCCACCGCCGCGTTGCACACCAACGCATCCAGGCGCCCGAATTGTCCCAGCACCTCGGCAACACCCAGCGCCACCTGCCCTTCGTTCGAAACGTCCATGGCGATAAACCAGGCATTGTCACCCAGCACCTTCGCCACTTTCGAACCGCGCACCCGATCCAGATCGCTCAGCACCACCTGCCAGCCTTCGCTGATCAACCAGGCCGCGATCCCCAACCCAATGCCGCGTGCCGCACCGGTGACCAGTGCAACACGGCCCCTGGACCCGACTGTCGGCGTGGACAACTCGATCACAAGGCTGCCAACCCGCGCGCCAGGTCGGCTTGCAGGTCAGCCACATCTTCCAGGCCGACCGCAATGCGAATCAGACTGTCACGAATGCCCGCTGCTTCCCGCTCTTGCGGCGCCAGACGACCGTGAGAGGTGGTGCTCGGATGGGTAATGGTGGTCTTGGTATCACCCAGGTTGGCCGTGATCGAAATCAGGCGGGTCGCATCGATAAAGCGCCACGCGCCCTCTTTGCCGCCCCTGACCTCAAAACTGACCACCGCACCGAAACCTTTCTGCTGACGCTGGGCCAGCTCGTGCTGAGGATGGCTTTTCAGGCCAGCGTAATGGACTTTCTCGATGCCATCCTGCTGTTCCAGCCATTCGGCCAGTTGCTGGGCGTTGGCGCAATGCGCTTTCATCCGCAGGTTCAGGGTTTCGAGGCCCTTGAGGAAAATCCAGGCGTTGAACGGGCTGAGGGTTGGCCCGGCAGTGCGCAGGAAACCGACCACTTCTTTCATCTGCTCGCTACGACCGGCCACGACACCACCCATGCAACGGCCCTGGCCGTCGATGAACTTGGTTGCCGAGTGCACGACGATGTCCGCGCCCATTGTCAGCGGCTGCTGCAATGCCGGGGTGCAGAAGCAATTGTCGACCACCAGCATCGCGCCTTTGACGTGAGCGATTTCTGCCAGCGCGGCGATGTCTACCAGCTCGGCCAACGGGTTCGACGGCGATTCGACAAAGAGCAATTTGGTGTTGGTCTTGATTGCCGCGTCCCAACCGGACAGGTCCGCCAGAGGCACGTAATCGACTTCGATGCCGAAGCGCTTGAAGTACTTTTCGAACAGGCTGATGGTCGAACCGAACACGCTGCGCGAAACCAGCACATGATCGCCAGCGCTGCACAGGCTCATCACCACCGCCATGATCGCAGCCATGCCGGTGGCAGTGGCCACGGCTTGCTCGGCGCTTTCCAGCGCAGCAATACGCTCTTCGAACGCACGCACGGTCGGGTTGGTGTAGCGCGAGTAGACGTTGCCCGGCACTTCACCGGCAAAGCGTGCCGCCGCGTCGGCAGCGGTACGAAATACGTAGCTGGAGGTGAAGAACATCGGATCACCGTGCTCGCCTTCCGGCGTGCGGTGCTGACCGGCGCGTACGGCCAGGGTATCGAACGCTACGCCTTCAAGGTCGCTGTCCAGCCGACCGGCATCCCAATCCTGACTCATGCTCTCACTCCTTGCCTTACTCGTTTAGTAGATACAAAACCGGCCCCTCAGGGCCGGTAGAAACTCAGTTGTTGTACAGATCGATGATCGCACTGACTGCCTGCGTCTTGACCTTGGAGGCATCGTTACGTGCCTGCTCGATCTTGTTCAGGTAAGCCTCGTCGACGTCGCCGGTGACGTATTGGCCATCGAACACCGCGCAATCGAACTTGTCGATCTTGATCTTGCCGCCACCGACCGCTTCGATCAAGTCAGGCAAGTCCTGATAGATCAACCAGTCAGCGCCGATCAGGTCAGCCACGTCCTGGGTCGAACGGTTGTGGGCGATCAGCTCGTGAGCGCTCGGCATATCGATACCGTAGACGTTCGGGTAGCGAACGGCCGGTGCGGCGGAGCAGAAGTAGACGTTTTTGGCGCCAGCTTCGCGAGCCATCTGGATGATCTGTTTGCAGGTCGTGCCGCGAACGATCGAGTCATCCACCAGCATGACGTTCTTGCCACGGAATTCCAGCTCGATTGCGTTGAGCTTCTGGCGTACGGATTTTTTACGTGCTGCCTGGCCCGGCATGATGAAAGTCCGGCCGATGTAGCGGTTCTTCACGAAACCTTCGCGGAACTTGACGCCCAAGTGGTTCGCCAGCTCCAGGGCCGCGGTGCGGCTGGTGTCCGGGATCGGGATGACCACATCAATGTCGTGGTCCGGACGTTCCCGCAGGATCTTCTCGGCGAGTTTCTCGCCCATGCGCAGACGGGCTTTGTAGACCGAAACACCGTCGATGATCGAATCCGGACGCGCCAGGTAGACATGTTCGAAGATGCACGGGGTCAGGGACGGGTTGGTTGCGCACTGACGGGTGTGCAGCTTGCCATCTTCAGTGATGTAGACCGCTTCGCCCGGTGCCAGGTCGCGAATCAGGGTGAAACCGAGTACGTCCAGGGAGACGCTTTCGGAAGCGATCATGTACTCGACGCCTTCGTCGGTGTGGCGCTGACCGAAGACAATCGGGCGGATGCCGTGCGGGTCACGGAAACCGACGATGCCGTAACCGGTCACCATCGCCACGACCGCGTAGCCGCCGACGCAACGGTTGTGCACGTCCGTAACAGCGGCGAAAACGTCTTCTTCAGTCGGCTGCAACTTGCCACGCTGGGCCAGTTCGTGAGCGAACACGTTCAGCAGGACTTCCGAATCGGAGTTGGTGTTGACGTGGCGCAGGTCAGATTCGTAAATCTCCTTGGCCAGCTGTTCAACGTTGGTCAGATTGCCGTTATGCGCCAAGGTGATGCCGTACGGCGAGTTGACGTAAAACGGTTGAGCTTCGGCCGAGGTCGAGCTGCCTGCGGTCGGATAACGCACATGGCCAATGCCCATGTGGCCGACCAGGCGCTGCATGTGACGTTGATGGAACACGTCACGCACAAGCCCGTTGTCCTTGCGCAGGAATAACCGGCCATCATGGCTGGTCACGATACCGGCAGCGTCCTGGCCGCGGTGCTGGAGCACGGTTAGCGCGTCATACAGCGCCTGATTGACGTTCGACTTACCGACGATACCGACGATGCCACACATGCGACGCAACCCCTACTTAATGGATCTGAACTGAACAACACTCACTGAGGCGTTTTGGCCATCGGCAAGAGTTGCTCCTTGAACGGTATCTCAGCGGGTACGCTGATACCGCTGGCAAGCCACTGACTGCTCCACCCGAGAATCAGGTTTTTGGACCAGTCTGCGACCAATAGAAATTTTGGCACGAGCTGTGACTCTTTCCACCACCCGTCCTGCTGTACCGGCCCCAGACTCAACAGCCCGACCGCCACGACCACCAGCAACACGCCACGCGCGGCACCGAAGGCCATGCCGAGGAATCGATCGGTCCCGGAAAGCCCGGTGACGCGAACCAACTCGCCGATAAGATAATTGATCATTGCGCCTACGATTAACGTGGCGACAAACATGATGGCACAGCCCGTGATCACACGAGCCGACGGTGTTTGAATGTATCCGGCGAGGTACTCGGACAATGAACCACCGAACATCCAGGCAACGGCTCCTGCAATGACCCAGGTCACTAGCGACAACGCTTCTTTGACGAAGCCGCGGCTCAGACTGATCAATGCGGAGATGGCGACGATTGCAACGATCGCCCAGTCAACCCAGGTAAATGGCACAGTGCAGCCTACAGACGGATAAGGCGGCGCATTTTAGCAGAGCCCATGCTGATCGGTAAGCGGCGATTGTCAGTGCATTTCAAATCGGGGCGATAGTTTTTAACCACGCTCAGGCTGGAAGCGCACAACAAAACCCTTGAGGTTATGTTGGCGACTCAACAAGTCGCGCAGACGATCGGCTTCGGCACGCTCGATCAGCGGCCCGACGAACACTCGATTCTTGCCATCGGCCGAGCGGATATAGGCGTTATAGCCTTGACTGCGCAGGGTTTTCTGCAAGCTTTCCGCGCTTTGGCGATTCGACAGGCTGGCCAGTTGAATCGACCAGCTGATCGACAGGCCATTGGCATCGATGCGACTTTGCGTGGTATCCGGCCTGTCCGCTGCAGCCGCGATTGGCTGAGCGGGCGGCGTCGTAGACTTGGCGACTGGCGCAGGTACCGGGACGACTGGCTTGGCGACAGGCGCCGGCGCGACAGGGGCAACTGGTGCAACTGGTGCAACGGGCGTCAACGGCGCTTCCTGCTGAGCGATCTCATCATCGCTCGGCACAGGTTCTTGAGGCAGCACCTGCGGCTCAGGCACCGCTACTGGTTCAACCTGGACTTGCGGCAACTCAGGAGCATGCGGCATCGCGGGTGCATCGACCGTCACCTGACGCTGCTCATCCTGACGGGAAAACAGCATCGGCAGGAAAATCACCGCCAGCGCTACCAGCACCAGAGCGCCGACCATGCGTTGTTTGTAGGCCTTATCCAGCAATGCCATTTGCCGCTTCCTCCGTGGAGCGCCGGGCCAACCATTCAAGGGCCTCGGCGACACAATAAAATGATCCGAACAACAGTATCTCGTCGTCGCTCGTCGCCAGCGCGCTCTGCCCTTCCAGGGCTGCCGCCACGCTGTCATAGGATGTTACCGACGCATCAAGGTTCTGCAACGCAGCCTGCAAATCGGCAACCGGGCGCGCACGCGGTGAGTCCAGCGGCGCGACAGCCCAATGCTGGACACTAGCACTCAATTCACTGACAACACCATCCAGATCCTTGTCAGCCAGCAAACCGAACACCGCCAGGCGCTTGCCGGTCAGCGGTCGAGTGGCCAAGCGGCGAGCCAGGTATTCAGCGGCATGCGGGTTATGTCCCACATCCAGCAAAAGGTTCAGGCGTTTGCCCTGCCAGTCGAACTGACGACGGTCGAGACGCCCCACCACCCGCGTCGATTTCAGCGCATCAATAATCTGTGCATCCACCCAAGGTAAACCGAGCAGCAGATAGGCCTGCAGGGCCAATGCGGCGTTTTCCATCGGCAGATCGAGCAACGGCAGATCGTGCAACTCGACCACTCGCCCTTGCGCGTCGAGCCCGCGCCATTGCCAGTCGTGATCAGTCACGCCGAGGTCAAAATCGCGACCACGCAGGAAAAACGGACAAGCCAGCTCCCGCGCCTTGTCCAGCAGCGGTTGTGGAGGACTCAGATCACCACAGAGCGCAGGCGCGCCCTGACGGAAGATGCCGGCTTTTTCGAAGGCCACAGACTCACGGGTATCACCCAGATAATCTGCATGGTCGACGCCGATGCTGGTGACCAGCGCCATGTCGGCATCCACCACATTGACCGTATCCAGACGCCCGCCCAGGCCGACTTCCAGCACAACGGCATCGAGACCGGCCTGTTGAAACAGCCAGAACGCCGCCAGGGTGCCCATTTCAAAATACGTCAGGGACGTATCACCACGACCGGCCTCGACTGCGGCGAACGCCTCGCACAGCGCGCCATCCGTGGCTTCGACGCCATTGACCTGCACGCGCTCGTTGTAACGCAGCAGGTGCGGAGAATTGTAGACACCAACGCTCAGGCCCTGCGCTCGCAGCAACGAGGCCACGAATGCGCAGGTTGAACCCTTGCCGTTGGTGCCGGTGACCGTGATCACCCGAGGCGCCGGCTTGCCCAGCCCCATGCGGGACGCTACCTGTTGCGAACGCTCCAGACCCATGTCGATGGCCGAAGGGTGCAACTGTTCAAGGTAGGCGAGCCACTCGCCAAGGGTGCGCTCGGTCATAGGTTCGCAGGTACCGGCGGAACCACGATTGGCTCGATTGGCGCAGCGACGAATTTCGGCGTCGGCAACCCCATCATTTGCGCCAGCAGGTTGCCCAGACGCGGACGCAGCTCCTGACGGTGAATGATCATGTCGATGGCACCGTGCTCCAGCAGGAATTCACTGCGCTGGAAGCCTTCCGGCAGTTTTTCACGCACGGTTTGCTCGATCACGCGCGGGCCAGCGAAGCCGATCAGGGCTTTTGGCTCGCCGACGATGACATCACCCAGCATCGCCAGGCTGGCGGAAACGCCGCCGTAGACCGGGTCGGTCAGCACCGAGATAAAGGGAATGCCTTCTTCACGCAGACGCGCCAACACCGCAGAGGTCTTGGCCATTTGCATCAGGGAGATCAGGGCTTCCTGCATCCGCGCACCACCGGAAGCGGCAAAGCAGATCATCGGGCATTTCTTTTCCAGCGCGTAATTGGCGGCGCGAACAAAACGCTCACCAACGATGGCACCCATCGACCCCCCCATGAAGGAGAATTCGAAGGCCGCCACCACAACCGGCATGCCCAGCAAGGTGCCACTCATGGAGATCAGTGCGTCTTTTTCGCCGGTCTGCTTCTGCGCGGCGGTCAGGCGATCCTTGTACTTCTTGCCGTCACGGAATTTCAGACGGTCAACCGGCTCCAGGTCCGCGCCCAGTTCGGCACGGCCTTCAGCGTCGAGGAAGATATCAATGCGGGCGCGGGCGCCGATACGCATGTGATGGTTGCACTTGGGGCAAACATCCAGGGTCTTTTCCAGCTCTGGACGGTACAGCACAGCCTCGCAAGACGGGCATTTGTGCCACAGACCTTCAGGCACCGAGCTCTTCTTGACCTCGGAACGCATGATCGAAGGGATCAGTTTGTCTACTAACCAGTTGCTCATGCTTTCTTTCTCCAGTACCGGCGGCCCGAACGCTCTGGTTCGCAGCCCCGCGTATGCCCTTGAGCTAAATTCATATGTGTGGCGATGATTGATCGGGTGGCCGGGTCAGCTAAAGCGACCTGCGTACAACCCATAAATCCTCAGCCATGCCTGTGGACGGCGGCAGTCTGCCAGCCGTCACATCAAGGTATGTACCGCCTTGATGAATGCCTGAATCTTTGCGTGATCCTTGATGCCCTTGCTCGCCTCTACCCCACCACTGACATCCACGGCATACGGCCGGACCCGGGCAATCGCCCCGGCGACGTTATCGGGGGTCAAACCGCCCGCCAGAATGATCGGCTTGCTCAAGCCTTGTGGTATCAGAGACCAGTCGAATGCTTCGCCAGTTCCGCCCGGTACACCTTCTACATAGGCGTCGAGCAGGATGCCGCTGGCGCTGGGAAACGCATCGCAGGCTGCCGCAATGTCATCACCCGCCTTGACCCGCAACGCCTTGATGTACGGCCGGTGCCAGCCTTCACACTCGGCGGCCGTTTCGTCACCATGGAACTGCAGCAAGTCCAGCGGCACGGCATCGAGCAACTCGCCCAGCTCGCAACGACTGGCATTGACGAACAACCCCACGGTGGTGACGAACGGCGGCAGCGCCTTGATGATGTCGCGCGCCTGCTGAAACGTCACGGCCCGGGGGCTTTTGGCGTAGAACACAAACCCGATGGCATCGGCCCCGGCCTCGACCGCCGCCAACGCATCTTCTATGCGGGTGATCCCGCAAATCTTGCTGCGAACGGCTGACATGTCGATAAATCCTCAGCGTAAATCCCGGAAAGTCCCGGATGGTAACAAATGCGTTCGAGGGCGTCAGCCGTCAAGTTCCGTGAAACCGGTCAGGAAGTGTGGGCCAATGTAACGCTCGGGCAATTGGAACTCATCGCGATACTCGACCTGCACCAGATACAGGCCGAACGGATGCGCCGTCACACCGCCGGAACGGCGAATGCGGCTTTCCAACACCTCTTTCATCCATTCCACCGGACGCTCGCCGGTACCGATGGTCATCAGCACACCGGCAATGTTGCGCACCATGTGGTGCAGGAACGCACTGGCGCGGATGTCCAGCACGATCATCTTGCCGTGACGCGTGACGCGCAGGTGATGCAATTCCTTGATCGGCGATTTCGCCTGGCACTGCCCGGCGCGGAACGCACTGAAATCATGGGTTCCCACCAGGTACTGCGCCGCTTCGGCCATACGTTCGACGTCCAGCGGGCGGTGATTCCAGGTGATTTCTTCGTTGAGGTGCGCCGGACGAATCTGATCGTTGTAGATCACATAGCGGTAGCGCCGCGCAATGGCTTTGAACCGCGCATGAAAATGCGCCGGCATGACCTTGGCCCAACTGACGCTGACGTCGTGGGGCAAATTGATATTGGCGCCCATGACCCAGGCCTTCATCGAACGCTCGACCTGCGTATCGAAATGCACCACCTGGCCACACGCATGAACACCGGCGTCCGTTCGTCCGGCGCACAGCAACGATACCGGCGAATCGGCGACTTTGGACAAAGCTTTCTCAAGGGTTTCCTGCACGGTGAGCACGCCGGAGGCCTGGCGTTGCCAGCCACGGTAGCGTGAACCTTTGTATTCAACGCCCAATGCGATCCGGAAAAAGCCCTCGGCCGCCATTTCGGCAGCCGGATTATCTATATTTGCCAAGGGGTGACAGCCTGCTGATGTGCGCAAAGGCGGGCATTATAAGGCCGATGGACCGGGATGCCAGAGGCCTGTGTCTTTTGTTGATTGCCCCCCCACATTGAAATGCATACCCCTGTGGGAGTGAGCCCGCTCGCGATGGCATTAGACAGAACACCGCCGACTCACCGCGAAAACAAAACGGCAGCCTCAATGGGCTGCCGTTTTGTTTACTGCCGAGGGATCACTCAAGCCAGATGCGAAAGCATTTCCTCGGCTTCTGTCCTTTGCCCGTCATCGCCCTCGGTCAGCACCTCATTGAGAATGTCCCGAGCACCGTCGTTGTCGCCCATGTCGATGTAGGCCTGGGCCAGATCGAGCTTGGTCGCGACTTCATCCGTACCTGAGAGGAAGTCGAAGTCCGGCTCGTCAGCCGCCGAAGCCATGGCGTCTTCTGCGGTAAAGCTCGGCTCGCCAATGCTCTGGGACAAACGATCCAGTTCGGCGTTGACGTCATCCAGCTCAGCTTCAAAGTCGTCCTGAATGTCAGCAACCCGAGGCTCGGTCGGAATCACGTCCATTTCATCAGCCAGCGACAGATCAAAATCGGCAGGCAGCTCCAGATCGTCTTGTAGCACTTCAGGCACGACAGGCAAATCCTTCACGCCTTCGTCCAGATCCAGCAAGAAGTCGTCTTCAGCGAGGATGGCCGGTGACGGCTCTGCGCCCAGATCCATGTCCAGATCGAAATCCGACAGGTCGTCGAGGTTTTCCTTGATTTCGGTTTGCTGCTGCAACACCGACTCAAAGCTCAAATCGTCATCCAGCGGAAACTCATCCAGCTCGGTCGACGTGTCTGCCTCTGGCGCAACCGCAGCCGGCGAAGCGGCTTCCAGATCGTCCAGGCTCAAGTCGAATGCACTATCGAAGTCGTCATCGGCAGGCGCCGGGGCTTGCGGCTCGTCCAGCAGCAGGTCTTTGACGTACTGAGCGTCCAGTTCTGCGGCAATGGCCGCAGCGCCCAGACCACTTGCAGCGACCACGACCATGGCCGGAAAGCGCGCCTTGAGTTTTTCGACCTGGGCGAAGTTGTCGCCGTTGGCGACCAGCTGGCGCTCCTGGCCCACGAACGCATCACGATCGCCCTGCTGACCGTAAACCTCCATCAGCTTCAAACGTAGCTCACTGCGTTGTGGTTCTTGCTTGATGCCGTCTTCCAGCAACGCGGCAGCCTGGTTCAGGCGACCGGCCGTGATGTGCGACTGCGCTTTGCTCAAGACATCCTCATCACGCTCGGCGGCAGGTGACACCAGGGGCGCCGCTATTGGCGCAGTCACTACAACCGGCGCAATCACGGGTGCTGGCGCTGGCGCAGGTGCTGGAGCCGGCGCAGTGGCGAGTTTTACGCTCGGAGGTGGCACTTCCAGGCCGTCGAAGCTGGTTTCCGGCAGGTCGCTGTCAAAGGAAAAATCCTGCCCTTCGGACAAGGCACGGGCCATACGCAGGTGTTTCTCGGCTTCCTGCTGAGCTTTGCGGCGACGTGCCAGCAACAGCAACAAGAGCGCCAGAACCACCGCGCCACCACCGATCAACCCCAACAGGAACGGGTTGGTCAGCAGCTCATTGAATTTCTGGTCGTCGGAGACCGCCGGTGCTGGCTCGGTTGTCGGGTCGACAGGTGCAGCGACGGTTTCCGGCGCAGGTGCCGCCGGAGCCGGTGCTGCGTCAGCCGGAGCCGTCGCAGGGTTGGCGGCCAACTCAGCCGATAGAGCCGGAGCAGCCGTTGCAGCAGGTGCTCCCGCCGCCCCTTCGGCCTGCAACTTGGCCAATTGATTGTTCTTCAGTTCGATCAGGCGTTGCAGCTTGTCCATCTGACTTTGCAAATCAGTCACACGGCTTTTCAGTTCAGCGTTGTCACGACGCGTCGTGTCGAGGCTTTCCTGGGTCACGGCCAGCTTGTTGCTCAGATTCTTGGCATCGCCCGCTGCACCTTTGCCACCCGCCTTGCCGGATTCGGCCGAGACCAGGCTCAGCTTGTCCTTGGCGTCTTGTGCAGTACCGGCGTCAGCGTTACCACGCTTGGTGGCATCGAGTTGTTGCTGGCCGGTGGCGGGTTTCGCCACATAACGACGACCCTGGCGCCACGCGGTGTTCTGGGCGGCCACTTCAGCGATTGCCTTGGGGTGTGGCAGGCTGGTGGCTTGCGCCTGATCCGGCAGGCGCAGCACCTGACCGGTTTTCAGGCGGTTGATGTTGCCGTCGATAAAGGCATCCGGGTTCAGCGCCTGGATAGCCAGCATGGTTTGCTGAATCGAGCCACCGTTGCGCGCCTTCGCGGCGATTTCCCACAGGGTATCGCGTGGCGTGGTGGTGTGCTGAGACGGCTGGGTGGCACCGGTCACGGGGGCCGTGACGGTCTGAGTCGGTGCTGGCTGCGCAGCCGCTTCAGCGGTTTGCGGCGAGAATTTGGACGGATCAAGCAGCACGCTGTAATCGCGCAACAGGCGACCGTTTGGCCACATCACCTGAACCAGGAATTTCACCATCGGTTCGGACAGTGGTTTGCTGGAAGTCACCCGCAGGATGCTTTTGCCACTGGCGTTGAGCACCGGTGTGAAGGTCAGGTCATTGAGAAATGCCTGGCGGTCGACACCGGCCTTGGCGAAGTCTTCGGGTGAGGCCAGGCTCGGTACCACTTCGGCAACCGTGAGGTCCTTGACGTCAAGCAGCTCGATTTCCGCCACCAAGGGTTGGTTCAGCGTCGACTTCAGGGTCAGCTCCCCGAGCCCGAGGGCATGTGCCATGCCGGAGGACAGCGCCGAGGCGGCCGCAATTGCTAACACCAGTTTGCGAACTTGAACCATAGCCTCATCCTTTGTTTGAACATTCCTCGGCCAGCGAGAAGGTCTTGATAGTCGCTGCCGTAAGGCATTGCGCGCGGCGTCGACGTGTCATCGCGCGCGATCATTTCTTGCAGCCCCCCGCAAAGCCCCACTGGGTGGCTTTCCTGCAGCACTGCGGCCAAGCCTGACGCTTGCCCTGGAACCATTGTGCGAATTGTTGCCAAGTATCTTTTACAGCAGGTCTTTTATCAACAATTCAGCCACTTGCACAGCATTGAGCGCGGCGCCTTTGCGTACGTTATCTGACGTCAGCCACACGTTAAGTTCCGACAGGTCGTCGATACCGCTGCGAACCCGACCAACGTACACAACGTCCTGCCCCACCGCATCGCCCACCGCGGTCGGATAATCGCCGGCCTCGACCAGTTCGATACCGGGCGCATCTTCCAGCGCCGCGTTGACTTTCGCCAGGTCGACAGCACTCGCAGACTGCAACGTCACACTAAAGCTATCGCCAAAAAACACCGGGGCTTGAATACAAGTGACGGAAATCTTCAATGACGGCAGCGCCAACACCTGCCGCAACTCACGCACCAGGCGTTTTTCCAGCAGCGTATGGCCTTGCTCATCCGGCTTGCCGACCTGAGCCAGCAGGTTGAACGCCATTTGCCGATCGAAGAATGTCGGCTCCAGCGGACGCACGTTCAGCAACTCGGCGGTTTGCCGAGCCAGCTCCGTCACTGCTTCGCGCCCTTGGGCGGAGACCGCCAGGCTGGCGGTTACGTTGACCCGCTGCAGGTCGATCACCCCAAGCAACGGCGCCAGCACCACCGCCAGGGTGGTGGCCGACGGGCTCGGGCTACTGACCTGGAATGGTTTTTTCAAACCAGCCAATACTTCGGCATTGGCTTCCGGCACCACTTGCGGCGCCTGATCGGCGGTCAAAGCGCCAGACAGGTCGATCAACGAACAACCGGCGGCGCTAGCACGCGAGGCGAAACTGAGGGTCACCGCCGGGCCGGCCGCGAAAAACACCAACTGGACTTTGCTGAAATCGAACTCATCGACTTCCCGCACCCGCACATTCTTGCCGCGAAACGGCACCGAATGCCCGGCCGACTCGCTGCTCGCCAGCAAGTGCAGGTTGGCGACCGGGAAGTCGCGTTCTTCAAGAATCTGCACCAGCGTTTCGCCGACAGTACCGGTGGCGCCGATCACGGCGATATCAAAGGACTGGCTCATGGTTCTACCTCAGGCGAAACGGGGGGAGCGGCACTTTACCGGGTGGGTGGCGTGCAGGCAATTCGCACCTCCCCTGATCGTTCCCACTCTCCGCGTGGGAATGCATCCCCTGACGCTCTGCGTCACATAAAGAACCGGGACGCGGAGCGTCCCAGGCGGCATTCCCACGCAGAGCGTGGGAACGATCGGAGGAATAAAAAAACCCGCACCTCTTTCAAGGCACGGGTTCTTTTATTGCTTCAATCGATCAACGCTCAAGCAGGATCCGCAGCATACGACGCAGCGGTTCGGCCGCGCCCCACAGCAGTTGGTCGCCGACGGTGAAGGCACCGACGAATTGCGAACCCATGTTGAGCTTGCGCAGACGACCAACTGGCACGTTCAGGGTGCCGGTGACCTTGGTTGGGCTCAGCTCCTGCATGCTGATGTCGCGGTTGTTCGGTACCAGCTTGACCCAAGGGTTGTGCTGGCTGATCAGCCCTTCGATATCGGCAATCGGCACGTCTTTGTTCAGTTTGATGGTCAGCGCCTGGCTGTGGCAGCGCATGGCGCCGATGCGCACGCAGATGCCATCGACCGGGATCGGGCTCTTGAAGCGACCGAGGATCTTGTTGGTCTCGGCCTGGGCCTTCCACTCTTCGCGGCTCTGACCGTTCGGCAGTTCCTTGTCGATCCACGGGATCAGGCTGCCGGCCAGCGGTACGCCGAAGTTTTCGGTCGGGTACGCTTCACTGCGCATGGCTTCGGCCACACGACGGTCAATGTCGAGGATGGCGCTGGCCGGGTCAGCCAGTTGATCGGCGACAGCGGCGTGGGTCGCGCCCATTTGCTTGATCAGTTCACGCATGTTCTGCGCGCCGGCACCGGAGGCCGCCTGATAGGTCATGGCGCTCATCCACTCGACCAGACCGGCTTCGAACAGACCGCCCAAGCCCATCAGCATCAGGCTGACGGTGCAGTTGCCGCCGATGTAGTTCTTGGTGCCCGCATCCAGCTGCTGGTCGATGACCTTGCGGTTGACCGGGTCCAGGACGATGACTGCGTCATCCTGCATGCGCAGGCTGGAAGCAGCGTCGATCCAGTAACCCTGCCAGCCGGCTTCGCGCAGCTTGGGGAATACTTCGCTGGTGTAGTCGCCACCCTGGCAGGTCAGAATCACGTCGAGGGTTTTCAGCTCTTCAATGCTGTAAGCGTCCTTGAGCGGAGCAATGTCCTTGCCCACGGACGGGCCTTGGCCACCGACATTGGAAGTGGTGAAAAACACCGGCTCAATAAGATCGAAATCCTGCTCTTCCAGCATCCGCTGCATGAGCACGGAACCGACCATACCGCGCCAACCGATCAGACCTACACGTTTCATCGCAACTACACCTTCTTAAAAAAGTGGGCCGCTGCTTTCGAAGTTGAAAGTGGCAGCGGGCCCGAGAGATTACAGATTCCGCAGCGCGGCGACTACTGCGTCGCCCATTTCCTGCGTACCGACTTTAGTGCAACCCGCCGACCAAATGTCGCCCGTGCGCAGGCCTTGGTCCAGCACCAGGCTCACGGCTTGCTCGATGGCATCGGCCGCCGCCTGCTGGTTGAAGCTGTAACGCAACATCATCGACACCGACAAAATGGTCGCCAACGGGTTGGCAATGCCCTTGCCAGCGATGTCCGGCGCCGAACCGTGACAAGGCTCGTACATGCCCTTGTTGTTGGTGTCCAGGGACGCCGACGGCAGCATGCCGATGGAACCGGTGAGCATCGAGGCCTGGTCGGACAGGATGTCGCCGAACATGTTGTCGGTGACGATCACGTCAAACTGCTTCGGTGCACGCACCAGCTGCATGGCGGCGTTGTCGACGTACATGTGGCTCAGTTCGACTTGCGGATAATCCTTGGCCACTTCCTCGACGATTTCACGCCACAGCTGGCTGGATGCCAACACGTTCGCCTTGTCCACCGAGCACAGCTTCTTGCCGCGCACCATGGCCATGTCGAAACCGACGCGGGCAATGCGGCGGATTTCGCTCTCGCTGTACGGCAGGGTGTCGTAGGACTGACGCTCGCCGTTTTCCAGGGTACGGGTGCCACGTGGCGCGCCGAAGTAGATACCGCCGGTCAGTTCACGGACGATCAGGATGTCCAGGCCCGCCACGATTTCCGGCTTGAGACTGGAAGCCTCGGCCAATTGCGGGTAAAGAATCGCCGGACGCAGGTTGCCGAACAGACCCAGTTGCGCACGGATTTTCAGCAGACCGCGCTCAGGGCGGATGTCACGCTCGATGGTGTCCCATTTCGGGCCGCCCACGGCGCCCAGCAGCACAGCGTCGGCTGCGCGGGCACGCTCCAGGGTTTCGTCGGCCAATGGCACGCCGTGCTTGTCGATGGCCGCGCCGCCGATCACGTCGTGGCTCAGTTCGAAGCCCAGGCTGTACTTGTCGCTGGCCAGCTCCAGCACCTTGACCGCTTCGGCCATGATTTCCGGGCCAATACCGTCACCTGGGAGAATCAGAATCTGCTTGCTCATGCTTTCCTCATGTCATCAGTCGGTGCGCCCCAGGGGCACATCCGGAAAAATTCTATCGATCGGTGGCTATCTTTCTACAAACAGCACCAGCACATCGGTACTGAACGACCCGTCGGCTTCAATCTCAAAATATTCGCGTACTTCATTGCCCATCGACTGCTGCAACTCGCGGATGGCCGCGCGCATCACTTCAGGTGTACGCATGCGCTCAACCCAGCTGTTGTACTCCAGACGCAGGCGTTGACGCGTGGTGCTGCGGGTATGCAACCCCGCCTCACTGACCTGACGCAACCACTCGCCGGCGGAATAGTCGCGCACATGGCTGGTGTCGCGCAGCACTTCGACGCTTTGCAGGTAAGTGTCGAACAACGGACTGCCCGGTGACAACACATCGATGAACGCCGCCACGCCACCCGGCTTCAGCACCCGACGAACTTCCCGCAGCGCCAGACCGAGATCGCTCCAATGGTGCGCCGAATATCGGCTGAACACGAAGTCGAACTCGCCATCGGCGAACGGCAGGCGCTCGGCGGCACCAAGGACCGTCGATACGTTGCTCAAGCCACGTTCCACGGCAGCACCGGCCACCACGTCGAGCATCTGTTGGGACAGGTCGTAGGCCACCACTTCCTTGACCAGCGAAGCCACGTGAAAACTCACATGGCCGGCGCCGCAGCCCAGATCCAGTACTCGGGCATCGCCCTGCCCGGCCACTTCGGCCTGTAGCAACGCAAACTCGGTGCCTTGAGCGTGAACGGCACTGCTCAGGTAGGCCGAGGCTTGTTCACCGAATTGCTTTTGGACGACCTGGGTGTGCTGGGCGGTGCTGGTCATAGGGACTTCCTTTTTGGGGTGAGTCTTGTGGTGTCTCTACTGCCGCCATCGCTGGCAGGCCAGCTCCCACAGGGGATTTGTGTACTCCATAGATCCAATGTGGGAGCTAGCCTGCTAGCGATGAGGCCAGAGTGGCCTACATCAATCTCGGATCAATCAGGCGTCGCGAAACAACCAAGGCTGACTCGCACGATGCTTGGCTTCAAATGTCGCAATCGCCTCATGGTCCTGCAACGTCAGGCCAATGTCGTCCAGACCGTTCAACAGGCAGTGTTTGCGAAACGCATCAATCTCAAAGTTCAGCACCTTGCCGTCCGGGCGGGTCACGGTCTGGGCTTGCAGATCAACCTGCAACTGGTAGCCAGGATTCGCTTCAACCTGCTGGAACAGCTCATCCACTTCAGCGTCGCTCAAGATGATTGGCAGCAAGCCGTTCTTGAAGCTGTTGTTGAAGAAGATGTCGGCGTAGCTCGGCGCGATGATGCTGCGGAAACCGTATTCTTCCAGCGCCCATGGCGCGTGTTCACGGCTGGAGCCGCAACCGAAGTTCTCGCGGGCCAGCAACACGCTGGCGCCTTGATAACGTTCGGCGTTGAGGACGAAGTCCTTGTTCAGCGGGCGCTTGGAGTTGTCCTGATACGGCTGCCCCACGTCCAGATAACGCCATTCATCGAACAGGTTCGGGCCAAAACCCGTGCGCTTGATCGATTTCAAGAACTGCTTCGGAATGATCTGATCGGTATCGACGTTGGCACGATCCAAAGGCGCGACAAGACCAGTGTGCTGGGTAAAAGCTTTCATGCTGCGCTCCTTTAGATCAATTCACGGACGTCGATGAAACGACCGTTTACAGCAGCGGCGGCGGCCATCGCCGGGCTGACGAGGTGAGTACGACCACCGGCGCCCTGACGGCCTTCGAAATTGCGGTTGGAGGTCGAGGCGCAATGTTCGCCCGACTCCAAACGGTCCGGGTTCATCGCCAGACACATCGAGCAACCCGGCTCACGCCATTCAAAACCGGCTTCGAGGAAAATCTTGTCCAGCCCTTCCGCTTCAGCCTGCGCCTTCACCAGACCCGAGCCCGGCACGACGATGGCCTGCTTGATGGTCGATGCGACTTTGCGGCCCTTGGCGATCACGGCAGCAGCGCGCAAGTCTTCGATCCGCGAGTTGGTGCAGGAGCCGATAAACACGCGATCGAGCTGAATGTCGGTGATCGCCTGATTTGCGGTCAAACCCATGTACTTCAAGGCGCGCACGATTGAGTCACGCTTGACCAGGTCCATTTCCTTCGCAGGGTCCGGAACGTTCTGATCGACCGCCAACACCATCTCAGGCGAAGTGCCCCAGCTGACTTGCGGCTTGATCTGGGTAGCGTCGAGCTCAACGACAGTGTCAAACGTGGCGTCTTTATCCGACACCAAGTCTTTCCACGCCTCGACGGCCAAGTCCCATTCCGCGCCTTTCGGAGCGAATGGACGGCCCTTCACGTAGGCCACGGTTTTTTCGTCCGCCGCCACCAGACCAACGCGTGCGCCAGCCTCGATGGACATGTTGCAAATAGTCATGCGGCCTTCAACGGACAAGTCACGAATCGCGCTACCGGCAAATTCGATGGCATGGCCGTTACCGCCAGCGGTGCCGATTTTGCCGATCACAGCGAGGACGATGTCCTTGGCCGTCACGCCGAACGGCAATTGGCCTTCGACCGACACCAGCATATTCTTCATTTTTTTGGCGACCAGGCACTGAGTGGCGAGCACGTGCTCGACCTCGGAGGTGCCGATACCGTGAGCCAGGGCACCGAACGCACCGTGGGTCGAGGTATGGGAGTCGCCGCAGACCACGGTCATGCCCGGCAAGGTCGCGCCCTGCTCCGGGCCGATGACGTGGACGATGCCTTGGCGAATGTCGTTCATCTTGAATTCGACGATGCCGTATTCATCACAGTTGTCATCGAGGGTCTGAACCTGCAAACGCGAGACCTGGTCGACAATGGCTTCGATGCCGCCCTTGCGCTCCGGTGTGGTCGGTACGTTGTGGTCCGGGGTCGCGATATTGGCATCGATCCGCCAAGGCTTGCGCCCGGCCAGACGCAGGCCTTCAAAGGCTTGCGGCGAAGTCACTTCGTGAATGATGTGACGATCGATATAAATCAGCGCCGAGCCATCGTCGCGCTGTTTGACCAAGTGCGAATCCCAGAGCTTGTCGTAGAGCGTTTTGCCGGCCATCAGACGGTTCCTCATCAGCTTGTTTCTATGCCCTGGGTTATTTCAATAACCCTTTGGCTTGTGAGGTCGATCCTAGGGGGTTACATTAAATAACTCAAATTCATATTTTTTATGCTTTGGATAACCAACTGGAATACAACGATGGATCTGGCCAACCTCAATGCCTTTATCGCGATTGCCGAGAGCGGGAGCTTCTCTGGCGCCGGCGAACGGTTGCACCTGACTCAGCCGGCGATCAGCAAACGTATCGCCGGGCTGGAGCAACAATTGAAGGTGCGGCTGTTTGATCGCCTGGGCCGTGAAGTAGGCCTGACCGAGGCCGGCCGCGCCCTGCTGCCACGGGCTTATCAGATACTGAATGTGCTGGACGACACCCGGCGCGCCCTGACCAATCTGACCGGCGAAGTGTCCGGCCGCCTGACCCTGGCCACCAGTCACCACATCGGCCTGCACCGTTTGCCACCCTTATTAAGAGAATTCACCCGGCGTTACCCACAAGTGGCGCTGGATATTCAGTTCCTCGATTCGGAAGTGGCCTACGAAGAAATCCTCCATGGCCGTGCGGAACTGGCGGTGATTACGTTGGCGCCAGAGCCGCACACGCTGGTCAAGGCAACGCCTGTGTGGGACGACCCGCTGGATTTCGTGGTCGCTCCAGAGCATTCGTTGATCAGCCACGGCCCGGTCAATCTGGCAGACATCGCCCTGCACCCGGCGGTTTTCCCCGGCGGCAACACCTTTACCCATCACATCGTTCAGCGGCTGTTCGAAGCGCAGGGCCTGATACCGAACATTGCCATGAGCACGAATTATCTGGAAACGATCAAGATGATGGTTTCAATAGGCTTGGCCTGGAGCGTGTTGCCGCGCACGATGCTGGATGAACAAGTTGCACGAATACCGTTGCCGGGCATACAACTGACTCGCCAGCTAGGCTATATCTTGCACACCGAAAGGACGCTATCGAATGCGGCAAGGGCGTTTATGGCTTTGCTGGATGCACAAATCGATTTGCCAGGGACTCATGGCTAACGCGTGCTACGACTATAGAGCCGCGAAACCCTGCGCTTAACGCCCATTTCCGCCAAGGCCTGTTGCCAATGTCGAAATCTGTTGACCGTATTCCGCCGATGCCGCGTATTCAGATGCTCGACCCAAAACAGACCGAGCTGAGCTGGCAAAGCGCGCCACAACTGCTCGCCGCCTTGAACGGCGCACGGCTGGGGGCCTGGTATTGGGACATCGAGCGCGGGCAGATCAGCTGGTCGCGGGGGACTCAGGCGCTGTTTGGTTTCGATCCGCACACGCCGCTACCCGAGAATCTGGAATACCTCGACTTGCTGCCACCGGAAGACCGGGAGAAAACCGTCCACGCGTTCCATGCGGTCATTGCCGGCGCGCCACTTCAACAAGCGATGCATCACCGTATCCGCTGGCCCGACGGCAGCTTCCACTGGCTGGGG
>NZ_AKJS01000041.1 GCF_000282215.1 Pseudomonas sp. GM21
GCAACATAGAATCTCCCACAGTTGATCACCACTGGTAGTGAGATCGGGGGATTACTTACGGGCAACAATCACCGCACGCATCGGCGCCGGCAGCCCTTCAATCGTCTTGCTGTGATCGTCCGGATCAAGAAAATCGCTCAGCGACTGATACTTCATCCACTCCGTCCCACGCTGTTCCTCGATCGTGGTCACGCTCACATCCACGCAACGCACATCGGTAAACCCGGCACGTCGCAACCACAACTCCAGCGCCGGTACCGATGGCAGGAACCACACGTTGCGCATCTGCGCGTAACGGTCTTCCGGCACCAGCACCTGTTGCTGATCGCCTTCGATCACCAGCGTCTCCAGCACCAGTTCACCGCCTTTGACCAGGCAATCTTTCAGCGCCAGTAAGTGCTCGATCGGCGAGCGGCGATGGTAGAACACGCCCATGGAAAACACCGTATCAAAGCCTTCCAGCTCCGGCGGCAAGTCTTCAAACGGGAATGGCAGGTGCCAGGCATTCGGTTCGGACAGGTACCGCTGCACTGCCTGGAACTGGCAGAAGAACAGCCAGTTCGGGTCGACACCGATCACGCTGTCGGCACCGGCACCGAGCATGCGCCACATGTAGTAACCATTACCGCAGCCGACGTCGAGGATGCGTTTGCCCTTCAGATCCAGGTGCGGTGCGACACGCGACCATTTCCAGTCCGAACGCCATTCGGTGTCAACGTGCACGCCAAACAGGTCAAACGGGCCTTTGCGCCACGGTGACAACCCCATCAGCGCCGTTCGCATCTGCGCACGGGTTTCGTCGTCGCAATCGGTGTCCAGCATCAGGCCATTGAGCAAGTCGACTTTGCTTGGCTGAATCTTTGGCAGAGCATCGAGCGCACTCTGCCAGCGCTCCAGGTCGCCATGACCCTTTTCCATTTTCTTGTCGAGTTGCGCTTGCAGGGTATTGGCCCATTCGGCCAGCGGTGTACCGGCCAGACGGCGGGCGAGGGGGGACAAATCAATCATGGCAAGGCAATCAACGAGGCAAAGTTAAGACACTGGAACCACGGCACGACTTTCGAGAACCCGGCGGCCAACAGGCGCTCGCGGTGTTCTTCGAGGCTGTCGGGCTTCATGACGTTTTCGATGGCGCTGCGCTTCTGGGCGATTTCCAGTTCGCTGTAGCCGTTGGAGCGTTTGAAGGCGACGTGCAGGTCGGTGAGCAGCGCGTGTTCTTCGGGATCGTTGAAACGCAGCTTCTCCGACAGGATCAGCGCGCCACCGGGCAACAGCGACTGGCGGATGCGCGAGAGCAACGCCGTGCGCTGGTCCGGGGCGATGAATTGCAGGGTGAAGTTCAGCGCCACCACCGAGGCTGGCTGAAACTCAAGGGCGAGGATGTCGCCTTCGATCACTTCCACCGGCAGCAACTCCTGGAACATCGAGTCCTGGCCGTTGAGGTATTCGCGGCAGCGTTCGACCATTGCCGCCGAGTTATCCACAGCGATGACGCGGCAACCGTCGGTGCGCACGTGACGGCGCAGCGCCTGAGTCACGGCACCGAGTGACGAACCGAGGTCGTAGAGCACGCTATTGGGCTGGGCGAACTGCGCGGCGAGCACGCCGAGGTTTTCGACGATGGTCGGATAACCCGGCACCGAGCGCTTGATCATGTCCGGGAACACCCGCACCACGTCCTCATTAAAGGCGAAGTCAGGCACCTGGGCCAAAGGCTGGGCGAAAAGGCGATCGGGTTCTTTGCTCACGGCGGTTCCAGCGGCTTTGGATGAAAAGGCCGGCATTTTAGCCAAATTGACGGGGGGATGCGCGGGTTGTCTGATAAACCGTGGGGGATTTGCGAAGGAGGAAGATGGGATTTGGCTGCAGAGAGCATGTGGAAAAGAAAATGAAATGACCAGGTCGAGGAGAAAGACTTGGTCACTCATTGTTTAGAGCGAGATCATCTAGAACGCATGAAAACGTTGAGTTCGGCTTTACCAGCGATATGCAATTCTTCGGTCCTGTTGTCCTTCCCTTTGAAGTCAAAAATGAAGATGTAACGCAATGCCTCGGAGTCGCTCTGGACTACTTCGACGGTAATAGAGCCGCTTTCGGGTTTGTAGGTGTAAGAAGTCGAAAAGTCGTCGTTAGCTCCAGATTCATAATATTGAAATGTGTCAAATGGAAAGTTAGAGTCTTTGGGTGAATAGGTGCCGGATTGAATGTCACTGGTAAATTCAAACATCATCCCTTTTCTGGAATCGGCAAAGCCGTTTTCATAGGAACGACCAATATAGCCAATCCGGTTGCTGTCATTATCTTTGTAAAACTGGATGTTTTGAGTATGAAACTCCACGCGGTGTGAAACCGTGGCTTTAATATCGCAATTGACGGAGACAAAGGGGGCCATTGCAAGTGCGCTCACCGAATTTTTGCTTTTGAAAAATCTCATTATTATCTTCCTTGGTTTACATTCGTGGTGGGATAACGCCACCGGGATAGTAAATAGGCTAGAAAATCTGAGCAACTGTCATATCTGACAGAGTTTTATAACGTTTCGAGACGGTTTGTTGGTTTTATGGTTATGAGCATCTGTCTAAGTTGTTATTTGTTTTTTATCAAATGCCGAGGCTGCGATACCCCATTGTCCCAGCCAGTAACTGAGGATGATGACGTAGGGCGCTGCGTCGAATGGCATCACAAATCGATTGATGCCAATCACGCTGTCGGAGAACACAAACGCCACTGCACCTGCCGCTGCGAGTAGCGCCGAGCGATTGGGGACTTCAGTGCCCAAGCGAGCCAGTGCCCGCCAGAGCATGGCGCTGATGGCCAAACCATAAACCATCACGGGGACCAGCAACGGGCCGAGTCCATGGGAAATCAAAATCCCCAGCAGCACCGCGCCGACACCCAACGCAATCACCAATGGCAACACCGCCAACCGTCGGCAATCACTCAAATAAGCTTTGAGATAGGCCAGATGCGCGACCAGAAATGCGCCCAGGCCAAACACAAACAGATCCCCCGGCCACGCCAGCAATACATCGCCGAGCAGCGAGAAAATCAGGCCAAGGCTGATCCAGCGGCGATAGTCGCCTGGGGGCGCATCATGCAACCAACCGAGCAAGGCCAGCACGGGCATCGGTTTGACCAGCAGGCAGAGCAACGTTGCCTGCATGCTCACGCCATACAGAAAGGTCACAGCACCCATCAACGCCAGAATAAGCCAGCCCACGATCAGTTAACCGAGATCGCGCAATCGAACGTTTCCACCGGCAATACCTCTGGGGCCCAAGGTTGTTGGGATGTCAGACGCAGGCGGCCGGTGCCGGCGGTGAACGCCTGAAAGCGCCAGGTAGAGATGCCGGCGCTGCCGACGATGCCGGCGTCTTCGGGGTTACTGTAAACCTCGGGGCTGAGCGCATGCAGCACGCCGCCGGCCGAATCCTGGATTGCCCAGCGGTAACCTGTGGATGGGTTACTGGGCAGGGTCAGAATGAGGTTTTGCCCGCTGTTCAGTTTCACCGGGCATTGGCTTTGTTTTACCACGGTCACGTTCTGTTTCGGTTGCGAGGCGCAGGCGGCCAGCAAGGATAGGGCGAGGAGAACCAACAGGCGGATGGGGGACATAAGGTCAGGGGCTCCGGCATTCACGACGAACGGCGAGCATAACTGAAGATGAGGCAAAGTGTGACGAAGCTGCGGGAGATGATCGTTCCCACGCTCTGCGTGGGAATGCCGCCCGGGACGCTCCGCGTCCCATCACAAGCGTGACGCAGAGCGTCACAGGATGCATTCCCACGCAGAGCGTGGGAACGATCAGATTACGAGGTCAGAACAGAATCTTCGCCACATCTGAAAAGCGCTTGGCGAAGTGCACGGTAATACCTTCCTTCAGATAGTCCGGCAGTTCTTCAAAACTGCCACGGTTAGGCTCCGGCAAGATCAATTCAAAAATCTTCTGCCGCCGTGCAGCAATCACCTTCTCGCGCACCCCGCCAATCGGCAGTACATGCCCGGTCAGCGTCAGTTCGCCGGTCATGGCCACACCTTTTTTCGGCGGCTGGTTGCGCGCGAGCGAGAGCAGGGCGCTGGCCATGGTCACGCCAGCACTCGGGCCGTCTTTGGGGGTGGCACCTTCCGGGACGTGCAGGTGGACGAAAGCTTCGTCGAAGAACTTCGGATCACCACCAAACGACTTCAGGTTGGAGCTGACGTAGCTGTAGGCAATCTCCGCCGACTCCTTCATCACATCGCCCAGTTGCCCGGTGAGTTTGAAGCCACGGTTCAGCGTGTGGATGCGCGTGGCTTCAATCGGCAAGGTCGCGCCGCCCATACTGGTCCAGGCAAGTCCGGTGATAACGCCCGTGCCGGACAGTACTTGCTCGTTGCGGAACACTGGATGACCGAGTGAGGCTTCGAGGTCTTTTGGCCCGAGTTTGATCACCGCTTTCGGTTCGTCGATCAACTTAACCACAGCCTTGCGCACCAGTTTGCCCAGTTGTTTCTCCAGCTGACGGACCCCGGCTTCACGGGCGTAACCGTCGATCAACGCTTTAAGGGCGCTGTCGCTGATGCTCAGGCTGCCTTTGGACACGCCGGCCTTTTCGAGTTGCTTGGGCCACAAGTGGCGCTTGGCGATGGCGATTTTTTCTTCGGTGATGTAGCCCGACAGGCGAATCACTTCCATCCGATCCAGCAATGGTCCGGGAATCGAGTCCAGGGTGTTGGCGGTGCACACGAATAACACTTTCGACAGGTCCAGACGCAGGTCCAGGTAGTGGTCGAGGAATTCGACGTTCTGTTCCGGATCGAGGGTTTCCAGCAGCGCCGAGGCCGGGTCGCCCTGGTAGCTTTGGCCCATCTTGTCGATCTCGTCGAGCATGATCACCGGGTTCATCACTTCTACGTCTTTCAGCGCCTGTACCAGTTTGCCCGGTTGCGCGCCGATGTACGTGCGGCGATGGCCCTTGATCTCGGCTTCGTCGCGCATGCCACCGAGGCTGAAGCGGTAGAACGGCCGGCCGAGGGATTCGGCGATGGATTTGCCGACACTGGTTTTACCTACGCCCGGCGGGCCGACCAGCAGCACGATGGAGCCGCTGATCTCGCCTTTATAGGCACCCACCGCGAGGAATTCGAGGATGCGGTCCTTGATGTCGTCGAGGCCGGCGTGGTGTTTGTCCAGCACTTTGCGGGCATGCTTGAGGTTAAGTTTGTCCTCGCCGTATACGCCCCACGGCACCGAGGTTGCCCAGTCGAGGTAGTTGCGGGTGACCGCGTATTCCGGTGAGCCGGTTTCGAGGATCGACAGTTTGTTCATTTCCTCTTCGATGCGTTTCTGCGCCTGCGGCGAGAGGACTTTGCCGGTCAGGCGTTGCTCGAACTGCTCGATGTCGGCACTGCGGTCGTCCTTGGTCAATCCCAGTTCTTGCTGAATGACCTTGAGTTGTTCCTTGAGGAAGAACTCACGCTGATGCTCGCCGATCTTGCGATTCACTTCGGCGGAAATCTCTTTTTGCAGGCGCGCGACTTCGACTTCCTTGCGCAGCATCGGCAGGACTTTTTCCATGCGCTTGAGCATGGGCACACAGTCGAGCACTTCTTGCAGCTCGCTGCCGGTGGCCGAGGTCAGGGCGGCGGCGAAGTCGGTCAGCGGCGATGGATCGTTGGGGCTGAAGCGGTTGAGGTAGTTTTTCAGTTCTTCGCTGTACAGCGGGTTGAGCGGCAGCAGTTCCTTGATCGCGTTGATCAGTGCCATGCCGTAGGCCTTGACCTCGTCGGTCGGCTCGGTTGGCTGGTGCGGGTATTCGACTTCCACCAGATACGGCGGTCGATGGTGCTTGAGCCAGGTTTTGATGCGCACCCGGGTCAGGCCTTGGGCGACGAATTGCAGTTTGCCGTTTTCACGGCTGGCGTGGTGCACCTTGACCAGCGTGCCGTACTCCGGCAATGCGCCGGTGTTGAAGTGGCGCGGGTCTTCCTGGGGCGAGTCCATGTAGAACAGGGCCAGGGAGTGGTGATCGGCTTTGCTGACCAGGTCCAGTGTCTCGGCCCACGGTTCTTCGTTGACGATGACCGGCAGCACTTGGGCCGGGAAGAACGGGCGGTTGTGGATCGGGATGATGTAGACCTTGTCCGGCAGGTTCTGGCCGGGCAGGGCGAGGCCTTTGCCGGTGGAGTGGTGTTCGGTGTGCTCTGCTTCGACGTCGTCGCTCGGGTCTTCGGGGAATTCTTGCTGGTCGCTCATGGGGCACCTGCGTATTGGGTATGGGTGTTAGATGGGGCAGGTGGGGGGTGGTTTCAATGGTTCGGGATGTTTCTGGGTGTGTGTTCAGGGTTTGGACAGGTACGTGTGGGAGTATTCGGGTGTTGGTGAACATGTCTTGTTTTGATCAAAGTAATTTTTACGAATGGGCGGAAGTTGCAAGCCGCCTTTGGATCGATAGATTTATTGTGCAGCGGGGCAATGTCGCCAGTCGAACGATGCAGGCATGGCAATCTAAAGCGCCCTGGTGCTGGATTAAAATATTCTGATTTAGGGTGTTTAATGATGAACATAGCTTTTGCAAATAGAATCAATGTGTCTACTGATACGCTAAATGCGGCACTGCTAAGGAAAGTAGATAATCATAGTTTTTCCGAAAAAACCTTCACGAAGCTTGTAAGTATTGCAAATCGGGATAATCAACTTTCTAGCGCTGTTGGGGAAAGCATATTTAAAGGGCGCGCGGCAGCTGACGGGGTGCAAGTTGATGCTGTGTCTGTCAAAGCGGTTAAGGTTGCATTGAGTGATGCTTTGAAACATGTAAAAAACGAGCATGCCAAAGCGCAATTCAGCATGTGGTTGGCTAGTTGCGACAGCCTGCTTTCCATTGGGCGAGATAAGGAGAAAAAAGGAGCAGAATTTAATACTGGGCCCGATCGGCTCGCGCTGTTACGGCAGCATCATGGCGAACCGGTATATTTGGCAAGTGGCAGTTATGGGTGCGTACTGAAAATTGGCGACCATGTGATCAAGCAATTCAATAAAGCCGATCCAGCTGCAATGCTGCATGAATTGAATATATGCAATGACTATATGGTAGTAGCGAAAAATCAACACAATTTGGCTTATTTGTCACAAGGGGAGTTGGTGATGCCATTTGTTGAGGGTGGCGCTCCGACTCAAGACGAAGTCAAAGCGGGCGTTAAAACGCTCTACGAACAAGGCTTCATAATGGGAGACCCTAAACCGGGCAATTTTAAAGTGACCAACGAGGGTGTAGTGCCAATCGATTTTGGGCAGGTCGTCAAAATTGAAGACCCTCACTCGATTCATAAGTCTGTCAAGTTTGCATTTGTTCATGACTATATGAGGGGGGGTATCGTAGTGTTCCAGACGAACTCAAGGGTGAATATCTGAACATATTTAAGACGATGTCTGATTCGCTAGGCTCGGAAAGCCCGTTTCGTTTCGCAAATATCAAACAGAGAAGGGCTATGGGGTATCAACTCCCCAATAGAAATCCTGTTCCCCAATAATCGCCGAGAAAATGGCGTCCACAAAAAGGTGCCAATTGTGGGAGCGAGCCTGCTCGCGAATGCGGCATGACATTCAGTGTTGATGTCGATTGACACACCGCCATAGCGATCAGGCTCACTCCTACATGAGGATTGGTTACAGTCAGGTATTAGCTGTGTGGCGTGGGTTTGGGTAGCCGAGGTTATCCAGCATCCCGTTCGCCGCCAGTTGAGGGTGTACTGAATTCTGTGT
>NZ_AKJS01000042.1 GCF_000282215.1 Pseudomonas sp. GM21
GCCTGCTCGCGATGGCCGCACCACAGTTTCTGGATAAGCGCCCATAAAAAACCCGGCCCACCAGGGCCGGGTCAAGAAGACGTTGGCTATATCACTCTTGTTCGGCAGGCTTGACCAATCGCTTGTCCAGTTCGCTGCACGCTTTCTGGATCATATCTTCAGTGATCGGTACTTCGCGCCCTTCGGCATCGATAATCGAGCAACCCAGAGACTGGTTGGGCTGTGTGCGGATCACTTGAATCTTGTCTTCGCTGCTGTTTTGCAAGGACATGGCCTGTCTCCTCATCAGGTGTGCGCCTAGTTTAAAACCGCCAGGTGACCGGGCTATGACAACTCCCTGCGATCTTTCCCAAACGGCCACTTCAGTCCAACAGAAATTTATAAACCTTGCCACCCGGACTTTAGACCAAAAGCGTCTAGAGACTAGTCATCGCGGTGATAATTAACCTGACTCATTGTGATTTACAGGATTCAGTGTCGGACGGTGTAGGCTGGCCCTATCAATGGTGTACCTGGAAAACTGCGATGCTCTCTGCCCGTCACCGCCGCGCGATCCGCTTGACCCTGCGTTTTCTTGCGCCCTATCGCTGGCCAGCCTTTGGCGCCTTGCTCGCGCTGATTGTCACCGCCGGCATTACCTTGTCGATGGGGCAGGGTATACGCCTGTTGGTGGATCAGGGGTTCATGACCCAGTCACCGCACTTGCTCAATCAGTCCATCGGCTTGTTCATGGGGCTGGTGGTGGGGCTGGCGATCGGCACCTTCGCGCGTTTTTATCTAGTGTCGTGGATCGGCGAGCGCGTGGTCGCAGACATCCGCCGACAAGTGTTCAACCACCTGGTTTATCTACATCCGGGCTTTTACGAAAACAATCGCAGCTCCGAGATCCAGTCGCGACTGACCGCCGATACAACGTTGTTGCAATCGGTAATCGGCTCTTCGTTGTCGCTGTTTTTGCGCAATTTGCTGATGGTTATCGGCGGGATTGTGCTGCTGTTTATCACCAATCCGAAGCTCACCAGCATCGTGGTCGTCGCCTTGCCATTGGTCGTCGCCCCGATCCTGATTTTCGGGCGCCGGGTGCGCAACCTGTCGCGCCTGAGTCAGGACCGGATCGCTGATATCGGCAGCTACGTCTCCGAAACCCTCAGCCAGATCAAAACCGTGCAGGCCTATAACCATCAGGTTCAGGACGAGCAGCGTTTCGCCGTGACGGTGGAAGACGCGTTCAACACCGCGCGTAAACGCATCTTCCAGCGCGCCTGGCTGATCACGCTGGTGATCGTGCTAGTCCTGGGCGCAGTGGGCGTCATGCTGTGGGTCGGTGGCATGGATGTGATCGCCGGGCGGATCTCGGCGGGTGAACTGGCGGCGTTTGTCTTCTACAGCCTGATCGTCGGCAGCGCCTTCGGCACTCTGAGCGAAGTGATCGGCGAGTTGCAGCGAGCAGCGGGCGCGGCCGAGCGGATTGCCGAATTGCTGCGCTCGGCAAACATCATCCAGCCGCCGACCATCGGTCTGGTGACCTTGCCAGAGCGGGTGAGGGGCGATCTGGTTCTGCAAGACGTACGTTTTTCCTACCCCTCACGGCCGGAAAGCTTCGCCGTCGACGGCTTGAGTCTGACCATTAATGCGGGGGATACCCTCGCGCTGGTGGGACCGTCCGGGGCCGGCAAATCCACCGTTTATGACTTGCTGCTGCGCTTTTACGACCCTGCCGCCGGACAGATTCTGCTGGATGGTGTGCCGCTGACTCAGCTTGATCCGCTCGATCTGCGCCGTTGCTTCGCATTGGTCTCGCAAAACCCGGCGCTGTTTTTCGGCAGCATTGAAGAGAACATCCGTTACGGCAACCCGAGCGCTACCTTGGCCCAGGTTCAAGACGCCGCAAAAATCGCCTACGCCCACGACTTCATCGAGCAAATGCCCAACGGTTACCAGACGCATCTGGGCGACGGTGGCCTCGGTCTGTCCGGCGGTCAGCGCCAACGCCTGGCCATCGCCCGGGCGTTGTTGGTGGACGCACCGATCCTGTTACTCGACGAAGCCACCAGCGCCCTCGACGCCCAGAGCGAACATCTGATCCAGCAAGCCCTGCCAAGCCTGATGAAAAACCGCACCACACTGGTCATCGCCCACCGATTGGCCACTGTGAAAAACGCGGACCGGATCGCGGTGATGGATCAGGGAAAGTTAGTGGCAGTGGGGACGCATCAGGCATTGATTGCGAGCAATGCGCTGTACGCGAGGCTGGCGGCATTGCAGTTTAGTGATGGCAAGGCCGAACTCGGTCTCCATTTGTAAACGCTATGTAGGAGCTGTCGAGTGAAACGAGGCTGCGATATTTTAAATGCGACCTCGTCCGACATCTCCTACCCGACATTACCGATCACTGATCATCAAAATACCGCTCATGCCAATCCACCAGCGGCTGTGGCGAATTGAGCTTCTGTCCGTAAATCACCGAATACGACAGCACGTTCTGCACATACTGACGGGTTTCGTCGAACGGGATGCTTTCCACCCAGACATCGAAGCTCAGGTGGTCCGCGCCACGCAGCCACTGACGTACGCGGCCCGGGCCGGCGTTGTAGGCAGCGGAGGCGAGGACGCGGTTGCCGTTGAACTGGGCGTGGACCTGGCTCAGGTACGCGGCACCAAGCTGAATGTTTTTTTCCGGATCCAGCACTTGCTGTGGCGAGGCCAGCGGGATACTGAACTTGCGCGCGGTTTCCTTGGCGGTGGCGGGCATCAATTGCATCAGGCCGGTGGCGCCGACGCCGGAGCGTGCGTCGGCCATGAAGGCGCTTTCCTGGCGAGTGATGGCGAACACCCAGCTTGGATGCAGGCCGCGGATTTTGGCTTCACGGACCAGCGGTTCGCGGTAGGCCATCGGGAAGCGGATGTCCAGATCGTCCCAGTATTGTGCCTGGCTGATGGTGCGGATCGCCGGGAAATACCATCTCAGGTCATACGCCAGTTTTGCCTGGGCAACCATTTCGTCACGGCTGAAGTGTCGACTGACGTGATACCACTCACGGCGACCATCGACGACCTGCCCCCGTGCGTGGAATTCCAGGGCGCGACGAACGCCCGGTGTGTTGCGCACTTTGTTGATCAGCGCCTGGCTCAACACCAACGGTTTATTGTTCAGCGAATACGGGGACTGCGAACGATCAGCTGCGAGGAAACCATAGAAGTCACGCTCGCGAGCAAGGTTTTTATAAAGTGTTTGCACTTCCGCGTTCTGTGGCTGGGCCAGTTCAAGGCTGCGGGCCTGCCAATAGCGCCAGCGATTGGTGGTCGCCAGGTCCTGCGGCACGCGCCGGGTCAGCTGATTGGCATCGTCCCAACGGCCCAGGCGCAACAACAACCGCAGACGCCATTCGGACACCGTGTTGTCGCGCAGTTCCGGGTCGTACTTGGTCATCACATCCAGTGCGCGGCTGTCGAAGCGTCGTGCGAGGGTCAGGCCGATTTCCCGGGCGATCGCCACTTTTTCATCGCGGGAGAAGTGCATGCTGCTGGCATAGCCGTCGAGCAGGGCCATGGCCTTGTCCGGGTCCTGTTTGGCCAGGCGGCGCAGGCCGAGGCTGACCACGTCGGACATCGGTTCGTCAGCCGGAGTGAAGCGCGAAGGCTGGTTAAGCAATTCCGGTTTTTGCGCCACATCAATCAGCAACCGGCCGCGCGGCGCGAGGGTGGTCAGGCCGTTCACGAGGCTGTTGGCCAGCGGATAATTGCGCGCCTGGGCGGCGAGCTTGGTGCGCTCCCAACGTTTTTGCTCGGTCAGTTGACCTTCGGCAGCCCACAGTCCGAACAACGCGTCGCACGCTTCCGGCTGGGATTTGCCGGTCAGCCACAATTTGTTGGCGTTGGCATAACCCTCGGCCTTCTGGTTGTGGGTGATCTGGTACTGCGCATTCAGGCAGTCCAGTTCGGTGAAATTGAGCTTGGGGTCGTAATACCTGACGAAGGTCGCCCAGTCGCCTCGCTCGGACAGCCAGCGCAGCCAGCGCAATTTCATCCAGTTGGCTTGCGGCAGGTCACCGTGTTCGGCGAGGAACTTCTCGATTTCGGCATTGCTGGCGGTTTTCAGGCGAGCGGTCAACTCGTCATAGGCCAGGTACGGTTCCAGCGGGTAGTCACTGAGGGCCTGGCTATAGCGAAAATAAGGACCGGAATCGCCCTTGGCCAAGGCACGCTTGGCTTCATCGTAATACTGGCGTTGGGTGGACAGGTCCACCGCCTGGGCTGATTGCACGGCTGTGGCAGTAAGAAGCAGGCAAGATAAAAGACTGAAAAGGCGACTGCGCATGAGACATCCGGGCAGAGAAATCATGAAAAGCAGGGCAATGCCCGCACTGAATAATCTGTAGCTTAGCCTTTTGCCAGCAACGGGCGAAAGCTTTGCAGGCCCTCCGGCATAAGTTCGCAACATTTGTTATGCAGAGTGCTTCGAGAGTGAAATTGCCGGCCTTCTGAAGCCTCAAGTCAGGTAGAATGCGCGCCCGGTTTTTGGAGAAGCTCATGACCCTGCTCAAATTCAGCGATGTGTCCCTTGCTTTCGGCGCTATGCCGTTGTTGGACAAGGTGTCCTGGCAGATCGCCCGTGGTGAGCGGGTGTGCATCATCGGCCGCAATGGCACTGGCAAGTCCAGCATGATGAAGCTCGTCAAGGGCGACCAGAAGCCCGATGAAGGCTCCGTTTGGCGCGCACCCGGCCTCAAGATTGGCGAATTGCCGCAAGAATTGCCGGTAGCCGACGAGCGGACCGTGTTCGACGTGGTTGCCGAAGGCCTGGACGGTGTGGGCGAGTTGCTCGCGCAATATCACCACCTGAGCCAGAACATCGTCACCGACGCCGACCTGGACAAGCTGATGCACGTCCAGCACGACCTCGAAGCCCGCGATGGCTGGCGTTTGCAGCAACTGGTCGACAGCACCTTGAGCCGTCTGCAGTTGCCGGCCGACAAGACCCTCGCCGAATTGTCCGGCGGCTGGCGTCGTCGCGTCCTGTTGGCTCAGGCGCTGGTTTCCGAACCGGACCTGCTGCTACTCGACGAACCGACCAACCACCTGGACATCGGTGCAATCGCCTGGCTCGAAGAAGCGCTGAAGGATTTCCAGGGCGCCGTGCTGTTCATCACGCACGACCGTTCATTCCTGCAGAACCTCGCGACCCGCATCCTCGAACTGGATCGCGGTGGCCTGATCGACTGGAACGGCGACTACGCCAGTTTCCTCGTGCACAAGGAAGCGTCGCTGGCCGCTGAAGAAACCGCCAACGCGCTGTTCGACAAGAAGCTGGCCCAGGAAGAAGTCTGGATCCGCCAAGGCATCAAGGCCCGTCGCACCCGTAACGAAGGTCGTGTTCGTGCATTGAAAGCATTGCGCGTTGAGCGTAGCGAGCGTCGTGAGCGTACTGGCAAGGCCAACATTCAGCTGGACACCGCTGACAAATCCGGCAAACAGGTTATGGTTCTCGAGAACGTGAGCTTCGCTCACCCGGGTGGCCCGTTCCTGATCAAGGATTTCTCGATGGTCCTGACGCGCGGCGACCGTATCGGTCTGCTTGGCGCCAACGGTACCGGCAAAACCACGCTGCTGAAGCTGATGCTCAGTGGCCTGCAGCCAACCAGCGGCACAGTGGAAGAGGGGACGCGCATCGACGTGGCCTACTTCGACCAGTTGCGCCATCAGCTGGACCTGGAAAAGACCGTGATCGACAACGTCGCCGAAGGTCGCGACTTCATCGATATCGATGGTCAGAGCCGTCACGTGCTGAGCTACCTCGGCGACTTCCTGTTCAGCCCGCAACGTGCCCGCACGCCGGTCAAGGCGCTGTCCGGTGGTGAGCGTGCCCGCCTGTTGCTGGCCAAACTGTTCAGCAAGCCGGCCAACCTGCTGGTCCTCGACGAACCGACCAACGATCTCGACGTCGAAACCCTCGAACTGCTGGAAGAGGTTCTGCTGACTTTCAACGGCACCGTGCTGATGGTCAGCCACGACCGGGCATTCCTCGACAACGTGGTCACCAGCACCCTGGTCTTCGAAGGTGAAGGCAAGGTTCGCGAATACGTCGGTGGTTATCAGGACTGGTTGCGTCAGGGCGGCTCGCCGCGCCTGCTGGGTGTGACCGAGAGTAAGTCCGGCAAAGCCGACCTGACCTCCGCAGTGGTGACTGCTGAAGCTGCACCAGTGGCTGCGGCTGTCGAAGCGCCAGTGGCAAAGAAGAAGCTCAGCTACAAGTTGCAGCGTGAGCTGGAAATGTTACCGGGTCAGATCGAAGCCATGGAACAGCAGATTGCTGTGGTTGAAGCACAAATGGCTGATGCCGGCTTCTATCAGCGTCCTGCTGCCGAGACGGCTGCAGTGATTGCTCAGTTGGAGCAGTTGCAGGCTGAACTCGACGTGATGGTCGAGCGTTGGGCCGAGCTGGATGCCTGATTGATCCTGCTATAAAAAAGCCCGGCGTTCAGTGATGAACGCCGGGCTTTTCGTATGGAATGCTATCTAAAGGCTGCAATAGATCCAATGTGGGAGCGAGCCTGCTCGCGATGGCGGCTTTTCAGTCAACATTGATATCGACTGAAAGGGCCCCATCGCCAGCAGGCTCGCTCTCTCAAGGGTTTAGCGTTTGATCAGGTGCACCGCGAGCACATCGCAAGGCGCGCCGTGCAGCACGTCATTGGCGGTCGAGCCCAGCAGCAATGCCAGGCCGTGTCGACCATGGCTGCCCACCACGATCAGGTCGCAAGTCTGTTCCTTGGCCAGGTGATGGATCTCCTGGCGGGGCTGGCCGTAGGTCAGGTGACTGTATTCCTTGGAGAGTTCCGGATATTTCACGATCAACCGGTCAAGGCGCTCCTTGGCCTGATCGAACTGCTGTTGTTGCAGTTGTGACAGATCCATGGGGACGTCGCCGCCAAAGGCCATGGCCATCGGCTCGACAATGTGCACCAGGGACAACTTCGCTCCGTTGCTCACCGACAGCTCGCGAGCGCGGTGGATTACAGGGTCGCACTCTTCGGTTAGATCTACAGCGACCAGAATATGGTTGTAGGGCATGAGGTGCTCCTCCTGAGGGTTGCAATATTGGTAAGTATGGCTGGTTTCAAGCGCAATGGTTTCAAAGTGACCCAAAGCGCTCATCAAGAATCGGGAGTACAGATATGACGGTCTGGATAGTGGTGTCAATCCTGCTGGTGGTGCTGAGCCCGCTGGCATGGTTGCGACCGTCTCGTGGTCAGAGCGGGCGAATGGCACTGCGCATGGAGGCACGACGTATCGGCCTGGCCATGCAATTGGCGCCTCAAGAGTGGCCGCATTGGTTAAGTCAGGAGCCGCCGAGCCCCTGCGCGCAGTACCATCGACCGCGCCGTGGCAATCAGCCTGCGTGCTGGAGTTACTGGCAAAAGTCGCCGGGTGAGTGGGTGAATCAGTGGCAGGAGATTTGCGAGGATCGGACGCTGCTCAATCATTTCGAAAAGTTGCCAGCCAACGTCTACAAGGTTGAGGCGGACAAGCAGATGATTACTCTGTATTGGGGCGAGAAGGGCGAGGCGACGGTGTTGCAAGACATTGACGCAGTGCTGAAAGCGCTGGCGTAACATGAGGATATTTCGCACTGCAATGGCGCGATAGGTCCGACAGACAAGCAATAAAAAGCCCGACATCATCATCGGGCTGGGGTTGGCCAGGCAGGCCGGTAATTCGCTGTAGGTCTGTTCTTACGTTGGGCGTTCGCCCAAAACGTTCACATTTTTTCTTCGGGTTCGTGCCAGCGTAGCTTGTTAAACGCGGGCTGCAGCGAATTAGGGCGAATTTTCTAACAATTGATTCTATGAATGATCTCGGATCCATTCGTGTGTTGTAGATCTTCGCAGTACGGAAGTGACCGCAAAGTCGCGTTTCAACCCGTGTTTTGGGCGATTGACAATTGTCGGAAATTCCGTGAAGGTGGCGTACCCAAATCAAACGGGCGTATGAATTGAGCGTTTGTATTACAGACCGCTCCTACAGAATCCCGACTATCGCGTTGGAGGGTGTGCCGGGTGGATTGGCGTAGCATTGACGTTAAACGTCCTGCCGAACCATTCACCTGCGTCTGACGTGTACTGTTCAGCTTCCATATCGTGGAGATCAGTTGATGATTTACGAAGGTAAAGCCATCACGGTTAAGGCTCTTGAAAGTGGCATCGTCGAATTGAAATTCGACCTCAAGGGTGAGTCCGTCAACAAGTTCAACCGTCTAACCCTGAACGAACTGCGTCAGGCTGTAGACACCATCAAGGCAGATGCTTCGATCAAGGGCGTGATCGTCAGCAGTGGCAAGGACGTGTTCATCGTCGGCGCCGACATCACCGAATTTGTCGAAAACTTCAAGCTGCCTGATGCCGAGCTCGTTGCTGGCAATCTGGAAGCCAACAAGATTTTCAGCGATTTCGAAGATCTCAACGTCCCGACTGTCGCGGCAATCAACGGCATCGCCCTGGGTGGCGGTCTGGAAATGTGCCTGGCGGCGGACTACCGCGTCATGTCCACCAACGCCAAGATTGGTCTGCCTGAAGTCAAACTGGGCATCTACCCGGGCTTCGGCGGTACCGTGCGTCTGCCGCGCCTCATCGGTGCCGACAACGCCATCGAGTGGATTGCCGCCGGCAAGGAAAACCGTCCTGAAGACGCGCTGAAAGTCGGTGCGGTCGATGCAGTGGTTGCTCCTGAAAAGCTGCAGGAAGCCGCTCTGGAACTGATCAAGCGCGCCATTTCCGGCGAGTTTGATTACAAAGCCAAGCGTCAACCGAAGCTGGAAAAGCTGAAGCTGAACGCCATTGAACAGATGATGGCTTTCGAAACCGCCAAAGGTTTCGTGGCCGGTCAGGCTGGCCCGAACTACCCGGCGCCGGTTGAAGCGATCAAGACCATCCAGAAAGCCGCGAACTTCGGTCGTGACAAAGCGCTGGAAGTCGAAGCCGCCGGTTTCGTGAAGCTGGCCAAGACCTCTGCCGCGCAGAGCTTGATCGGTCTGTTCCTGAACGATCAGGAACTGAAGAAAAAGGCCAAGGCCTACGACGAAATCGCTAAAGACGTGAAGCAGGCTGCCGTGTTGGGCGCTGGCATCATGGGTGGCGGTATCGCTTATCAGTCGGCTTCCAAAGGTACGCCGATCCTGATGAAGGACATCAACGAGCACGGTATCGAGCAAGGCCTGGCTGAAGCCGCCAAGCTGCTGGTCGGTCGCGTTGATAAAGGCCGCATGACCGCCGCGAAAATGGCTGAAGTGCTAAACGGCATTCGTCCGACCCTGTCCTACGGTGATTTCGGTCACGTGGATCTGGTGGTTGAAGCCGTCGTCGAAAACCCTAAGGTCAAGCAAGCTGTTCTGGCCGAAGTGGAAGACAAGGTCAAAGAGGACACCATCCTCGCGTCCAACACCTCGACCATTTCCATCACCTTGCTGGCCAAAGCCCTCAAGCGTCCGGAAAACTTCGTCGGCATGCACTTCTTCAACCCGGTGCACATGATGCCGCTGGTTGAAGTGATTCGTGGCGAGAAGTCCAGCGAAGTGGCCGTTGCCACCACCGTTGCCTACGCCAAGAAAATGGGCAAGAACCCGATCGTCGTCAATGACTGCCCGGGCTTCCTGGTCAACCGCGTACTCTTCCCGTACTTCGGCGGTTTCGCCAAGCTGGTCAGCGCCGGTGTGGACTTCGTCCGTATCGACAAGATCATGGAAAAATTCGGCTGGCCGATGGGCCCGGCATACCTGATGGACGTGGTCGGCATCGACACCGGTCACCACGGTCGTGACGTCATGGCTGAAGGCTTCCCGGACCGCATGAAAGACGACCGCCGTTCCGCTGTCGACGTGCTCTACGAAGCCAAGCGCCTGGGCCAGAAGAATGGCAAGGGCTTCTACGCTTACGAGACCGACAAGCACGGCAAGCAGAAGAAAGTCGCCGACCCTTCGGTACTGGAAGTGCTCAAGCCGATCGTTTACGAGCAGCGCGAAGTCTCCGACGAAGACATCATCAACTGGATGATGATCCCGTTGTGCCTGGAAACCGTGCGTTGCCTGGAAGACGGCATTGTTGAAACCGCTGCCGAAGCCGACATGGGTCTGGTCTACGGTATTGGTTTCCCTCCATTCCGTGGCGGTGCACTGCGCTACATCGATTCGATCGGTGTTGCCGAGTTCGTTGCCCTGGCTGACCAGTACGCTGATTTGGGCGCGCTGTACCACCCGACCGCGAAGCTGCGTGAAATGGCCAAAAACGGCCAGAGCTTCTTCGGTTAAGCGCCCCCAACTAGAGTGAGAGTGAACTTATGAGCTTGAATCCTAGAGACGTCGTGATTGTCGACTTCGGTCGTACTCCGATGGGCCGCTCCAAGGGCGGCATGCACCGCAACACCCGCGCCGAAGACATGTCGGCGCACCTGATCAGCAAATTGCTGGAACGCAACGTCAAGGTCGACCCGAACGAAGTCGAAGACGTGATCTGGGGCTGTGTAAACCAGACCCTGGAGCAGGGCTGGAACATCGCTCGCATGGCGTCCCTGATGACTCAGATCCCGCACACGGCAGCCGGTCAGACCGTCAGCCGTCTGTGTGGCTCGTCGATGAGCGCACTGCACACTGCTGCGCAAGCGATCATGACCGGCAACGGTGACGTGTTCGTCGTCGGCGGCGTCGAGCACATGGGCCACGTGAGCATGATGCACGGTGTCGATCCGAACCCGCACATGTCCCTGTACGCGGCGAAAGCCTCGGGCATGATGGGCCTGACCGCTGAAATGCTGGGCAAAATGCACGGCATCACTCGCGAACAACAAGACGCTTTCGGCGTGCGCTCCCACCAGCTCGCTCATAAAGCGACGCTGGAGGGCAAGTTCAAAGACGAAATCATCCCGATGCAGGGCTACGACGAGAACGGTTTCCTGAAACTGTTCGACTACGACGAGACCATTCGTCCGGAAACCACCCTGGAAAGCCTGGCGGCTCTTAAGCCAGCGTTTAACCCGAAGGGCGGCACCGTGACAGCCGGTACCTCGTCGCAGATCACCGACGGTGCTTCGTGCATGATCGTGATGTCGGCGCAGCGTGCACAGGATCTGGGTATCCAGCCTATGGCCGTGATTCGTTCGATGGCAGTGGCAGGTGTGGATCCGGCAATCATGGGCTATGGTCCAGTACCGGCTACACAAAAAGCACTGAAGCGCGCGGGTCTTGGTATTAACGATATCGACTTCTTTGAGCTCAACGAAGCTTTCGCTGCACAGGCCCTGCCAGTGCTGAAAGATCTGAAAGTGCTCGACAAGATGAACGAGAAGGTTAACCTGCACGGCGGCGCAATCGCCCTGGGTCACCCGTTCGGTTGCTCCGGTGCCCGTATCTCCGGCACGCTGTTGAACGTGATGAAGCAAAATGGCGGCACCTTCGGGGTGGCTACCATGTGCATTGGTCTCGGCCAAGGCATCTCCACCGTCTTCGAACGCGTTTAAGCGTTCCGTTGACGGAAGCCGGGGCCAAGTGCCCCGGTTTTTGTTTTTCTGAATTTATTTTTGTTTTTATTTTGAAAAGATTTGAGTGAGGGCCAAACCATGCCGATACAACCTGGGCTCTATGAACATTACAAAGGTCCGCAGTACCGCGTATTCGCTGTTGCGCAGCATTCGGAAACCGAAGAGGAAGTGGTCTTCTATCAAGCCCTGTATGGCGATTACGGCTTTTGGGTGCGTCCCTTGAGCATGTTCCTGGAGTCGGTCGAGGTTGACGGCGAACAGGTGCCACGCTTTGCTTTGGTACAAGCCGAACCGAGCGTTTTTCCGAAGCCGTAAGGGGAGTGCGCGCAGAACCCTGCGCTTGACCTCACCTTGTAGCCACTATATATAGCGGTGCCGCGTCAGGCGCCAACCGCCTTTCACTTCTAGAATTCAGGAATTTTCTGATCCATGGGCAAATCGCTGGTCATTGTGGAATCCCCGGCTAAGGCCAAGACCATCAACAAGTATCTGGGTAACCAATACGTGGTGAAGTCGAGTATCGGCCATATCCGAGACCTGCCCACCAGCGGTTCGGCTAGCGCCAGCAAAGAGCCAGCCGCCAAGCGCGGAAAGGCCGCTGCGGGTGAAGGTCCGGTGCTCACGCCGAAAGAGAAAGCGCGCAAGCAGCTGGTCTCGCGCATGGGTGTCGATCCCGATCATGGCTGGAAAGCCAAGTACGAGATCCTCCCGGGCAAGGAAAAAGTCATCGAAGAGCTGCGTCGGCTCGCCAAAGATGCTGACACCATCTATCTCGCAACCGACTTGGACCGCGAGGGGGAAGCCATTGCCTGGCACCTGCGCGAAGCCATCGGTGGTGACGACAGCCGCTACAAGCGCGTGGTGTTCAACGAAATCACCAAGAAGGCGATTCAGGAAGCTTTCTCCAAGCCGGGCGAGCTGGATATCGACCGTGTAAACGCTCAGCAGGCGCGCCGTTTCCTCGACCGCGTTGTGGGTTACATGGTTTCGCCGCTGCTGTGGGCCAAGATCGCCCGAGGCCTGTCCGCCGGTCGCGTGCAGTCGGTGGCGGTAAAGCTGGTCGTTGAGCGCGAGCGTGAAATCCGCGCGTTCAACCCGGAAGAATACTGGGAAGTCCACGCTGACCTCGGCACCGCCAAGGGCGCAACTGTGCGCTTTGACGTGGCCCGCGAGAACGGCGAAGCCTTCAAGCCGCTCAACGAAACCCAGGCCATGGCCGCGCTGGAAAAGCTCAAGGCTTCCAGCTACAGCATCGTCAAGCGTGAAGACAAGCCGACCAGCAGCAAGCCCTCGGCCCCGTTCATCACGTCCACGTTGCAACAGGCCGCGAGCAACCGCTTGGGCTTCGGCGTGAAGAAAACCATGATGATGGCCCAGCGTCTGTACGAAGCCGGCTACATCACGTACATGCGTACTGACTCCACCAACCTCTCGGCCGATGCCGTGACGATGGCGCGCACTTATATTGAGGGCGAGTTCGGCAAGAAGTACCTGCCGGAGACCCCGAACGTCTACAGCAGCAAGGAAGGCGCACAAGAAGCTCACGAAGCGATTCGTCCTTCCGATGCCAACACCGAGCCAAGCAAGTTGTCGGGCATGGAGCGTGATGCTGAGCGGCTCTACGAGCTGATCTGGCGCCAGTTCCTCGCTTGCCAGATGCTGCCGGCGCAATACCTGTCGACCACGGTCACCGTCGGTGCTGGTGATTTTGAGCTGCGTGCCAAGGGCCGCATCCTCAAGTTCGACGGTTACACCCGTGTGATGCCGCAAATTGCCAAGCCGGGCGATGATGATGTGCTGCCGGACATGGCCCAGGGCGATGCGATGAAGCTGATCAAGCTTGATCCGACCCAGCACTTCACCAAGCCGCCTGCACGCTACTCCGAAGCGAGCCTGGTTAAAGAAATGGAAAAACGCGGCATCGGTCGTCCTTCGACCTATGCGGCGATCATTTCGACCATCCAGGACCGTGGCTACGTGGCGCTGCACAACCGTCGTTTCTATTCGGAAAAGATGGGCGACATCGTCACTGAGCGTCTGTCCGAGAGTTTCTCCAATCTCATGGACTACGGCTTCACCGCCGGCATGGAAGAGAATCTCGATGACGTGGCTCAGGGCGAGCGCGACTGGAAAAACGTGCTGGACGAGTTCTATGGTGACTTCAAGAAGAAGCTGGAAGTCGCCGAAAGCGCAGAAAACGGCATGCGCGCCAATCAGCCGGTGATGACCGACATTCCGTGCCTGACCTGTGGCCGTCCGATGCAGATTCGTACGGCCTCGACGGGCGTGTTCCTCGGCTGCTCGGGCTACAGCCTGCCGCCGAAAGAGCGCTGCAAGGCCACCGTCAATCTGGTGCCGGGTGATGAAATCGCCGCGGACGACGAAGGTGAATCGGAGTCGCTGGTTCTGCGTGGCAAGCATCGCTGCCCAATCTGCAGCACCGCGATGGACGCTTACCTGCTCGACGAGAAGCGCAAGCTGCACATCTGCGGTAACAACCCGGATTGCTCTGGCTACGAAATCGAAGAGGGCACCTATCGCATCAAAGGCTATGAAGGCCCGAGCCTGGAGTGTGACAAGTGCGGCAGCGAGATGCAGCTCAAGACGGGCCGTTTCGGCAAGTTCTTCGGTTGCACCAACGCGACGTGCAAGAACACCCGCAAGCTGCTGAAGAGCGGTGACGCGGCGCCGCCGAAGATGGATCCGGTGAAGATGCCCGAGCTTAAGTGCGAAAAGGTCAACGACACTTACATCCTGCGCGACGGTGCTTCCGGTCTGTTCCTGGCGGCCAGCCAATTTCCGAAAAACCGCGAGACCCGTGCTCCGCTGGTCATGGAAATTGTGCCGCACAAGGATGAGATCGATCCGAAGTATCACTTCCTCTGCGAGGCGCCGAAGAAAGATCCCGACGGTCTCCCTTCGGTGATCCGTTATAGTCGCAAGACCAAAGAGCAGTATGTGCAGACAGAAGTCGACGGTAAGCCGACTGGCTGGAAGGCGTACTACGACGGCGGCAAGTGGAAGGTTGAAGACAAGCGTCCAGCAGCCAAGGCTTAAAGCGCTGTACAAAAAAGGCCGCATGACAACCTTCGGGTTTTCATGCGGCCTTTTTGTTTTATGCTTGCGGGAGGCGGATGTGATCCACGACACTGTCTGACCTGTGTGAAGCAATTATTTCGTTGTGGAGGCTGCCGTCATGGCCCACGAACTCTATACCCGTACCAATCAGAAGATTTATTTCGCCGGCCTGTCGCTGGAAGCGCTCGCCAGAGCCGAAGAGGGGCGGGCGATGAACTCTCTGGCTCTGATCCAGGCGGGACGTGAGTCGGCGTTGTTTCACCTTTACGGTGCCCTGTTGGGGCTGTGTCATGAAATCGCCGGGTTCTATCGCTTGCCTCAGGCCAATGCGCCTCGGGCTGAGTTGTTGCTGACTCGTGAGGTGCTCGAAACCATCGCCATTCCTGAAATGGCCGAGATGGTCGAGCTTGCGCAAAATCCGGAAACCTGGCTAGCCAAGCTGTTGGCGGCCCATGCGGATCTGTTTCAACCTCCCCGCGTTCCGCACAAACCTAAAGGCGACGTGACTCAGCCGCTGATCCTGGCCGTTAACCTGGATGAAGAAGAGGCGCCTAAAGAGTTAAGCCGGGAAGAGTTGGAAAGCTGGCGCCAGAACCTCAAGGGGTTGGCGATCCGGTTTCGCGAAGGGTTGAACGAGTGCTGAAAGATTAATCGACAGGACGGATGCCCAGACAGGGTGTCCCCTCAGGGATGAGCGCGAAAAGATATTTACTTGCCATGACATCTGGTCAAGTTGCCGAGCGAAGCCTCTCCGATGCCTATATAATCCCCGCCTTTCGTGGAGAACAAACCTTTATGCCAACGTCCTTTCTAGAAATTGTCGAGTTACCAGACGGCCGTATCGAGCTGCGCAGAGCCGAGGACGAGGGTTCTCTGGTTACTTTGGATTTCTCCGAGGATGCCAAAGCGTTCCTGCAAGGTCAGTATGTGGAAGTCGCCAAGGCGATGTTGAGCGTCGGCGTTCAGATGGCAGGCCGACTGGTCGAAGGCGAATTTGATAAAGATCAGGGATCTCGCGTCCTCCACTGATCCCGCCTGTCGGATTACGGTAATCGCCTCATTTCGGCTTCTCTATCCTTGGAGAAGCCCCGCGCAGTTCAATGCGCGCATGGTTTTTCAGTTAGCCCAATCGAATATTCAAGCTCTGTGCGTCCCCGGTTCGGGCGGCGCTGATCAACTGTTGCCGTGAAGTCGTGTTCAATGGGGTGAGCCAGCTGACCACAGTGTGGCTACGGCCCAGGCGCAAGGCTTCGCAAGTCAGCTGTTGTGCGCTCTGAGTGCCGCGAGGTTGCAGCAGCAAAATACGTTCGCGGTTAAGGCCGGCGTCCCGGAGCCAGGTTTGGGTCAGGCTCGCGGGTGGGGCTATCAGTGTCAACCAGCGTGCGTCCTGGTCCTGACTCAGTTCCCTGAGAATCGGTGCGAGAAGGTTCAAGCAGTTCCCGGTTGCACCACGTAGCGACAGCTCACTGAAGACTTCGGGCTCGGCGCTCCAGGGCGACTCGACCACGTCTTTCAGAATCGGCGCCAGTGGTTGCGCCATGAACGCCTCGAACAGCGGCAGTTGGGCTTGCTGTGATGTGTGTGGGGACTGCATAAAGCCTCCTTTAGCGGCGAATCACGCCGACGCTCAAGCCTTCAATCACCAGTTCCTGATCTTTCAGGTTCACTTCGATAGGGGCAAATTCAGGGTTTTCGGCAATCAACCAGACCTTGCTGCCATCACGCTTGAAGCGCTTGACCGTTACTTCATCGCCGATTCGTGCGACCACGATCTGGCCGTTACGGGCTTCACGTGTGGTGTGTACGGCCAGCAGGTCTCCGTCGAAAATACCGACGTCCTTCATGCTCATGCCATGCACGCGCAGTAAATAGTCGGCGCGCGGATGGAAGAATGCAGGGTTGATGTTGCAGGACTCTTCGATGTGCTGTTGGGCCAGAATGGGGGCGCCGGCAGCCACTCGGCCAATGATCGGCAGGGTAGACTCGTCGGCCTTGGCTTCGAAGCCTGGAATGCGAATGCCGCGGGAAGCGCCCGGGGTCATCTCGATGGCGCCTTTGCGGGCCAGCGCCTTCAGGTGTTCTTCCGCCGCGTTGGGCGACTTGAAACCCAGTTCCTGAGCGATTTCCGCACGGGTCGGCGGGTAGCCGTTGTCTTCGAGGCAGCGTTTGATGAAGGCCAGAATCTCTGCTTGGCGTGGCGTCAGCTTTAGCATTTTGATCGCTCTGTCTTTTTATACAGTGACTGGGATTATATACAGTGAAAGCATCTTGGCAATGCCCCTTTTTTTGCAGGCCGCCGGACGGTCGATCTGACCACTGCTTGAAGCTTTGTCGTTGTGTGGTTAAATAGCTGACCGACCATTCCCGAAATGAACGGCCAAGCTTGACAATACACAGGCTGAAACGTATGTTTCAAACAAGTGTTTGTCAGGCGGAGTAGCCATGGCCCAGTCGGAAACCGTTGAACGCATTCTCGATGCTGCCGAGCAGCTGTTCGCGGAAAAAGGTTTCGCAGAAACCTCATTGCGTTTGATCACCAGCAAGGCCGGTGTGAATCTGGCGGCGGTGAACTATCACTTCGGCTCCAAGAAAGCGTTGATTCAAGCCGTCTTTTCGCGCTTCCTCGGGCCGTTCTGCATCAGCCTCGATAAAGAGCTGGAGCGGCGTCAGGCCAAGCCTGAAAACAAGCCGACCCTTGAAGAGCTGCTGGAAATCCTCGTCGAGCAAGCCCTTGTCGTGCAGCCGCGCAGTGGCAACGACCTTTCCATCTTCATGCGTCTGCTGGGGCTAGCATTCAGTCAGAGCCAGGGCCACTTGCGTCGTTATCTGGAAGACATGTACGGCAAGGTGTTCCGCCGCTATATGATGCTGGTCAACGAAGCCGCGCCGCGTATTCCGCCGATCGAGTTGTTTTGGCGCGTGCACTTCATGCTGGGTGCTGCGGCGTTCAGCATGTCGGGGATCAAGGCCCTGCGCGCGATTGCCGAGACCGATTTCGGCGTCAATACCTCCATTGAGCAGGTAATGCGCTTGATGGTGCCGTTCCTCGCCGCGGGTATGCGTGCTGAAACCGGCGTGACCGACACAAACATGGCCGCCGCGCAACTGCGTCCACGTAGCAAGACCGCTTCGGCTGTCGCCAAGGTTTAACCGCGCACGGGTGGGCGCGGCAGCTGACATCCGCTAAGCTAGCCGCCCATGCCGACTCTCGTTCTGAACCTGTCCCCCATTTGTATTGCCGACCTGCCGGGCATCGCCCAAGGCGGTGCATGCGTGCGGACCGGGTTTCTCGTTCTTAAGGAATCTCTATGACTGCTGGCCTGCAAGGCTCGTTGATGGTGGACGTCGCCGGTACCTGGCTGACGGCCGAAGATCGCCAATTGTTGCGCCAGCCCGAAGTGGGCGGCTTGATCATTTTTGCTCGCAACATCGAACACCCGCGCCAGGTGCGCGAGTTGAGCGCCTCGATTCGCGCTATTCGTCCCGATCTGTTGCTGGCGGTGGACCAGGAAGGTGGCCGCGTTCAGCGTTTGCGCAAAGGCTTCGTGCGACTGCCCGCCATGCGTGCCATCGCCGACAATCCGAATGCCGAATACCTGGCTGAACAATGCGGCTGGATCATGGCCACCGAAGTGCTGGCCGTCGGTCTGGACCTCAGTTTCGCCCCGGTGCTGGATCTGGATTACCAACGCAGTGCTGTTGTCGGTACCCGTTCGTTCGAGGGTGACCCGGAGCGCGCAGCGCTGCTGGCCGGTGCATTCATCCGTGGCATGAACAGTGCCGGCATGGCCGCCACCGGCAAGCATTTCCCCGGCCATGGCTGGGCTGAGGCGGACTCCCACGTCGCCATCCCGAATGACGAGCGCAGCCTCGACGAGATCCGTGCCAACGACCTGGTGCCGTTCGCCAAATTGAGCAAGCAACTGGCTGCCGTCATGCCGGCCCACGTTATCTACCCGCAAGTCGACACCCAGCCTGCCGGCTTTTCCCGCCGCTGGTTGCAGGACATCCTGCGCGGCGAGTTGCAATTCGATGGCGTGATCTTCAGCGACGACCTGTCCATGGCCGGTGCTCATGTGGTCGGCGATGCCGCCAGCCGTATCGAAGCCGCGCTGACCGCCGGCTGCGACATGGGCCTGGTGTGTAACGACCGCGCCGCTGCCGAACTGGCGCTAAGCGCAGCCCAGCGCCTGAAGGTCAAACCGTCCGAGCGTATTGCGCGGATGCGCGGCCAGGCATATGCCAATATTGAATACCGTCAGAACCCACGCTGGCTGGCCGCTGTCGGCGCGCTCAAAGAAGCTCAACTGATCGAATAAGGACTTTGCGCCATGACGGTTTACGCGATTATCGGAGGCACCGGCCTGACTCAACTCGAAGGCTTGAGCATTCGTCAATCGCTGGCCGTGGACACGCCTTACGGCGCCCCTTCAGCTGATGTGCAGATCGGTGAATTCGCCGGCAAGGACGTGCTGTTTCTTGCGCGTCACGGTCATCCACACCGTTTTCCTCCACATCAGGTGAACTACCGCGCCAACCTCTGGGCATTGAAGCAGGCGGGTGCCGAAGCGATCCTCGCGGTCAACGCCGTGGGCGGAATTCATGCGGCGATGGGCACCGGGCATTTCTGCGTGCCACATCAGCTGATCGATTACACCTTCGGTCGTGAGCACACCTATTTCGCCGATGACCTGGAACACGTCACCCACATCGACTTCAGCTACCCCTACAGCGAGCCGCTGCGTCAGCAGCTGATCGCGGCACTGGCGGCCCAAGGCTTGGATTACAGCGACTTTGGCGTGTACGCCTGCACACAGGGTCCCCGTCTGGAAACCGTCGCTGAAATCGCGCGTCTAGAGCGTGACGGTTGCGACATCGTGGGCATGACCGGCATGCCGGAAGCGGCACTGGCGCGTGAACTGGAACTGGATTATGCGTGCCTGGCACTGGTGGTGAACCCGGCGGCGGGCAAGTCGACGGCGGTGATTACCATGCCCGAAATCGAGCAGGCGCTGCAGGACGGGATGGGGAAGGTTAAGTCGACGTTGGCGCGGGTGCTAAAAGGCCAGGTTGTACACGACCATAATTGATTCATTTTAATAAGCATCGAGTGTATGTCGGCAATCATCGAGAAACTTCAACAGCTGCCATGGGCGGATGAGTTCAGTCATCGTGCCCTCGACAAGGCGCGTAGATACGCCCATGAACATCGGGTGAAAATCCTCGAACTTGATGATGTGTTGGTGCGGGCGACCTGCAGGGGCTCTGAAGGTAACGTCTACGAACAGCACATCGAACTGATTGAGGGTGCCAATGGCGATTTTGAGCTGGACTGCTCTTGCTCATGCCCCGTAGTGATTGATTGCAAACATTGCGCAACCGTTATTTATCACTTGCAGGACCTTCCGGTCGCAGCGCCTGACGGTTCTGACCCTGTTCACCTGAACCGTGAACTGGAGCGCTGGCTCGACGGAATTCCTTCTGCAAGCAATGCCGTCGATGAGGCGGCGCAGGTAACGAGTACGCGCCTGTTTTACAAACTCCGGGCAACGCCAACTGCCGGGAAATGGACGCTGGAAATTTTCAAGGCCCGTCAGCTCAAGGACGGCCGCCTGCAAGACATCAAATCGGTGTACTCGTTGTCGGATACGCTTATCCGGCAACCCGGTTACTTGACTGAACTGGATCTGCGCATCGCCAGGCTGTTGGTCGCCGTTCACTCCCATCATGCCTATTACGCCGGCTATCCCTTGGATGGCAGCAGTGGTGCTGAACTCATTGAAATGCTGTTGCGAACTTCGCGCCTTTTCCTCGATCTCGAACAGCCACAACCTTTAACGCAAGGAACAAGAAGAACGGGCCAATTTATCTGGGCCGAACAGGCCAACGGCAGTTTTCGCTCGCAATGGGGTAGCGACGAAGCCTCGGTGGAAACGATCCTGGCCCTGGAACCCTTGTACTATCTGGATCGCGCGCGTCTGCAAATTGGACCACTGTTCAATGCATTTGACGAAAAGCTGGCTCGCCACTTGTCCTTGGCTCCCGATATTCCGGCGCGGCAGGCGATGCAGTTCAGCCATCGGATGAGCGCCGCGACACGGGTAGCTCCGGCACCCCATGCGCTGACAGAGCGGATCATCGATGGCATTCTTCCCGAGGCTCACCTGACTCTAGCCAGCGGCAAGCGCTACATCCGCTGGCAACACGAGCCAGAGCACCGAGCGGCATTGGCGTTTACCTACGACGGCCATCCGACGTCGGACCGAAACCCGGAAGTGTTGATTCTTTCCGGGACGGAAACCCAGCGTATCCAGCGCAACCCCATCGCCGAAAAAGCCTTGCGTCAGACCTTGCAAAAACACGGTTTTAGAAAGGCTACGCGTAAAAGCAGCCTGGACCGTCCAGGCGAAATGTTCACCCTGCCGGATGATACCGCCTGGCTTGCCTTTGCGCAGGATGGGGTCCCGGCACTGCGGGCGAAAAACTGGCTGATCGATATCAGCGATAACTTTCACTTCAACTTGCAGCCAGTGGAAGAGTGGTATGCCGAGATCGAGGAAGAATCGGGGCACCAGTGGTTCGATCTGCAATTGGGGATCGTCGTCAATGGCGAGCGTCACAGCCTGCTGCCGATACTGCTGCATTTGCTGCGGAGCCAGCCACAGTTGATGGACCCCGAAAGCCTGGCTCAACGTAACGATGATGAACAACTGCTGATCGAACTTGGCGCCGGGAATACAGGTGGCAAGCCCCGAAGCAAAGTCGCGCTGCCCTACGGCCGAATCAAGCCGTTGATGGCCACCCTTGGCGAGTTGTATCTGGGATCGCATCAGGGCGATTCATTGCGCTTGAATGCTCCGGATGCTGCTCGCCTGAGTTTGCTGGAAAGTGTTCCGCTGGTCTGGCAGGGTGGCGAGCGACTGCGCAGTTTTGCGCAACGATTACGTGAGTCGACCCATGTTCAAGTCTCGGCGCCTGAGGGTCTCAAGGCGACGCTGCGACCGTATCAGCTCGAAGGGCTGAATTGGATGCAAACCCTTCGCGAGTTAGAAGTCGGCGGCATTCTGGGCGACGACATGGGGCTGGGGAAAACCCTGCAAACCCTGGCGCATTTGCTCACGGAAAAGCAGACCGGGCGACTTGATCTTCCAGCGCTGGCTGTAATGCCAACCAGCCTGATTCCGAACTGGCTCGACGAGGCGGCACGTTTTACCCCGCAATTGAAGGTTCTGGCGTTGCATGGCTCCGCCCGGCAAAAAGATTTTGCCAGTCTTGCTGAATACGATTTGGTGTTGACCACCTATGCGCTGCTGCCTCGGGATCTAGAGGTTTTGCAGCCGCAAGTCTGGAGTGTGTTGATTCTCGATGAGGCGCAGAACATCAAGAACCCGGTCAGTAAAGCTGCTCAGGCAGCCCGCGACCTAAAGTCCCGCCAGCGATTGTGTTTGTCTGGCACGCCTCTGGAAAACCACCTCGGCGAACTGTGGTCCCAGTTTCACTTTTTACTGCCAGGTTGGCTTGGTGACAGCAAAACCTTCAATCGTGACTACCGCACGCCAATCGAGAAACACGCCAATAGTGATCGGATGCAACATCTGACGGCCCGGATAAAACCCTTTCTGTTACGCCGCAAGAAAGACCAGGTAGCAACCGAATTACCACCAAAAACCGAGATTGTGCATTGGGTTGATCTCAGCGATGGGCAGCGAGATGTGTATGAAACCGTCCGCGTCGCGATGGACAAGAAGGTGCGTGACGAAATCGCCCTCAATGGCGTTGGACGCAGTCAAATCATCATCCTTGATGCGTTACTCAAGCTGCGTCAGGTGTGCTGCGATTTGCGGCTGGTCAAAACGACGATCACGGCAAAGTCGCTTCGGTCCGGTAGTGGGAAGCTGATCAGCTTGATGGAGATGCTGGAAGAGTTGCTCAGTGAAGGCCGCAAGATTTTACTGTTTTCGCAGTTTACTTCGATGCTTGCCTTGATTGAGGAGGAGTTGCAGCAGCGTGATCTCGGTTACTCGTTGTTGACCGGTGATACGACGGATCGGCGCACACCGGTCAAAGACTTCCAGAGCGGTAAAGTGCCGCTGTTTCTGATCAGTCTGAAAGCGGGCGGCACAGGTCTGAACCTGACAGCAGCGGACACGGTGATCCATTTCGACCCATGGTGGAACCCGGCGGTGGAAAATCAGGCGACCGATCGTGCCTACAGGATTGGGCAAAACAAACCGGTGTTTGTTTACAAGCTGATTGCTCGGGGCACAGTGGAAGAGAAAATTCAGGCTTTGCAGCAGGAGAAGGCCGCTTTGGCGGGGGCTGTTCTTGAGGGCGGAACGACCGGAGGATGGAAGCTTGAGCAGACTGAAATTGAGGCGCTGTTTGCGCCATTGCCCAACTCCAAGTCCTGACAGTCGGCTTCTTCAATAATGGCCCCTCCGCGAGCAGGCTCGCTTCCACAGTATATCTATGGCGTTCCCATCATGGTGGGCAAGCACAGATCCAAAAGTGGGAGCGAGCCTGCTCGCGATGGCAATCTAACTGCCAACGCAAACCTCAGCGCTTTTCGAGCTTGTCCGGCAGTGGCGCAAACAACGCTTCAATATCATCGGTCTGCAACTTCCAGTCTCCCGTCCTGCGTCCATCCAGAACACCAGCTGCCAGATCGGATTTTTCTTTCTGCAGGTGCTGAATCTTCTCTTCGACGGTCCCCCGGGCAATCATCTTGTAGACGAACACCGGTTTCTCCTGGCCGATACGATAGGCCCGGTCTGTCGCCTGATTCTCCGTCGCCGGATTCCACCACGGATCGTAGTGAATCACCGTATCCGCTTCGGTCAGGTTCAAGCCCACGCCGCCGGCCTTCAAGCTGATCAGAAAAATCTGTCGCTTGCCGCTCTGAAAGTCCTTCACCGGTGCGCGTCGGTCGCGGGTCTGTCCGGTCAGCAGCGCGTATTCAACACCGCGCTTTTTCAGCTCAACCTCGATCAGCGCCAGCATCGACGTGAACTGCGAGAACAGCAGAATTCGACGACCTTCTTCAAACAATTCATCAAGCATTTCCATCAGGCTGTCGAGCTTGCCCGATGTGCTGCCGCGAGCCGGCAGGGCGGCGTCGTTGACCAGACGCAAATCGCAACACACCTGACGCAGTTTCAGCAGCGCCTCGAGAATGATGATCTGGCTGCGCGCCACGCCTTTGCGGGTGATCTCGTCGCGGACCTTCTTATCCATCGCCAGACGCATGGTTTCGTACACATCGCGCTGGGCTTCATTGAGTTCGACCCAGTGAATGATCTCGGTCTTCGGTGGCAATTCCGTCGCGACCTGTTCCTTGGTCCTGCGCAACAGAAACGGTTTGATCCGGCCGTTGAGATGTTGAAGTCTGACTTCGCTGGCGCGTTTTTCAATGGGCACGCGGTAATCACGGTTGAAGCTTTTCACATCGCCAAGCCAGCCTGGCAGCAGGAAGTGAAACAACGACCACAACTCACCCAAGTGGTTTTCCAGCGGCGTACCACTGAGGCACAAACGCTGACGCGCATTCAGCTCCCGCGCCGCCTGTGCCGCCTTGCTGTTGGGGTTTTTGATGTACTGCGCTTCATCCAGCACCAGCACATGCAAAGGCTGCGCGGCGAGTTGTTCAATGTCTTTGGGCAGCAGCGCATAGGTGGTCAGGATCAGGTCGTAGTCTGCCAGCTTATCGAAGTGTTTTTTGCGGCTGGCACCGTACAGTGCCAGTACTTTGAGTTGCGGTGTGAAGTGCGCTGCTTCGTCGAGCCAGTTCGGGATCAGGCTGGTGGGCATCACCACCATGCACGGCCGATCAAGGCGTCCAACCGCTTTCTCAGTGAGAATATGCGCCAGGGTTTGTAGGGTTTTACCCAGGCCCATGTCGTCCGCGAGAATCCCGCCGACCTCCAGTTGCCGCAATGATTGCATCCAGCTCAAGCCTTCGAGCTGATAAGGGCGCAGAGTTGCGTTCAAGCCTTCAGGTGCGGTGGCGGTGTAGTCCTTGATGTCGCGCAGGCGCTGGGCAAAGGTGCGGATCTGTTCGCCGCCTTCCCAGAGCAGCGGCAGATCTTCCAGTGGGTTCAGACGTATGGCGTCGGCTTTGCTCAGGCGTAGCGTGGTTTCGCCAGGCTCTTGCAGATAGAACTCGCCGAGCGTCGCCAGCACTGGCTTCAAACGGCCGAAGGGCAGGGCGACTTGCAGCGGGCCGTACTCGGAATTCGGACGATTGGGGATGTTCACCAGAATCAGCTCGTCGTCGCGGCGTCGGGCGAGGCGTTCCGGATTGAGGATTTCAGTGTGTGAGCGCATCAGGTTCAACAGGATCGGCAGCAAACTCAGGCGCTCGCCGTTGACGATGATCCCCAGTTCCAGATCAAACCAGTCGCGCTCCGGCACCTGCTCGACGGTGGCGTACCAATCATCCACCGCAGTCAAGTCGAAACCGAAGTCTTCGTCGATCTGCAACTCCCAGCCTTGGGTGCGCAGCTTGGGTAGTTCGTTGAGGGTGAAGGTCAGCCAGGCACTGTCATTGACCATCTCGTAGAGTTCGCCGGCACTTTCCGGCAAGGCTTTGCTTTGCCGGGTGGCAATCTTGAAGCCGAGGATGCGTAACTGTTCCCGGTAGGTCTGTTCGACATCCGGGTGGCGTTTTATCCGTAGCGTCTGGGTTTCCTGGCGGATCAGGATGTCGGCGTTCTTTTGTCCGCTGACGTATTCATCCAGATAGCTGAAAGACAACGCCGCGCGATGCTGAATGTAGCGCTGCATCTTGCCGTTGCGCGGTTCGAAGGCGCTGAACTCGATACTCGCCAGCCACAGGCGAGGCACCGGTTGAACGTTATCCACAAGCACTTGCGGCGGTGCTTTCGGGCCACGGTTTTCCAGTACGGCCTGAAGTTTTTCCAGCAGATCGGCATCTTGCGCAGCGGCGGGGTAGGCCAGTGTTTCCTGCACTTTCAGCAACACCGCCGCGCAATGCTTGCAGTTGCTGTGAACCGGGCAGGTGCATGTCGCGTCGACCATCAGCAAGGTGGCTTTGGCCGACTCGCGCAGGCGAATGGTCTGACGGTAAACGTTACCGCCCGAGCCTTCGCACGCGGCGGTGATCGTAGCGTCGCCGACCTCGACGATCCTGACGCGATTCTCCAGCGCGTAGCGGCGGCCGCGCTCCAGGCTTTGTTCCTTGAATCGGCTGACCCAGGAAGATGCCAGGGGTTTGCTCAGGGTCGAGGGCATAGGGGGCGTTCTCAATTAGTTTTCCCGCCGAGTTGTCGCCTTAAAGCGGGCCAGGCAAGGCGCAGGCCGCTGGGAATGGTATTCCCTTTTCAAGGCCTGCAACGCAGGCTGGCCCGTTTTAAGGCACAACCCGAAGGGC
>NZ_AKJS01000043.1 GCF_000282215.1 Pseudomonas sp. GM21
TGTTTTTACACACTCTGGGCCGATTGGTGACTATCTCAGTCGGCGGAAATCGACAAGAAACCGCCATCCAACGTACATAAAGCCACGATTTTTTGAGTGTTCTGCTTAATATACGCGCGCACGCGCGCGTGCGCGTACTGGTCTGAAAATCATCAAAATCCGCACGCTTTAGGGTCGAGACATGCCACGGCCTTGGGCAATTAGTGATGCTGTTCCACTAGGTCATGCCTGTAGAGAAAACCTTGCTTCAGCAAGTACTCGGGCGAGGCGCCCAGATGGGCCGTCAGGCGACGCAACCAGTCCTCACCATCCATGGCGGGCGTCGGCTGCTTCGCCAACTTGCCGGCAAGGGTCTTGGCGATTTCCTTGTCGGTCAGCACTCGTTCGAAACCTGACACGGGCACTACGGATAGCAGGAGAGCGCCATGGCGCCGCAAAGCATCCTGCTCGACCCCTGCCGTAGTCTGCTCGAGGAAATGCTGCACGACCGCTCCGGACTCCAGAATCACCGAGTGGAGCCAGGCCAGTGGTGCGTGTGTATGCACGGATGAACATAGTGTGCTTTCCGTATCAGTTTATGTGCACCTCAAGTTCTACACATAACAAGACAAAATGGGACGAACGAGTCTTGATTTCAGGGCTTAGGAAATGTGTTTTTCGTTGCACTTTGTCGGGATAACTCAAAGTGATACGCACCAATAATCTCGGGGCAGGTAGGGGGCGTCTGCTTAGAGGACATATCTCGAATGAATGCTTCTGGCCGTTCTCTGCCGGTCGTCACTACGGCGTGTGCTGGTCAAGTCGAATGCAAACGGTTGGTCAGCAAGAATGCAAATGACTGGTCAGTGGCAATGCAAATGGGTGGTCAAGTGCGATGCCATTATCTATGACGATGTCATTCAGGATCTGCTGCATTCCGCTGTAAAGGATTTGGACAGGGATGCTCAGCTGGCACTGTGGGCTGTGACCGATGCAGGCTGGGATTACATCTACGATCACCATGCGGGTCAGGACGGCGTTGCGGGGGTGCCTCTCAATACACGCGACATTGTCCGCAAGCTGAAGGAAGAGGTTCTCTCGGCCGCCGCTGATTACGAAAGCCCGAGTCTCTATCGTTACATCTTGGGCGAAGATGACCCCGAGGGCGACGCGGGTGAAGATGAAGATGGCGATCTCGAAGAGCCTGTCATCTTCGGTAACGGTCTCGGCGCCCTGCTCGGCGGCGAAAGCCGGTTGAGTTCTGGGCTAACCTTCGATGAGGAAACCTACGCCAAGACCAAGCCGCTGTTCATCTCGACCGTGGCGAACTTGAAGGCCGCCAGCTAAGACCTGCGCGAAGCGATGCGCATCGTGGTCCGCATGGTCGCCGAACGGTTCGGCGCCGACGTGGCGCAGTACATGAAGCCTTACGAAGTGCGCTTCATTGCGGATGTGCGCGACGGCAAGGTCACTCTGGAGAGCAAAGATGAGCGCGGAACGGTACGCAGCAATGGCCCGCAAGCATTGGACGAAGTGGCTGCCGGAAAGGACGGCGGAACTGAAAGCGGCCGGGGATTGGGAGTCGACCCTGCGGACGCGCGGAAAGTGGGCGGCCGAAAGGGTGCTGGAACTGATGCAGCAAGGGTTCCAGCAGCACGAGGCGGAAGAAGTGGCACTCAGCGAGTTCATCCTGCTGAAACCGGAGCCGAAGGCGAATTTGGAGCCGTGGGAGCGCAAGGAACTGGCGCAACTGGAGCGGGAATACCGCAAGACGCACCGCGAGTAACCAGCATCGACGGCGCGTCTGTGCCGCAACCACGCCTAAGCTAGATAAGGACTTACAGGACGACAAGGAGCGTTATATAACAAGGCATCGCGACATGGCATGTCGCCTGGTAGGAGTTAGAGCCGGGAGAATCGGATCGGTGTTGTCCGTTGGGCTCGAACAGCCATTTACTGGCCTCTTTTCCAGTGCGCGCTGTCGGATGGCCAGCTCGTTGTGCAGGACTACGACGGTCAAGCCAGGTGCTCCAGCCACTGCTCATGGGTCAGCTGGGTGACGCTGGTTTCAACCTGCTGCTTCATTCCGTACTTGCGCGCGGCTAAGCGCTCGGCCATCCGCCAACGACTGTCGATCATCAGCTTGGCCTTGCTGATCGCCGCCGGCTCAAGCTCGGCGTCGTCGGCGATGTCGAGCGTCTCGTCGACGACCAGATCAATACGCACCGCCATGGCCGCCTGGTAGGCGACGCGGAATTCTTCGTGCCTGATCAACCAGCGGCAGACCACTGCACGCGCCGGCATGCCTGGGCGTTTGCACAGGCGGTTCAGTGAACAGGGCTCCATCAGCGCGGCACAGATGCGCTCGACCATTTCCGCGCTGTAGGTGGTCGGGCGGCCGGGGCCGCGCTTGGGCTTGGCAGGCTCCGCTGGCTTGGCCGCCGGGTAGTCGGTGGGAGGCATGCTGGTCACGGCTTAGCTTCCTTCCTGGGTTGGCGCATCGCGCTCGGTGAAGGTCCGGCCGCTGGTTCGATAGGTGACGTACAGGCCGGGCGGTTGTCCTCGGCCATGCGCACCATGGCGGCCAAGTCCTGGGTCTTAACGGGTGGTCTTGCTATGAGCCGAACAGCGCCATGCCTGGCGCACCATGAAAAGCCCGGCAGGGGCCGGGCTCTGGAGGGGCGCGCGTAGGGGCGCAATTTGAAATTGATGATAGGTTTTTCGCTCAATAAGTCAACAGCTCAATAGAGTTTGACTATTTGTCGACCGAGGGCAGATTGGTCAAAAAATGGAAGTAGCCGTGCTGGTAAAAGTAGCCGTCTTGTCACTTTATCTGGCCAGTGCAGGACGACTGCGCGAAATTTCGCACTCCTAATCACCCCGCGGCGGCGACCTTGGCCCCGAGGTGGTGTGCAGGCTGCTGTAGGGGTAGTGGATCAGCCGGTCGATGGCCTCGATGACGGCGGTTTCCACGGATACGATCAGCCGTTGCCTGGCCTTGTTGCCAAACAGGCGGTTCTTGCTCATGGTGCTGACTCCAGTGGGGTGCGGTCATAGGTGGCACGCAGCTCTGCCCCGATTACACAGTAACGGTCTGTGGGGGCGTGGCAGAGGCGGCACGTCATTAGATGCTTGAGGTACTGGTCGCGGGCTGCAATCCATTCAGGCGAGGCCGTGGCTGCCGTATGGATGGGGTGCTGTGGCTCGCGGTTAACTTCCACAATTTGTGGAGGTTGCGCGGTGGTGACCAATTGGAGCGATTGCGCCATATGGTCGGGCTGTTGTGCTCGATTGATCCACGCCGGGTTGCGGCGAATCAGTGCCGCCACCTCGGCAGGATCGCAGCCCCCGTCGATGGCATCCTGGATGGTGATGGTCTTGCGCCATTGGCCAGCCGCCCATGTGTTCTCCCCGGATTTATCGAAATCGTTTGGCAATTTGACAGTGCCGATTGCGGCGCGAATGGCGGAAAGGACGGGTTTTGCCCTTGCGCACTACTGTTTTGCCCATCGCTTAGTGCAGCGTTAACAGCAGCAAGCATTGGTATATGTATAAAGGGCTTCACTATCTGAAGCAGGTGTACCCCCGGTATCGATTCAATAATTGAAGCAAGCCAACCTGGTTTCAGCGGCATTTCACACCGATTTATGGTCATTTTGAGCCTCCCCTGCTTCATTAATTGAATCGACCGGCTTCACAAGTTGAAGTGGGCGTTCTGTTCTTTTGATGGAAAAACTTCGTGGCGGGGCGCGGGTGGCGTTTACCTCCAGATCAGCACCTGGGCATTCGTCGATGGCATGCCAAGTCAGAGCGTAAAGAGCGCAGAGCCCCCCAGGATTAAGAAAGCGCCCCTCGCGTGTCCGAACGATCAGGTTTTTGTTCTGCAGTTCATCAAGCACCTTTGTAAGTGTTGCGGTCGATGCTATGCCGCGCGATTTGAGCTGCGTGATCGTTGCTGACAGGTTGCCGTTGTTTCTGCCGTTGTATTGCCGCACAAGCCAGTGAAGAACCTTGAGCGCACTGCCGGACAAACTTAGAAAATCTGGGTGATCTTCGACAACGTGCAGAAACATAGAAAACCCACCAGCCTCCCTACGTCCTTTGGACTTTCCGTATGACTTGGCCATCAGCCAATTACCACCTCAAGCGGGAAGCTCTCGCGCAATAGTGTTTTACGTTGTGCATAGGGTGTTCCTGAAAGGATCAGCGCCGTATTTCGGCAGCGAATTTTTTTCAGTTCGCGCAGTGCTGTGATGTTTAGCGCAGAGTCCGCTATTGGTGAAAAAGTGCCGGTCAGCACCCAGTTGCAGAGCAAGCCTTCAGTGCGGTAGTGGTGTGACTCGGTAGACTTTCCAGCGGCGGCTCGTGCTTGCTGCAATGCATCGCACATCAGCCGGGAAGCAGCGCACTTGTCCTGATGCTCCAGTAGGCGCAGCGGATCTGCTTTCTGTTTCGCGAGCCGGAGAAGCACTTTATGTTGATTCAGAAAAGCATCGACCAATTTGGCTTGCCCTTCCATGGATCGTTTCCCGCCAATAAATGGCATCAGCACCAATGCGTCGCGTTCGGAAAGGCGATAGCAAGGTTGAGTCTTGCCTCGTGAGTCAATGTAATCTCGCGGCTCAATAGTGAGCTGCGAAATGGCCCCGGTCTCGACAAGACTGGCCAGCGAGCGCAGCACATTCTTGTGTGGGCGGCCGAACAGTTGAGCGATAGTGGTGGTATCCACTGACAGCTGGTCACGGTTCGAAATTACAAGTGGACTATCAGTTGGATTGGACTTCTTCATGTCAGGCTACCGTTCTCGCGTCGAGCTTGGCGAGTAGCCATGCCTCAACTTCGGCACGCACAAAGTACACGCGGGCTTGCCTGCCAGTGCCGTCTTTCATCGGCTTTGGAAAAGTGGGGTCTTTGGCGCGCAGCTTATTCACGCCGGATCTGGTTCGGCGAAGAAAGGTTGCCAGGTCGACCATGGTTATGAGTTCGGGAAGGGTTGCGGCGTTATCTGCGTCTGAATGGGTACGTTTCAAGATGGGTGCTCCTGTATGGGACAGGGCGCACTGTGCGGAATGGATTTTTGTGTGTCAGGGACGTTTATTAAATCGGTGTGCTTTCTCGCCGCTCATGCGGTAACAGTAGTGGGTGTATATGGATTTGTCCCAATAGTTGGCTACCCTTCGCTTGAGAGTTTCCGGTGCTTCATCTGCGTCCCAAGAGTCCGGTACCAAGTCAGGCCGTTGTGTGATGGCCTTGTCGCAGGACGCCAGTAGAGACAGCACCGTCGATTCGCGGTAGAACTTGCAGGCCAAAGCATACAATTCGAATTCATCAGGCCGATGCGCAGCTCTTTTCCCTCGCTTGCCTGGAGGTAAGTCGCCAGCTATGAAGTCCGCGAAGCGAGGCCGGTTGAAAACATCTGGTCTTATCTTTCGTGCGTCGTTTACGGTAAGCAAGCCAGCTCGGATGTCCCGGATGAAATCATCAGCATTCCGCTCATCTGCCCATTCGATGAAGGCGCACAGCAGCTTTACCGTCCCATCGGTGTCCAAGTCGAAAATTTGTTGGCGCGTCACGCCAATCTTTTCCCAGATCAGAAGAAACTCCTGAAAACCATAGGGACAGAAGCGAAAGCACTTCCCATAATCCGGTCGGCCTGGCTCTAGGCCAATGACCATGACAAAGCCGTTCGCGTTGACCTCAGCGGCGAGCACGTCAAACGGACTGGAAAGGCGCTCCTCGTTGCCTTCGCTCACCGCTGAAGCCAGGGTTTTTGCTGCGTGGAATGTGGCCGTAACCCCATTTGGAAAGCGCAGAATCAAACTCATGTGTCCTCTCTCTCCGATACTCTTGCGATTTGCAGATCGCCCAGGCAGGCGGCTGATGAGTGCTTCCACCCTGCCGGGTTATGTCTGGAAAAGCTTCTCGGGGAAATTCTGTGACAGCGCGCTGGTACCGCTGGCAATCACTGCGCGGTTAAAATTTTCAATCTGGTCTGGTGTTATCCCAGTTTCTAGTGCGCCCAGAAAGTCGGCGTACCACTGAAGCATAGTGCGGCGTAGCACAACATATTCAGCGTTGTTGTAGAGGCCGGCCATGCCTTGCTCTTTGTGCGCCAATTGTGCTTCCACAAGGTCTTTGTCCCAGCGATGTTCGCGCAATAGGGTGCTGGCCGTGTGGCGGCTGCCATGTCCTACCAGGCGGCCTTTGTACCCAACCTTGTTCAGCGTCAGGTTGATGGTGTTTTCGCTGATTACCGGTTGCTTTGCGCCGATACCGGGAAACAGGTAGCGACCGCGTCCGGTCATGCGGTGTAGTTCGCGCAAGGCATCCAGCGCCTGCCGAGATAGAGGGGTGACGTGGTCACGGCGAGTTTTCATCTTGGCTGCAGGAATGCACCACAGCGCATCCGCAAAGTTGATTTCATTCCACTCAGCATGGCGCACCATGCCGGGCCGGCTGGCAGTCCATAGCACTAACCAGGTGGCGACGCGTGCTGGCGTGCGGCTGGTGCTGCGGCGTAGGGCTTGCAGGAATGATGGCAACTCAGGCTCCAGCAGGTGAGGGTACTGTTTGGCCTTGGGTGTCGGCTTGGCGATTGAGCCAAGCTCACTGGCGGGGTTGTATTCGCAAAGTCCACGCGCGATGGCCTGGCTGAATATTTGGCGCAGGGCTACGCGGATTTTGTCGCGGGTGTTCATTGCGCCCCTGGCTTCGATACGTTCTTGTAGGTCGGCACAGTCTCGGCGGGTGATTTCAGTCAGCAACTTGCTACCCAGCGCTGGCAGCACGTCATTATCCAGATAGCCGCGCATCAGGCGTAGAGTGCTAGCGGCGCGGCCGTCCTGAGCCTTGCGTTGATACCAATACTCGGCGGCAGCGGCAAAGGTATTAGCGCTGGCAATCTCTTTGGCTTCACGCTGCTCGATCTTGTGCTGTACGGGGTCGGTGCCATGTGCAATCAGCTGCTTAGCTTCGTTGGCCTTTTTGCGCGCCAGGGTGCCGGGCAGGTCGGGGTAGCCGCCCAAGCCATGCCAGCTCCATTTGCCGTCGGACTTCTTGTATCGCAGCTCCCATGACTTAGTTCCGTTCGGTTTGACTCGGAAGTACAGGCCAGGGCTATCTAGCTCCCGGTAGGTAGTAGCTTCGGGCTCCAGGCTCGCCAGCGTAGTGTCCGCCAGAGGTCGGCGTTTGATCTCGCTCCGCTTCATTTCGTGTATGCCTAACTTCTGATTTTCTGAAGCATACATGTGGGCATACACGCCGCCAAGGCATACATGGGAGTATGTAGGGATATGCAGACACAAAAAAACCGACTCAAATGGCCAGTTTGTCTGGGCTTCAACTGACCTCCTACACATCCGGGGTCATGCTGAAATATAGAAGTGGAGCGGGTGAAGGGAATCGAACCCTCGTTATCAGCTTGGGAAGCTGGAGTAATGCCATTATACGACACCCGCTCAGAGCGGCTGACTTTGTACCAGATGTGCGCGCGGAAATGAAGTTTTTCTTTGCACGAGACGACTTTAGCGCAGGTGAAACAGGCCAAGACCGCGAGGCGGTCTTTCGCGGGCAAGCCACGCGCCTACAGGAATGCATTCAACACTGTAGGACGGGGCTTGCTCGCGAGGACGCTGTTTCAGATTGCCAGTGCATGGTGATCCTTGACGTAGTGGTAACGCGTTCGGCTCTCATGCTGCGATGGTGTCAGGAACTCCAGCAATGCATTGCGGCTGTCTCGGCAGGCGGCTTTGTGTTCCATGTCGAGAAAGTGGCCGGTGGCTTCCAGTGTCGTGAAGGTGGCGTTCTGAACGTGGTTGGCGAACAATCGCGCGCCATCGGCGGCGGTGTATTCGTCCCATTCGCCATTCATGAACAGCACCGGTACGTTGATTTTCTCCGAGGCTTTGAGGAAGCACTGGCGATCACTGTGCAGCAGGTCGCTGATGTGGAAGTGCATCTGTCCGTATTCATGATCGGCCAGGCTGCTGACGTGCCGGTAGTTGAAGCGCTTGAACAGGGTCGGCAAGTGTTTGCCGATGGTGCTGTTCACCAGGTTGCCGACCCGGTCGCCATCCCGGCTGCCGAGGTAATCGACGCCGCGCTCGAGGTAATCGAGCATGTGTGCGTTGATCTCCGGGGAGAACGAGCTGATCACGGCTTTTTCGATCCGTCGTGGCTGATGGGCGAGGGCGACCAGGGTCGCGGCGCCGCCCCAGGAAAACGACAGCACGTGTTCGGCGCCGAAGTGGTCGATCAGCTCCAGGAGGATCTGCCCTTCGACTTCCTTGGTCAGCAATTTCTCATGCAGGTTGTGGGCTTTGGACCTGCCCGCGTAGGGCTGGTCGTAGCAGACCACGTTGAACTGCGGATGGAGGTTTTTCACGGTTTGTGCAAACGACGCAGTCGTGGCCATCGAGCCGTTGACCAAGATAATGGTCTTCTCTGCGGCGTCTGCGCGATAGAACTCCGTGTAGACCCGATACTGACCCTGTATATCCAGCACAGCGATTTCTGGCCTCATGTCATATGACTCCTGGCAAGCGGGTATGCGCGCAACTGAGATTGCACGAGCTTTGTGACAGGTAGGCATACGCCTGAAATTTTGGAGCCCATGTCGATCCGGTAGCAGGTCGACGGGTATTATTATTGGCGGGCAGTCTGTCGGTTTGAAGCGGAACCTGAGGGTTCTCTAACCGGCAAAAAGTTTCTTAGAGGTATGTGGTGACTCATCAGTCACATTTCGGCTGACGACCTGATTCAAGCAGGGTAGACGCCTTCGTGCAAGACCCATTGGTAAATTGTTCGACAACTTCTGCTGAGCGGTCGCCTGCTTAGATCAAATGAATCTCTTCGGTGCGCAATGCACGGTACTCGCCCGGTTTTAGCGCGTTATCGAGCACCAGCGGGCCCATGCGCTCGCGGTGCAGGCGCAGGACCTTGTTGTCGAAGTGGCCAAACATGCGCTTGACCTGGTGATACCTGCCTTCGACGATGCTCAGACGCGCCGACTTCGGCCCCAGCAGCACGAGCTCGGCGGGCTGAGTGGTGAGGTCTTCGAAAGCGAAATACAGTCCTTCGGTGAATTTCAGCGCGTACTCCGGCCCGATGTCTTGTTCGGTCTCGACGTAGTAGACCTTGGGCAGTTTGGTTTGCGGTTGGGTCAGGCGTCGCGACCAGCTGCCGTCGTTGGTGATCAGCATCAGGCCGGTCGTGTTGAAGTCGAGGCGACCGGCGATGTGCAACTCGTCCTTGTCCGGCTCATGGATCAGGTCAAGGACCGTCGGGTGCTCCGGGTCGCGGGTGGCGCTGACGCAGCCGGGTGGCTTGTGCAGCATGAAGTAGCGTGCGGGCTTGCCGACTTGCAGGACCTCGTCGTTGACTTCGACGCGGCTGAACTCGAGCACTTCGGCGTGCGGGTCGCTGACGATTTTTCCGTCGATCCGCACGCGCTTTTCGACCAGCAACAGGCGTACCTGCTTACGGTTGAAGCGCGGCAGGTTGCTGAGGAAACGGTCAACGCGCATGGCAAGGGATCGGAGGGAAAAGGGCCGCGTATCTTACGTGATCGGCCGGGCGCGTGCTTACAGCTGCGCTTCGACCTGCGCACAGCGTGGGCACAGGCAGGATTTGTCACGCAGTTCGGGCGGCAGCGCTGCGAGCACGTCCGGGTCGATGCTGACGCTGTAGCACCAGCAGGCGCGATCAGCGGTTTGCGGGACGGCCAGGGTGCAGTCATTGGACGCGCCGCAGGCTGGGCAGAGTTCAGGCCGGTTCATAAAAGGTTTCTCATAACGCGAGTGAGACGACGGCAAGCATTCTAATGGGACTGCAGGGAAATAACTGCTGCAATTGCGCTGAACCTTGTGGGAGCGAGCCTGCTCGCGATGGCGGAGTATCAGTCGACATCATAGGTGAATGTGCTGACGCCATCGCGAGCAGGCTCGCTCCCACAGGGGGTGGTGTTCAGGCCAGGGATTGCAGGTATGCACGCCATCCACCGAGATGGCTGATATCCACAGCCCCCTCCAACCCATACGCCTCGCAGATGAACCCGCTCTCCCAGCGTCCATCCGCCAGTTGCACCTTGCCCAACCCGAGAGGCGCCGGAATTCCGGTCAGGAACGAGCCCAATTCACTGCTCGGCACTTCCCAAACTTCCACCGCAATCGCCACACCGCCATCCTTGACCCGAACCATCCCCGGACGAAACGGTGGGCCACCGGCCAAGGCGTACAGTTGATAGTCCGGCGAACTGAATGTCGACTCGACCAACCGAGCTCCGCGCCGTTTCAATTGCCAGTTCAGCGCCAATCCATCCAGATGCGCGCCACACACCACCAACCGTGCCCGGTCGTTGCGCGCAACCGTTGTTGGTGCCGGTGTAGCCAGACCTTGCTGGCGCTGGAAAGCATCCGCCACGCTCAACAAATACTGATCGGTAAACGCCCGGCCAAACAGCGTCACGCCCCATGGCAGACCATTGCCCATGAAAGCGCTGGGCACGGCGACGGCGGCGTAATCGAGCAGGTTCATGAAGTTGGTGTAGTAACCCAGTTCCGAATTGCGCAGCACCGGTTCGGCGTCCAGCTGCGCCAATGTCACCGGGCGGCCGATGGTCGGCGTGACCACGTAATCGAGCCCTTCCAGCGCCTTGTCGCACAGCGCCTTCAGGGCTTGCAGGCGGTACTGGGCGCGGAAGGTTTGCACGCCAGTCACCGCCGGCGCTTTGGCCAGCACCGCTTGAATCACCGGCAGCACCGCTTCAGGTTTTTGCTCCATCAATTCCCCGGCCACGCTATAGCGCTCGGCCACCCAAGGCCCTTCGTAGAGCAAGCGGGCCGCTTCGAGAAACGGCGACATGTCCAGTTCGACGGCTTCACCGCCCAACGCCTTGAGCTGGTCGATGGCATCCCCGAACAGTAGCGGGCCTTCGGGGCAACCGAAGAACTCCAGGTCCTGCGCGCGCGGCACGCCGAAGCGCAAATGGCGCGGCGTACCGAATGCCGAGCCGTCGTTCCACTGCGGGTTGCTGCGGCTGTATTCGTCGCGCGGGTCGAGGTGTGCAGTGAGCGCCAGCAATTGGCTGGCCTCGCGAGCCGTCGCCGTGAAGGTCGTCACGCAATCGAGCGTGCGGCAGGCCGGCACCACGCCCGCAGTGGAGATCAAACCTTTGGTGGCTTTGAGTCCCACCAGATTGTTCAAACCTGCGGGCACACGCCCCGATCCTGCCGTGTCCGTGCCCAGCGAAAAACTCGCCACACCCAATGCGACCGCCAGCGAAGATCCGGCGCTGGAACCGCCCGACGGATACTCCGGCAACACGCTGTTCGGGCACGCGCCATACGGCGAGCGGCTGCCGTTGAGG
>NZ_AKJS01000044.1 GCF_000282215.1 Pseudomonas sp. GM21
GAGGAGCCTATATGGCGGTTGAGGAACACTTCGATCTGCGCCTGCCACGGGTTGCGGTCCACCACGTTGGAGAACTGACTGGGGAACGGCGTCAGGCCCGGTTGACGCATGAAGGCATCGAGGGCCGCGCTCGGTGGCGCACTGCGGGCCGCATTGGTCGGGTCCTGTTGTGGCAATGGGCCAACGGCTGCGGGCGGGAAACCCAAGGGCGCCGCCGGTGTGGTGGGGTCGAGTTTTTCCGGGCCGAACTCTTCAAACAACACCAACTGCTGAGTGAAGGGCTGAGCGCCATACAGCGGGCTCGGCTTGCCATTGGTGGGATAGTTGAAACTCGTCTGCTGCGCGGGCGGCAAGGCGTTCTCTACACGCGTATCGTCGCGGCTGCCTTTGTTGCCATCGGGCAAATCGAAGGCGTCCTCGTTAGCTTCCGGCATGGTCAAAATGGCGTTCAACGCCGCGGGTTCGTCAGCCGGTTCGTCGTAGTAAGCCGAAGGGTCGGTGGGTTCAGGCTGTCGCTCGTCATCAATCGGGCTGGCACGCAGGCTCGCTGTGCCCAGCGTCATCGTCAAAAGGACACCCAGAGGCGTCAACAGGCCAATCCACTTGAAGGGATAACGCGCTTTCCTGTCCATCATCAACCGCCTCGAACGTGTGAAGGGGTGATGTGGGATTTGCAAAGACCTCGCCAAATTTGTAACAGTTTTATACAAAAGCATTAACACTTAGCAAAACAATGGCTTATCAACATCAATGTGCCATGCCACAATCAAAGCGACTGGGGCCTGACACCCGCTACCGGGGAAAGTTCATACCCATCTTCAGGGAATGCGCTTGAACGACAAACGGACGGTCGTGCCCTCGCCTTCGCGGCTGTCCAGGGTTACCGCACCACCACAACGTTCCATGATGCGCTTCACCAGGACCAGCCCGACGCCCAACCCGCCTTGCTTTGTGGTAAAAAACGGGCGGAACGCCATGCTCTGCTGCTCCTCGTTCATGCCTTTGCCGGTGTCACTGACGATCAGACAAATACTTGCCGGATCGATCGGTTCCAGCGTGAGGGTCAGCGTGCCCTCCTTCTCCATGGCTTCCAGCGCATTGGCGACCAAACTGTTGAGGATCTGCGTCAGCTGCACCTGCTGGCTCAGCACCATCGGCGTCTCTTTCGGCTCGAAGACCACGTGAATCCTGGCCTTGGCGATCTGCTGTTCGAAGGCCAGGAGACTGTCATGCAAGCACGCGACCAGGTTCACCGGCTCCGCTTCGTCGTTGAGCGGTCGCAAGGATTGCAGCAACTCCCGGACCCATTTCGACATGCGATCGACCTGACCGATGATGTCATTGATGTTTTTGTGGGCCGGGCCACTGTCGAATTCAAGCGCCAATTCGGCACTGGAGCGAATGGTCGCCAACGGGTTGCGCAGGCTATGGGCAACCGCTGAAGACATCTCCCCGAGGGCGACAAAGGTTTCATTGGTGATCAGTTGTTTTTGTTGCGTGGCCAACAGAATCGCCGCTCGGCGCACGATCCAGTACAGCCCCAGGTAGATCAGCCCGCCCCCGAGGGCCGTGGCCAGCCAGATCATTGCCATTCCGCGCTCCATGCGGTCGATCAAGTCCTTGGGTTCCTTGTAGATCTCGACCATCGCGGTGACGTTTTCGTGGTCGGCATCGAACAACGGAATGTAATTCTCAATGAAGATGTGATCTGGTGGCGTAATGAACTTCTGCTCCATGCGCGACTTGTCCACGCTGTGATAGCTGGCAGACACCGGAGTCTTGGAGGCAAACGCCTGATTGAGGTCATCGTCGGTATGGACTGTGGTGCCCATCAACTCCGGGTTGGTGGACCAGATCACCATGCGGTCCGGGGCGTAGATGTTAGCCAGGATCACATCGGGCAAATGTTCGATATGGTCGAGAAACTCACCGCGGGCACTGGCACGGGCCATTGGATCGACATCGGGAAATTCCTTGTCTTTGCGCGGGTCGAGCAACTCGCCCATGGTCCGCACGTTGGGAATGGACACATGGCGTACCTCGGCTGAGGCAATCGCTTGAATGAACTGCGACGTCAACAAGGCATCGCGCTGCACGCTCTCGGTAATGACAAAACGCGTGGACACTGCGCCCAGCGCCACGGCCACCGTGCCGATCACCGCCAGGCTGATCAGCGAAAACCAGCGCAGCAGATTGAACGGTTGTTTACGCGACCTAAGGCGAATATCGGCCTCCTCTTTTTGAAGGGCTGCTGCTTGGATATTCATGGACATGGTTCCCCGGCTTCCCCTATAGGTTATAGCCCACTGCTCGCTGTTTGCCCCGTTTGCGGTATTTCCCCCCCCAACTTTCCCCGCCTGATCCTCCGCCCCCCATCTACCCCCAACTCTGGGGGGAGTCGCCCGCTTCGGCGCTCGACACGATTGAGCCGCAGCAGCGCTACAAGCCTTCACTGCAGGGCCTGTGCAGGCGTTTTTAAAAATTGGTATGGAAGTTGCCAAAGCCCTGTCAACTGACCTGCCCCCCATGGGGCAGGTCTTCTGATAGAGGGAATACACATGCACCCTTTACTGTCCAAAACCGCGATCGCTCTGGTCGTGACCGCTCTGGCCCAAGGCACTGCCCAGGCGGCGCTGTTTGCTGTGGACCCAGGGAACCTCGGAGTGTACTTGCCAGCCAACGGCGGTTTCGCCGCCTGGTATCAAGACACCCATGGTCGAACCCTCGACCTGTGCCTGTCAAAGGCTGTCAGTTCTCGGGTTCCCGGCGCTCCAGGCGCGCCGAGCTACATGTGTAATTTGCTGCCGACCCCTGGCGTCTTCGACGATGCACAACCGGTGGTCTTCCCGACCAACTTTCCCGATGAAGCGTTCTGGTTCACTGCCGATGGCGCGATCGTCGATGCGGCCAGAGGCATCGATCTGGGCTACGGAGCGGCCATCGAAGCCGCCTTCGCCGCCGAAGAACCCGTCGACGGTGACCAGGTCAGTTTCGCCCGTATCCGCATTCGCGTCGATGTGCCCACCGCCGGCACCTATGTCATCACCCACCCTTACGGTGTCGAGGTCTTCGACATCGCTACCCCCGGGCGGCGGGCGATCAACATGACCCGGGACATCGGCATCGGCAGCCCGAAAACCTATGACGGGGCGCTCAAAGGTGATGTCGGACCGTTCCTGCGCAGCGTCAACGGTCCCTATACCGAGACGAACCCGGTCACCGGCGCCGCCGAACAATTCGTCGGCGACCCAAACCTCTCGGAAGCCGTCACCGGCAGCCCGTTCAACACTAACTTCATCCGCATCGAAGGCCCCGGCGGCCTGGACTTGCGCACCGATGTGCTCGCCGTCTCCGGCAAATTGTCGGCAGTGGTCCGCCCGACGCCAATGATCGCCCAGCGCAGTACCTACTCGCGGCATGCCGGCACCAGCGCAGTGGAGGCCCAACAGGATGTGTTTGTGCTGGCCCCACCGCCACCGGCCACAGTGACCCTGGACAGCAACAGCCCGGCGTTGAATCTGACCGAAGCGAATACCACCGGCAGCTGGTACGCCCAGTCTTCCAGCAATCCAACGGTGCCGAGTACGTTGCAAGTGACCGCCGACAACCATCTGGCCATCGCCAGCAGCACGCCAACGACCTTGCCCTTGCCCTTGACCGACCTGGTAGTGATTTCACGCGCCGAATACAAATTGAGCACCGGGCAAATAACCATCGAAGCCTCCACCAGTGACGAAACCTCGCCACCGGTACTCACCGCCACCACTGGCACCGGGGTTCCGATTGGCTCCCTGATTGGCGATGGGGCGGCGAAAGCCCTGTCCACCGGCCTCTCGCCAAATCCGCCAGCCAAGGTTCGGGTGTCGTCAGCCAATGGCGGCAGTGATACCGAAGAAGTGGTCATCGTGCAATGAACGCTCACATGCCCAGATCCTCATCAGGAGGCATCATGAACAATTGGCCACGCTTGGCGCTCAACGCCTTGGGACTGACACTTTCGCTGTCCGGTAGCGCCTTCGCGCAACTCGCCGCAGTCGACCCGGGCCCTTACACATTCGCCACGGGGAAATTCCCCATGTGGTATCAGGACAACAATAATCTGTCGATGGAACTCTGCCAGTCTCGAGCCGTGAGCAAACGGGTACCGGTCAGCGTGCCTCCGGCCTACATGTGTACCCTGTTGCCGGAACCGGGGATCTTCGACGATACCCAGCCCATGGTGTTCCCGGACAACTGGCCACCGGAAGCGTTCTGGTTCCTCGCCGAAACCAACATCCCTAACAACGCCGCAGGGTATGGTGTGGACGCTTATGTGGCAGGGATCGAAGCGGCATTCGCTGCGGAAAACCCTGTCGATGGCGATCAGCAAAGCTTCGCGCGGATTCGCATCCGGGTGAATATCCCCACCGCCGGGGTCTATACCATCACCCACCCTTACGGTGTGGAAACGGTCAACGTCACCGCCCCCGGACGTCGGGCGATCAACATCACCCGAGATGTCGGCATTGGTGCCCCCGGCAATTTCAGCGGTGCCGTGGCCGGGGCCATCGGGCCATTCCTGCGCAGCATTAACGGCCCTTACCCCGAGGTGAACCCGGACACGGGGGCCATCGAAACCTTCGTCGGCGACCCGAACCTCACCGAACCGGTCACCGGCAGCCCCTTCAACACCAACTTCTTAAAGATCGAGGGACCGGCCGGAACCATTCAGACCGCCCTCTTCACCCTGGCCGGTAAAGTCCTCGACAACCGTGCACAAACACCAGTGGCAATTGACCGCGCCACCTATCGCCGCACCACATCGGGTACAGGCACTAGCACACAGGTCGAAGTCTTTGCCAAAGCGGACATCAGCTCGACCCTGTGCTTCCGCGAAAGTATCGCGCTCGTGCCCGGCCCACCGCTTTCGCCATGCCAGACCACTCTGACAGGCGCCAGCGACGGGCAGTTCTTCGGCAAGCGTCTGTTCAATGGCCTCGTGCCTCCGGTCGTGGTGGTCACCGCCACCAACCCGACGGGCACTACCCGCCCTACAGCAGTGTCGAGCAAGCTCACTGACATAGTGAAAATCAAGACCGCCCGGTACAGCTGGAACGATCACAAACTGCTGATCGAAGCCTCCTCCACCGACGAAGTGGTCGTACCGGATATGGTCGTTCAGGGCTATGGACGCCTGTCGAAGTCCGGCACCCTGCAAAGCATTACCGTCTCCGACCTGACCCAGCCACCCGCCACCGTGACGGTTAAATCCGCAGCGGGCGGCAGTGACACCGAGCCCGTCGTAGTCGTCGGCAAAGCACCGGAAGTCGGTGAGAACCAGGCACCGCTTTCCGTCAACGACACCGGCAGCACCAGCTTCGGCGTGCCTGTCACCCTCAACCTGCTGACCAACGACAGCGACCCGGACGGCGACACACCACTGACCATCACGGGGCTGACTCAACTGCCTGCCGAGCAAGGCAGCGTGGTATTGAGTGGTACCACATCGGTGGTCTACACCCCGCCAGCCGTTGTCAACGCGCCGCTGACCGTGACCTTCAACTACACGGCTCAAGACGCCAAAGGCCTGGCCTCGACCACGCCTGCGACGGTGACCATCACCGTGGCGCCTAACCAGGCACCGACGGCGGTCAACGATGCTGTCGCGACCCTGGGCGTGGCGATTCCGATCAACGTGCTGGCCAACGACACTGATCCGGAAGGCAACGTGCCGCTCAGCGCAGCCATCGTGACCGCACCGGCGGCCGGTCGCGGCACCGTCAGCACCGACGGCACCGTCATCACCTACACCCCACCGGCCACGGTGACCACGGCCTTTACCACCACCTTCACCTACCTCGCCCGGGACAGCTTCGGCGCCGCGTCGACGCCAGCGACGGTCACGGTGCAAGTCTCGCCAAGACCTGCTGCGGAAACCTTCGCGGTGACCACGGCCACGGTGTCGGCGCGCTCCAACAACCGCTTCACCTGGGACTTTGCGGGTACCTCATCGGTGACCACCGGCAACACCATCACCGTGCAGGTCTCCACCCCGACCGGGCTGCAAACCCTGGGCACCACCACGGTGCCGCTGACCGGTCGCTGGCGGTTGACGGTGAGCAACACCACCACGGTGATCCCGTCAGCTAATCCGACGGCCACCATCCGCTCCTCCCAAGGCTCCGTGCGCTCGGTATCGGTAGTCGCTAACTGAGCCCTCGCCCTACCCACCCACCATTGGGGTGGGTGGGGCTGGCCTCACCCGTAAGGACTAGAACCATGAAAACGTCGACCGCCACCCTGCTCTGCCTGCTTCTGCTTTGCAGCAGTGCGGGCGCGCGCGCCGATGACTTGATGGAAAACGACGACCTGGGTCCCGGTGGCGACCTGGGAGAGTTGCCACCGCCGGTTGGCCAGCACGCGCTGATCGACCAGAACGGTCAGGCCAACATTGCGCTGTTGCAACAGAACGGTCAGTCGTTGCTCGGCACCATCGTGCAGTCGGGCAGTAACCAGGAAGCCTACATCCTGCAACAAGGCAACGACCTGATGGCAATGATCAACCAGCAGGGGTATGGCAATAACGCCGACATCACCCAAACCGGCAGCCATAACCGTGCGCAGATTTCCCAGAACGGCAATAACAACGACGCCAGCATCGACCAGGCGGGCACGGGGCTTTCCAGCGCCGTGAACCAATCCGGGAACGGCATGAGCGTCTCGGTCAAACAATATCGCTAAGCACTGCCCCACTTTGGAGGTTCCATCATGTTCAAACTGAAACCCCTTGCCGCCGCCATTCTGGTCATGGTCAGTGCCCAGGCGATGGCTGATGACAGCACATCCATCCAGAACCAGAATGGCGATGCCAACGTCGCCAACGTGACACAGAAGGTGGCCAGCTTCAGCACCGCCACTCAGCAACAGGCCGGTACCGGCAACGATGCGGCGGCGTTGCAGGACAACGCCAGCAGCACGATCGATCAGACCCAGAACGGTGAATTCAATGCCGCCTACGGTGAGCAACTGTTCGAAAACGGCAGCACCATCACCCAGCAACAAGCCGGCTCGTTCAACAACACCCATGCCAGCCAGTCGGTTGGCGCAGGCCCCAGCCAGGCGCTGCAACAGCAGGAAGGCAGCGGCAACTTCTCGTTTGTCTATCAGGACAGTCAGGACGGCGCCACCGGCACCACCTTCCAGCAAGGCGACAACAACACAGCCTACGTCGAGCAAATGGTCATGGGCATCGGCAACAACGCCACCGTCATCCAGTTCGGCAACACCAACTACAGCGCCGCCGAACAGGTGTCCCACATTGCTGGCCAGATCAATACCTTCCAGTCGGGTAACGATAACTATGCCTATGGCGACCAGCGCAACGGCGAAGGTGGCACGGTGAGAATCACCCAGGAAGGCGACTTCAACGGCACCGAAGTCTGGCAAGAAACCCAGGTTTCCAGCCACGCCACCATTAATCAGTCCGGGCAAACCAACGAAACCGTGGTCGACCAGAGCTTCGGCCAGGAAAACGTGGCGACGGTGCTGCAAGTCGGCGACCTCAACGCGATCTATGCCGACCAGTTCGAATCCATCGGCTCGACCGTCGCGCTGTACCAGAACGGCACGAGCAACGTGCATTTCACCTACCAAAGCGGCGACAGTCATGTGCTGAACGCCAACTCGGTGGGTACCGGCAACAAGGTCTACGCCAGCAACTGGAAAGGTCCGCAAGCGGGAGGCCAGTTCGGCAGCCTCCAGACTGCGACTGTCAATCAGAACGGCATCGACAACGTCGCCAACTTCACCCAGAACGGCGTCGGCCACCGCATGACCACTAATCAGACCGGCACCGGCAACAAAACCACCGTCAGCCAGGCCGAGTCCTACAACGAGCTGTACTTCGAGCAGAACGGCACCGACAACATCCTCATCGCCGACCAGCGCGGCACCACCAACCTGGCGCAAGGCAGCAGCGAAGGTATTGGCAACAGCACCGAGTTCAACCAGTCCGGCTCTGACAACCAGGCGTTCACCACACAGCTGTATGGCAGCGACAACATCATTACCGTCAAACAAACCGACAACCTGAACGTGGCTTATGTAACCCAGGGCGGCACCGGCAACATTGCCAGTGTTAATCAAAGCGGCCTCACCCAGACAGCTATCGTGCAGCAAAATGGCAGTACCAACCAGGCAACAGTGTTCCAGCAATAATCACGCAGCATAGAAAAACCGCGGCTCTTGGGGGAGGGTTGCGGTTTTTTTGTGTGCGCCTGGTGGAGATGGGTGGGTCGTGAGGCCGTCATCGCGAGCAGGCTCGCTCCCACAATGGATGGGTGTACATCTGATGGAGATTGGTCGGCTGTCAGGCCGTCATCGCTGGCAAGCCAGCTCCCACAGGGAATGAGGTACACCTGTCAGGAATTGGTTGGCTTTCAGGCCGTCATCGCGAGCAGGCTCGCTCCCACAATGGATCGGTGTACATCTGATGGAGATTGGTCGGCTGTCAGGCCGCCATCGCTGGCAAGCCAGCTCCCACAAAAAAACAGAGCAACAAACCGCTTTTGCTTCTCACCACTCATCAGGCCGAGCGTTAGCTCGCCTGCAGCTTTTGATCTTGCTTTTGATTTGCCCGCCCCTTCGGGAGGCTGAG
>NZ_AKJS01000045.1 GCF_000282215.1 Pseudomonas sp. GM21
CAACTATCCTGACACCGGGGGGCTGGGCCACCGAATTACGGCAATATCGCAAGGGCGCAGAAAGTCGCAGCAGCCACAATCTGGACTAAAAAAGTGGGTCAGGATCAGGAGTGGGATCACAAGCCGAAGCTGCGCAAGCTGTTCGCCGGGGGCTGGTGTGCGGCACAAACAAGGTGCGTACGAGTACTTCTATGACATCTGGTCGAACATCCATTACGGATACGTTGGAATCATAAGCGGGCTGTCGGAAAGTCTCCTGCTCGACGGTGCCGGTGCTGAACAAATCGCTTCAGACAGCGTAAGGAAGGCCGATGAATTGTTAACAAAACCTAAAACGGACAGGACGCTTCCCGGCCCACACCCCTACAGTCAGCCCATGGACCGATTTACGATCATGGGACGATGTTGCTGACAGGGTGTCGATCAGTATTGGAGTGAAGCTCGCCAACCAGCACCCTAACGGCGGTGTAACAGCAAAGCTGATCATGGATGAAGTGTTGGCGGTTGCGCCGCAGAATTGGGGAGATGGAATCAGTGACCACGTATGCAAATAAAACCCGAACACGGTACATACGATGGTTATGGATTCTGATTTTTCCGCTGCTGGCGATTGTTTTTTGGCGCACCGCATTACCAACGGCAACCGTCCATTATTCCCCAGAAGGACGGGAAGAATTGCGGTACGTCTGGAACGTCAAGGACCGGATCTACAGGGGAAGGTTTGCCCCCGGTGCCAGCGTTAGCGACAAAGGCTTTCTGTCCCCGGATAGCGATTTCTTTATGGAGTTTTCTTGGCGTAGCGAGAAAGGCCGCTGGCATTGCATCAGCATCACACCAACGTGGCCCAACACTCATATTTTCCTCAATGCAGAGGGCGAAGTTGATAGGCATGAAGGAAGCGGCACTGATGCTGATCGATTGAAGCAGTGCGAGTGGGACTCAGCAAAGCCATAGGCCGAAAACCCGCAGTAACGCGGGTTTTTTACGACTTGAATTTGATTACCGGCTCTTTGGCAAATCAAACCCACGCTGCTCAATCACCCGAAACACATCATTCACATCCTGGATCAAAATTCGGGCGATGTTGGTGACGGTGTTGATGTCATTTTCGGCGTAGTCGGGGAGGCTGGTGCAGGCCATCAGGTTCAGGTATTTGAGGACGGCGCTGAGGCGTTCGCTGAGGCAGTTGTGGAGTTCGCGCAGTGGGGCGTCGCTGTCGATGAGCAGGACGGGGTAATCGGTTGCGAGTTGGGACAAGCCGGTATTCAGAAGTTGTTTAATGTCAGGTGGACTTTGTTTGCCGGGTTTGCGGCTGCTGCGCAGCCGGACGCAGGCTTCGCCAGCTGCTACAGGATGTGGGTGTGTTTAAAATTGTGGCGGGGGTTGGGGCGGCTTCGCCGCCCAACGGGTGCAAGCTCCCTCGCTACAGAGGGTTGTTTCCTACATGATTTTCGGAATGGAAGATTCGAATCTGGCGGCTTCCAATAGACTTTAGCGAAGCGGGATGAACAGAAACGACAAAGCCCCGAATCATCGGGGCTTTGTATTTGGATCACGCAGTCTTCAGCGCACACGCTCCAGCGTCACTGTCTGGCCTGCGGCGAATGCGGGTTGTGGTCGGTGTTTTTCGGCCCCGCCAATGCCCATGCCACCACCCCAATCAGCGGCACAAACACGATCACCACGATCCACAAGAGTTTGTTGCTCGATTTGCCTTCAGCTTTTCGGACTCGGTTGATTGCCCATAGCTCGATCAGCAGAAGAACGGCTGTGAGTACGATCCAGATTGTTTCGATGTGCATGCGTCACCCTCCTGATAGTCATTCAGTTAGGTGTATCGCTGTGGGCTGGGTTCATTAAATTTCAGGTTTTTTGGTAAGGCTCCCACAGGGAATGTGGTGAACGCCTACTGCGCTTTCCAGCGCCCGCCGCCGGACTCGCAATCTATCTTCGCCTGACCCAGGTGTTCGGCACTGTAGTAGTACGTCGTGACTTTCGCCTTGTCGGGGATGGTCAGCGAGGTGCTGTTCTTGTCCTTGCTGGTGGAATGTGGGTTGGCCAAAGATTCTTGAGTCAGCGTGGCGATGCACGTGGCCTGGTAGTGATCGTCGCACTGTGCGACTTTTTTCTTGGTGCTGGTCAGCATTTCTTTGCTTTCGTTGCTGCAAGACCAGTCGATGGCGTTCACCGGCATGCCGTCGTACTCATAGCAGCTATGGGATTCAACCACCGGTACGGAAGGGCTTTGGGACCGGGTCTGGACGTCACAACTTTCAGCCATGACCAGCGTCGGGCTCAAACAGGCGATCAGAAGCAGAAGTCTGGTGTTCATCGGGATTTCCTCTGCAATGGCGCCTGGCTTCTTCGAAGTTCGGCGCTATAGGCTTTCGAAAGCGCGATGGGCCGCAGGGTTCAATTGGTTTTTTGATCCGCTACAGCCTTCAGCTCAACGCCTCAATGCATCTTGCTGTGATCCATCGTGCCGAGTGCCCGAGCCTCGGCCTGCACTTCGATGGTTTCCTGCTCGCCCTTGGCGTTTTTCACGATCAGGGTCAGTGGGACTTTGTCGCCTTCCTTAACCTGAGTGGTCAGGTCGATCAGCATCACGTGGTAGCCATGGGGGTCGAAGTTCACAGCCTTGCCCGCCGGCAGCGAGACGGACTCGACCATGCCCATTTTCATCACGTCGTCTTTCATGCTCATTTGGTGAATCTGTACCGTTTTAGCCACCGGCGACTGAACGCTCAGCAGGGTGCTGTCGCTGTCGGCTTGCAGGGTCATGAAGGCGCCGGTGGACAGTTGGTCGACAACGGTCGCACGGACCCAGGCGTCGTGGACCTGGGTTTGCGCCGACACTTGAAAGGCCAGGCCGATCAGCGACAGGCCCAGGGCCAGTTGTTTGATGCGTTTGAAGGATGTTGCAGTCATTAGCAGACCTCCATGACGGTGAGCAGGTCTTCTGCGCACTCTTGGGCGGTAAGGGACGCGGACAATCCCAGGCGCAGAGTGCCCCGGGAGTCGAAGACGAAGCTGGTCGCGGTGTGGGAGACGGTGTAGCTCGAACCGCTGGGGACTTTTTCGAAGAACACGCCGAACTCCTTGGCGGTGGCGGCGGTTTCTTCCAGCGTGCCGTGCAGCGCCTCGAATGTCGGGTCGAATGATTTGACGTATTTATCGAGCATCGCCGGCGTGTCGCGTTCCGGGTCCAGGGTGATGAAGATCACTTGCAGCTTTTCGCCGTCGCGGCCCATCAGTTTTTTCGCTTGGGCGGCGCGGGCCAGGGTGGTCGGGCACACGGCCGGGCATTGGGTGAAGCCGAAGAAAATCATCGGCATCAACCCGCGATAGCTGGTCAGCATCCGGGTTTCGCCGTCGGCGTCCTTGAGCTTGAAGGTACGGCCCATGATCTTGTCGCTGAGGTCCTTGCCGTACTTGAACGACAGCTTGCTGCTGTCATCGCAGCCGGCCAGCAGGCCGAGGCTCAACAGGCTCATGCCGCGCAAGACAGTGCGACGGGTATACAACGTACTCATGGGGGAAAAATCCTGTGTAGCGACGTGAAATCTGTGGCGGCTGATAGATCAGACGTAAGAAGCGCGTGGATATTAACAAACTGTTGCGCCGTGCTGCGCATTGTCGGACCGGCGCGGGTTGCGGTACAGAGACAGAACCGGAGAAAAACTACGGATCAGCGGCTTCCCGTCAATTCAGCCTTAAAACGATCCCGTAGCAGCTGGCGAAGCCTGCGTTCGGCTGCGAAGCAGTCGTAAAATCAGCCAATGCGGTGCGTCAGGCTCACCGTGCGCTGAGGGTTTACGACTGCTGCGCAGCCGAACGCAGCCTCGCGCTGCTCGGCAGCTGCTACACGGTTGGCGTTGCAGATAGAAGGAATGCGTTGCGGTTGCGTGGACACATTCCAGATACAAAAGTGCGCTTTCATGGGGCTGTCCAAAACCACAATGAGAGCATTGCCATGTACCGCAAATTGCAGCAAGCCGCCAAGTTCCTCAGCCAAGGCGCGCGTTTGATGGTCGGCGTCCCGGACTACGACAACTACGTCGCGCAAATGGCGCTCAAACACCCGGACCAGCCGGTCTTGAGCCTTTCGATGTTTATTCGTGAGCGTCAGGAGGCCCGCTACGGCGGCAAGCAGTGCACGACGCGTTGCTGCTGAACGCCACTGCGAACGCCGCGATCCACTCGCGTCACTGCGCGATGAAGTTGCGAATCGCCTGAATGGTCGGCGTCGGCGCTTCTTCCATCAGCCAGTGACCGGCGCCCGGGATCACCACTTCGGTCACGTTGTCCGCCGCATTGCGCATCACAATCGCTTCATTGGCTCCAAAGGACTTTTCCCCGCCGATGGCCAGCACCGGCATCGTCAGCCGCGTCTTCATTGAGGCTTCGTTGTCCACGGCATCCTGACGAATGCTGCCGAACTGGGCGAAGGCTGCGTGCATCACGCCGGGGCGGGCATAGAGCTTGGCGTAATGCTGCCGGGTGGCTTCATCGACTTTGCTGCGGTCACCCGCGAATTCGTTCCAGAACCGGTCCAGGTAGATGCGTTCACGCCCGGCCACCAGACGTTCGGCGTCCGGGCCGGCAAAGTCGAAGTGCCAGAGCATCGGCGAGCGCACGATATCGTTCCAGGGCGGGATGCCGGGCACCGGGGCGTCCATCACCACCAGGCGATCTGTCAGCTGCGGATAACGCGAGGCGTAAGCGAAGGCGACCATGGTGCCGATGTCATGGCCAATGACCACCGCATGCTCGAACCCCAATGCGGCCAACACGCCACGGATGTCACCCGCCTGGGTCTTCTTGTCGTAGCCGCCGTCCGGGATCGACGACAGCCCCAGGCCGCGCAGGTCCGGCACCACAACGGTGTGGTCCTTGGCCAGGTCGGCCGCCAGGGGCGCCCACATGTCGCCGGTGTCACCAAAACCATGCAGCATCACCACGGCCGGCCCGGTGCCGCCGACGCGCACATGGATTTTCACGCCTTCAACGGTGATGTCCTGGGTATGAAAAGTGGCGGGGAATGGGGTGACCCCGGCCAAGGCCGGGAGGCTAAGTGCAAGCAGTAGCGAAGCGGTCAGCAGGGTGCGCAGCATGACGGTGTCTCCAGGGTACACAGGGGAAGTGGTGTACCTGAAGCAGCGTAGACCGCTTTACGGCACTCGTTTCTCCATGGTCGCCTTCAGCGCTTCTGTCACCAGTGCCGCCACAATCGGTTCTGAAGTCGAGCGCATCTCTCCACCGACGGTGGCTTGCTGTGCTTTTACTTTTTCCACGTATTGCGAGGCAGGGCCTTCGGCGACGAGTGAGGCCAGTTCTTCTTCGGAGAACGACTTTTCGTAGGCCCGCGCCAGGTTTTCGTCCCATTCGGGCTGGTACTTGGGCAGCAGCGCGGTGATTTCCTCAGACACGATACGGTTGGCATCGTCAGCCCCCAGCTTCTCGGCAATCATCGAGTAGGAGACCGTTCCCTGCGCCGTCGACAATGCAAGGGCCGGGAGATTCCTGCCCATGTGGACCTTGGCGACGAGGGTGCGGGCTTCATTCAGGGCGGGGGTATCCGCAGAGGCTGGATTTGAAAAGGCGAATAACAGGCTCAAGGCGATAGCGGCAGAGGAAATTCGGTGCACGTTTGGGCTCCATGGGCGAGGGCGGAAACAAAGGCATCAAAACAGCGTAGCCCAGGCTCATCGCGCCACCATTGGTTTGATCAATACTCATCATCAAACAATGCAAGTTCTGTTTTTTTGGCAAGGGAGGAGGATAGCCACATACCCCACTCGCCCTTGAAGGAACCTGCGCGATGAAAATGTCTACCTTGCTGGCGTTTGTTGCCGTATTCACCGGCAGCGTCGCCGTGACTGTGCCGGCTTACGCGGCTGACCCGTCTTGCCATTTCCCGCCGATCGCCGACAGTACGCGCGGCCTGCAGCATGCCCGATCGGTGGGCGTGCTCTACAGCGAAAACACCCTCGATACCCTCCAATACCTTGAGCAGTACCATGCGGTTGCAGTGAACGGCGCGAAAAATCCGCAGCTGGATTCGCGCATCAGCAACGCCTTCGTCAACAGCTCCGATCCGAAGCTGGCGATCAACTGGCTCATGGGCTCGCTGCAAAAACAGTTCGGCTCGGTGACGGTCTACGACAACCTCGACGCGCTGGTGCAAGCCCGTCCCGACGTGGTGGTGATGTTGGACACCTACAGCCGGCTGGTGTCCAAGCGCAATAATCAGGTCGAAGCGCGCTTCATGGCCAAATTCTACGATGCAGACCTGCAGTACATCGGCCAGGCCGAAGGCTCACGCGCACAGCAAATGCCATCAGTGTGGGTGCATGGCAAGGCGGCGCCGGAAATTGCTGCGCAAATCGACCAGCAAACCGAATTGCAAGTGAAGGCGCTGAAGCAATTTGATGCTTCGCTCAAGGCGTTAGTGAAGTCGGGCAGTGTGGCGCACGTTGCCAGTAACTGACACCGCTCAGGCGTTCAAGCCTGGGTTGTCATCACCGGTTGCTACGCCGTGCTACCCCGGCAACGCTGACCGGTGAAAGAGGGCGTCCGACCTCCGCTTCGGCGTGGGAAATAACGCTATGTACGCCGGGGATCGACAGGGTTTGACCCACCTCAAGCGCTGCGATCAGCACGAAGGCGCCAAGTAACAAACCACCTGTTTTTATCAAAAGATTCATTTGGCAGGTCCTCGCACAAAATTTTTCGGCAACGTATCGCCGGGGAGGTCTTTCAAATCGATTTTCTGCGCATTCGTTGTGTTGTTAAAGGTGAAATCGTCGGGGGCAACCTCATCGCCGGTCTTCCAGTTACTGAACTGAATGCTGTACTGCGGTCCGCCCGCGATCTGTTTCGAGGTGATGACATAACGGCAGGGGTAAGGACGCTCGCCTTGGGCAATCCAGATCTGCCAATCCACGGTTTTGCTTCTGAACGCCAGGTGATCGCACTCGACGCCACCGATCACGCCACTGCCCAAGTCCTTTATGTTGGTCACGCCCTTCATCAAGGACTCTTGAGGGTTGGACACGAACAGGTCCGCGCCCGGCAACGGTCGGTCGTACTTTTCCCTTAATTCATCAATCAAATGATCCAGTGTGCCGGGTACAGCCACTTGCGTGTACGTGTTGGTGTTTTTGCCGAGCAAGGTCAGGGTGGTGCCGTCAAACAGCATTTCCATGTCGACAAAGCCACCCGCGCGCAGGTTGCGGATCTTGTCGGGGCGGTTGATGACGGTCGTGCCGGAAGCAGCCAGCGCAAGGTTTTGTTTTTCTTTGGTGATGACTTCAAAACTGGTGTCGTAGTTGAACGATATGTTTTTTTGCGCGGTCAGGTAGTCGGACATGCTCTTGAGCAAATTCTTGGCGTACGTCTCATCGGCATGGGCGGCGATCGGACCGCTCAATCCCGCGATTAATGCCAATCCGGCGCCAGCGAAACGGATTGTCGAGGAGTCCATTAGCTTTCGGGCGATCTTGTCCATGGAAGTTCACCGCTGTGAGAATACCGGATTTCCCGGTGTGGACTTACAACGTTAGTCCCATCACACACGCCATGAACGACCATTCATCCGGGCTGATTCTTTGGCAAACAGGCCCGCGTCATTCAAGGATATTCACCAAGCGACCGACAGCCTCTGCTTCGACAGCCCCGTCGGCGCCACCTTCGGCAAAAACCGCGCAACTGGCGGTGTCGTCGCCTTTTGCGCAACGGTAGACGGCGATCACGCTGCCCGGCCCGCAGCCGGTGTGCCCACTCAATATCAGTCCTTCCTCGACCGCGCCTTGCATCAGGCCCAGGGCGTAGCCCGGCGCAACCCAAGGGCGCCCGGCTATCGGCCCGCCGAGTATCCGGGCCGTTTGCATCTCTTGCAGTAACGACGACGGCAGAGTCTGGCCGGCCAATAGACGATCCAGGCAAAGCGCGGCTTCATCCAGCGGGCCGACCAGCAGTCCGTGATACACCCAGCCCGGGTCGTACGCTTGCGCGGCGCCCATGCTCACGCCCTCAAGATCGGCTCGAGTTGTGGCCAGGCGCACACGTGACAAACCGAGGGGTGAAAAAACCAGCCGGGTCAGCGCTTCGTCCAGCGCAAGCCCGCTCAGGCGCTCGATGAATCTGGCCACGTACAGGTAACCCACGTTCGAATACCCCCAGCCGTCGCCCGGTGCGTAGCGCAATCGGGCTGCTTCCAGGCGTTGCAGCATGTCATCAGCGGGCCACGGCGTTTCGTTGCGCGCCACGGCGGCGTGGTAATCCGCCAGCTCGCCATAATCGGCCAACCCGGCTTCATGCCGCAGCACCTGGCGAAGGGTGAAGGGACCTTCGGGCAGGGTTTCGTCCAGATCAAACTTGCCATCACGTACCAGCGCCAAGGCGGCGGCGCACAGCACGGTCTTGGTAAAACTCCACCACGGAACCGTTACGTCAGGTTGTGCTGGCGTGAGCGGTGAACCGTTTGAGACAAGGGCAAAAAGCATGGGTGATGGCTGCTCTGGACGAAGGTGCCGGGGAGTGTGCCAGAAACGCCCGATTGTGTTTTATCGGTAGCTTGGCTAACCTCGCAAAAACCCGCAATTTCAGGCATAAACATGCAAGATCAGCACGCTGCAACCGAACTACCTTCGGTGCGCCGGCAAAAAATCCTCCTGCTCCTTGAACGCGACGGCAAGGTCATGGCTTGCGAGCTGAGTCAGCATTTCGCCGTTTCTGAAGACACCATTCGCCGCGACCTGTCAGAACTCGCCAGTGCAGGGTTGGTGCAACGGGTGCACGGCGGAGCGTTGCCGCGGCCTAAAGACACGGGCAAGGATTTCTTCACCCGGGTCGGTGAAACCGATGAGGTGAAAACGCAGCTGGCACAACTCGCCGCACGCCGGGTGCAGGATGGCCAGATTGTGATGTTCGATTCAGGCAGCACAACGCTGCAGATTGCGCGGTCGCTGCCCTCGGACATTGCCATTACGGCCATTACCGCGTCGCCACTGATCGCCATCGCCTTGGCGGAATACAAAGGCGTCAACGTGATCCTGGCCGGTGGGCAACTCAATCGCGCGACGATGTCCGCCAGCGGGCATGAAACCTTGCGGCTGATCGAAGGCATCAAGGCGGATCTGCTGTTCATTGGTATCTGCGCGATTCACCCGGAAGTCGGCATCAGCTCGCTGCATTTCGATGAGGCGCCGGTGAAGCAGGCGATGATCGACAACGCGTCGCAGGTGGTGGCCGTGACCACGTCGGACAAACTGGGCGCGGTGGAGCCGTTTGTTGTCGCACCGTGCAATCGCATCCATACGCTGATCACCGAGCAACAGGTGGCGTCGGGTAACGTTGAGGATTATCAGCGGTTGGGTATCGAGGTGATTCAGGTCGACGCCTGAGCCCGGTCAATCCAACCGTGCCCCGTCTGCTAAGCCAGATACTTGCGAAACCACGCGATCGTACGATCCCAGGCCAATTTGGCGGCGGCTTCATCGTAGCGAGGCGTCGAGTCGTTATGAAAACCATGGTTCGTGCCCGGATAAATATAGGCCTCATAGGTTTTGCCGGCGGCTTTCAATGCTGATTCGTACGCTGGCCATCCATCATTGATGCCCTTGTCCAGCTCGCCGTAATGCAGCAGCAAGGGCGCCTGGATCCTGGCCACATCCTCCGCTTTTGGCTGGCGACCATAAAAAGGCACGGCTGCCGCCAGTTCCGGATAGGCCACGGCCGCTGCGTTGGACACCCCTCCGCCGTAGCAGAAGCCGGTGATGCCGACTTTCCCCGTGGTCGCGTCGTTTTTCGATAGCCACTCGATGCCGGCGAAAAAATCGTTCATGAGCTTTTCAGGGTCGACCTTCGCCTGTAGCTCGCGGCCCTTGTCGTCGTTGCCGGGGTAGCCACCGACCGAACTCAGGCCGTCGGGGGCGAGGGCGATGAACCCGGCTTTGGCGACGCGTCGGGCGACGTCTTCGATATACGGATTGAGCCCACGGTTTTCATGCACGACTAGCACCGCCGGCACTTTGCCAGTGACTTTGGCCGGGCGCACCAGATAGCCGCGCACATTGCCGTGACCCTTGGGTGAGGGGTAGGTGATGTACTCGGCGATGATGTCCGGGTCGGTAAACTCGACTTGTTCGGCGAGCGCATAGTTGGGGCTCAGGGAGGCGAGCAAGGCGCCGGCGGTCAAACCGCCCAAGGCGAACAACGCCGCGCGATCAAGAAACTCTCGCCGGTTGATCTTGCCATGGACGTAGTAATCGTAGAGTTCGAGCAGTTCGGGGGCGAAATCTTTGGCGGTGAGACGTTCCATAGGGGCGCTTCCCGTGTGTTAAAGATTTAATCCAGTAAAGCAGCGTTTGCCGCACAACCCGGACAATTTGTCCGGGTTGTGGCAAACGGTGGCACTTACGGATTAATGCCCACCCACCACCATATGACTGAACGGCGCCACATACGCCTGCAACGTCACCAGTCCACCGACCAGAATCGCCAGCACGATGGAGTGGAAGAATACGTACCGAAGAATTTCCCCTTCATGCCCGTACCAGCGCGTTGCCGTGGACGCCACCACAATCGACTGTGCGTCGACCATTTTGCCCATGACCCCGCCAGAACTGTTAGCCGCCGCCATCAGCACCGGGCTGATCCCCAATTGTTCGGCGGTCACCCGTTGCAATCCGCCGAACAGCACGTTGGAGGCCGTGTCGGAACCGGTCAAGGCCACGCCGAGCCAGCCCAGGAGGGTGCCGAACATGGGGTAGAAAATCCCGGTCGCGGCGAAGGCCAGGCCCATGGTGGCGTCCAGTCCCGAGTAGCGCGTGAGGTAACCCAAGGCGAGCATCGCCACAATGGTGATCAGCGAGTAGCGCACCACCCATATCGTTCTCAGGTAATGGCGTACCAGTTGCGGAATCGAGTAACCCATCAGGAGCCCGCCGAGGATGGCTGAGAGCAAGATGCCGCTGCCGGTGGCGGTGAACCAGTTGAACTTGTAGATCGCGTCCTCGGTTTTAGGTGCAGGCACCACCGGCGGTACTTTTTCAACCTGCTGGTGCAGGGTGGTAAAGGTTACGGTCGGGGCGAAGATCGGGTTGGCTTCGCGCATCGGTTTGCCTTGCGGGTCGAGCTTGGCCGAGTTGGTGACCGGATCGATCGCCGGGCGGGTATCGAACATGTTTTTGAAGCTCTGTGTGCCCCAGGCGAAGACGAATACCGTGAGGATGATCCACGGCATCCACGCGCGCATCACCGCCGGTTTGGCATCGCTGGCAAACGTCGCGTTGGGCTCGGTTGTGTGCTTATGCTCCTCGTCGATCTTCGAGTTATCGACGCGCCCGGACAACGCGGCCGAGGTGTGCACCGTGGCGGGTTTCCAGACCTTGATGAAACCGGTCAGGCAGGCCATGGAAATCAGCGCGGCGATCACGTCCACGAGCATCGGGCCGTGGTAGTTGGACACCAGGAATTGCGGTATCGCGAAGCTGACCCCGGCCACGAGGATCGCCGGCCAGATTTCCAGCATCTTGCGCCAGCCGGCGAAGGCCCAGATCAACCAGAACGGCACCAGTACCGAGAAAAATGGCAGTTGCCGACCGACCATCATCGACAGCTCCATTTCATCCAGCCCGGTCACTTTGGCCAGGGTAATGATCGGTGTGCCCAGTGCGCCAAACGCAACCGGCGCGGTATTGGCGATCAAGGCCAGGCCGGAAGCGGCCAAAGGCGAGAAGCCCAGTCCGATCAGGATCGCACCGGTCACGGCCACCGGTGTACCGAAACCGGCCGCGCCTTCAAAAAACGCACCGAAGCAGAAGGCGATCAGCAGCAATTGCAATCGTCGGTCATCGGTGATGCGTGCCAGGGAATCCTGCAACACTTTGAACGAGCCGTTCTCGGTGGTCAGTCGGTGCAGGAAGATGATGTTGAGCACGATCCAGCCAATCGGCAGCAAGCCGTTGGCAGCACCGAATAACGCCGCCGAGCCAGCCATGTTCGCCGGCATGCTAAAAGCCAGGACCGAAATCACCAGGGCAGACGCCAGCGCGAGTAATGCTGCGATGTGCGCCTTGATATGGAAAAACGCCAGGGCGGCCAGCATCACCACCACCGGTACGGCGGCCAGGAGGGTTGAAATGAGCGGATTACCGAAGGGATCGTAGACTTGCTGCCAAACCATGTTCCACCTCTGCTTTTTATTGTCGGTAGTGCAGGCCCCGGGCGGGGTTGGTGGAATGCAGTATAGGTGGCATTGCGCCGCTGTCTCGGGGAGGTTTTTCGTTGTTGAAACCTGCCGTGGCGGCAATGATCCCGGGCGAACTTCTACTACGCTCAGTAGGGATGACTGCCCCATTCATTCACCACGAGAGGGAGACAGCAATGACTGAACGCCATGAGGAACACAAGGAGACGCTTTCCAACGGATGCTCGATCAAGGTCACCGCCGAGATACTGAAAGACGGCTCCCTGAAAATGCTGATTAGCGTGTACCGGCCGGACGGCTCAGTGATTGAAGTGGACCACAATCCGTCCCCGCATTTGCTGGACTTTGAGGCAGCAATGGACTGGGCCATCGAAAAGGCCAAAACCGTCGGCAACAGTCAGCAAACGCTGTAAGAGCGGCTGATCACCGCTCTGATCATCGTCCTTATTGCGTACCGAACATGGCCGTCCAGTAGATCCCCGCATCGCTCTTCGGGTCCACCGCGTAAGCGGCGCCGAGTTCACTGAACTGTGGATTCATCAGGTTGGCGCAATGACCGGGGCTGGCCAGCCAGCCGTCGACGACCCTGCGCACGGTGTCTTGCCCGGCGGCGATGTTCTCGCCGATCTGCGCAAAGTTGTAACCCGCCAGTTCCGCACGGTCACCGGGCGTGCGGCCATCACGGTCCTTGTGATCGAGATAGTTGCCGTTGGCCATGGCCCGGGAGTGGGTTTCGGCGGCTGTCGCCAACAGGGCGTTCCAGGCCAGCGGTGTGGTTGCTGCAAACGCCTGGCTGCCGCATTTACGAGGTTGAGTGCGCGCGGCGTTGAGCTCGACCAACAGCTTTTGGCCTTCGGCGGCGGCATCGCCTTGGCGTGCAGGCAACAAGGGGCGGGCGAGCACGATTCGCCAATCGTTGCCTCGGCGGCTGACACCGATGTCGACGAATTTCGGGTCCAGCACCACCTGACAGAAGCTTTCCTGCACCGCCATCATCGCCGCTTGCGCATCACGCGGGCCGGTCAGGGTAATCGATTGCACATTGAACATCGGATACGACGCACGCACCATGGCCTGCTGCAAGTCGACCGGTCCGCTGGCCGGTAATATCAGGCGCGGATCGCTGTTCAGCGGTGGCAACTCCGGCGAGACCTGACCGGCGCAATTCTGCGTCATGCTGCGAAAGGCGTTGATCGAGTCGGTCAGCTGAGTTTCCTCGGCCGCCATGGCCGCAGAGGCAAGCACCAGACCCAGCGACAACCCTGAAAAGCGCATAGCGGATGATAAGACGTGCATGAAAATCCCCTTGGACGGACTATGCCCATGATGCGCGAACTCCCCCCGTACAAGGCAATGGCTTTTTGCAGTTTATGACTCCATAGCTGACATGATTTGGCTACTACACTATGCCGACGCCTCCCAGAGTGTCTGCGCTATGCCCGTCAAATGGATCGCCGCTGTTCTCGCCGTTTCACTACTCGCCGGTCAAGCTATTGCGGACGATCAAAAACAAAATAAGGAGGTGGCGGAAGACAAGGCGCAGGTGCTTGAACACAAGGCGGCCGAGAAGGGCAGCAACGTGCCGGTGCCCAAGTCCCAGACTATTACTGCGACCGAAGTCCAGGCCGTCGACCCGGCCGGCAAGTCGCCGCTGGACGATGCGATCACCTGCATGGCCCGCTCCATTTACTGGGAAGCCAAAGGCAAGAACGCGGCCGACATGGAAGCGGTGGCCAGCGTGGTGATGAACCGTCTCGGCCACGAAGGTTTCCCCGACACCGTGTGCGCGGTGGTCAAGCAGGGTTCCGAAACCAAAAGCTGCCAGTTCTCCTGGTGGTGCGACGGGCGCGCGGATGCGGTCCAGGAGGAAACCCAATATGAACTGGCCAAGGAAATCGCACGCAAGGCACTGAACAAGCAGCTGCCGGATCGTACAGGCGGCGCGATGTACTTCCATGACAAGACGGTGAAACCGGTCTGGGCAAAGAAGTACATCAAAACCGCGAGTATCGGCTTGTTCGTGTTCTACAAACCCCAGAACGGGAAGGCGAAGTAGTTGTAAAGCCCTTACACCTCGCGACCATGCGCGGCGGCAGCCAGTTGCCCGGTATCGACCCGAACAAAAACCGAGTCCCCCACGGCCGTGAGTACGCCGTCGGCGTAGACCTCGCAGATAACCCGGGTCTTGCGCCCGACTTCGCCCTCAACCTTGGCGCGCAAAGTCAGCACAACGCCCATCGGTGTCGGCTTGATGTACTTGATCCCAAGGTTGCCGGTGACGCAGTCGATGCGCGGCAGGGAGCCCGGTTCGCGGTTTTCTGCCCGGTAGTGGTAGGCCATGGCGGTCCAGTTGGAGTGGCAATCGACCAACATCGCAATCAATCCGCCGTACACCAGATCCGGCCAGCCGCAGTATTTGGCGTCGGGCAGATGCTCGGCAACGACGTGAACGCCATCTTCGTGCCAGTGGCTTTTGACGTGCAGCCCGTGAGGGTTGCGGCTGGCGC
>NZ_AKJS01000046.1 GCF_000282215.1 Pseudomonas sp. GM21
CAGAGTTCGCGCCCGGTGCAGGCGTTGATCGAGTTTTTGCGCGAGCGCCTGGATCAGGCTGAGGGTGTGCTCTAAGCCTCACACACAACCCCTGTGGAAGCGAGCCTGCTCGCGATGGCTCAGTGTCAGACAACATCGATGTTGAATGACCCATGGCTATCGCGAGCAGGCTCACTTGTATGGTAGGACTTGAAGGGAGGAGGAGGGACAAGGCTCGTTTGTCATCCCGAATCCTATAAATCGCTGAGTAAGCTTTGTACCGCGATCACCGCCTTATCAAGCACCGCTTCCTCACTAAGGTCGGTCGTATCAATCCTCACCCAATTTGCCATTCCACATTGCTCATAGCTGGATCGAACTCTATTTTGATACGCAATGAAACTTTTAAGGCGATCTTCATTGCCGCCATCAAAGGCGCCGCTTTCACTGAGGCGGAAAGACCCCTTTCTTTGCGCTGCAAGAGCGGGGTCGACATCCAGGAAAATGACGGCGTCCGGTTTTCTAATGGTTGAGAATATTGTTAATGCCTCTTCAGCCATCCCTGTATTTTTAAGTAAAAAACGTGCTAGATATTTATAGTGCCAGCCATCAGCAATGCAACTAACGCCAGAGTCGATTAATGGCCTGATGGCAGCATAATCTGTGGCTTGAAACCAGGCGGATATTAAACTTATCCAATGCCTATCGCCCAATTGGTCTAAAGGAGCGTTGTCTGGATAGTCCCAAAGAACCTCTCGTATTCGAGACATGTGAAACTCTGTATACCCTGATGGAACCGGTGGTCGGTTTTTATCTATATAATTAATTTTAGAATATGATTCCGAAACCTTGTCGAAGGTTGCCCTCGCGATCGTTGATTTTCCTGCTCCGTCAGTGCCTTCGAAGGCGATAAATATAGGTTGGTTAGATAAATGACTCATGCAAATCCCCCCAGGTAGGCTTCGGTGTCTAATGAGTTTCTACCACTGCCCTCGATTAATGGTTGAAATCCTTCTCTGTGATATATTTCCGACATCTTTTTCCCAACCTTTATCAGGAAGTCTATCGATGGGCGCTGTCTGTTAGAATATTGCGAGCCCACGTCAGGGTGAAATGCTGCAACAGCAGGTACCACTCCCATGTCTCCGAAAAATTCGATACCTTCAATGATTGATTCCAACGGTTCCATCCCGGCGACAAAACCAGCATATACATTGCCACGACCTAGAACTTCGACAGCGGCTTCAAAAGCGGCTAAAAACCGTTCGCGAGTATAGTCACGAGCTTTTCCCGGGCAAACCTCTTTAAATAAAGCCGGGTCGAATACTTCTATGCTCATAGACATATTATTGCCATTTTTTTTGAATCGATCAAAAAGACGAAAATCCTTGGGAGGCATAGAAATCAAGTGGTACTCCAAGGTGTTGTGGAGGTTGGTTTCTTTTACTCTTTCCAGAAGATCTATATGTATTGAGTAGCCTTTGTCGTAGTTTGGAATTGTTCCGCCGTTCAATAGGACCCGTTTATATCGTCCTTTTTCTTCCTTGATTGCTGTCGCTACGGCCTCTCCAGCGATATCGCCTTTTATTCGCATCTTATGATCAGATAGTATTTCTCTTGCTGGTCCTAAAGAGCAAAATTTGCACTCATCGCCATTGTTAAAATAATAGCAGTGGCCTGGAGAGAAAATACCGAGAGTCGAATTGCCATATACGGTGACGTGTTTCTCAAATAGCTCGCTATTGCTGAGGTGCATGCCATAAGATTTAGGTCGCTGTGGAAATGTAATTTTCACAGTTCTATTTCCAATCTTGAGTACGGGGATTTGCTTCTCTAAGGAAATGCAGTAATTTGAGTCTGGGTTGTAATTTGCAGCAGCGATAATCTGTCCACCAAGAATGATTTCTTGCGGAGTGCGAGTGCCATGGTTGAGAATAATACTGTCTCCTGTGCCATAAGCTCGCCTTTTTTCAATATGATCTGTTCGCAATTGAAAGTACTCAAGAAATTCTCCGGAAAAACTCACTCCATTGCACAATAGTTCAAGCTTTAAGCTTACGGTTTCGGCTAGCATGATTTTTATCCAGTTAAGTTGGTCGTGCGCTACAAGATAAGTCGTATCAGCTCTGTGGAGGACAAGGCAATGACAGTTCCGGTGTCTGAAAGGGAGGCGAGGGAGGGGGGGAGGGAATATCTAGGGTTTCCTGTTTTATCAAATAGAGCGCCTCCGGCTTCTCTTAAAATCAACTCTGCTGCGGCAATATCACAACTACGCTCATGTCCTGGTGTATTTATATCTATAAAGGCGTCAAGAACTCCGGCAGCAATAAGGCAGATTTCTACCGAGGAACATGAATAAATGCGGATTTTACTGGCTGTCCACATTAAATTTTGAATTATTGTTTTTTCTCTATCCTCCTTGGGTCGATGGAAAGAAATCCGCATGTCCTCTATGCAGTTGACTTTGCGAGTATAAAGTCTTTTCACTATGATCGGCGACTGAAGGTAGGCTCCCTCGCCCAACGCAGCGGTATAGACTAGGTCCCTTGAGAGGTCATAAACCCAACCAAATATATACGCTCCCTCGTGGTAAAGAGCCACACTAGATGAATACGTTGGAAAACCTGAAACTGCGTTGTGTGTTCCATCTAAAGGGTCTATTAGTAGGTAGAAGTTTTCATTTTCGCCATATATGGTTGCTGAAGTACTTTCTTCTGAGTAAATGGTGGTTCGAAAGCTTATATTGGAGAGGCAGTCATATAATGTTCTTTGGCAATCTAAGTCGTACTGGGTTTGTGAGTTGTCCCAGTGTTTTGTTTCTGTGGTGACGTCTGGCAAACAAGCCAGAGTTCCCGCCCAATAACGGCGCAATTGTTTTCTAGCCTCGTAAAGGCATTCTTCTATTTCGACAATATATTCGCACTTAAATAATGGCCTCATGTCGGTTGTCCCGTGATCAATTGTATATGCCACAGGTCCCTGTCTAATCTCCGAGCGCAAGACTTGACCTCAAATAGTTTTCCAGCATAAACAGCGTAATCTGCGCTCATGAAGGCACTAAATGATTTGGGAAATAGTGCTACAGTTTTTACTTCGATATCGTAACCAAATTTTTTCCTGACCGTGTTTGCTGCCTGCCTGAGGCTTCCTCCGGTATAGGCTTTATCTATAATCAGCCATGGTTCGTTCGATGAGGTTGGGGAGGGGAAAATATCTTGAAATGCGTTATCCCTACTCAGCAGGTTAGAATCATTTTGCCGATGAACCTCTGAGAAAAAAATATTAGGATCCCCTGTTGCTGCCAAGTAGCCAAGGGCAATCGGTAAACCTGCTGAGAGTAAAAATAATTTGTTTTTTGATATTTTTTCGATTTGAGACCAGATTTCATGATTCTCGTAAACATGTCGCGTGTTAAATGCAGGACAGCTATCCCAATGTTCATGGGATATATACTTGCTATAGAAGGCGCAGAACTTGTTGTGGAACTCTAGGGTTTCGTTGTTTGTGTTTGTAAGTAACCGGCTCTTGGTAATGCCGCGAATGGCTTTGTTTATAAGGGTTGGAGATGTGTCTCGACGAATATGCGCAAATGCCTCACTAACAAGTTTCCTTTTTAAATTGCCAAGTTTTGTTTTTGACGGGCCAGAAATGGCTATTTCTGGTGATAGGCCGTCTCCACTAATTCTGCGTACCTCTGTGTCCGAAATTTGAATTGTTGTTAAATTTAAGTAATCCCATATGCGCACAATTTCCTCGTCAAACAGGCCGTTATAAATGGGTTCGAGGTTGCTTAAATCGCAAACCATTTCTTCAGGGTGTCTCAGGTCAAAAGACGCTCTTTGAAGATGGCAGCCATTTAGTATGGCGTTGCGATAAGTGTAATAGTCGTTTGTTTGCACGCCACTTAATGTCCGCCAGGCATGATGCTCACTGATGATAGTGATTGAGTTGGTGCGCTGGCTTAGTGAATACGGTGCGGGATTTACCTTGTTCATAGTTAAGTCCTCACTACAGCGTGCAAAATAGACAGTTAGTTTAAAGGTTGTATTTTGTGTTTTGTCTTAATTTCTTATTAATGGGCTGTTCGCTGCTTTTTAGAATACTGCCTAGCCGCCAGAGTAGAAGCAGCATCAGAAAAAACGAACAAAAGACTAGCGCTACGAATAGGGAGCGAACGCTATAGTCATGAAGTGATAGTAGTCCAATAGAAAGTATTAGTCCGAGGATGTTGAGTGATAATATAGTTAGCAGTGTGGGAATCCAGAAGTCCCACATGCTTCTTAATGTCATTCGAGTCACAATATAAATGTATTCAAATATTAAGAACGGGATCGAGATTATAATATTTTCCTCGATCAATCTTCTGGTTGGCACATCGGATGTATAGATTGTTGATATATTTTCCTTTAATAATAGGCAGGCCAGTAAGATTGGAGTCAATATGAACAAGCCGAACTTTAATCCTTCAAAATAGGTTGCTCTCAAGGATTGGAAGTCCCTTAGTTCGTAATGTCGTGCGACTACTATCCCTGTAGCATTCCCCACTCCAATTGAAATCATATATACGATACTTAAAAAGTGCAGCGATGCCTGATAAGCCGATAAGTTCGTGTTGTCTATGGTTTTTGAGATGAATGAGAATATAAAATATAGTGAGCTTTCACCTCCAAAGCAAATTGCCATGGGGGTGCCGTTAATTAAGTAGTTTGCATATGTGGCCTTTGGGATGTGTTTTGAATACTTAAATTGTGAGATGTATTCGCGGATTTTTAAATTAAATAGCACGACTGCAAGACAAGCAAAAAAGCATCTCAATCCAGAATATGTGAGAGCGAAATAAATAACATCGGTGTTTGAATTCATATGAACAAATAGTGTGCAGGCTGAGGCGAGAACAGCAATGAATGACCATGTGTATATCAGTTCGTATTTGGCTCTTTTAATGGCGTTGAAAAAATTGAAGATGACTATCTGCAGGTATAGAGCAGGAACTGAAATTGAGAGTGCCAGTAGTATTTTAAGGCCTTCGAACTCTCCGTTGTCTGTAGGTGGTCTTGAAACGATGGTGCCAAGTATAATTATAGCGAAAACAACGATTGCCCCAAGAAAAATTGCAAACCTAAATGAAATAACTAATTCGATTTCAATTTCGTCCGTATTTAGGTCAGTCGACCGGGCTATCTTGACTAGTGATACTGAAAAAAATCCGATAGCTACTACGGTTACAAAAGAGATCAGTGCCCATGCGAATGATGCATGACTAAGTGAATCAACTATGTAATGACCGATAAACGAAAAATAAATTAATGAGGCAGTCAGTTCTCCTATTCTGGAAAATATTAGTGGAGTAGCTATCCGAGTAATTTCCATACTTGGTAACCCGTGTTCGTTTAAGGATACAATGAAGGCGGTCGGGGCGTAGAAGTTTGCTGCGTTGAAAAATGTATTTTTCTCAATCCCATTCTTTGAGTAGGCTAATTAAAGATGGTGTATTCTTCGCCGCGAAGTATTTTTTCCTGAAATAATACTCACACATTGATATTTTGTGCTTGGTCTGCTTTCGTTTATCGAATTCCTCATCCAGGGCAGAAAGTGATTTTTGCATTGAAGGGTAAATTTTGGATTTTTTTAGCAGCCCTTCAATGGCTAAAAATACCTGGTCCATGTAGATCAGCGTATCTTCGATATATGATCTGCATTCGGTTTCTGTGATTGCTCCTCGTCTGGACAAGGAGAAAAACCCATTTTTTATTTCATCGAATCCATCGACTCTGAACATATTTGAATAAACCCACTTGTAGTGTTTGTTTGTTGTGCCTGTCAGGTAACTAAAGCTCATCGTCGTTTTCAGCATCATGTCCCGGGCTATCTCACAACCCATCCATAGATTTCCCGACTGCCAGCAACCCTGAACATCTTGAAATGCATAAAATACGGGGAGCTTTTCACGATGAGCTACATAAATGTGTTTCTCGACAGGGATTCTGGATTTCAGTTGATTGAATTTTTTCTCGTTTTTCAACGCGTACCCAATTAATGATCTATGAATGACATTATTCTCTGTGTTTGACAGTACTGGACCATAGAGAAATCGCTGGTCATCAGAAATCTCGTCAAAAGCTGTCTCTATCTTGGTAATAATGTCTTCCAGTTCGGAAAACGTTATGTAATCAGCATCAATGTGTATGCTGGTTTCGCCGTAGAAATTTGTGGTGTTATGAACGTCTTCATTTTGGTGGATGTAGTGATAATTTATATCTGTCACTAACGCGTGGCCACAGTTTGTAATGTCGTTTGCTTTAGGTCGTTGTTCGCATAAAATGATGCAGTCGATATCGGAATGGACAGTGCCTATTCCCTCGATTAAAGAACCTGAAATGACTAAAACGCTTGTTTTTTCTAAAAAAGCCCTTTCGCGTAAATAGTTTTTTGGTATTGAAATTTGTCCGTTTAATATGGAAATCTCAGTGTCTGAAATTTTTGACTGCTCGACTTTAATTAGCGGAACCATATTTGTTACTCCTTGCGCAAGGGTCAGCAGATGCGTTGCGATCCGAAGAGTAGGAAGGTGCAGTGTTTTACTTAAAGTCACGTTCTAGTTAAGGGTTGATGGCGTTTGCGTACTTAAACCCTAGTTTCGAAATGGACGGGTCGTCAACATCTGTATGAAAAATCGGAATATTCTTACAAAACTTTGAAGTCTGGGTGTTTAAACACCAAAAGAAACTTCCTTTTTTGTTGAGAGATTACTCCTACAGAGTTGGCGCCACGAGAACGTGGAGTTGTCCAAGGCTACGACACCGAGTGGACGCTAGGTGCAATGGCGGTTCGACGG
>NZ_AKJS01000047.1 GCF_000282215.1 Pseudomonas sp. GM21
TGGCAGGTAAAAGCCGTAATTGGCTTGCACGTAACCCTGGGCGGCGGCGATGCCCACATACAGCAACGCCACGCCGGCAATCACTCCGGACAACGCCAGGGCGAACGCTTCCAGGACCAGCAGCGTCGCGATGTGACATGGTCGAGCACCCACCGAGCGCAGAATCGCCATCTCGCGCCGACGTTCATTGAGGCTGGTGAGAATCGCCGTGAGCATGCCGATCAACCCGGTCAGCACTACAAACAGGGAGACCACAAACAAGGCTTTTTCCGCTGTGCTCATCAAACTCCACAACTCTTGCAGTGCCACGCCGGGCAGGATCGCCAGCATCGGCTCGCCACGGAATTCATTGATCTCGCGTTGCACCGCAAAGGTTGAAATCTTGCTGTTGAGGCCGAGCATGAACGCGGTAATCGCTTGCGGCGTGAGGTCCATGTTCCGTGCCTGATCGGCACTGATCCGGCCGTTGTCTCGCGCTGGCACGCCGTTGTGCCAGTCGACATGAATCGCCTCCATGCCGCCAAGGCTGATGTGTAGCGTGCGGTCCACCGGAGTGCCGGTGCGTTTGAGAATGCCAACCACGGTGAACGGTTTGTCGTCGTGCTTGACCAGGCTGATCACCGCTACGCCGTGGGCCAGCACCAGTTCGTCGCCGAGCTTGTAGTGCAATGCATCCGCCACTTCGGCACCGAGCACCACTTCAAACGGGTCGTTGGCGAAGGCGCGGCCTGCGGACAATTCCAGGTGTTGCTGATGGCCGTAATGGTAATGCTCGAAGTAGGCCTCGGTGGTGCCCATCACCCGATAGCCGCGATGGGAATCGCCCAGGGACATCGGAATCGCCCACTTCACTTTCGGGTCGTTGGCGAAGTGTTCGAAGCTGTCCCAGCGGATGTTGTTGGTGGCGTTGCCGATGCGGAACACCGAGTAGAGCAACAGGTTCACCGAACCGGAACGCGCGCCGACGATCAGGTCGGTGCCACTGATGGTGCTGGCGAAACTGGCTTTGGCTTCGGTGCGCACCCGTTCCACCGCTAATAGCAGGCACACCGACAGGGCGATGGCGAATGCGGTGAGGAGGGCGGTGAAGCGCCGGTTAGCCAGACTGGCCATGGCTAGACGAAACAAATACATCTCAGACCTCGGACGGGGTAGCGGCGCGATTGAGTTCGGCCAGCGACAGGTGGCGATCGAACAGGGGTGCGAGGCTCTGGTCATGGCTGACAAACAACAGGCTCGATCCGGCTTCACGGCATTCGGCGAACAACAGGCGAATGAAGTTTTCGCGTGCGTCGTAGTCCAGGGCTGACGTCGGTTCGTCGGCGATGACCAATTCCGGCTGACCGATCAGCGCGCGGGCAGCGGCCACGCGTTGCTGCTGGCCGATGGACAGTGAGTCGGCGCGACGGCTGAGGATGCCTTCATCTTTCAAGCCCAGATGGGCGAGCAGGGTGGCCGCCGCTTGATCAACGCTGCCATGACGCTGTTGCGCCCGTTCGGCGCGCAACCTGGAGAAATGGCAGGGCAGTTCGACGTTCTCGCGCACTGACAGAAACGGCAGCAAATTGAATTGCTGGAAGATGTAGCCGGTGTGATCGACGCGGAAACGGTCACGTGCACCGGCACCCAGTTCGGTCAGTTCCTGGCCGAGCAAACGAATGCTGCCGCGATCAGGTTTCTGCACGCCACCGAGCAGGCCGAGCAGGGTGGTTTTACCACTGCCGCTGGGACCTTTGAGGAACAGGGTTTCGCCAGGCTCCAGGCGAAACGCCGGGATATCCAGTAATAGCGGGTGACCGGGCCAACTGAAGCCCAGGTCGGACAGTTCGATGAGTGCTTGGGTCATGTGAAACCGGTCAGGTGATAGGTGAACCCTGTGGGAGCGAGCCTGCTCGCGAAGGCGGTGTGACAGGCAACATTTCTGTTGTATGTGACGGCGCCTTCGCGAGCAGGCTCGCTCCCACAGGGGATTTGCGGTGGAATCAGAACTTCAGGGCGGCTGCCTTGGCGGTCACTTCAACGCCTTGCTGCCCGCTCGGGCTGATCAGTTGTACCTGAATTTTCCGGGTCGCCGGGAACGTGTTGAAAATGTTCGCCAGGTCGAGGTTTTTCAGGGCGCCGGGAGCTGCGCAGGTGAATTGGTAGTGAGCGTGGATTTCGCTGTGGTCGTGATGATGTTCGTCTTTGGTATCATCATCGGCGTCCGGTTTATCGCCGAACAACGGGCTTTCCAGTTCCTGCATGGCGACCACGCAACCGGCCGCTTTTGGCAGGTTGAATAGCACCAGTGGTTTTTCGAGTTGCGCACGAACGGTGGCGACCTTGGCTTTATCGGCATCCGTGGTGGCGGCGTGTTCGAAGCCCACCAGGTTCATCGCCGGGCTTTCCAGCTCCAACTCCAGAGTCTGGCCATCCAGCGCTGCGTTCAAGCGGCCTACACCATGTTCGTGGGCGCCAAGGCTGCTGTGCTCATGATCATGTTCATCAGCGGCGTGGGCGTGGGCTAGCGGCAACAAGGCAAACGGCAAAGCGAGCAGCAGACGGCGCATGGAGGGTCCTCAACAAGTAAAATGAAGTATTTGTTATGTAATCTTATAACGTTAGCGGTGAGAGTTTGACCGGCTACTTGGCGTTGCACAAGTCCCGTGGGAGCATGCAGGTCAGAAATGTGCAGGAGCAGACGTATGTTGCGAATTCGCGGAAGCATCGGCGACTGGCCGGTGGATTTGACGCTGGAGCTGGATGACGGCGACTGGGCACGGCTCGGTGCGCAGTTGCAGGTGAGCAGGCCCGAGGCCAGTGTCGCCCCGGCCAAACCGGTGACCCAGGATGACGCGCTGTGGCAGATCGCCAAGGACCTGTTGCGCAACGCCGGGCAATTGAGCGGGCCGGATTTGCTCGATCAACTGGAAGGTCTGACGGGCAGCGCGGCGTCGGGCAAACGCCTGTTGGTGCGCTTGCGCCATAGCGCCGAGGTGAAGGTGTCGAGCGGCGGTGATACGCCGCTCTACAGTTGGATCAAGCCGGCTTAGTACAGCGCAGCAAACAACTTGCGGCGGTAGGTGGTCACGAGCGGATGGTCATTGCCCAGCAGTTCGAACACCTGCAGCAAGGTCTTGTGTGGCAAGCCTTCGCTGTAGCTGCGATTGCGGATGAACAACTTGAGCAACGCATCCAGCGCCGCGTCGTACTGTTGGCGGGCCAACTGCTGAACCGCCAGCTGATACACCGCTTCATCATCCTGCGGATTTTTCGCCAGGCGTGCTTTCAGGTCCGCTGCATCCGGCAAGTCCTTGGCCTGACCGAGAAACTGGATCTGCGCCTTCGCACCGGCCAGGGCAGCTTTGTGTTCATCGCTCTTGACCGCGTCGAGCACGGTTTGCGCTTCACTCAACTCACCGCGCTCGGTGAGGCAGCGGGCGTAGAGAATCAACGCTTTGGCGTTGGTGTTGTCTTCGCCCAGCAGCACTTTCAGCACGGCTTCGGCGTCGGCAAAACGACTGTCATCGAACAACGCTTGAGCTTGTTCGAACGGGTCCGCGGCGGCCGGTGGCGGCATTTGAACGTGAGGCTCAAGCATCGCCCGCACGGCGGATTCCGGTTGTGCACCGGCAAAGCCGTCGACCGGTTGGCCGTCCTTGAACAACACGACGGTCGGCAGGCTGCGAATACCGAAACGAGCGACGATGTCCTGTTCCAGATCGCAGTTGACCTTGGCCAGCAGCAACTCGCCCTGATAGCTCTCGGCGATGGTCTGCAGCAACGGCATCAGCACTTTGCAGGGCGCACACCATTCGGCCCAGAAGTCCACCAGCACTGGCTTGTGGAAGGAGTTCTCGATCACCGACTGGTCGAAATCAGCAGTCGTGGCGTCGAAGATGTACGGCGTTTCCTGACTCATGGGGGATCTCTTGGAAGCGTGAATAGGGGGAACTATACGGCTTGGCGGGGGGTGGCCGGAAGTCGGAGCATGATCGTTCCCACGCTCCGCGTGGGAATGTCTGCAGTGACGCTCTGCGTCACGCCGTACGAAGGGACGCGGAGCGTCCGGGGCTGCGCTCCCACGCAGAGCGTGGGAACGATCATGTCCGGGTGGCGTGGTAGAGGCTCACATGCCGAAACTCTTCGGGCTCAGCCAGATCCGGCAGGGTCATCGCTTCCAGCATTTCGATGCGCTGATACAGCGAATGACGAAAATCCCTGACACGCGAATCGGCCACCAGCGCCTCTTTGCCGCGGGTTAAAAACTCATCGAGCAATGGCAGGTTCGCCCGGTCGTAGAGCACATCAGCGACCAGGATCAGATCAAACCGGTCTATCTCGGCGAAAAAGTCGGTCGAGTAGTTGAGGTCTACGTCATTGAGTTCAGCATTCGCCCGACACGCGGCAATCGCCAGCGGGTCGAGGTCACAGGCCACCACCTCCAGTGCGCCGGCCTTCACCGCGGCAATCCCCGCCACACCCGAACCGGCACCGAAATCCAGCACCCGTTTGCCTTTGACCCACTCGGGGAATTCGGCGAGGTAGCGCGCCACCGCCAGACCACTGGCCCAGCAGAAACTCCAGTAGGGCGGCTCATGCAGAATCCGTCGGGTTTCTTCGGAGCTGAATGCGCGGTCCATGTTGTCGCCATCGATCAGCCAGAGTTTCAGCTCGGTCTCGGGCAATGCGACAGGCACAAGCTGCGCATCACCGAGCAGTTCACCCAAGGCCTGTTGCAGGTCGAGCGGTGCATTCATGGCGCTTTGACGAATTGCAGCTGGCCCAGGGCCTGCGTGGTGGGCTGGGAGATGATCCGCGACGGCAGATGCAAAATCAGCTGGCCAGACTGGCTGGCGCGGCCGCGCAGTTCAACGCGGGCGCCGGACGGGAACGATTCCGGGTTGAAGCGCAGGTGAAACGGCAGCACCTGATTGGTGCCGATCAGGCTGGAGCTGGCAAGCAATTGTTGCGGGCGATCCTTTTCGTCGATCACCAGCAGCGCCAGTTCGACTTCGGCGCCGGCCGGCACGCCTTGCAAGGTGCCGCTCAACTCTCGTTGAAACGCCGGCAGCGGTCCGAGGTTGGCCGACTCCTGCGCTTTTTTCTGCGCCGCCTGCGGGGCTGGGCCTGGCGTCGGGGGCTGGGGCTTGGGGGCGTCGCTGCCGCAGGCCACCAGCAGGCTGAAAAGACTGAGCAAAACGAGCGGTCTTAGGGACATTTACGGCTCCAGCAAGGTGAAATCCATGGATCAAACACTATAGCCGTCTGTATACCGCAAACCCTATGGCTTGTCTTGCCACGGGGATGCGCTACCATGGCCCTCCCTTTTTTTGTTGCCTGCCACCATGCACTGTCCCTTCTGCGGTGCCAACGACACCAAGGTCATCGACTCGCGTCTGGTCGCCGAGGGCGAACAGGTGCGCCGCCGGCGTGAATGCCTGGCCTGCGGCGAGCGTTTCACGACGTTCGAGACTGCTGAACTGGTGTTGCCGCGCCTGATCAAAACCGACGGCAGCCGTCAGCCCTTCGACGAAGAAAAACTGCGCGCCGGCATGCAGCGTGCGCTGGAAAAGCGCCCGGTGAGTGTCGAGCGCCTCGAATCGTCGCTGGTGCACATCAAACACAAACTGCGCGCCACCGGCGAGCGTGAGGTCAAGTCCCTCGTGGTCGGTGAACTGGTGATGGCCGAGCTGCAAAAGCTCGACGAAGTCGCCTATATCCGCTTCGCTTCGGTGTATCGCCGCTTCCAGGACCTCAACGAGTTTCGCGAAGAGATCGATCGCCTGGCCCGTGAGCCGGTGAAAGAATGAATACGTCTGCCGAACAAGCCATCCTCGACGCCCATTACATGGCCCGCGCGCTGGAACTGGCGCGTAAAGGCCATTACACGACGCACCCCAATCCTCGGGTGGGCTGTGTGATTGTGCGGGACGGACAGGTCGTCGGCGAAGGCTGGCACGTGCGTACTGGCGAGCCGCATGCGGAAGTCCACGCCTTGCGTGCCGCTGGCGAGCAGGCCCGTGGCGCTACCGCTTACGTGACGCTGGAACCGTGCAGCCACCACGGCCACACGCCGCCCTGCGCCGATGCGCTGGTGAATGCCGGGGTCGCCCGAGTGGTCGCGGCCATGCAGGATCCGAATCCGGAAGTCGCCGGGCGCGGCCTGCAACGCCTGGCCCAGGCCGGGATTGCCACCGAAAGCGGCGTGCTGGAAGGTGAAGCGCGCAAGCTCAATCAAGGCTTTCTCAAGCGCATGGAACACGGCTTGCCGTTCGTGCGGGTCAAGTTGGCCATGAGTCTGGACGGCCGCACCGCGATGGAAAGCGGCGAAAGCCAATGGATCACCGGTCCTGCGGCTCGTTCGGCGGTGCAACGGTTGCGTGCCCAGGCCAGCGTGGTGCTGACCGGCGCCGACACGGTACTGGCGGACAACGCCCGGCTGACCGTGCGTGCTGACGAATTGGGCCTGGACCCGGAGCAAACCGCTTTGGCCATGAGCCGTCCGCCGCTGCGCGTGCTGATCGACGGCCGCCTGCGGGTGCCGCTGAATGCGCCGTTCTTCAAAGCCGGCCCGGCGTTGGTCGCCACCTGCGTGGCGGTGGAAGAGCAGTACGCCAATGGCCCTGAGTGCCTGATCGTGCCCGGCGTTGACGGTCAGGTCGATCTGCACCGGTTGCTGATCGAGCTCGCCCATCGCGGGGTCAATGAAGTGCTGGTCGAAGCTGGCCCGCGTCTGGCTGGCGCTTTCGCTCAGCAAGGCCTGGTGGATGAGTTCCAGATTTTCATCGCCGGCAAGTTTCTTGGCTCCTCGGCGCGGCCACTGCTCGACTGGCCGCTCGCGCAAATGAAGGATGCGCCCGAGCTCAAAATCACCGATATTCGCGCGGTTGGCGATGACTGGCGGGTCACTGCCATTCCTTCACCAGCAGCGAGCGTATAATTCCCGGCCGCAGCCCAGCGACGGCTATGTTCTCGAGGAGGACTCCATGTTTACCGGCATCATCGAATCCATCGGCAGTATTCGTGCATTGACCCCAAAAGGCGGAGATGTGCGGGTACACGTAGCAACCGGCAAGCTCGACCTGAGCGACGTCAAACTGGGCGACAGCATCGCGGTCAACGGCGTGTGCCTGACCGCCGTTGAGTTGCCTGGCAACGGCTTTGCCGCCGATGTCAGCCGCGAAACCCTCGACTGCACCGCCATGAATGACCTTAAAAGCGGCAGTCCGGTGAACCTGGAAAAAGCCCTGACCCCGACCACTCGCCTCGGCGGGCACCTTGTCAGCGGTCATGTCGATGGCGTCGGCGAAGTGGTGACCCGTACCGAAAATGCGCGTGCCGTGGAATTCCGCATCCGCGCCCCGAAAGAGCTGGCCAAGTACATCGCCCATAAAGGCTCGATCACCGTCGACGGCACCAGCTTGACCGTGAACGCGGTCGATGGCGCCGAATTCCTGCTGACGATCATTCCGCACACACTGAGCGAAACCATCATGGCGTCGTACCAGCCAGGTCGCCGGGTGAATCTGGAAGTCGACTTGCTGGCCCGTTATCTGGAGCGTCTGCTGCTGGGCGACAAGGCCGCCGAATCCACAGCCGGCAGCACCATTACTGAAAGCTTTCTGGCCGCCAACGGCTACCTCAAATCCTGAAGCTCAAATTTCGAAAGAAGGGGGGTGCCTTGTGGCGCTCAATAGCATCGAAGAACTGGTTGAAGACATCCGCCAAGGCAAGATGGTCATCCTCATGGATGACGAAGACCGCGAGAACGAAGGCGACCTGATCATGGCCGCCGAGTGCTGCAAGCCCGAGCACATCAACTTCATGGCCAAGCACGCCCGGGGCCTGATCTGCATGCCGATGAGCCGCGAGCGCTGCGAACTGCTGAAGCTGCCATTGATGGCGCCACGCAACGGTTCCGGTTTCGGCACCAAGTTCACCGTTTCCATCGAGGCGGCCGAAGGCGTGACCACCGGCATCTCCGCCGCCGACCGTGCGCGCACCGTGCAAGCGGCCGCCGCGAAAGACGCCAAGGCTGAAGACATCGTCAGCCCCGGCCACATCTTTCCGCTGATGGCCCAGGCCGGCGGCACGCTGGCCCGCGCTGGCCACACTGAAGCCGCCTGCGACCTGGCGCGCATGGCCGGTTTCGAGCCGAGCGGCGTGATCTGCGAAGTGATGAACGACGACGGCACCATGTCCCGTCGCGCCGAACTGGAAGCGTTCGCCGCCGAACACGACATCAAGATCGGCACCATTGCCGACCTGATTCACTACCGGATGATCCACGAACGTACCGTTCAGCGGATTGCCGAACAGCCACTGGACAGCGAACTGGGCCAATTCAACCTGGTGACCTATCGTGATTCCGTGGAAGGCGACGTGCACATGGCACTGACCCTGGGCACTGTCTGCGCCGAAGAGCCGACCCTGGTTCGCGTGCACAACATGGACCCGCTGCGCGACCTGTTGATGGTCAAGCAACCGGGCCGCTGGAGCCTGCGCGCCGCCATGGCTGCGGTCGCCGAGGCCGGCAGCGGTGTGGTGCTGTTGCTCGGTCACCCGCTCGATGGCGACGTATTGCTGGCACACATTCGCGAAACCGCTGATCAAGCGGCCGTGAAAAAACCCACCACCTACAGCATCGTCGGTGCCGGTTCGCAGATCCTTCGGGACCTGGGCGTACGTAAAATGCGCCTGATGAGTGCGCCAATGAAATTTAATGCGATATCCGGTTTCGATCTGGAAGTTGTAGAATACGTGCCCTCCGAATAATGACCGGTTGTTTCCAGTCCTTGATTCGCGGCTAAAAAATCACTGAGGGACGCGTAGAAAACGCTTCCCGGCTCTTTAAGAGATCTAACGAATGACCCTGAAGACCATCGAAGGTACCTTCATCGCCCCTAAAGGCCGCTACGCTTTGGTAGTGGGCCGTTTCAACAGCTTCGTTGTTGAAAGTCTGGTCAGTGGTGCAGTGGATGCCCTGGTTCGCCACGGCGTAAGCGAAAGCGACATCACCATCATCCGCGCTCCAGGCGCCTTCGAAATTCCGCTGGTTGCGCAGAAAGTCGCTCAGAAGGGCGAATACGCGGCAATCATCGCTCTGGGCGCGGTCATTCGTGGCGGTACTCCGCACTTCGAATACGTGGCGGGCGAATGCACCAAGGGCCTGGCCCAGGTGTCCATGGAGTTCGGCGTTCCAGTCGCTTTCGGCGTGCTGACCGTTGATTCCATCGAACAAGCCATCGAACGTTCCGGCACCAAGGCCGGTAACAAAGGTGCCGAAGCTGCCCTGTCCGCTCTGGAAATGGTCAGCCTGCTGGCGCAGTTGGAGGCCAAGTGATTAGCGACGAAAGCGATCGTTTCAACCCGCGCGATCCAAAGCCTGCGGATGCCGGCAAGCCATCGAAAAGCGTCAAGCGTCGCGAAGCCCGTCAGCTCGCGACTCAGGCGCTGTATCAATGGCACATGGCCAAGCAGTCTTTGAACGAGATCGAAGCGCAGTTCCGGGTCGATAACGATTTCAGTGACGTGGATGCAGCGTACTTCCACGACATCCTGCACGGCGTTCCGGCGCACCGCACCGAGATCGATACTGCCCTGGCCCCGTGCCTGGACATTACGATCGAAGAGCTGGACCCGGTTGAACTGGCTGTTCTGCGCCTGTCGACCTGGGAATTGATCAAGCGCGTCGACGTGCCGTACCGCGTTGTAATCAACGAAGGTATCGAACTGGCGAAAGTCTTTGGTTCCACCGACGGCCACAAGTTCGTCAACGGTGTACTCGACAAGCTGGCCCCGCGTCTGCGTGAAGCTGAAGTGAAGGCGTTCAAGCGCTGATTTGCGCTTGAGTCTGCGATGGGTGAGTTTGAGCTGATCCGCAATTTTTTCGCCGCCGCGCCTTGTGCGCAAGGCGGCGAAGGCGTTGCCCTCGGGATTGGCGATGACTGCGCCTTGCTGGCTGTTCCCTCCGGGGAGCAGTTGGCCATTTCCACCGACACGCTGGTTGCCGGTGTGCATTTCGCAGACCCCTGCGACCCGTTTCTGCTCGGTCAGCGCTCGCTGGCTGTGGCGGTCAGCGATCTGGCTGCCATGGGCGCCACCCCCGTTGCCTTTACCCTTGCCCTGACCTTGCCGACGGTAACCGCCGATTGGCTGCAGGCCTATTCCCGTGGTTTGAACCTCATGGCGCAACGCTGCGGCGTGGCGCTGGTGGGCGGCGATACCACCCGTGGGCCGCTGAGCCTGACCATGACCGTGTTCGGTCGAGTACCGACTGGTCAGGCGCTGACCCGCAGCGGCGCGCAGCCCGGTGACTTGCTTTGCGTGGGCGGAGAATTGGGCAATGCGGCAGGGGCTTTGCCGCTGGTATTGGGTCAGCGAACCGCCGACGCGGCCATCGCCGATCCGCTGCTGGCGCATTACTGGTCACCGCAACCGCAATTGGCGTTGGGCCAGGCATTGCGCGGCAAGGCTACCTCGGCGCTGGATATCTCCGACGGCCTGCTCGCCGACTGCGGGCACCTGGCGTTGGCGTCGAAGGTCGGCGTTCAGGTTGAGCGGAGTAAGCTACCCGTGTCGGCGGCGTTAGTGGGCTTGCTCGGTCAAACGGGTGCCGAAACGGCAGCCTTGAGCGGCGGCGATGATTACGTGCTGGCCTTCACCCTACCGTCCGTCGAGTTGTCTTCGTTGCTGGCGGACGGCTGGCC
>NZ_AKJS01000048.1 GCF_000282215.1 Pseudomonas sp. GM21
AAGACGGCGGCACATCCAGCATTGATGTGACTGACATACCGCTTTCGCGAGCAGGCTCGCTCCCACAAGGGCCGGTGTTTACTCGGCGGGTTTGGCTCTTCGGGCCTTGAAGAACTCGCTGAGCACTGCCCCGCATTCTTCCGCCAACACCCCGCCTTCAAACAACACCCGGTGATTCAAAAAGCCCTGGGTGAAGAACTGCCCCTGACTCTGCACAATCCCCGCTTTAGGCTCCAGCGCGCCATACACCACCCGCGCAATTCGCGAATGCACGATCAAGCCGGCGCACATGCTGCACGGCTCCAGCGTCACGTACAGCGTGCTGCCCGGCAGGCGATAATTGCTGGCGGCCAACGCCGCCGCGCGGATCGCGACCATCTCGGCATGGGCGCTCGGGTCGTTGCCGCTGATCGGGCAGTTGAAGCCGCGGCCGATGATTTCACCGTCCTGCACCAGCACAGCGCCCACCGGCACTTCGCCCAGTGCGGCCCCTTGAGCGGCGAGGGCCAGGGCTTCGCGCATGAAGTCGCGATCACGGCTGCGGTCGATGATGGCGGCGGGACGAATCTGACGCATCACGCCACCTCGATGGCGGCCATCAGGCCGGTTTCCATGTGATCGATCACATGGCAATGGAACATCCACACCCCCGGGTTATCCGCCACCAGCGCCACTTGCGCACGCTCGTTCTTGCCCAACAGATACGTGTCGGTGAAGTACGGAATGACCTTGTGCCGGTTCGAGGCAATGACCTTGAAGCTCATGCCGTGCAAATGAATCGGGTGCTGATACTGAGTCATGTTCTTCAATTCAAAAATGTAGCTTTTACCCTTCTCAAGCTTGGCAATCGGGCGGTCGGCGCAGGTCTTGTCGGTGATGTCCCAGGCTTTGCCGTTGATCTGCCACAGGCTTGGTGGCTTGCCGTTGTCGACATTGACCGACACCGAGCCGACCCACTCGAAATTGAAGTTGAGTTTCTCGGCATTGGCCAGGTCCGGCTCGGCGACCGGATTGGCGGGTAGCGCAGGCGGCCATTCGGTCGGTGCGTCGGTATTGGCCACCGAGCGTAACGTACCCAGACGAACCGGACCGTTGCGCAGAGATAACTCTTCACCGGCCGGCGGTGCCTTGATCGCCAGGCAAATACGCATGCCCGGACCGAGCCAGTACTCCTTGCCCAGTGGGCGTGGCTCGATGGGGTTGCCGTCCAGCGCGTAGATCTGCGCTTCTACGCCGGGAATGTTCAGGCGATAGGTCAACGTGTTATCGAGGTTGAGCAAGCGCACACGAGTGATCTGCCCGGCAGGCAAATCAATCACCGCTAGCGGGACGCCATTGATGGTCGACACACGCCCCGCCGTACCGCCACGGGCGGCTTCGCGAGGAATGCTGAACGGCAAGAAAGCGCCCTCTTCATCGACGTGCCAGCTCTTGAGGCTCAAGGTTTTCTCGTACTTGAAACCGGTGGGCTCACGCTCTTCCACGATCAGCGGGCCTACCAGCCCGCGACCGAGCTCTTCACTGCTGTTCACGTGCGGGTGATACCAGTAGCTGCCGGCATCGGGCACGCGGAATTTGTAGTCGAAATATTCACCCGGTAGCACCGGCAATTGCGAGACGTAAGGCACGCCGTCCATCTCCAGCGGCAGGCGGATGCCGTGCCAGTGAATGGTAGTCGCCACCGGTAGATGGTTGATGAAGCGCACCCGCAGCCATTCACCCTGACGAACCCGCAACTCGGTGCCCGGTGCCGACGGGCCGAACGCCCAGGCTTGCGTCTTGTGCCCGGCCACCAGCTCGACGTCCAGCGGTGCGGCAATCAGCTCATAGTCGTGACCCGCGTCGGCGTCGGCCATTTTACCCAGCCAGTAGCGTGATGCCCCCCCTGCGCCAACGCCAACGACAACTAGACCGGCCAGGCCACCGAGGATTTGGCGACGGGTAAACGACATGAACTCAACTACCTCACATATCAGCGACAGGCGCGGGGCCTGCAAAAGGCGAATACGATACACCTGCGGTTGAGAAACAGTAAGGGTGACTTGTGGCCGCACATCACCTGTAGGCATAACTATGTAGTGCACATGCCTTGAGCAAACGAGTCATTCTCGATACTCATTTCTCAAGGAAAGAGAATGCAATGAACTTGATAGAAACACGCCTGTTGCCCAATACCGCCGACAAGGCTGCCCTCAAGGCCATCGCCGGCCGCGTCATCCAGACTTGTCCGAGCGTGCAAGACACCGCTCACGAAATCGCCAGCAACTTGCTCAAGAAGTACGCCATCACCGGCCTTGATCCGGATCAGGTGTACTTCCACCGCTTTGACAGGGCAGCCAGTAACTCGAAAACCCTTACCGGTTGGGAACACTGGGCGCCAACGTCGTCCATGACCTTGACCCAACTGGTGATCCACCGGTTTCGCGACACCGATCAGGACAATGCCGACCTGCTGGATATAAACGCAGGTTTTTACTCCGCAGGCCCAAACGCCAACATCTTCAATGAAACCAACGAAGTGCGCCTTCATGGCAACGACGTGCTGAAGTACTTCTGGAGCGTCGATATCAGCACGTTGTACACCGAACGACTGGAAGTCTTCTGGAACAAGTCCGGGAGCGATTTTCGCACCTTGGCCAAATGCAACTTCCTCATCAAAGCCGTACAGGCACGGGACAAACGCCAGTTGAGCGACGAGGACTTTCAGTTCGTCACAAACGCGGCCATAGGCCCTTTCACCTGGCCTGTCAGCCTGCAGATGTTGCAATCACAGCACCCTGGCGCCGACTGTATTCGAACCCTGGATGTCGCCGGTTACGCCTCCAACCATATTCTTCGTTTTCTCGCGCCCAAGGGCCGGCAGATTATTTACCTGCCCGGTGAAACCAATGGCTTTCAGGTGCTGGAAACCGCAACGGACATGCACTTCTGGATGTTGCTGCGGATGAACAAGGAAAACGCCCGCCAACTGTTCATGACGCATTTTTCCCTGGCCGATCGGCAGGATATCGCCACCAACATCACTGACATCATGAACCGGCTGGTCGGCACATGGGGCACACATGACCATCACCTGATCAACCAGGAAAATCGGGTCATTGCCGGTGATGTCTTCACGTGGCTACGCGACTCGACTAAAGACTCGATGGTCGCCGAGGCCGAACTCACGCTGACGTCCAATGGCGACCTGCGAAAAAAACTCTGGATCGGTTATCTCAGCGCCGGGGTGAAGGTGTTTGGCCCGCTCGCGGTTGTCGGCTGGCCAGTTGCCTTGCCAGTGATCGGCGCCAGTATTGCCAATATGGGGTTAAACATTGATCAGGCGGTAAACGGTAAAACCGCTGAAGAACGCAAGGCCGGCATCATCGGCGCGGTGATCAGCGGGATTGAGATGTTGCTCAACCTGCCCTTCCTCAAAGGCCCGGGTTCGCTCACAGAAGTCGGTGCCGAAATCGACGCTGCCGAGGCAAAGGAAATGGCCGATCTGAAGGAGTCGACTCAACCGGCCAACGCCCCCGAAACACCACCGAACGAGGTCCCCGTTAAAATGCCCGACACTACTGTGACTACGGTCAAGGTGCCGGAATCCTTCAAGATCGATACCTTGCTCGACGAAGGCACATTGGTTCACGAACCCGGCAAGTTTCAAGGCATCTATCAGCTCCCTTCCAACCCTTCGTCCGCGATCAAGCTCAATGGCAGCGCGTATTACGTGCGCTATGAATCCAATATCAATGGCCGTGGAACGTGGGCAATCATCGACCCGGCCAATCCCAATGCATTCCACGGATCGATTCCCGTGCGCTTTAACGCCGCGGGCAATTGGGAGGTCACCCCGCGACTGGGGTTGAGGGGTGGCATGATCGTACCGCCTGATACTGCCACCGCAGCAATCGGCGAGCCCGTCGTCGAAGAATGGGCGCGAACGCCGGGCGTCCATATTCCGGGCCTTGAAGATCCGGAAATGAGAGCCTGGGCACTCGGTGGGCCCGACGCGCGCGGTCAGTTCAGAAGGCTATGGACCGTCGGCGGTATTGACGTGCGCAGCGTGCTCGGGACCGATGTAGATACGGTCGGCGCCCGCAGTGCGTTCATGTCTCCTGACGACGAAATCATAGAATCCTGGAGCGAGTTCGAGACGGCGCAGGAGGAATCTCGCAGCACGCTGATCAGTGATGCAAAGGCCTACCACGAACTCAATCCTCCTGTACCCCGTCTGCCGGTATCGTCCTCACAATTAATAAACACACAGACGGAACTGTTCGATTGTGCATTCGCGGAAAAACCGGGGCTGGTCTTCGGCGAGAATCGCGGCAGCATCGGCAGCAAGCAGTTACTGATCGAAAACATGCCCGGATATGTACAGCGTGGAGTGAAGACGCTGTATTTGCAGAAACTGCTGGCCAACGTCAATCAGCTCGATCTGGACACCTTCGCAAGAACCGGCGAATTGCCCGAGGAGTTGGAGAACTATCTGAAAAAACTCGACATCGAGGCCGGGAACGATCCTGAGGGCAAATTCAACTTGCTGACCCTGGTGAAAGCCGCCAACGCCCAACGCATACGGGTTCAAGCCATCGACATGACGACGACCTACAACATCAATGAAAACCCGGTTTCCGGGAATCCGGATAGCCAAATGGCGAGAAGCTTTTTTGCCAGTGAGGTCATTTTGGCCAATGAAGAATGGAAGGGCACGGCTAAATGGATTGCCTTGGTCGATCAGGAACACCTGACGAGCTTCAGAGGCTACAGGGGCATCAGTGAACAGACCGACGCCTTGAGCGTACGAATTGATGACGTACCGCCTGGTTCGGCACAACCCATCGGGGTCGATCCCGGATTAGCGGTGGAGTACGCAGACTATCCGGGCTCTCCTGTCCATGAAGCAGTGGCTGGTCTCGAAGACTTCGACAGCATTCAGGCACTGATCAAAGGCGACTGGCGGGTGCAGATCGCAACTCCTTGGGCCTCCAGAACCGCGCAAGAACTGCGAGCCCTGTTAGCGGAACCCGGGATGTTCACCTTCCAGCGCTACAGGAGCAACGTGTTAGTGGTCTATCGCAATGCCCATGGTCAAATCAGGGACAGCGCGATCCGAATGACACCCGGCGGCAGGATCAATCTGGACACTCCACTCAGGCCGGCCTTTGACACCATGACCGTGGATAGCATCAGCGAGCTCAAGCAGGCCCTGATTGAAAAAGGCATGAAACCGATGGGCTGGCCGCAAGTGGCCGTCGAGGCTGAGGGCGCCGCATCTGTGCTTGAAGATCTTGATCACGTGAGACCAGAAGTCCAGCCGTCGAGCATCCCCGAGCACTGGCAAGCCAACGAATTACTGGAAGGGTTAACACCCGAAACAAGACCCGGGAAATACCGGGGCATCTATCGACTCAGCGGCAATCCCTCGACCGCCATCATGATGAATGATGCAGCTTATTACGTGCGTTACGAGGCTGACATCAATGGCGGCGGTCATTGGGCGGTCTTCGACCCGGAAAATCCTGACGTTTCCACGGGATCCATTCCGGTACGCTTGAATGCTCAGGGTGAGTGGGAGTTGCTATAAATCCGGTTGATGGGTGGCAGCAATGACCTCCGGCTCAAGGATCGCAAACTCAAAAAGGCCCCGTGAACTCGCGTTCACAGGGCCTTTTAGGTGTTACAGACGGTCAGTCAGACCGGGATCACTCCCACTCAATCGTCGCCGGCGGCTTGCTCGACACGTCGTAAGTGACGCGGGAGATGCCTTCGATTTCATTGATGATGCGGCCGCTGACGGTTTCCAGCAGTTCGTAAGGCAGGTGTGCCCAACGCGCAGTCATGAAGTCGATGGTTTCCACGGCACGCAGGGCCACGACCCAAGCGTAACGACGGCCATCGCCCACCACGCCAACCGATTTCACCGGCTGGAACACCACGAAGGCCTGACTGACCTTGTGGTACCAGTCAGCCTTGCGCAGTTCTTCGATGAAGATGTGGTCGGCGCGACGCAGCAGGTCGGCGTATTCCTTCTTCACTTCACCGAGGATCCGCACGCCCAGGCCCGGGCCCGGGAACGGGTGACGGTAGACCATGTCGTACGGCAGGCCCAGTTCCAGGCCCAGACGACGAACTTCGTCCTTGAACAACTCGCGCAGGGGTTCAACCAGCTTGAGGTTCATTTCTTCCGGCAGGCCGCCCACGTTGTGGTGCGACTTGATCACGTGAGCCTTGCCGCTTTTGGCGCCAGCCGACTCGATCACGTCCGGGTAGATGGTGCCTTGGGCGAGGTACTTGATGTTGTCCAGCTTGTTGGACTGGGCATCAAACACGTCGATGAAGGTACGGCCGATGATCTTGCGTTTCTTCTCAGGGTCGGACTCGCCGGCCAGGTTGTCCAGGAACTGATCTTCCGCATTGGCGCGAATCACTTTGACGCCCATGTTCTCGGCGAACATGGCCATCACTTGCTCGCCTTCGTGCAGACGCAGCAGGCCGTTGTCGACGAAGACGCAAGTCAGCTGGTCGCCAATGGCTTTGTGCAGCAGTGCGGCAACCACCGAGGAGTCCACGCCGCCGGACAGGCCGAGCAGTACGTTGTCGGTGCCGACCTGAGCGCGAACCTGAGCGATGGCGTCTTCAGCAATTTTCGACGGTGTCCACAGCGCTTCGCAGCCGCAGATATCGAGAATGAAGCGCGACAGGATGCGACCGCCTTGCTTGGTGTGGGTCACTTCCGGGTGGAACTGCACGCCGTAGTAGCCGCGAGCGTCGTCGAACATGCCGGCGATCGGGCAGCTCGGGGTGCTGGCCAGGATGTGGAATTCCTGCGGCATCCTGGTGACCTTGTCACCGTGGCTCATCCAGACGTCGAGGCCGAACAGGCCGTCAGCGTCGATGTGGTCTTCGATGCCGTCAAGCAGGCGGCTCTTGCCGACCACGTCAACGCGAGCATAACCAAACTCACGCAGCTCGGAACCTTCGACCTTGCCACCCAGCTGTTCAGCCATGGTCTGCATGCCGTAGCAGATACCGAAGACCGGTACGCCCAGGTCAAACACCGCTTGCGGACAGCGCGGGCTGTCGGCGACGTGCACGGACTCGGGGCCGCCAGCGAGAATGACGCCTTTTGGCGCGAATTCGCGAATCGCTTCGTCGTCCATGTCGAACGGATGCAGTTCGCAGTACACGCCGATTTCACGCACGCGGCGAGCGATCAGCTGGGTGTACTGGGAACCGAAGTCGAGGATCAGGATGCGGTGAGCGTGAATGTCGAGGGACATGGGAAAAAACTCAAAAAGCAGTTGCTAGCTTCAAGCTGCAAGCTGCAAGTAGTCGGAAGCTGCGCGGTAGGTGCGTAAACGCAGTACCGCTTGCAGCTCTTAGCTTGTGGCTTATAGCTGTCGGCGTCAGCCGACCCGATAGTTTGGCGCTTCTTTGGTGATTTGTACGTCGTGTACGTGGGACTCGGCCATGCCAGCACCGGTGATTCGCACGAACTCAGGCTTGGTGCGCATTTCTTCGATGTCGGCACTGCCGGTGTAACCCATCGAGGAACGCAGGCCGCCCATCAGTTGATGGATGATGGCGCTCAGGGTGCCCTTGTAAGGAACACGCCCTTCGATGCCTTCCGGAACGAGTTTCTCGGCGCCTGCCGAGGAGTCCTGGAAGTAACGGTCGGAGGAACCTTGAGCCTGGGACATGGCGCCCAGCGAGCCCATGCCACGGTAAGCCTTGTACGAACGACCCTGGAACAGTTCGATCTCGCCCGGCGCTTCTTCAGTACCGGCGAACATCGAGCCCATCATCACGCAGGAAGCACCGGCTACGATGGCCTTGGACAGGTCACCGGAGAAACGGATGCCGCCGTCGGCGATCAACGGAACGCCGGTGCCTTCAAGGGCAGCGGCGACGTTGGCGATGGCACTGATTTGCGGGACGCCGACACCGGCGACGATACGGGTGGTGCAGATCGAGCCAGGGCCGATACCGACCTTGACCGCGTCAGCGCCCGCTTCGGCCAAGGCCAGGGCGGCGGCGCCGGTGGCAATGTTGCCGCCGATGACTTGCACGTCAGGGAAATTCTCTTTGACCCAGCGAACGCGGTCGATCACACCTTTGGAATGACCGTGAGCGGTATCGACCACCACCACGTCAACGCCGGCGTTGACCAGGGCAGCGACGCGGTCACCGGTGTCTTTACCGGTACCGACGGCAGCGCCCACACGCAGACGACCTTGATCGTCCTTGCTGGCCAACGGATAAGCCTTGGCTTTTTCGATGTCGTTGACGGTCATCATGCCTTTGAGGGCGAATTTGTCGTCGACGATCAGTACGCGTTCGATGCGGTGTTTGTGCAACAGCTCGCGAACATCGTTTTTGTCGGCGCCTTCCTTGACCGTGACCAGACGCTCTTTAGGCGTCATCACTTCACGGACGGAGACGTCCATACGGTTCTCGAAACGCACGTCACGGGAAGTGACGATGCCGACCAGGTCGCCATCGTGCAGTACCGGAACGCCGGAGATGTTGTGCATGCGGGTCAGTTCGAACAGTTCACGAACCGTGGCATCGGCCTCGATCGTGATCGGGTCCTTGACCACGCCGGCTTCGTAACGCTTGACCTTGCGCACTTCGGCAGCTTGCTGCTCGATGGTCATGTTCTTGTGGATAATGCCGATGCCACCTTCCTGAGCCATGGCGATTGCCAGACGGGCTTCAGTGACGGTGTCCATGGCGGCAGAAACCAGAGGAATATTCAGCTCGATGCCACGGGTTAGGCGGGTCTTGAGACTGACTTCGTTAGGAAGCACCTCGGAATAACCAGGCACTAGGAGAATGTCGTCGAATGTCAGAGCTTCTTGGCTGATACGCAGCATCGCGGGGGCTCCCGAGCGGGAAAATGGAAGCGCGCCATTATAGTCAGACACCCCCTCGGGTTCAATGTAAAACTCTGTCTATTATTAGCATTGCTGATATACGGGAATTGTCGCGGCCTACAACTCGACTTTCACCCAACTCACCGGGTGATCCAGCCAATCGGCAAATTCGTCGATAAAGCTCTGCTTGAACCCGGCTTCCGCCCAGTTGTTGAAGATAAACCCGAGGTTGGAAAAACCGCATTCCTGCAAAAACAGGAACCCGTTGATGTCATCTTCATGCCCGCATTCGGGACAGGTGAAATTATCGGTGCGACCCGGCATCCAGTCTTCCAGGCTTTCAAAAAGCGCTTCGCCGACTTCCTTGCGGCACTCGGCGCAGCCGGCCTCCTCAAGGAAACCTTTGGCCGGCGTATAGATGCAGCGCTTGGTGACGATCTCCAGGCCATTGACCGGCTCGCCAAACGGCAGCGCTTCGGGATACAGCACCACAGCCCGGGCACCGTCGGCGATGGCGTGGGCCATGCGGTTGCCGGTACGGCCGCAGGTGGTCAATTCTTCCTGGACGATGTTCTTGCGCACCAGCCACCGCACCACCGCGCGAGCCCGGGGTTCGTGTACCGGCAACGTGGAGATTTTCGGGACGATGATGCTTTGTGAATTCATGGATGCAGACCTTGCAAGTACTGAATGTTCACCCTTGTGGGAGCAGGCTCGCTCCCACAGGATTTTCGGCCGGCAGCTTAGTACCTGACACTCTCAGGTCAAGTGCTCAGATAGCGCCCGATCAAGGCAATCCCGCTGGCCAGCACCAGCCAGGTCACTAGCCGCACGAACGCCTCACGGGACAATCTCATGGTCAACCGCCGCCCGATCCAAAGCCCCAAGGCCATGGCTGGCAACAAACACAGCGCCAACACCAACAAGGGTAGCTCGGCATACACACCCGCGACGGCAAACAGGCTCAAGCGCACCACCGTGCTGCAACTGATCAGCGCGCTCTGGGTCGCGCGGGCCGCCTCTTTGGGCAGGCGACTGTTCAAATAGATCGCATATAAAAAGCCACCACTGCCAAACAACGCCCCGAACATCCCGCCCACCGTGCCCGTCGGAACGGCCCAACCGGCGGATAACTGCGTCGGACGGGCTTTGACCCACAGGCTGTAAACCGCATAGGCGCTGATAAACAGGCCCATCAACAGCAGCAACACATCGGATTTCAGGTTCAGCAGAAAGATCACCCCCAGCGTGCAGCCCACCGCCATGCACGGCAGTAACCGCAGCAACTCGGGTTTCGCCACATCACGTCGCGAGGGCAGCAAATTGCCGAACGCCGCGACAAAATCCAGCAGCACCAGCAATGGGACGATCTTCGACAGCGGCATGAACAGGATCAGAATCGGCCCCGCCACCAGCGCCGTACCGAAACCGGCGATGCCGAACACGATATAAGCCAGGGCGATGCCCAGCCCGATGACCAGCCAATCCGTTGTGCCGAAGGGCCATTGGTGCAACAACTCAAATGCATTCATTCCATGTCTTCCTTGAAATCCCGGTGCGACTTTATACCGGTGGGAGCGAGCCTGCTCGCGATAGCGGTTTAACATTCAATATTACTTCCGACTGACACACCGGTATCGCGAGCAGGCTCACTCCAACAGGGGATTTTTGTTGATGCATGGAGATTGATCGCCGAATGCCTTTAAACTGCGCCCCATGATTAAAGATCCCTTTGCAAGACTCGGCCTGGACCGTGAAGTTCTGACTGTCAGCCAGCTCAACGGCCGCGCGCGGGTGTTGCTCGAAGACGTGTTCAGCAATATCTGGGTCGAAGGCGAAATCTCCAACCTCGCCCGCCCGGCGTCGGGCCATGTGTATTTCACCCTCAAGGACAGCGGCGCCCAGGTGCGTTGCGCGTTGTTTCGGCAAAATGCGGCGCGGGTGCGTCAGGCGTTGAAGGATGGCCTGGCCGTCAAAGTCCGGGGCAAGGTTTCGTTGTTCGAGGGGCGTGGCGACTATCAGCTGATTCTCGACACCGTGGAGCCGGCCGGTGATGGCGCGCTCCGTCTGGCCTTCGATGCCTTGAAGGAAAAGCTCAGCGCCGAAGGCCTGTTCAGCGCCGAGCGCAAAGTGCCGCTGCCGGCGCATCCGCAACGCATCGGCATCATCAGCTCGCCGACCGGCGCGGTGATTCGCGACATCATAAGCGTGTTCCGCCGCCGAGCACCGCAGATCCAGCTAACGCTGATCCCCACCGCCGTGCAAGGTCGCGAAGCCACCGCGCAGATTGTCCGCGCACTGAAACTGGCAGATGCCCGTGGGTTCGACGCACTGATCCTGGCCCGTGGCGGCGGTTCGCTGGAAGACCTCTGGTGCTTCAACGAAGAAGCGGTGGCCCGTGCCGTCGATGCCTGCGTCACGCCGATTGTCAGTGCCGTCGGCCACGAAACCGACGTATCGATCAGTGACTTCGTAGCCGACGTCCGCGCTCCCACGCCGTCCGCCGCCGCCGAACTGCTCGCGCCGGATTCCAGCGATCTGGTGCGTCGGGTCGAAAGCCTGCATCGCCGACTGGTGATGCGCATGCGTGACCGCTTGATGCGCGACCGGCTGCGTCTGGAAGGCGTCTCCCGCCGCCTGCGCCATCCGGGCGAGCGTCTGCGTCAGCAAGCGCAACGTCTGGATGACCTGGACATGCGCCTGCGTCGCGCGTTCGAAGGCAGCCTCAATACCCGTCGCGAACGTTTGATTCGTCTGGAAACCCGTCTTGCCGGGCAACATCCCGGCCGGCAATTGGCGATGCTCCGCCAGCGCCTCGACAGCCTCGCCGAACGCCTGCCCCGTGCGATCCGCGAAGGCCTCAAGTCGCGGCGCCTGCAACTGCAAAGTCAGGTGCAGACGCTACAGGTGGTCAGCCCGCTGGCGACACTGGCCCGTGGCTACAGCATTCTGCTGGACGAACGCGGCAACGCGATCCGCAGCGCCGGACAAACCCACAACGGTCAACGCCTCAAAGCCAAACTCGGCGACGGCGAACTGCAAGTGCGGGTCGAAGACAATCACCTGACGCCTGTCACCCTTTCTTTACTGGATTGATCCATGCCGCGTTTTTTAGCTTCGCTGCTCTTGCTGTGCCTGACCGTCAACGCCCACGCAGACAGCTACATCACTCGCCTGTTGAACAAACCGGTGCCGGGCGGCGTGGCCGTGGTGGATCTGGGTGCTTCAGCCCAGGCGCCGAAAGCCAGCTATCAAGGCAAGCCGGTACTGGTGGTCAAGGAACAGAACAACTGGCTGGCGATTGTCGGTGTGCCGTTGACCGTGAAACCGGGCACGCAGCAACTCAGCAGCGGCGGTCGTAATCTCAGTTTCACCGTCGGCAACAAGAAGTACCCGGAACAGCACATCACCCTGAAAAATACGCAGCAGGTCAATCCTGACCCGGACAATCTCAAGCGCATTGAGCGCGAACTGGCCGAGCAAATCGCCGCCTACCGCACGTTCAGTCCGAATACCCCGAGCAACCTTCTGCTGGACAAACCGGTCAACGGGCCGCTGTCGAGTAAGTTCGGTGTGCGCCGGTTCTTTAATGGTGAAGAACGCAATCCGCATTCGGGCCTGGATTTCGCCGTGGGCGCCGGCACACCGATCAAGACCCCGGCCGCGGGCAAGGTGATTCTGATCGGCAACTACTTCTTCAACGGCAACACGGTGTTTGTCGATCACGGGCAAGGCTTTATCAGCATGTTCTGCCACATGTCGAAAATCGACGTGAAGGTCGGGCAGCAACTGGCCCGTGGCGGGGTGGTCGGGAAAGTGGGGGCGACAGGCCGCGCGACCGGGCCGCACATGCACTGGAATATCAGCCTGAATGATGCGCGGGTGGATCCGGCGATTTTTATCGGTGCGTTTCAGCCCTGATTAATCGGTGAGGCTGATGGCCTCATCGCGAGCAGGCTCGCTCCCACATTTAATCGCGGTCTAATGTGGGAGCGAGCCTGCTCGCGGTGGCGGCGTCACAGACACCAACTATTCAGCCTCAAGATCCTCGATCCCATGGGCTTCCCTGTCTGCCAGACAATGCTTGATCCAGGTCTGGGTTTCCTCTGAGAAGCCGGTCAACTCTTCAGACGTGATCAACTCCCGCGCGCACAATCCAAGCAAGTGCGACCGAGCCTCATGCCGTGAAAACCTGAACACCCCAAACGCCCAGTACAACTCCTTTTGCCTGGACTGAAGCAGCTCTTCAGTGGCTTCAATCCGCTCGTAAGGCGGCAGGCTTTTATCCAGCACGGTGCGCTCGACCTCCTCCATGATCCGGATGCACATCCGCTCATGTGCCAAGGGGCGCAACGCGCTGTACCGCTTCCAGTCCGACTCGTTCATGTCCGGCTCCTGCCTTGTTCAAGGCTTTAAGCATAGCTGCGCTCAGCGGGAAGCCCTCCCAACACTACAATTGCGCAGTGCTCAAACCTCGCGCAATCATCCAAACAATCACAGGAGTCCACAGCAATAAAATCTCGATAAAATCGACTTTCCGGGTATTCCTATCAATTTTTTTCGACCGCTTGCCATCCTTCACCCCCGCGGTTAGGGTTGAAGGCATGAAGACCTCTCACACCCTCATTCAGCTTCGCCAGCACCGCAGCCTGTGCCTCGTCAGCGCACGACTGCCGGGCTGAATCGCGGTGCGTCGCTCCACGCTTTTCCCCAAGAACATTTGATCCACCGGCAGGCCGCCTTTTTTCGGCCCACACAATAAGGATTCCCCCGATGAGCATGCTCAAAGATCCGTCTTCGAAATACCGCGCGTTCCCGACCATCGACATCCCGGATCGTACCTGGCCGTCGAAGACCATCACCGCCGCGCCGATCTGGTGCAGTTCCGACCTTCGTGATGGCAACCAGTCGCTGATCGAGCCAATGGATGCGGTCAAGAAATTGCGTTTCTGGAAAACCCTGGTGTCTGTCGGCGTGAAGGAAATCGAAGCCTCGTTCCCGGCCGCTTCGCAAACCGACTTCGACTTCGTGCGTACCCTGATCGAAGACAATCACATCCCGGACGACACCACCATTCAGGTGCTGACCCAGGGCCGTGAAGACTTGATCGCGCGCACCTTCGAATCCCTGCGCGGCGCGAAAAAAGCCATCGTTCACCTGTACAACGCGACCTCCCCTTCCTTCCGCCGGATTGTCTTCAATCAGGACAAGGACGGGATCAAGGAAATCGCCGTCAGCGCGGCCAAGCTGTTCGTCAAATACGCCGCCATGCAACCGGACACAGAGTGGACTTTCGAATACTCGCCAGAGACGTTCAGCGCCACTGAGCTGGAATTCGCCAAAGAAGTCTGCGATGCCGTGATCGAAGTCTGGAACCCGACGCCTGAGCACAAGATGATCCTCAACTTGCCTGCGACCGTCGAATGCGCCACCCCGAACATCTACGCCGACCAGATCGAATGGTTCGGCCGCCACATCAACCGTCGTGACAGCGTGATTATCAGCCTGCACACCCACAACGACCGTGGCACCGGTGTCGCCGCCACCGAGTTGGGCCTGATGGCCGGCGCCGACCGTGTCGAAGGCTGCCTGTTCGGCAACGGGGAGCGTACCGGTAACGTCGACCTCGTGACCGTCGCGCTGAATCTCTACACCCAGGGCGTTCACCCTGAGCTGGACTTTTCCGACATCGACGGCGTGCGCAAGGTCGTCGAAGAGTGCAACCAGATCCAGGTGCACCCACGTCACCCGTATGTCGGCGACCTGGTCCACACCGCGTTCTCCGGCTCCCACCAGGACGCCATCCGCAAGGGCTTCGCCCAGCAGAAACCGGATGCCCTGTGGGAAGTGCCGTACTTGCCAATCGACCCGGCCGATATCGGTCGCAGCTACGAGGCGGTCATCCGCGTCAACAGCCAGTCGGGCAAGGGCGGTATCGCTTACTTGCTGGAACAGGAATACGGCATCAACTTGCCACGCCGCATGCAGATCGAGTTCAGCCAGGTGGTGCAACGTGAAACCGATCGCCTGGGCCTGGAAATGACCGCTCAGCAAATCCACGCGCTGCTGCACAGCGAATACTTGCAAGCCAACACCCCGTACGCGCTGGTCAGCCATCGCCTGCAGGAAGAAAACGGTCACAGCGCCGTGGAAGTGGAAGTTTCCAGCAAAGGTCAGGGCGAGAACAACCTGCACTGGCGCGGCAAGGGCAACGGTGCGTTGGAAGCCCTGGTGGCCGGCCTGCCGATCCCGGTGGAGATCATGGACTACAACGAACACGCCATCGGCGCGGGCACCAATGCCAAGGCTGCGGCCTACATTGAACTGCGCGTGAACGGTGAGCGTGCGGTGCATGGCGTCGGTATCGATGAAAACATCACCACCGCCAGCTTCAAGGCCCTGTTCAGCGCGCTGAACCGCTCGCTGAGCCAGCCGGAAGCGAAAGCGGCGTAAGCCTCTGCTACAACGCAAAAGGCCCCAAGGTGCGAACCTTGGGGCCTTTTGTTTGCCTGTTGTTTCTGTATTGCCTGATGTGCCGCCATCGCGAGCAGGCTCACTCCCACAATAGATTTTGGTGCACATAAGATTTGCGTTCACACAGATCCAATGTGGGAGCGAGCCTGCTCGCGATGGCTATAGATCAGGCAGCGAAAATCTCAGGTGAGTTCGAACGTGTCCGCATCCAGATTCGCCGGAAACCGCGTGCGATAAGCCAGTAGATCCGCAGCGTTCAGCACCACCTGAAACACACCATCGGCCTCGCCTGCGCTGAGCAACGTCTCTCCCTGGAAGTCCAGCACCTGACTGTCGCCGGTGTAGGCAAAGCCTTTGCCATCAGTGCCAATACGATTCACCGCGGCCACATAGCAAAGGTTCTCGATGGCCCGCGCCGGCAGCAAACGGTTCCAATGCTGGCGACGTGCACCGGGCCAGTTGGCGGTATACAGCAGCAGGTCGGTGTCTTGGGCGTCGCGGCTCCAGACCGGGAAGCGCAGGTCGTAGCAAATCAGTGGCCGTACTCGCCAGCCCTTGAGCTCGAACTGCACCTGACGCTCGCCCGGCGTGAAGTGGTTATGCTCGCCCGCCATGCGGAACAAATGCCGCTTGTCGTAGTGCCACACCTCCCCTTCCGGACGCGCCCACAGCAGGCGATTGCGATGACTGCCGTCGGAGGCCTGGACGATGATGCTGCCGGTGATCACCGCGTCGAGCTTCGCCGCCTGAACACGCAACCACTTGCTGGTCGGACCGTTTTCCGCCTCGGCCAACGTTTGCGATTCCATGGAGAAACCGGTGGTGAACATCTCCGGCAGGATGATCAGGTCCGCACCACGAGCCTGCTCCAGCAATTGTTCGAAATGCTCCAGGTTAGCCTTGCGGTCGTGCCAGGCCAAACTGGTCTGGATCAGCGCAACATTCAGATTGGGCAGTGCACTCAGATCACGCATAGTTTTGCCGCTGCTTCACGCAGGGTCTCCTCACGTTTGGCGAAGCACAAGCGCACCAGGCGCTGGCCTGCGGGTGGGGTCTGGTAGAACACCGAGATCGGGATGCTCGCCACCCCATGTTCGCGGGTCATCCACAGCGCCATCTCGACGTCATTGAGGTCCGGGCGGATCTGCGAGTAATCGACCAACTGGAAATAAGTGCCGGTGACCCGGGTGAAACTGAAGCGCGACGGCGTCAGCAGATCGCAGAACAGATCCCGCTTGGCTTGATAGAAACCGGGCAGTTCCTCAACGTGTTCCGGATGCTTGGCCATGAAGTCGGCCAACGCATATTGCAGCGGTGTGACGCCGCAGAAACTGACGTATTGGTGAACCTTGCGCAACTCGGCGGTGAGGGCCGGCGGTGCGACCACGTAGCCGGTTTTCCAGCCCGTGACGTGGTAAGTCTTGCCGAAGGAACTGACCACGAAAGCGCGCGGATACAGCTCTTCGTGATTCAACACACTGACGTGAGGCACGCCGTCGAACACCAGGTGTTCGTAGACTTCGTCGCTGACCAGATAGATATCGCGACCACGAATCAAGTCCGCCAACTGATCCAGCTCTGCACGGCTGATCAACGCGCCACTCGGGTTATGCGGTGAGTTGAGAACGATCATCCGCGTGCGCGGCGTGATGGCCTCGGCCAGTTTCTGGAAATCGATGGCGAAATCATTCAGCCCGAGCTGCACATGCACGCAACGTCCACCCGCCAGCTCCACTGACGGTTCATAACTGTCGTAACAGGGGTCGAACACGATGACTTCGTCGCCGCTGTGGATAACCGCCTGAATCGCGCAGAAAATTGCCTGGGTGGCACCGGGAGTGATGGTCACTTCGTGGTCGGCATCGACATTGACGCCATAGCTGCGAGCGATTTTCGCTGCCACTTGCTGGCGCAAAGCAGGCAGGCCGGTCATTGGCGAATATTGGTTATGGCCATTGGCGATGTGCCGGCCAACCGCATCGCACAGGGCCTGTGGGGCATCGAAATCGGGAAAACCCTGGGACAGGTTGATCGCCCCGGTTTGCGCCGCGAGCTGAGACATCTGAGTGAAGATAGTGATGCCGACATTCGGCAGCTTACTGGTGATCATCGGTAGCCCCTTGCAGGTGAGCAGCAAGTTTCAAGCGACAAGCTGCAAGCGGTCAAGCATGAAACCTTCAGGCACAAAAAAGGGCCCTGCAGAGGACCCTTTTCGTTTTTACTTGACGCTTGCAGCTTGAAACTTAAAGCTGCGTTTATCTTTTATCGCGGCGCTTTTTGTCGGCCTTTTTGTGGTGCGACATCATGCGACGCTTCTTGTTGACCTGACGGTCTGTCAGCGTGGTCTTGTTGCCTTCGTACGGGTTCTCGCCGCCCTTGAACTCAATGCGAATCGGCGTACCGACCAGCTTCAAGACACGACGGTAAGTGTTTTCCAGGTAACGAACGTAAGACTTCGGCACCTTCTCGATCTGGTTACCGTGAATCACGATGATCGGCGGGTTCGCGCCACCCAAGTGGGCATAACGCAGCTTGATCCGGCGGTTGTTGACCATCGGTGGCGCGTGCTCACCGACCGCATCTTCCAGAATCTGGGTCAGGCGGTTGGTTGGCCAACGGGTCACGGCGGACTTGAACGAGTTCTGTACCGAGGCGTAGAGGTTGCCCACGCCAGTACCATGCAGAGCAGAGATGAAGTGGATGTCGGCGTAGTCAACGAAGAACAGTCGACGTTGCAGCTCGACCTTCACGAAGTCGCGCTCGCTCGGCGTCATGCCGTCCCACTTGTTGATCGCGATCACTAGCGCACGACCCGACTCAATGGCGAAGCCCAGCAGGTTGAGGTCGTGATCCACCACACCTTCACGGGCGTCCATCACAAAGATCACCACGTTGGCGTCTTTGATCGCTTGCAGGGTTTTGACCACGGAGAACTTTTCAACTTCTTCGTGGATCTTGCCGCGCTTGCGCACACCGGCGGTGTCGATCAGCGTGTACTTCTCGTCGTTACGCTCGAACGGGATGTAGATACTGTCGCGGGTCGTACCCGGCTGGTCGTACACAATGACCCGGTCTTCACCAAGCATGCGGTTGACCAGGGTCGACTTGCCGACGTTCGGGCGACCGATGATGGCGATCTTGATACCGTCTTTTTCGCTTGGGCCAGGAATGCGCTTGGCTTCCTCACCTTCGGCAACGATTTCTTCTTCGCCGTCTTCCGGCTCTTCGTCATCTTTCGGGAAATCGCTCAGGGCGATTTCCAGCATCTGGGTGATGCCACGACCATGAGCACCGGCGATAGGGATCGCGTGGCCCATGCCCAACGGAGCGAATTCCGCGCGGGCCATTTCAGGGTCGATGTTGTCGACCTTGTTGGCAACCACGTAAGAACGCTTGTTACGTTTGCGCAAATGCTCGGCGATCATCTGGTCGGCGGCGGTGAAGCCAGCCTTGGCGTCTACCAGGAACAGAACGACATCCGCTTCTTCAATGGCCAGCAGCGACTGCTCGGCCATTTTTTCGTCCATACCGTGCTCGTCACCGGAGATACCACCGGTGTCGACCAGAATGTAGGAACGCCCTTGCCACTTGGCCTCACCGTATTGGCGATCACGGGTCAGACCGGACAAGTCGCCGACGATGGCGTCGCGAGTCCTGGTCAGGCGGTTGAACAAGGTGGACTTGCCGACGTTCGGTCGGCCCACCAGGGCGATTACGGGAACCATGCGGCTCTCCACTTCGTTATTTCAGAAAATACAAAAGCCGCTGCGAGGCAGCGGCTGGTGCTCGGGGCAACGCTTGAGGGCGCTGCGAACCCCGTGGTTACGGGGTTGCCTGGGGTTAAACCCCAAGCATAGTCAAACCTTTACTTTATGGTCAGGGCTTCCAGTTTGCCGCTGTTGCCATATACATAAATCGTGTCACCCACCACCAGCGGACGTGCACGCAGGCCGTCGCTGTCGATGCGCTCGCGGCCGACGAAACGACCGTCCACCTGACTCAGCAGGTGCAGGTAGCCTTCCATATCGCCGACTGCAACGTAGCTGGAGAACACTTCCGGGGCCGACAGTTGACGGCGAGCCAGCGAATCGTTGCTCCACAACGCGGTGGTGGAACGCTCGTCGACGCCTTCAACGGTGCCCGAAGCCAGGCTCACGTAAACGTTGCCAAAACCCTGGGAGAGGCCAGCATAGCTGGAAGCATCACGCTGCCAGAGCTGACGACCGCTTTCCAGGTCCAGCGCCGCAAGACGGCCCTGATAGCTGGTGACGTACAGCGTACCGCCGGACAGCAGCAAACCGCCGTCGATATCGACCACACGTTCCAGCTCCGAACGACCCTGAGGGATCGCTACACGTTGTTCCCACACCGGCACGCCGTTGGAGACATTGAGAGCGACCACTTTACCGGTCGACAGGCCTGCTACCGCCAAACGGTTGGTCACAATCGGTGCACTGGTGCCGCGCAGCGTCAGGACCGCAGGTGTGCTGTCATACAACCAGCGCTGGTTACCGGTCGCAGCATCCAGGCCGATCAGACGATCGTCCTGAGTCTGAACGACGACCACGTCACCGTTGGTGGCCGGCGGCGCGAGAACTTCACTGTTCACGCGAGCGCGCCATTTCTCTTCACCGTTGATCGCGTCCAAGGCAACGACTTCGCCCTGCAGCGTACCGATCATGACCAGACCGTAACCCACGCCAACGGCACCGGAAACAGGAAGGTCGAGATCTTTCTTCCATTTGACGTCGCCATTGCTGCGATCCATCGCAATCACCACGCCAGTGACGTCGCCAGCATAGATGGTTTCGCCATCAATCGCCGGTACCAGCATGTTGTAGGATTTGCCCTGACCGTCACCGATCGAACGACTCCACTGCTTTTGCAGAACCACTTCTTCTTTGAAGTCGACCAGCTCGGCAGGTGGCAATTCCTTTTTGCTGTTGCTGCTGCAACCCGCGGCCAAAATGGCCAGGGCCAGCAATGCTGCATGTTTCCAACGAATCACGTCACGCATCCCCTTTCGCCAGATCGTCCAGCTTGATTTGCAGGCCACCGACCGCCGCTTCATCCGACAGGGCGGCCTTGGCTTTTTGATACGCCTTGTTCGCGTCGTCGGTACGACCCAACTGCACCAGCAGGTCGCCTTTGAGTTCTTCGCGAGTGGCCAGGAATGCTTTGTCGGTATCGCCTTCGAGCAGTTTCAGGGCTTCTTCGGCCTTGTCCTGCGCAGCCAGTACCTGCGCCAGGCGCTGACGGGCAATTTCGCCCAGCGCCGGGTTGGAAGGTTTGGCGACAATGGCTTTCAGCTCGGTGGCGGCGTCATCCAGCTTGCCGCTGTCGACCGCGACTTTCGCCACGAACAGGCTGCCGTACTGCGCGTAGGCGCTGCCGCCGAACTCGCTGTTGAGCTTGCCGGCCAGGTCGGCAACACGGGCAGCGTCAGGCTTGCCGTCAGGCGTCAGCGTGGTTTCGAGCAATTGCTGATAGAGCACCGAGGCGCCTTGCGACTGATTGCTCTGATACTTGTGAAAGGCTTGCCAGCCGAACACGATGACCAGCGCCAACAGGCCGCCAGTGACCAAGGGCTTGCCGTTGCGTGACCACCAGTCCTTCAAATCCGCCAGATGTTCGTCTTCGGTACTCGACACCCCAATACTCCTTAATCGCTAAATCGGCTGTTTGACAGCTTCAACCCTGCACGACGCAGGTGGCCAGGTGTGCAGCAAGCGCATCCCAGGCAATACTTTGTTGTTCGCCCTGGCCACGCAGGGGTTTGAAACCTACCACTTGCTGGGCCATTTCATCGTCACCGAGGATCAGCGCATACAGCGCACCGCTCTTGTCGGCCTTCTTGAACTGGCTTTTGAAGCTGCCGGCGCCGGCATTCACTTGCAGGCGCAGGTTGGGTAATTGGTCACGGACACGTTCACTCAGGGCCAGGCCCGCCAGCTCCGCCGCTTCACCGAAGGCGCAGAGGTAGACGTCGACCTGACGGGAGATTTCTTCCGGGATCTGCTCCAGGGTTTCAAGCAACAGCACCAAGCGCTCGATACCCATGGCGAAACCAACACCGCAGGTCGGCTTGCCGCCCATCTGCTCGACCAGACCGTCGTAACGACCACCGGCACATACGGTGCCCTGGGCGCCCAACTTGTCGGTGACCCATTCGAAAACGGTCTTGCTGTAGTAATCCAGCCCGCGAACCAGCTTCGGGTTGATCACATAAGGAATGCCGGCGGCGTCCAGACGAGCCTTCAGGCCCTCGAAGTGCACGCGGGATTCATCATCCAGGTAGTCGGCCATTTTCGGCGCGTCCACGAGGATGGCTTGCGTGTCGGCGTTCTTGGTATCCAGAACCCGCAGCGGATTGGTCTTCAGACGGCGCTGGCTGTCTTCATCCAGCTTGTCCAGATGCGCGGACAGGAACTCGACCAGCGCTTCACGATAGCGACCGCGCGACTCGGCGGTGCCCAGGCTGTTGAGTTCGAGCTTGACCGCATCGCGGATGCCCAGCTCGCCCCACAGGCGCCAGGTTAGTACGATTAGCTCGGCGTCGATGTCCGGACCGTCGAGGTTGAACACCTCGACACCGATCTGGTGGAACTGGCGATAACGGCCTTTCTGTGGACGCTCGTGACGGAACATCGGACCGATGTACCAGAGTTTCTGCACCTGGCCACCGCCGGTGATGCCGTGCTCAAGCACCGCACGCACGCAGGCAGCCGTGCCCTCAGGACGCAAGGTCAGGGAGTCGCCGTTGCGGTCGTCGAAGGTGTACATCTCTTTTTCGACGATGTCGGTCACTTCACCGATGGAGCGTTTGAACAGCTCGGTGAACTCGACGATCGGCATGCGGATCTGCTTGTAACCGTAGTTATCCAGCAGACGCGAAACAGTGCCCTCGAAATGACGCCACAGGGGAGTCTGTTCGGGCAGGATGTCGTTCATGCCACGAATGGCTTGCAGAGACTTGCTCACAATAAATCCTTAAATTCGTTCGGCTCTTTAGTCAGGCTCAGCCACGCGCAATAACGGCAGCGTCGGCTTCGACCTTTTCGGCCGCTTTCTGGCGGATCAAGCGTTCAAGCTCATCCACCAGATTGTCATTCGTCAGTTTCTGCGACGGCTTGCCGTCGATGTAAATCAGGTTTGGCGTACCGCCGGTCAAGCCGATATGGGCTTCCTTGGCTTCACCCGGCCCGTTGACCACGCACCCGATGACCGCGACATCCAGCGGCACCAGCAGGTCTTCGAGGCGCCCTTCCAGTTCGTTCATGGTCTTGACCACATCGAAGTTCTGCCGCGAGCAGCTCGGGCAGGCGATGAAGTTGATGCCACGGGAACGCAGATGCAGGGACTTGAGAATGTCGTAGCCGACTTTCACTTCCTCGACCGGGTCAGCCGCCAACGAGATGCGAATAGTATCGCCAATCCCTTCGGCGAGCAGCATACCGAGGCCCACGGCGGATTTCACTGTGCCTGAACGCAAACCACCCGCTTCGGTGATACCCAGGTGCAGCGGCTGGACGATTTCCTTGGCCAGCAGGCGATAGGCTTCGACGGCCATGAACACGTCGGAGGCCTTCACGCTGACCTTGAAGTCCTGGAAATTCAGGCGTTCGAGGTGCTCGACGTGACGCAGTGCAGATTCGACCAGCGCAGCCGGGGTGGGCTCGCCGTACTTCTTTTGCAGGTCTTTTTCCAGGGAGCCGGCGTTGACGCCGATGCGGATCGGAATCCCGCGATCACGGGCGGCATCGACCACCGCGCGGACACGGTCTTCGCGCCCGATATTACCTGGGTTAATCCGCAGGCAGTCAACACCCAGCTCGGCGACGCGCAACGCGATCCGGTAGTCGAAATGGATGTCCGCCACCAAGGGCACTTTGACTAGTTGCTTGATCTTGCCAAAGGCTTCGGCGGCATCCATGTCCGGCACGGAAATGCGCACGATATCGACGCCTGCGGCTTCCAGACGATTGATCTGGGCCACGGTGGCGGCCACGTCATTGGTGTCGCTGTTGGTCATGCTCTGCACAGCGATAGGCGCATCGCCGCCAACAGGCACGTTACCGACCCAGATCTTGCGGGATTCGCGACGTTTGATTGGAGATTCGCCGTGCATGACTTATTGACCCAACTTCAGGCGAGCAGTCTCGCCACTGGTGAACGGAGCGACATCAACCGCCTGACCGTTGTAGCTGACCTGCGCGCCACGGGCGAAGCCCAGACGCACAGAAAACGGTGGTTTGCCGCTGACGGAAACGCTGTCGCCTTTACGTTTGAGACCACTCAACAGCACCTTTCCGGCGCCATCGGTCACTTGCGTCCAGCAGTCAGCGGTGAACTTCAGCTGAACCTGGCCTTGGCCGGCGACAGGGGCCGCCGTTACTGGAGCAGGAGCAGTCGGTGCAACCGGAGCGGTCACCACCGGTGCCGGAGTAGCCGGAACAACCGGAGCCGGTGTGGCGGGGGCTGCCACAACTGGAGCAACGTT
>NZ_AKJS01000049.1 GCF_000282215.1 Pseudomonas sp. GM21
GCCTGATCAACTACTTCCGCGGGCGTCACCGCGGTTGATCGGATGCAACTCTGCCCCGTCGCAAAGCGCTGCCTGGTTAAGTACCCATCGTGCAAAACAATGTAATAACAACGTTGCCAGGGCACTGCAAAGCAGTGCCCGCCTGCTAGTGCCTCTTGAGCATCTCCTGGATCTCATGAGTGGCATCGCGGGTACGCCGGGTCAGGTTTTTCACTTCGTCGGCGACCACTGAGAAGCCGCGGCCCACTTCGCCGGCCCGGGTTGCTTCGATAGCCGCATTGGGGACCAGCAGATTTGTTTGCTCGCGGCTGACTGAAGAGCGACTTCAGCTCAGCTGTCGTCGTCTTGCCCTTAGTATCGCCCATAAGTTAAACGTGTGTTACGCCAGAGAAATGCCCGGACGGAGCTTTCATTCGGGCTACGTCTGCATCTACGCCTGAACCAAAAAAAACGTGACAGTAAACGGTTTGGCACCCGTTACTGCCACGCTTTGATCGAACGCTATTGAACGTGGGCCTGACTGCCGGCCTATTGGCCACCTCTGATCATGTCAGCAGCCTTTTCCCCAATCATGATGCACACCGAGTTAGGGTTGCCTGAAATCAGCGTGGGCATGATCGAGGCATCAGCGACGCGCAGCCGCTCCATGCCATGGACCTTGAGATTCGGAGTTACCACCGAGTGCTCATCCCCCCCCATGCGGCAAGTACCTGACGGATGCAGTGCCGCGTGGGCTTCTTCGTGACAGAACTTTTTCATGGCCTCGCGAGACCTGACCGCCGCGTCCGGCACATGACGCCTGGCAAGATAGGGTTTGAATGCGGCCTGGGACATGATCTCTTCACCCACCAGACAGCCATTCACCAGACTTTCAATGTCATAAGGATCGGAGAAGTAATTAGGCACGATTCGCGGAGGCGACATTGGGTCTGCTGAATACAGCTCGACATAGCCCCTGGACCTGGGGCGGATCTGACCCAGATTCAAGGTGCAGCCATTACCCCCCGGAACCGAGTCGACACCCTCTTCAATACCGGCACCAACCACCATGAAATACTGTATATCGGGATTGGTGGTGGCCTTGTCGCCCCACCAGAAAGCCCCGCCTTCGATCAGGTTGGACGCAGCCGGGCCTTGCCTGAACAGCGCGTACTGCAAGCCCGCCATCATTTTCCAGCGCAGCTTCTTGTATTTGTCGTAACTGTGCGGCCCGGTCAGTTCATAAACCAGCGACACTTCGATATGGTCCTGCAGGTTCTGCCCCACACCTGGCAAATCCTTGATCACTTTGATGCCATGCTTTTGCAGTTGCGCGGCTGGGCCAATCCCCGACAACATCAACAAACGGGGTGAATTGATCGCACCGGCCGACAGCACAATCTCCTTTTCAGCATGCATGACCTGACGCACGCCGTTCTCGATATATTCAACGCCTATGGCTTTGTTTCCCTGCGTCAGAATACGAATCACTCGACAGCCAGTCTTCACCGTCAGGTTCTTGCGTGACTTGGCGGGCGCCAAGTAGGCCACCGCCGCGCTGCTTCGGAAACCGTTTTTGGCGGTGATTTGATACAGCCCGCAGCCTTCAGGTTTTCCCGAGTTGAAGTCTTCGTTGAACGGCAAGCCATACTGCTGACAAGCACGTAACCAGACTTTGGTCAGTGGGTGGATATTGATTGGATCGGAAACACCCAACGGTCCACCGACGCCGTGAACGCTGTTACAGAAGCGCTCGTTATCCTCGGCTTTTTTGAAGTACGGCAGCACGTCCTTGTAGGACCAGCCCGTAGCGCCCTGCTCTGCCCAACCGTCGTAGTCGGCGGGTACGCCACGGATGTAAATCATTGCATTGACCGAACTCCCGCCACCCAGCACGCTAGCCTGTACCATGGTCGGCGTTTCAGTCCGGTGTTGATCTTCGGTGGGCTCCCAAGCATAGCGTTTGAGCAGTGGGCCTTGCGCCGTTTTGTAATAGGCGCCGGGAATATGGATATAGGGATTGCGATCGCGAGGCCCCTCTTCAAATAGAACCACGGACGCAGATACATCTTCGCTGAGTCTCGATGCCACCGTGCAGCCTGTCGAGCCGCCTCCGATTACGATGAAATCCACCATGACGACTAATGCCTTTTATGAGGTACACATTGCAGGAACGGGGGTTCTACATCCGGGTGAGTGGCGTTTTAATGCCCTACGAGGCGGGTTAAAAGCGCCTTCAAATCTTTCGCAACCTCATAACTGTTTTGTTGCTGCTGTTTTTTACAGAACAGCTCACAACTCCACCATCCGTCGTAACCGGTGGCCTTAACCGCAGCCGTCCACTCGCCAAGGTTCAATATCCCGTCCCCGGTCGGTACGTCACGCAGGATTTCTTCATTTGGAATACCGCCTGCAAACGGCAGCGAATCACAAACGTGCACGCCGTAGATAACGTCTTTGTTCATCCGTGCTATTTCTTCTGGCTTAACGCCGGACGTGAAGCAGTGCCAGTAATCGATCACCATCTTCACGTTATCGCGTCCGCAGCGATCAATCAGCTGCAGTTGGTGCTCCAGACTATTCAAGGGCGTCCATGACAACGCTTCCAGGTACAGCACCACATCGTATTGCTTTGCCAGGTCTGCAAGTGTCGAGAGATTCCGGGCGGTCAATGCGTATTGTTCAGACTCGTCCAATCCAAGCAAACCGCTGTAATGAACACTCGTGCCGTGCTGTTGGTAATCAATCACCGCCTGTACGTTGATGGGCCCGGTAAGCACTTGAACTCCTTTGGCGCCGACCAGATTGGCCAGTTGAAACAGCCGTTGCGCTTCCTTGAGCAAATCATCACGCTCAGCACCCTGACGTTCGATATCCCGCAGGTAGCCGATGCCGGTGACAGGGATGTCCTTGAGCAACGCTTTGAGTTCCGCCTCCGAATAACCGGCCCGCAGATAGTCTTCCAGTTTGCCGCTGTAGATCTCCAGCGCATCGAAACCGACCGTCCTGGCAATGTCGATATCCATCGCCAGTGTCGAATGTTTGGCGACCGTGGAATGCAAGGCCAGGATGTTTTTTTGAAAGGTCATATTTATCTCCTACCATTGATTCCCAGTGTAGTGAGATGACGTGCTGGCAGTTATTTCGCACTCGCAGGAAATGCGGCGCAACCTGACGCAATGGGTGCGTCAGATCATGACTCATGGTTTGAGTTGTACAGATCGTTATTACTCGCTGCCAGTTGGCGAACCTTGAACGCTGCGCCTAACAGAATCTGACGATCAAGAATGCCTTCGTGAACCGCCGACACAATGGATTCAGCGATGGCATCCAGACCCGACTCGCTGGATACGAGAAGCAGATGCGCACCGGCCGACAGCGAAGCGACAGCGGTGTCTGTGATGGTGTTGCCCCTGAGAATCGATACTGCATCCAGGTCATCCGAAATGATCAACCCCTTGAATTCGAGGGTGTCACGCAAAACCCCAATGACTTGGGGTGAGGTAGAGGCTGAATGATCAGGGTCGATTACCGGAAAAACGGCAGGCCCGGGCATCACCGCTTGCACGCCGGTAGCGATGACTTCCTTAAACACTTGAAGGTTGTCATCAAGCAATTCCAGCGGCCCGGGCACAAAAGCTTCAGTGATTGCCGGATCCGCTTCCGTGACGTAGTGGCCGGGAAAGTGTTTAGCGGTGGCGATGACGTGGGCGCGCTGTACCCCTCGAATAAAGGCGCAGGATACGCGGCTGACTTCAACGGCGTCCGCACCCAGGTGTCGTTTGTGCAGCCATGGGTTGGTACCGGTGACTACATCGACGATCGGCGCCAGGAACAAATTGACGCCCAGGCCGCGCGCCACGCGGGCCATCTCGAAGCAGCGTTGCTCGATTTCCTTTGATCCAAGGCCCTGGAGCTCCTCTCTGGATGCGACGGCCGGAACCAATTGGTGGAGGCGTTCGATACCACCGAGCTCCTGATCAACCGCAATCAGCACGGGTGCATCGGCCAACGAAGCGGCCTCCCGAGCGATCTTGATAAAAGCGGCTCGGGATTCGGTGGCCTTGCGCTGCGGGCTCATGTTTCTACCGACGTATTCATCACGGGTTTCGCCCAGCAAAATCGACACGCCGCCACGGCTCAGATAACGCCGGACTGTGTCGTCCAGAATCAAATCGGCGAAGGCGGGAAGCAGCACCGAATACGCAGCTCTATGCAGTTCACTAGACATCGTTTTTCCTCCATATCCTGTTGTGAGCAAAACGCTCAGCTTTAATCGACGCGTGAGGCAGTGCCACGCATGAGATAGATGGCGCAACGCCTTGGCCTCATCCAGGCCAAGGCTTCAAATATCGAGCTGGCGCTTTGAACGAACGGTTTACCGTTCTGGAAAAGACACCCAGGCACGTCGCTGACTGGACTCGACACACGCCTGGGACAGCACCACGCCGCGCACGCCTTCGTGTATATCCGGAAGCGGCACACAGGTCGCCGTGCGCCAGCCGCCTCCGGCATCCAGGGCGTCGGCAAAATCGGCATACAGAACGGCAAGCGCCTCCAGATAACCTTCAGTATTTCCCGGCGGCAGGCTGGTAAAGGTCAACGTCTGCGCTGCGTTGTCGCTCTGGCCGCGCCGATAGATGCGGTCGGCGCCGTCAATGGGACTGAACAACAGCGTTTCCGGCGACTCCTGGCACCATTCAATTGAAGCCTTGCTGCCGACGATCTTGAAACGCAGTCCGTTACGATGGCCCGGCGCCGCGAAACTGGCCCACAACAATCCATCGACGCCACCCTCGAACTCCAGTTGCACCACGCAGGTATCGTCCAGCCCCCAGCCAGGTACTACCGTGCTCAACTTGGCATTCAGATGGGTGCAACGGCTCCCGGACAGAAACTCAAGCATGTTGAAAGCGTGGGTGCCGACATCGCCCAACACGCCGGTGGGGCCTGCTTTTTCAGGGTCGCCACGCCACGCGAGGCTCTTGCTCAAGCCCTTTACACCGGGAGCCAGCCATTCCAGGAGGTATTCGACATACATGAAGCGTATGTCACCCAATTCCCCGGCCTGGATACGGCTGCGGGCATCCCTGACCATCGGATAGCCCTGATAGGTATACGTCATCGCGAAAAATGTATTGTGCCGGTCGGCAATGTCGGCCAGCTCGTAGGCTTGCTGCGAACTGTTGACCAAGGGTTTGTCGCAGATAACAGGGATCCCGGCCTGCAGAAAAAGCCGGCACGGCTCAAAATGCAGGTGATTGGGCGTCACGATGATGACCGCCTCAATCGGATCTGGTCGCCGCGCCTCGGCAGCAGCCATATCCTCGAATGACAGATAAATCCGCTCTGGGTCGAGGTTGAACGCCGCGCCGGCTTCACGGCATTTTTCCGCGTCCGAGGAGAAGGCGCCGGCGACAATGTCGAAGCGATCGCACAGGCGCATGGCAGCACGATGATAACTCGCAAAGTAAGCCCCCTGCCCGCCCCCCACCATGCCGACCTTGAACCGCCGTTGCCCGGGAATGTCGCTGGTTAACCTTGCCATAGCTCAAAGACTCCAATAGATGACACTCACTTGCGCATCGCCATGCATCAGCCGTAGCGAATGCACTAGGGCGAGTATCGATGGCGTTCCTCTTATTCTCCATTTCGCACCCGCGCCAAACCTGACGCGGACCGAAGCGATCCGCATATAAAATCGCTGGAATGCGACAAAATAGTCTGGCGCAAGCAATCAACATGGGTGTTACCAGGAAAACTGAAAATGTTACTGATGTGTGGGTACGGGTAACTACGGTGATTGCAGACCGGCTGTCTCACTGTGCAAAAGCGATGATAACGCTCTGTCGAAAAGCTCAGTAAAACCGCTTACAATCTGACGCATCAGCCTGTTGGTAAATACTCGAAACCGAATTGAACAAAACGGCATGAAACATGCTTGATTACATTGGGTAGAACTCAAGTACTTGAGATTGCAAAGGTTATATGCGAGTTATTTGATAACTGCTCTATAACTTGTATAACCACCGCATCGTCCGAACTGTCCAGATCGAGATAACAATGCCCAGTCGAGGAGACCAGCCCCTAATGTCTTTAACTGCCGCCACCTCGCACCCCGAGCGACAGCAGGTTCGCAGTGACTTGCAGGCAAACGTGCAAAAGAATCTCAGTACGCTTGTCGAGTCATGCCGATCGGTTGCAGACATGTGTCGCAAAGTCGACGTCAATCGCCAGCAGTTCAATAAATATCTGGTGGGCCAGCACGTTCCTTCACAAAAAATTCTTCAAAAAATCGGCCGTTACTTCATGATGGAAGCCGAAGACCTGTTTCGGCCGCCTGCCGAGTTCAAGAAGTTTTATGAAGGATATGAAAACGAGTTGCCGACGGACTTGCGTTCCTCGGCGCAATTCAATCATTTTCTGCCTTTGGCAAAACAATCGGCCAACTTGCTTGAAGACTATCTGGGCGTTTATTACCGCTACCACAATTCCTCGATCTACAAGGGCCGCATCCTGCGCTCGGTCACTTGCCTGTATCGTGCCGACTCAATGGTCCAGTATGTCACGGTAGAACGCTTTCCATTGCTCGATGGCAGCGGCAAGATTGGCTATTCGTTCACCTATCACGGTTTTTGCCTGCTCTTGGGTGACCGCCTGTTCATGGTGGACTTTGAAGGCAAGCAACGTAACGAGATGACATTTTCGATATTGACCCCACAGCATCGCCGACCAATCCGCTTCCTCTATGGATTGCTCTCCGGCGTGGCATCGTCTTCCTTCCGCCAGCCCTTCTCGACCCGCATGGCACTCGGCTTGGTGGACAAAGGCAAGATCCGGAAACATCACCTGCGCAACGCGACCGCCGTGTTGCCCAGCGATCAATCCCTGCCGCTGGAAGTGCGCGAATACATGACCGGCGACAACGCCACCATCGTCTGGGGCGGTCAGGACTGAGGCGGTTGAACCGCCTCGTCGATGCTCAAGACTTGTGCGGCTGCCCGTCGATGATCGGCGGCACCGCAACGGTCGGGTTGGCCTGCTGAACGGTTGAGTCCCCGTTGTCTTTGTTATCGTCATTCATGGCCTGGCGAAAACCCTTGATGGATTCGCCGACGTCGGCGCCCAGGTGCTTCAGCTTTTTGGTGCCGAAGACCAGTACGACCACCACAAGAATGACGATCCAGTGTTTCCAGTCCAAAATACCCATAGCGCGATGCCTCTTCTGACGGTTTGATTAGTTCACACGCGAGCCACGTGCAGTGATGACTTCCACCAACGACGGCCCTTTGCTGTTCAATGCCTTGATAAACGTGGGATTGAGTTGCGAAGCATGTTCGACCCGCCAAGCCTCAAGACCAATATTTCTGGCAATTCCCGCGAAGTCAGGTGAATAGGGTTTGCCGTCCGGGAGATTGAACTCCCCGGCGCGGTGCTGCTCGATCAGAGGGGTTTGCACATCACTCAGGGATACATACCCGCTGTTGTTGAACACCACGAACACCACGGGGATGCTGTGCATTACGCACACCGCCATTTCCTGCATCGACTGCAAGAAATCCCCGTCCCCCACAGCGCATACAACCTGACGCGCCGGCATGGCGAGTTTCACACCGATTGCTGCCGGCACTGCCCAACCCGACATGGGGGGGCTGGCGGTGCAGAGACTCCTGGACTCATAGACGGGAAACATCTCTTTGACCAAGGCCTGCAGACTTCCTGCACCCGCCACCAAAATCGCATCCTTCTCCAGAACCGACCGCAATTCTGCCAAGGGTCTCTGAGCCTTCAAGGGCAAGACATCACCCGAGCCTTCTTCGCTCGAGTGCGACGCGCTGTCTTCACGCAAGGCGACGACGTTGATCTGTGGATCAACCCGTTGCACTTCGCTGGTTGCCCGCAGCGTGGAGGGCGACAGCCTGACTTCAATCGAGGCGCTTTGAACCGCGGCCGGAATGTCCAGACTGACCGGGCCGACGCGACCACTGAACATCGTGTCGAAGGACTGACGCAGGGCTTGCGGCAACTGATCAATCGACGCCACGCGCACATGCTCTTTCGTGATCCAGGCGGGCACTGCCGGCCGGCAATCGTTGCCTTCGCTGTACTCGCCACTGATCACCAGCATGGCCGACTCGCCCGCCAGTGCGCAGGCAATACCGCCAAGGGCTTTCGAATGCCCCAGCGCTCCTGGAAGTATGACCGCCATGGAGCGACCGCACGCCCGGAAATACCCATCGGCAAGATGGACGGCGCTCTGCTCCTGAATGACTTGAATAAACGGGATATCGGTGCCGGCCGAGAGCAATGTGTCCACCAGGGCCCACGTGCCTTCACCCGGCATGCCGGCCACAAAATCGACCCCGTTCGCTTTCAGCGCTTTCGCAACAATCTGGCCACCAGTGAGTTTCACAGGACACTCCAATCAATCAGCCGCAGATTTAAGGGCTGATGCAATTCTGCTCGTCTCAGACCTCCACGTGAGTATTGCCCCGGTGCAGGAAGGGCTCAATTTCGCACCCGTTGCAAAAGAGACGCACGTTGACGCAGTTCATCCCCGCCCACTGCCAACCTGTCGGGAGCTATCGTCAAGGAAAGTGTGCTGCGCCGATTAGGTCACTTTGATGCGTCAGAGTGCGTCGCTTTTAAAGGTGCTGCGAAATTGAGTGCTCTGTCCGTCAGGCCAATACTCGGTCCATGAAAACAACAAGCCGAGCCTATCAAGCGCTGGGCGCGCCGCTTCAAGTCCTTGCCTGGACACCCGAAGTAAGCGTCGTGCAACCCAGCCGAGGAAGAGTCAATCGGACCAGTGGAGAACAACTGCGCCATGCCATTTCCAACAGGCATCTGAGCGCCGCCACCCTCCCCAGCTGGATGGAGACAATGCTGGCCATAACACTGCCGATGTACATGACTGCATACATAAGGATGAGCCCTGCAACACTCGACGAACCGGAGCCGTTGCACGTAGCTGATCGTTTGCTAACCACCACCCAAGGCAGGAACTCGAAATGAAAAAAGAAACAGAAGCGGGTTATGGACTCACCGGCATTGACCTGGATTCGATCAGTTTGAAAAGACGTACCTTTTTGCTGGGAGCAGCCGCCTCTGCCGCGGGGTTGTACATCGGCTCTTTCATGCCCAGCGCATTTGCCGCCGCCGCAGGCGGACATCTGGAGATTCTTGGCTGGGAAGGTGAAACCGGTGACGCGGAACTGGCCGAATGGCGCAAACAGCGCGGCATCACCGTGCGCTCGAGTTACGCCAGCAACCAGGACGACATTACGGCACGCCTGGCCGGCTCCGATCCCGTGCAGCTTGACCTGACCATGTACGCTTTGGGCTACGAGACCATCTATCAGGAAATGGGCCTGCTCAAGGCAATCGATACCTCGAAGATCCCCAACTACTCGGCAGAAAACATCGTTCCCCTGTTCTATAAAGGCAGCCGCTGGTACTGGGATGGCAAGCAGTGGGGCATCCCGCTTCTGTGGGGCATGAACACCATCGTCTACAACCCGAAGAACGTCAAAAAACCCGCTGAGTACAAGGATCTGCTGGACCCGAAACTGAAGGGCAAACTGACGTTCGTCGATGACGGCACGTCGAACTGGTCACTCATCGCAATCATTGCCGGCTATGGCGACAAGTTCCCCAACCTGACCCGTGCCGAGTTCGACGATGCCTTCGAGAAACTCAAACCTTACCGTGACCAATGCCGGGTCTTCGCAGCCTCCTCGGGAGACGCTGTTTCCCTGCTGGTGTCGGGGGAAGTTGACGCCGTGTTCTCCGCAACGGCCAACACGCCTTACGAGACCCGGAAGCGCGGCATAGAAACAGCCCTGTCGGTTCCCAAAGAAGGGGCGGCCCTCTGGTGCGACGCCTTGTTCATTCCGAAAACGGCCAAGGATGTACCACTGGCGCTGGAGTTCATCAACAAGACGCTTGAGGCCGAAACACAGGCCAAGATGGCAACCACCATGTTCGCCGGTGTGGTAAACGCCAAAGCTGTACCGCTGCTCCCCGAGGATCTGAGAACCACCTACGACTACGCCAACCTGGACAGCTTTTTCGAGAAATCGAAACTCTACGGCCAGCCCCCCCTGAGCTCCGATAAGTATGTGACCTATGCTGAATGGATCGATCAGTGGGCGAACTTCAAAGGCTCGTTCTAGAACCGTCGTCCATCCGTTTTACGCAAAGGACTGCTTAAGGGAACTGTACCTGAGGGGGCGTGTTTACGAGCACGCGCTCCTCTGCTCGATGGAGGCGATGGAATGGCCTGTCGATGCCGTTCGTACGGTTCGGAAAGAGCAGACGCCATGCCGCGCATGCGCTCGCCAAAGCGCCCTCGTCATCGAAACAAAAAAGCAAAGGCAAACTCATCATGAACGTAGTCAATAACAGCGAACCCATCGTCCTTGATGGCCGGGATTCGCAGACTGGTAAACGCGCGAAAATCGACAAGAAAACCCTGAGTGGGTATTGGCTGGCGTCGCCGCCACTGCTGTTCCTGGTGGTGTTCTTTCTCATCCCGTCGGTGCTGCTTTTGGTCGCCAGTTTCTGGACCGCCAAAACCTTCAGCATGGAACCTGCCGCTACGCTGGCTAACTATGCGAAGGCGCTGAGTGCCAGCGGGTTCTACGACTCGCTGTGGATCGCACTGCAGAACGGTTTCTGGACCGCTGTGTTATCCACGATCATCAGTGCCCCGGTTGCCTATTACATTGTTTATCGAACCCGCTCCAACAATGTTCTGTACCTGGCATTGATTTCGTGGTTCTCGAGTTATCTGGTGCGGGTCTACGCCTGGCGCTCGATCCTGGGCACCAACGGCGTGATCAACTCCACGCTGATACACCTCGGAATGATCGACCAACCACTTGACTGGCTTGTGTTCAGCAAGTTTTCGGTGGTGCTGACCCTGGTCCACATCATGCTGCCTTTCACCCTTCTGTTGCTGGTGTCGGGTTTGCGCGATATCAAGAGGGACTACCTGGAAGCCGCGGCGGATCTGGGCGCTAGCGGCTCCACGATTTTGTGGCGGGTAATCATGCCTATGGCGCACAAGAGCATCGTCAGTTCTTTCATGTTCACGTTCGTTCTCGCCGCCAGTGACTACGTTACGCCCCAACTGCTGGGCGGTAGAGACGCGATGACCACGGGCCTGGTGATCGCCAACCAGTTCCGCTCGGTCGGCAACTGGCCGCTTGGCGCGGCGATGGCTTACCTGCTGCTGATTGTCTTCATGCTCGTTTATGCGCTGCTGCTGGGTGTGTTGCGGGCGGCCAACCTGGCGCCCGGCAAACGCTACCACGACTGAATGCCGCCAATAAAAATGCAAGGTGACCGCCATGATCAGACTATTCACTTACGTTTACATGCTTTTCCTCTATGCGCCCATCGCAATCATTGCACTGTTCAGCTTTCACTCGTCTGCCTCGTTGTCGTTCCCGTTTGAAGGCTTTTCCACCCAATGGTATGAAGCGCTGTTCAGCAGCCTGGATTTCATGACGGCACTGACCAACAGCGCGATTGTCGCCGCAGGCTCGGCCATTCTCACCACGTTGCTGGGTACGTTCTCGGCATTGGCACTGATGCGCATGAAAGGTCGCGCCAAAACCGTGTTTGCCTTCATGAACTTCGCCCCGATCGCCCTGCCCGGCTTGTTCCTCGGCATCGCACTGGTGATTTTCTTCTCGCTGATCGGCCTGCCCCGCTCGCTGCTGACAGTGATCATCGGCCATACGCTGTTCACCTTTCCGTTTTTCGTCGAGTCCGTGCGTTCACGCCTGGAGTACTTCGATCTTTCGTTCGAAGAGGCGGCGCGTGATCTGGGCGCTTCACCGCTCAAGGCGTTCTGGCTGGTCACACTGCCGATCATCGGTCCAACGATTGCCGGTGCCGCGATACTGGCGGTAGCGCTTTCCATGGATGAATTCCTGATCACCGTGTTCGTCACCGGCAGCGACACCACGTTGCCCCTCATGATCCTTTCGATGATGCGCCGCGCCGTGAGTCCAACCATCAATGCCGCCTCGGTATTCATGTTGGTGGTGACCATAGCCATCATCGTCATCGCCGGCCTGGTCATGACCCTGCGCCGTCGCCGCCTCGAACTTGAACGTGCTGAAATTGCAGAGTAATCGCCATGACCAACAGTATTGAACTGACCGGAATATCCAAGAGCTACGGCAACCTGACTGCCCTGGGCAAAGTCGACCTGACCGTCAAGCGCAACGAAATCCTGACCCTGCTGGGCCCAAGCGGCTGCGGAAAAACCACCCTGATGCGCATCATTGCCGGCTTCGAAGAGCCTACTACCGGCAAAGTCGTGATCGATGGCAAGGACTCCACTTCCCTGGCACCCGAACACCGTCCGGTGAACATGGTGTTCCAGAAATACGCGCTGTTTCCTCACCTGGATGTGTTCGACAACGTGGCTTTCGGGTTGCGGCTGAAGAAGAAACCGAAAGACGAGATCAAGCGTGAAGTAACCAAGGCGCTGGAACTGGTCCAGCTGGAAAGCTTCAAGAATCGCTGGATCTCCGAGCTCAGCGGTGGACAGGCGCAACGCGTCGCGCTGGCTCGGGCGCTGGTCAATCGCCCCGCTGTTCTGCTGCTCGATGAACCGCTGGCGGCGCTGGACCTGAAAATTCGCCACCACATGCTCAACGAGATCAAACGGATCCACGAAGAGAGTTCGACCACCTTCGTTTATGTCACCCATGACCAGGACGAAGCAATGATCCTGTCGGACCGTGTGGTGTTGCTGAACAAGGGCGGCATCGAACAAATCGGCGGGCCGCAGGAAATGTACTGGTCGCCACGGACGTTGTTCGCCGCGAAATTTTTCGGTGACACCAACATCATTAACGGCACTTACGGGCAGGGCGATACCAGCGGTTACGTGGATCTGCCGTTCGGACGTTACGCACATTCCGCCAAGAGCAGTCTGGGGGCCGGGCCGGTCAACGTATCGATTCGTCCGGAAACCATCGGCCTTGAGCCTGCGCTAGGTAAACCGCTGGCTGACGGCGCATTTGTCGGCAAGGTGAAGGACACCTCATTCATCGGCAACCGGGTCATTTATCGGGTGGCGGTTGCCGGCGGCACCCTTGACCTCAAATGCCAACAGTTGCCTACCCCGGGCAGCCACGCGCTGCCGCCAGGATCGGATGTCGCGCTCACCTGTAAACCAGACAGTTTCGTGGTGCTACCGGCCTGATAGGTCATCGATTGAACAAATCGGCTCTACAGGCTTCGGCACGGAGCTCGTCTGCAACTTGAACGCTGGATCATCAGCTCCTCTACAAGAGCATGATCCGGCGTTTTTTTTACCAATAGGTACACAACAGTGGTCGACTATATCGTGGTCGGGGGCGGGTCAGCCGGGTGCGTCATTGCGGCACGTCTGAGCGAGAATGCACAGGCTTCGGTGGTTCTCCTCGAAGAAGGGCCAAAGGACACGCACCCGTTCATTCATCTCCCGGTCGGTTTCTACAAGACCAGCCAAGGCAGCCTGGTCGAACACTATCCCTGGCAACCGCCCGCTGACTATATCGGGCCCACGAATCCGACCATGGTCCAGGCGCGGGTACTCGGCGGCGGCAGTTCGGTCAACGCCATGGTCTACCTGCGCGGACAACAGGCCGATTACGACTGCTGGGCGGCAAGTGGCGCTCTGGGATGGGCTTACAAGGATGTGTTGCCCTTCTTCAAGAAATGCGAAACCAATGACCGGTTCAGCAACGATGCGCACGGCACTGAAGGACCGGTCGGCGTCAGCGATCAGCGCTATACCCATCCTCTGACCAAGTTCTGGTTGCAAGCCTGCCAACAAGCCGGGCTGGACTACAACGCAGACTTCAATTCAGGTGTGCAGGACGGTTGCGGCCTTTATCAAATCAACGCCAGGAACGGGCTGAGATCGAGCACATCGGTGGCCTACCTGAAGCCTGCGCGCAAACGCGCCAACCTGACGGTTAAAACCAATTGCCGGGTCTTGCAAATCCTGGTCGAAAATGGCCGCGCGGTGGGCGTGGAATACCTTGAGAACAATAAGCGACGGGTTATCAGGGCCGAGCGCGAGGTCATTGTCAGTGCAGGGGCGATCAACTCGCCGAAATTGCTGATGCTGTCCGGCATCGGTCCGGCCGACCACTTGCGCGAGAAAGGCGTTGGGGTGATACATGATCTGCCTGGCGTGGGACAAAACCTGCAGGATCACATTGAAGTATCCCTGATCAATGAACTGCGTCGCCCATTGAGCTACGACAAGTACAAAAAACCGCACTGGAAATTCGCTGCTGGCTTGCAGTACGCGCTGTTTCGCGACGGACCGGTGACCTCCAACATAGTTGAAGGTGGCGCGTTCTGGCGTACGTCTGTGGCCGAGAATCGCGCGGATGCCCAGTACTGCTTCATGGCCGGTGCCGGTGTGGAAGCCGGGGTCGGCTCGGTTCCGGGTGGCAACGGCTGCACCTTGAACGTGTGCCAGACCCGCCCGCGCTCGACGGGTGCCGTGCAACTGCGCAGCGCCGACCCGATGGATTTGCCTTCCATCGAGCCTAATTACCTGACCGATCCTTTCGATGTGGAGTGCATGGTACAAGCGACCGAGTTCGGTCGGCACATCATGTCCCAGAGCGCGATGGCCAGGCACATCCTGCGCGAGCACGTTCCCGCCGAGCCATTGCGCACCCGCGATGATTATCGCAAGTTCGTGCGTCAACAGGCGCACGCCGCACTGCACCCGGTAGGCACCTGCAAAATGGGCGTGGATGTGATGGCAGTGGTGGATAACCAGTTGCGGGTGCACGGAATCGAGGGCCTGCGCGTCGCCGACAACTCCATCGCACCGACTTTGTGCTCCAGCAATACCAACGCGCTGGCGATCATGATCGGCGAGAAAGCGGCGGATCATATCCGACACACTCACTGACCTGGACAGGTGGGAGCGAGCTTGCTCGCTCCCACACCTGGAAAAAAAAAGCTCCCCGAACGGGGAGCCTGAAAGCACTTGGCAAGACGGTAAGAGTGACCAATGGCAGCGGGAAACGACCCTTTTCCCCGCTACCCGCTTGCCCAGTGCACCAAAAACTGGCTGTGCCGAAACCGACCCGCCGCCCTCAAGCGGACTTTTTGTACCGACGAATACGGATATCCGCCTGTTCCTTGTGCCCGGCGAAACCTTCCATACCGCATAGACGCGAGCAGTATTCACCAACCAGCACGGAGGCCTCATCCGTCAGGACTCGTTGATAGGTGCAGGTTTTGATGAACTTGCCAACCCACAGGCCGCCGGTGTAGCGCGCGGTCCCCGTCGTGGGCAAGGTGTGGTTGGTGCCGATGACCTTGTCGCCGTAGGAGACGTTGGTTCGCTGACCGAGGAACAGTGCCCCGTAGTTAGTCATGTGCTCAAGAAAATAGAGCGGATCGCGGGTCATGACCTGCACGTGCTCGGAAGCAATCCGGTCGCCTTCCTCGACCAGTTCGTCGACGGTGTCACACAGGATGATTTCGCCATAATCTCGCCACGCGACCGACGCAACGGGGGCGGTCGACAGTATGGCCAACTGTCGCTCGATTTCAGCCGGTAGAGTTTCGGCCAGCTCAGGGCTGTTGGTCAGGAAGACAGCTGGAGAGTTGACGCCATGCTCGGCCTGACCAAGCAAGTCAGCGGCGATTATTTCGACATCGCAGCTGTCATCGGCGATCACCAGGGTCTCGGTCGGGCCGGCGATCAAGTCGATACCGATCTTGCCGAACAGCTGACGCTTGGCTTCCGCAACATAGGCATTGCCCGGCCCGACGATCATGTCTACCGGTGTAAAGGCTTCGGTGCCCAGCGCAAACGCGGCAATCGCCTGTACCCCGCCGACGCAGTAAATCTCGTCCGCCCCAGCCAGGTACATGGCGGTCACGATAGCCGGGTGAGGCTTGCCATCAAAGGGCGGAGCCGCAGCGACCACGCGTTTGACACCCGCGACCTTGGCCGTCAGCACGCTCATGTGCGCCGATGCCAGCAATGGATACTTGCCGCCAGGAATGTAGCAACCCACCGAGTTCACCGGAATATTGCGGTGGCCCAGGATCACGCCCGGCAGGGTCTCGACTTCAACATCGTGCATGGAGGCTTTCTGCACTTCGGCAAATCGGCGCACTTGAGCCTGGGCGAATTTGATATCGCCGATTTCCTGTTCGGAAAGGCTGGCGACACAGGCCGCGATTTCTTCTTCGCTCAGGCGGAAGGACACAGGTTCCCATTTATCGAATTTCTTCGAGTATTCACGAACCGCGGCATCACCATTCCTGGCAACGTTGGCGATAATTTGCTCAACCGTATCGCGGACTTGGGAGGCAATTTCCGCTTGAGCTTCAACGGGCTTACTTTTTTTCAGATAACGAATCATCAATGTGCTCCAGGTGGTTCTTGAGGGCACGCGACATGTCCTCAGCATTGGTAACCATCTTTTCTCACCCCCCTGCCCCGGGCAATTTCGCAGCCTCCCTATTGATGACGCAATCTGACGCAGCACAGACGCAGTGTTGAAGCACTGACACTTCGGATTAAAGTTATTCGTATAACCTTTCCTTATTAAAATACTTGCAGATGGATAACTTGTGAATTATAGCGGCTTGGCCAGCTTGGATTTACCCACGAAAACCCGTCTATATCAGGGGGATTCATTCCGCCCCAACGAAAATAATTACATAGGCATTGACATAGTGGTTCGGAGTGATAGCTTAAATAAGCGGTTATACGTATAACCTAACAATCACACCCAACTTGAAGAGGTGACCAACCGTGAGTCGAGTCTTGTATCTATTCGGTGGCTGGCCCGGCCATTACCCCTATGAAATTGCTGCATGGGCTCGGACCGTTTTCCAGGAGCTGGATTTCGAGGTCGAAGAGTCGACCGACATCTTCACCCTGGACAGGGACTTGACCGGTTACGACCTGATCGTGATCGGCTGGAACAACGCCGTCACCACGGAGACGCTGACCGCCTCTCAGGAAAACCGCCTGCTCGAAGCGATCGAAAGCGGCACCGGGCTAGTGGGTTGGCACGGTGCAGGCGCTGCTTTCCGTGCGAGCCTCAAGTATCACTGGGTGTTGGGCGGATCATTTCTCGAGCATCCGATGGGCGAAGGATTTCCCCATCCCTACCAGGTCAACGTCATCGATCACAGCCATGAAGTCACTCAGGGTGTCGAAGATTTCGAGGTGCGGTCCGAGCAGTACTACATGCAGGTGGACCCGAACATTCATGTGCTCGCCGAAACCACCTTCGATGGCAACCCGTTTCCCTGGATCAAGGGCCATCGCAGCCCGGTTGCCTGGGTCCGTCAATGGGGCCAGGGCCGAGTGTTCTATCACTCTATCGGACATGACACCAGTAACCTCGCCGACCCGAATATCCGCCGCCTGACCAAGCAGGGCCTGAACTGGGCGACGCGCGGGCGCGCCACAAGTACCGGGCAATCCGACGTATCCACCCCCGCTTCATCAACCCAAGGAGTCCTGTCATGACTAAATTGACCGGCAGCCAGATCGTGGCTCAAACCCTGAAAAACTATGGTGTCGAATACGTTGCCGGTATCCCGGGCCACGGTATCTGGACACTCACCGATGCCTTCCTGGAAGAAGACTCGAAACTCAAATTCATTCAGGTCTTTCACGAACAGAGCGCGGTTCACCTCGCGGATGGCTATTACCGAGTCTGCGGCAAACCGATGGCAGCTGTTACCTCCATCGGCGCCGGTGCCGCCAATACCGTAATCGGCATGGCCACGGCCTTCACTGACTCCACCAGCCTGATGCTGATCACCGGTGGGCCACCCACCCACATGCGTGGCCACGGTTTGTTGCAAGAGCTGGAACGTTATACCGACAACGACTTCCCGAAAATCGCCGAAGCGGTCACCAAACGTCATTGGGTTGCAACGCGCGTCGAAGAACTGCCGTTCATGATGCATCGTGCGTGGAGCGCGATGGTTACCGGCCGTCCTGGTCCGGTTCATCTTGAAATCCCGATGGATGTTCAGGCCGAGGCGGCTGAAGTCACCCTACACGCCCTGGAAGAGCGCACCCCCATCGGCAAGTGCTACCCGGATCCGGTCGCCACAGCTCGTGCGGTCGAAGAGTTGAAGGCCTGCAAACGTCCGGTGCTGGTGATCGGCGGCGGTGTCATTACCGGCGAGGCCAGTGCCGAAGTACTCGCACTGGCCGAGGCCTGGAAGATTCCGGTGGTCACCACCTGGAACGGCAAAAGCGGCTTCCCGGAAGATCACCCGCTATTCGCCGGCAGCGTCGGGCAAACCGGCACGATGTGCGGTAACAAGGTAGCCTCCACCGCCGATGTGATCATCGCTGTGGGCTGTCGTTTCACCGATTGGTCTTCGTCCAGTTATGCCAAAGGCGTGACCTTTGCGATTCCGCCTTCGAAGCTGATTCACATCGACATCGATCCGCACGAAATCGGCAAGAACTACCCGGTCACCGTGGGCATTTGTGCCGATGCGAAATACGCGCTGGCGCATATCGTCGAAGGCTTGAAAGGCCAGACTGTCGATCGCGAAGAGTACATGAGCGACCTGCGCGGCTATCAGGACGAATGGGAAAGCAAGCTGGCCGGTCGCCGTGATTCCGACCGTTTCCCGTTCACCTCGCAACGTCCGCTGGGTGCGCTGCGCAAAGTATTCCCGCGCGACACCATCGTGGTGGTTGGGTCCGGCAATACCCAAGGTGCAGTGAAACAGACCTTCCCGGTTTATACCCCACGAACGCACCTGACGTCTGGCGGGTTCTCATCCATGGGTTGGGCTGTTCCTGCCGCGATCGGCGCCAAGTTGGCCGCACCGAACCAGCCAGTGGTGTGTATTCTGGGCGATGGCGACTTCCTGATGACTTCTCAGGAAATTGCAATTTGCGTGACCAACAACATCCCTGTTGTGTTCATGATCCAGAACAACGCCGGGTACATGTCGATTCGCGGTGGCCAGCGCAAGCAGACAAGTCGCCATATCGGCACCGAGTTCAACCATCCGGACGGCACGCCTTACAGCCCGGACTTCAAAGCTGTCGGCGAAGCCTTTGGCCTGAAATCTTTTCGCGTGGAGCGCCCTGAAGACCTCGAGCCGGTCCTGCAGCAAGCGCTGGAACTGAACGCACCCGTGCTGATCGAAATCCCCACCGATCGCGATGCCGCAGGCCCTTGGGTACCGGGCTGGTGGGACTTCCCGATTCCTGAGTACATCACTGACGAACGTCAGGACGAATACCGGGAACTGCGCAACTCCGAACAGCACCTATAAGTACTGGAGCGGCTCAAATGAGTGATGCATTGATTTCGCATCATGCAGAGCTGAATCCACAACCGGGGGCGCCGCGCGAACCGCGCGCCCTCGACGTGGTGACACCTGATGCAGATGGCAATATCAACTGTGATGTAGTGATTATCGGCTCGGGCATGGGTGGTTCGACTTTCGCCCATGCGCTGCGCGACAGCGGGCTGGACATTGTGATCGTCGAGCGGGGCGATTTCCTGCCCCGCGAGATTCAGAACTGGAGCGCCGAATCGGTGTTCGGCGAAGGCCGCTACCGAAATGCCGAACAGTGGCTGGATCAAGCCGATCAACCGTTTTCCCCCGGCGTGTTTTATTACGTCGGCGGTAACACCAAGTTATACGGCGCCATGCTCCCTAGGTTTCGCGAAGAGGATTTTGGCGAAATACAGCACGCCGAAGGCGTATCGCCTGCGTGGCCTATCAGTTATGCCGACCTGGAACCTTGGTACGCTGAAGCAGAAAAACTCTACCGGGTTCATGGCCTGGCGGGCACCGACCCCAGCGAGCCTTGGCGTTCGGGCCCGTTTCCGCAACCCGCGCTCAAACATGACCCGGCCCTGGTCCCGCTGGAGCAAAGCATGCGGCGCTCCGGGCTCAAGCCCTTCGTGATGCCGGCCGCCGTGGATTATGGCGACGGTGGCAGCTGCGTATTGTGCTCAACCTGCGATGGCTATCCCTGCCTCGTCGATGCCAAGGCTGACGCTGAAGTCTCGGCCCTCAGACCCGCTCTGCGCAGTGCAAGCGTACGGCTGCTGACTCGTACGACCATTGAGCAACTCAAAACCAGCCCGGACGGCCGGACGGTGACCGAGGCCAACGGCGTTATCAATGGCCGCAACGTAACGCTACGAGCCAAACGATTCGTCCTGGCGTGCGGCGCGGTGAACAGCGCTGCGCTGTTGTTCAAGTCAGCGAACGAGCAGCACCCCGAAGGACTTGGCAACAGTTCAGGGCAATTGGGTCGCAACTACATGGTTCACAACAGTACCTTCATGCTCGCAGTGGACCCGCGACGCAAGAACAAGGTGATTTTCCAGAAGACCCTGGCCATTAATGACTGGTACAGCGCCAGCCCGCACAATTCTTTCCCTTTGGGTAACGTACAGATGCTTGGCAAAATCCGCGAGCCCATGGTCAGTGCCATGCGCCCATGGCTTCCGACGTTCGCCTCGCGTTACATCACCGATCACAGTGTCGACTTGTACCTGACCTCGGAGGATTTACCCACGCCGCAGAACCGGGTCACTTACGATAAACAACGGGGCGCGATCAAAGTCCACTGGACGCCGAACAATCTCAAGGCGCACGAAGGTCTGGTGAGCAAGACCAGTAAAGTCATGCGCGAGGCTGGCTATCCGGTGATTCTCAAAGCACGCATGGGCATCGCCACCAACTCGCATCAGTGCGGTACCGCCGTGATGGGCAAGGACCCAGCTTCCAGCGTACTGGATGTGAACTGCAAGCTGCATGACCTGGATAATGTCTGGGTAGTCGACAGCTCTTTCTTCCCGTCCTCGGCAGCGGTCAATCCGGCACTCACCATCGCTGCCAACGCTCTTCGGGTCGCAGCGAATTTCAAGCGTCTGTCGAGTTGAGCGGCGAAAAACCAGGTTGCAGAAAAAGGCCGGGGTGCAATCTCTGCACCCCGGCCATGTGACGGCTTATCAACTGTCGGTTGGCTGCACGTTTTGCGTCGAAGTCCGCACAATGAGTTTCGTCGCAAAAATTTTCCGCTCGGGCTCGATCCGAGTGCCGACCGGTGCATTCAGTTGCTCGGTCAGCAGCCGTGCGGCGTACACGCCCTTCTCCACCATCGGCTGGCCAATGGTGGTCAAGCCGAGCTGAACAGCCTCGGGAATATCATCGAAGCCAATGACAGATAATGCTTGCGGGACTTTGCGGTTGAGCGCACTGGCGGTTTTCATGCACGCGATGGCCATGACATCCGAACAGGCCACCACCGCCGTCACATCGTTGGAGGTCAACAGCGTAAACGCTGCCGCTTGCCCGGAAGTGGAGTCCAGCCCGCCGGCTTCAATAATGCAAAGGTCTTCGAAGGCCAGGCTGGCCGCGCTCGCCGCTTCCACATAGCCGGTGAGCCGTTCCCGGACAATGCGCTCGCTGGCGCATTTGAAGCGAGACTGATCAATCGGACCGCGATAGCCGTCCGGGTTGAGGCGGTCAATGATGATGCCTATCTTGCGATGCCCCAGATCCAGCAGATGTTGCATCTGAGTTCGGGCGGCACCGCGATCATCGATGCCGACAAAGAAAGAGTCTTCAACCAGGGGCGAATCGATCACCACAAACGGAATGTTCTGTTTCACCACGGCCAATACGGCCGGATGATCGTCCGGCAAGGTTGAGATAATCAGGCCATCCACCAGCCCGCGCAGGGCAAGACTGCCGTGGTTCTCGGCCTGGCCACGGCCGACCAGCCGGTTGTTATTGAGCGGGAACAAGGTCAGAGCAACATTTTCCAGCTCGCCCACTTCACTGATCCCGCGCAACAAGGCAACGGTGCAAGGGTCGGCGAACGCCAGGGACAGTTTGTCCATCATCATCAGCCCGATCGCGCCGATCTTGCCCGATCGAAGGCTTCGCCCCAGGACATTCGGCCCCGGATAGCCCAGGGAGGCCGCTACCTGGAGGATATGCTCACGCTGGGCTTGCGACAGCTTGGAGGGCCGATTGTAGGCGTAAGACACCGCCGGCTGAGATACCCCCGCCGCCAGTGCTACATCTTTCATTGAAACGGATGCCATCGCTTGCTTCCCGATCTTTAGAAACCCCATACGAGGCCCGTGAAAAAAACATGCGTTCAGTGTAACCGTTGACGGGAAACCTTCGGAACCAGTCGAGCGGCACTGACAATGACCGCGATCATCAACGAGGCGACGGCCAGCAACGCCGAAGACAAACTCGTCGCGTCGGCGAAAAGCCCGATAACGGCCGGGCCCATCAAGATACCGAGGTAACCGAGACTGGTTGCCGCAGCAATTGCCAACTCACCCGGCATCGTCTGTTGAGCACCTGCCAGGGATAAGTAGACCGGCGCAATATTCGCCAAACCAATGCCGATGATAGCGAACCCCACCAGGTTCAAGAGCCAGTCCGTGACCTGCACGACAATCGTAAAGCCCAGCATGACAATCAGGGCGCCACCGATGAGCACCACGCGCGAACCCAGCTTGAGCAGAATCCGGTCACCACTCAATCGTCCCAAGGCCATCATGACGGCGAACGCTGCATAGCCAAGCCCGGCAATCGAATGTTCTACGCCCCGGACCTCCGCGAGAAACACCGCGCTCCAGTCCAGAATCGCGCCTTCAGCGAGAAACGCGAACAGACAGAGCACACCGAGCCATAAGACTTTTGGAGTTGGTCGGACAAATATCGGGCTGCCTTCTTCGCCGCTGCGCCCCAGCATCTGCCTCCCCGCCGTCAGAACAAAGGTGACCAGTGCAGCCATCACTGCGCTACTTGCCAGCAACGGCGTAGCGCCCAGCCATAACAGTGCGGTCATGCCCGCGGCACTGACAATCGTACCCAGGCTGAACAATCCATGGAAACCGGACATGAGCGAGCGAGCGGTAGCACGCTCGACCATCACACCCTGAACGTTCATCGTCACGTCCACCGCCCCACACCCTGCGCCGAATACTGTCAGGGCGAACATCAAACCGGTAAATGAATGCGTCGTCGCCAACAGGGGCAATGTCAGCAACACCAGCGCGATACCGACGTGCATCGTGAAGCGGCACCCCTTCCTCGTGTTCAGAACACCGGCGAGCGGCATCATCACCAGGGAACCAAGGCCAAGGCATAGCAGGAGCACACCTAAAGCACCGTCGTCGACGCCGGCGCGACTACGGGCATAAGGAACCAGCGGCGCCCAGGCCCCCATGCACAGGCCAGACATGAGAAACGTCAGCCGATAGGCCGCCATATGGGGGGTAGCGCACGGCACTATCAGCTCTTGAGACGACACGGAAACCTCGGTGCTCGGACGATTAAAGTTATACGTATAACCGAAAATCATCCGTTAGGCCAATGCCTCATCACGAAGCAGGATGGTTGCCACACGCACAGAATGGGCTTAAGCACTATGACTACGGGCCATGGATTCAAAATAAATTGACAGCCTGTCAGCTGACAATGTTATTTTTGTCGAAGTTATTCGTATAACTTGTATAACTTCACATTCCATGTACTCGAACACCCAAAAAAAACAAAAGGGACGATGCAGCGTGATGAACAGCATTCAAAGAACACCGATACCCCTCCGTATCCGCAAGGCGCGAATCGCGACATTCCTGGGCTTCATGATGATCGGCGCCATGATGTACATCTGGTCGACCGGGGTCAGTGTCTTCCGAGCACAACTGGGTTTCACCGGTGAGCTGGGTGATGCGAATTTCGGCTTGATCGCACTCGGGGTCGGGGTCGGCTCAGCGGCCGGCGCATTGTTGGTGGGTCGCCTGCTGGACAGCTTTGGTGCCAAACCGGTCATCACTGTGTGTGCAGTAGCCTATCCCCTTTCCATTATCCCGTTGGGTTTCATCAGTGGGTTCTGGTTCGCCATGTGTTTCGGCATCGTGCTGGGATTGTTGCGCGGCGCCTTGGATACCGCCTTGAATGCCCACGGCGTACAAGTCGAACGCTTTTACCAGCGCTCGATCATGTCCGGTTTTCACGCGTTCTATTCCCTTGGCGGTTTTATACTGGGGATGGCTTGCAGCTGGTTGACCGGCTTCTACACCGACAGCGTGCAAGTGCCGTTCACCGTATTGGGAATTGCAATGTTGATTGTCGGCTGTGTCTTCAGCCGGTGGCTGCTGGGCAAGCATGACGTTCCCCACCCGTCGGTGGGAGATTGGCAAACCGGCGTCCAGGCGCCTGACGAAATGGGTAAGGGGCCATCGGCAAAAACGCTTCTTGTGATGATTGCTCTCGGCGTCCTGCTGCTAGGCAGCATGATGGGAGAAAACGCGATTGCCGACTGGGGGCAGGAATATATTCGTCGCGAGTTCTCGACGACGACTTCGACCGCGGGCATGGCCGTGTCAATCTTCGTTGGCGCGGCCTTTGTCGGGCGCCTGTTCGGCGACCGGCTGGCGGCCGCCTTCGGCAATGCGCAAGTCGTATTCGGATGCGGTGTGGTATGTGTCCTGGGTATGACCCTCACCATCGTCGGCGGCACTGCCATTACCGGCATCCTCGGCTTCGCACTGTTCGGCCTGGGCCTTTCCTGCATTGCCCCCCTGATGATTTCCGCCGCGGGGCGCAGGGACTCGAAGCATGCAGGTCGTAACATTGGCATCGTCAACTGCATCGGCTTTTCCGGAATGCTCGTGGGGCCTGCTGCCATCACCGTGATTGTCAGCAACTTCGGCCTAAGCTCGCTGATGTTTTTCCCATTGATCATGCTTGGCTTACTGGCGACATTTGGCCCACTGTTAATGCGCGCACCTAAACTTGTCACGACTGAAAACAACGCGATAGGTGTAACCCCGAAGTGCCGAACAGAAATACGTTGAATTAAGGATACAGGGGGCATCGCTGGAGTCGACTGGAGGCTCTGCACCCGGCTAATCGAAGCGCTCTGCTCCTATCGTCCGCTTTGGTCGTTCTCTGCCGGTCAGGGCCACGAAGCGTGCAGGTGAAATACAATGCAAATGACTGGTCAGGTCGAATGCAGCTGGATGGACAAGTCTGTGCAATTACCCAGCAGGCGGGACTTCGGTTCATTTCGCTTTGGTTCACCACCCTGCCGGGAGATGTTTCCAGCTGCATCCTCATCAATTTCCATGCTGAGTCTGCGTACTGATTCGCGAGATGTTACTAACCCCCCTGAGTATCAATATCGGCATCCTGAACCGGCTTATGTTCAGGTTCTGATTTGAAGTCGGGGCTGTACGAGTTTTCTTTAGCTGCGGGGTCCTGCTTTGGATTATTGGGTGCGTCGACCTCGGCCGTTTTCGACGGAACTTCAGACCGCTTGGGGTCATGACCCGTTTCGTTATCCGTGCTGCTCGTACCGCCATGCTGCGATATGTTTCCCGGTGCATTCTCATCAATGTCCATGCTGCTCTCCGATAGTTATGTAAATGTCCGTGCTTGAACATGAGAGGTAGGGGAAACGCTGTAAGTGCCCGGCAATAGACGAATGGCGAGAACAAAAAACCCGGCTCACGGGCTTAATGCTGTTCATTTAAGGAGCGACACAATTCTGTAGCAGCTGGCGCAGCCTGCGTCCGGCTGCGTAGCAGTCGTAAATCCTCAACGCGCTGATTTCCTGAAGCACCGCATCGTTTGATTTCACGACTGCTACGCAGCCGGACGCTGGCTGCGCCAGCTGCTACAAGGTTCGCGTTGACTTAAGTGAACAGCATTACGGCTCACTGGCCGGGTTTCACTTGTGGACTCAACCGGTCGCGACAGGCAGAAATCGGCCAAAAACAGCCCGTCAGATGTGCCTATGAAACCAGGACCGATTCAGAAGTCGCTCTGCTGGCGATTCAATATTATGATCGAAAGGCCAGCGAGGCTTGTACGATCGTGGCAGGCCAGGAGTTAGAGCGGTTTGCCTAAGCCTTGAGAGCGCTTGCAAGGTCGCTCTTCACCCTCGCGTTAATATTGAAGACAATAACTATCGAGGGAGCGAAACATGAATGGTGATGGGATAATGGAAAATAAGATTGGCAAAGGAAAGTCTTTTGCCAAACGAATCTACTTGCCACGCCTTATTGGCCTGGCGATTGGCATGCTGAGCGTACTGGCCGCCATTGCGCCGCTGGGCCTGCCGGGATGGGTATGGGTACTGTTGCTTTTCAACGGCTTGGTTTGGCCGCATCTGGCCTATCAATTGGCCACCCGTGCTAGTGAGCCGTATCAGGCGGAGCGGCGCAACTTACTCTACGACTCAGTGATGGGCGGGTTCTGGACCGCGACCATGCAGTTCAATCCGTTGCCTGCCGTCACCATCCTTTCGATGATGACGATGAACAACGTCGCTGCAGGCGGCCAGCGTTTATTCGTGCATGGCGCGCTGGCCCAAGTTGTCGGAATTCTGCTTGCGATAACACTGTTCGGCCCGCAGGTGCAACTTACTGCAACCGCCCTACAGATCTACGCCTGCTTGCCCATGCTGACGCTCTACCCATTAGCGCTGGGCTGGGTCTGTTATCGCCTGGCCATTAAGCTCGCCGACCACAAGCGTCGTCTTAGCGCCCTGAGCTGTACCGACAGTCTCACCGGCCTGCTCAATCATGGGGCGTGGAAGGATTTGCTTCATCTGCAGTTTTTCGCCTTCCGGCAGGAGAGCTTCGAAACGGTGATCGCGATCATTGATGTCGATCACTTCAAACAGATCAACGACACTTACGGCCATCTCGTTGGCGACAGCGTGCTACGCCAGCTGAGCGCCGAACTTAAGAAAAACCTTCGCCAAGGTGACCTGGCCGGTCGCTTTGGTGGAGACGAGTTCTGTGTGATCCTGCCCAACAGCCCACTGAGCCAGGCCGGCGAAATTATGGAGCGACTGCGAGGGGCAATGGGCAACTACCGCAATGAGCAACTGCCTGAGCTGCGAGTCAGCCTGAGTATCGGCTTGGCATCGTGCTGTAGTGCAATGACCGACGCCGCAGACTGGCTCAACGAAGCCGACAAGGCACTGTATGCGGCCAAGAACAGTGGGCGCGACAAGGTCTATTTCACCTTAGGCGACATCGTCAACGCACCTTGAATTACAGTGGATTCGCTAGACACCTTGGAAACCAATTTTTTGATCTGTAAACCACTGAGGTTAACAACTCAAAAAAGTGGTTTATAGCAACCAGGTAATTCCCTCGTGGAAACTGCTGGGATAATGCCCGATGGAGCGCGTGTTTCGCAGCTTGAAAACTGAATGGACCAGCACACGCCGTAGTTACGACCGGCAGAGAACGGCCCAGAG
>NZ_AKJS01000050.1 GCF_000282215.1 Pseudomonas sp. GM21
AACTACCTTGAAAAACGCCGCAAGCTCAAGTGTTTCATTATTGAAGTAAACTAAAACTACGCAGCCAGACGGTTTTTTTGCCAGCGAAATATGGATTTTATGTGTTGCCGTCTTCGATCCAATAAAGGTGGCTTTTAGTTGAATGTGTCGAATAATGCCATTTGCTTCGGCAATGATATCGTAGCCAGATCTGTCGACCTCAGGTTTAGATATTTCAAGACTGAAATCTTTGGTTTTCCATGAGAATTTCAACAACTCACCGATGAGCAAATGCTCGATTAGCTTTTCACGGTATGAAGAGTGCAACGAGTGTTCAGTCATGTTTGGTTACCTGCGACCGAATTGGGCCTAATGGTTAAGCTAAGTGGTCGGCTTCTGTGGCTCCAGAGAACGGAGAGAGAGCCAATACACTAGGTCGGAAAACTCGACTGCCACGCCCCACCTCTGGACAAAAGGCGAAAAGGAGAAGCCTGTGGTAGGTGGCAACCAGTCAGCGAGATCTCAGTGGGATCAAAGTAGCGACACGTTTTTGGTCTTCGCAAAACGTGTAGCGTAATAGGTCGTAAGCGCCCGGCGGACACGCCTTGCGTAGCTACCTCTATTCTGTCGAAAACTAAGGTTAGGTCGCGTGTTTTTCCAGATCAGGTAATACCAAATGGGTAATTGCACTGACTTGACGACCCATTTGCATCGGAATTGTCCAGCATGTTCCGTAACCATGACCGGCAGAAAAAGGCCCAGAGTGTGTAAAAACGCAGGTACCGTTTTGAAGTCTGCGCTGCTACGTAAAATCTGGCAGTTCCTATGAAACCAAGGTCGATTCCTCGTCCAGCAGAGCGATACCAATACTCAATCGTCCCCGCGCGCACCGAAGTGCAGGGCTAAGGCCATGTAATCTGGATGGAAAGCGTCCCGATCGAGCGTGAACAGCGCTTTGCGCTGCAGAAGTCTCTCGATCTCGTTGAATGAACCGTCATGTGGGGCATTGATGAGCCGCATGCCTATCCGCACAGCTTCAAGATTGGCAGTGAGTTGTTCTACACGCATCTGTTTATTCTCCTTCAGGACTGAAGACCATACGGCCGGCATTGCGCTGATCGGGCGCACCGCCGAGTGGGGCTTGCTCCGCAGACCGTGAAAAGGAGTCTATAGACGGGGGGATTGCCAATGTTTCATTTGGCGACAGCGCTTTTTCATTTCGTGACAATCCATGACCATTGATCCGGGATTGCGCATTGCATGGCTTGACTCTTTTTTTGCGTGATCATCATGCCCTCTTCGGACATACCGATTTGTCGTTGGGGCAGGGGTTTGAAATTGCACAATCCTGAGCGTCAGTTCTCCGCCGATTATGTTGACTACCGAAACGTGTGTTTATCGCACCAGGCCCGAAAGTCATAGCTATTCATCACTTGGCTGGGGCGCAATTCATTTCAATTCAGAGCGGATGGGAGTGGAGCATGCTCAAATACCTGACTGGCGCTCAGGAGCTATCTGCGCGGCCTCAACTCCACAAGGATTCTGGGGATGGATGATTGGGAGGGGCTAGACCTTCTTGTTGCGAAACTGTGGTTATGGATCGACGCGGCACCGCTCGTTGGCGGAAGTTAACGAAGTGTTACTTAGTAACAGCTAATTACTTTTGTTGTGCTGGAGATGCGCCATGGGCTTTACGATTTGCTACCGCTTCCAAGCTCAAAAAAAGGTGTTTGAGCATCCCGCTAATTGTCTTACTCCGCACGATGCTGTGTGTTACGCGCTGTTTGATTCACCCGCCGTCCTATGGGAAAGACCGTCGAGCTGGGAGGGGAACTATGCAACCATTGTTGAGTTTGCAGAAAGACTTGGGGTCATCGATGTGAGATGGCATAAATCAATTTCTCACCCTCATCTATAGATGATCACCTCGCCACAGCCACCCCACGATCAACACTTTTTTGGTGGGGTTGGCCAAGTGCCCACATTGGTTAGTGCCACCGCCCCCGGTGTCAGGATAGTTG
>NZ_AKJS01000051.1 GCF_000282215.1 Pseudomonas sp. GM21
CGCCAGCTGCTACAGGTTGCGTCCAGCGATCAACTCAAACCCGTTTATCCAACGCGGCCTCAGCCGCCGCAATTTGCGCCTGGCGCTGAGCAATCACGTCGCCCACCGGCGGCCCCTGAAAGCGTCGCGCTTCAAAGCCGAACCAGACAATGGCCGTCAGCACCAGGAATCCGATGGTGATGTACAGCGCCCAATCGTTCGGTGGCTGGATGCCGATGATGAAGATGATCACCATCGAGAGGACCGAGAGGAGGGCAAACACGGTGTACCAGAAGCGCCCCATGTTCCACGGCCCCATGGTCGGCCATTTCGCGGTCCCGAAGGTAAACAGGCCCAGCACAATGGGAATGACGAAAGAAAAGAACAGGAAGATCACCGTGCAGGACACCACGATGGTGTAGACCGGCGTTTCACCGATCGAGATCACCGACGAGCCCCAGACGAACAACACCGCGAGGGTGGCGCCGGTCCAGATCGCGGCCACCGGGCTGCGAAAGGTCGGTGAGACCGAGGCCAGCGCTTTGGAGCACGGCAGGCCACCGTCGCGTGAGAACGCGAAGATCATGCGTGACACCGAGGTCACGGTCGCCAGCCCGCAGAGAAACTGCGAGATGAATATCGCCACGTACAGCGCGAGCTTCAGGGGGGGGTTGACCTGGGTGTCCATCGCCCAGAAAAACACGGTCCAGCCATGTGATGCGGCTTCGTCCATGTTGGGCAGCATCAGCACAAACGAGCTGAGCATCACCCAGCCAAACAGCAACGACCAGACCACCGACATGACCATGCCACGCGGCACGGACATAGCCGCATTGCGCGTTTCTTCGGAGGTGTGTGCGGAGGCGTCATAGCCGGTAATGGTATAGATCGGCAACAGCAGGCCGAGCATGAAAATCCAGCCGTTCGACACCTGCGGCCAGACGCTGCCACCCGCCTCACCGGAGTAGTTGCTGAAAGTCCACAACCGCGCAAATTCATAACTGGGTGCCGAGATCAGGCAGACGATGGTCAGCGCCAGCGCCGTGGCGAAAATCAGGTAACCGGAGAAGTCGGTGAGCTTGGCGGTCAGGCCGATCCCTAAGTGGTTACACAAAGCCTGGAGGCCAGTCAGCACCGCAAGGAAAATCACCCGGACCGTGGTGGTGTCTTCCATGCCCAGGGCCGGGCCGAAGGCTCCGAAAAAGAAGTAGTAAGTACCGACGTTGATCGCCCCCAGCACGGTGACCAACCCCAACAGGTTGAACCACGCGGTCAGCCAGCCGGTGAAGCGGTTGCCGAGAATCGAACCCCAGTGATACAGGCCACCAGCGGTGGGGTAGGCCGAGGAAATCTGCGCCATGGCCATGGCGAACACCCCGGAGATCAGGCAGCCAATCGGCCAGCCGATGCCGATGGAGGCGCCGCCCGCACCCGAGGTGCCCTGTGCAAGGGAGTTGATGCCCCCGGAGAGGATGCAGATGATTGAAAAGGAAATGGCGAAGTTGGAAAAAACGCCCATTCGTCGCGAGAGCTGCTGGGCGTAGCCCATGCTGTGCAGCGCCTTGACGTCGTCGTCATGCGACGCGTCGGCGCCGGGCTGGCTTGCTGGATTCATGTTGTGTGTGCCCCATCAGGTTTTGCTACGCATCCATCCGGAAGGCCCGGACGGGCTGGCTTTCAACCCCATGTCGTACTGCTCCTGTCTCCAACCGGTACAACCTGCCCGTGCGCTGAGCACAGGCAGTCAACTGCTCTACAGGCGACCGTGGTACGCCGCGTCGAAAATCTCTGCCGCACCGGCCTTGGTCAGTGGCAGCGGATTGCCGCCGGCAGAAGGGTCGACCACGGCCATGTCCGCGATCAGGTCGGCCTGTTGGTTATCCACCCCCAGCTGCACGAGCGTGTGTGGCACGCCGATGTCTTTGCGCAGCTTGAGGATGAAGGCCAGGAAACTGTCGAAGCCGGGGGAGGGCAGCCGTAAATACGCAGCCAGGCGCGTGATGCGTTCTTCGATGGCCGGGCGATTGAATTTCAGGACGTAGGGCATGAAGGTCGCGTTGGTCATGCCGTGATGGGTGTCGTACAGCGCGCCCACCGGATGGGAAAGGGCATGCATCCCGCCCAGGCCTTTCTGGAACGCAGTGGCGCCCATCGCCGCCGCCGCGAGCATGTGCGCGCGCGCATCAAGGTCGGACGGTGTGTGCACGGCGCGCACCAGTGCGTTGGCCACCAGACGCATGCCTTCCACGGCGATGCCGTCGGCCAAGGGGTGAAAACCGGGGGTGCAGTAGGCTTCCAGGCAGTGGGCCAAGGCGTCCATGCCGGTGCCGGCAGTGACTTTGGCCGGCATGCCGACGCTCAGGGCCGGGTCGCTGATGACCACGCGCGGCATCATTTTCGGGTGGAAGATGATGCGTTTGGTGTGGGTAGCCTCGTCGATGATCACCGCTGCACGGCCCACCTCAGAACCCGTGCCTGCGGTGGTCGGCACCGCAATCACCGGGGCGATGCGGCTTTCGTCGGCACGGGTCCAGTAGTCGCCGATGTCTTCGAAATCCCAGACGGGACGCGTCTGGCCGCTCATGAAGGCGATGAGCTTGCCCATGTCCAGGCCGCTGCCGCCACCGAAGGCGATCACGCCATCGTGGTTGCCGGCGCGCCAGGCATCAAGGCCACCGGCCAGGTTGGCTTCGACCGGGTTGGGCTTGAGGTCGCAAAACAATTCGACGCCCAGGCCGGCGGCGCGCAGGGCTTCCAGGGTGGCGATGGTCATTGGCGCACGCGCCAGGCCACTGTCGGTGACCAGTAGAGGGCGCTCGATGCCCTGGCTACGGCAGATGTCGGCGAGTTCGGCGATGCGGCCGACACCGAAGCGGATGCTCGTGGGGTAGTTCCAGTTCGCGGTCAGGCTCATGGCTCAAATCTCGTGGCGCAAATGGAAGGATTTGGCGCGGGTCAGGTGTTCATAACCGAGGCGCGACAGGGTGACGCCGCGCCCGCTGTTTTTTACCCCGGTCCAGGCCAGGGCCGGGTCGAGGTAGTCGCAGCGGTTCATGAATACAGTACCGGTGTCGATGTCATTGCCCAGGCGTTCGGCGGCGGCCAGGTCCTGGGTCCAGATGGAGGCGCTGAGCCCGAACTCGCTGTCATTCATCAAGGCGAGGGCTACGTCGTCGTCTTCCACCGGCATGATGCCGACCACGGGGCCAAAGCTTTCCTCGCGCATGACTGACATTTGATGAGTGACGTCGACCAGCACTTGCGGCGCGAGGTAGGCGCTGCCCGCTACATCAGCGGGAAATGCCTGGGGTTCAATCAGTGCCGTTGCACCTTGGGCCAGCGCTGCGGCGATCTGACCACGTACGAAATCAGCGGCAGCCGGGGTGACCATGGGGCCGAGCGTGGTGGCTTCGTCCAGTGGATTGCCGAGCACGTATTGACGGGTCAGGGCAGCGAAACGCTCGATGAAGGCTGGGTAGACCTGCTTATCGACATAAATGCGCTCGATCGCGCAGCAGCTCTGCCCGGAATTGAAAAAGCTGCCGTCGACCAGGTTTTCTACCGCATGGTCGAGATTGGCATCTGCGCGAACATAGGCCGGGTCTTTGCCGCCGAGCTCCAGGCCGACGCCTAGGAAGCGCCCGGTGGCGGCAGTTTCCATGGCCTTGCCGGCGCCGACGGAGCCAGTGAAATTGACCTGATGAACACGTCCCGAGCCAATGATCGCAGCGGTCTGGCTATGGTCGAGCAGCAGGTTATGGAACAGCCCGGCCGGGAGGTTGGCGCGGGCCATGGCCTCGGCGAACCGTTCGCCAACCAGTAGGGTTTGCGATGAGTGTTTGAGGATCACGCTGTTGCCGGCCATCAGCGCTGGAATGATCGTATTCACGGCGGTCAGGTACGGGTAATTCCATGGCGCAATGACCAGCACTGTCCCCAATGGATCACGTTGAATGTGCCGGCGGAAACCGCTGACTGGCGTGGGTTCAATCGCTGCCAGCGCTTCAGGCGCAATGGCTATCATGTGCCGCGCACGCTCTTCAAAACCGCGCAATTCGCCCGCACCAAACCGTACCGGGCGACCCATTTGCCAAGCCAGCTCTCGCACGATGTCAGTCTTCATCGCTAGCATCGCGTCCACCACCGCACTGCAAAAAGCGGCACGTTCGCTCAGTGGCCGGCGTTTCCATTGCGTCTGGGCGGTGGCAGCTGCCTCCAGCGATTGCTCGATTTGCGCTGGATCGGCGTAACGACGTTCAGCGTAAACCCGGCCATCGACCGGGGAGATGAGTTGAATGGTTGCCGTCATGGTGACCTCAATAGCGTTCAAAGCCGCGTTGCAGTTCCCAGTCGGTGACGCGCCGGTCGTACTCCTTCTGCTCCCATTCGGCGGTGTGCACGTAGTGGTCGATCACTTCATCCCCGAACGCTTCGCGCAACATGCTGGAGGTCTGGAGTGCGGCGCAGGCTTCGCGCAAGGTCTTGGAAACTTCCGGCAAGTGTTCGTCGAGGTAGGCGTCGCCTTCAAAGGGCGGCGCGAGGGCGAGCTTCTCGTCGATCCCGGCCAGGCCCGCCGCGATCAGGGCCGCGAAGGCCAGATACGGGTTGAGGTCGGCACCGCCGATACGGCATTCGATGCGGATGGATTTGCTCTCTTCTGCGCACAAGCGAAAGCCTGCGGTGCGGTTGTCCCGGCTCCACACCGCACGCGTCGGCGCAAAGGTGCCGGCCTGAAAGCGCTTGTACGAGTTGATGTAGGGTGCGAGAAAACAGGTGATGTCGTTGGCGTACTTGAGCTGCCCGGCGACCCATGAGCGCATCAGTGTCGACATGCCGAATTCAGCCTTGGCGTCGAAGAACAACGGCTTCTTGCCGTTCTTGTCCCACAGCGAATTGTGGATGTGGCTGCTGGAACCGGCGGCGTCATAGCGCCACTTGGCCATGAAGGTGATCGCCTTGCCTTGCAGTTGCGCGATCTCTTTGCAGGCGTGCTTGATGATGACGTGGTGGTCGGCCATGGTCAGCGCATCCGCATAGCGGATGTTGATCTCTTCCTGTCCCGGCCCCCATTCACCCTTGGAGTTTTCCACGGGAATGCCGCTGGCCTGCAGATGCTTGCGAATCGCCCGCAGCACCGGCTCTTCGCGGGTGGTCTGCAGGATGTTGTAGTCCTCGATGTAATGGCCGGCGGTTTTGGGCTTTTGGTAGTTGCGCTCGTGGATGGCCTCGTAGCTCTCGTCGAACAGATAGAACTCCAGTTCCGAGGCGAACATGCCGGTATAGCCACGCTCGCGCAGGCGTTCGATCTGTTTTTTCAGGATGGCCCGGGGGCTGTGCGGCAAGTCGCGGCGATGGTGGTGATCGAGCACATCGCAGAGCACCAGCGCCGTGCATTCCAGCCACGGCACCCGCCGCAGGGTGGACATGTCGGGCTTGAGCACAAAGTCGCCATAGCCTTTGCTCCAACTGGCGGCGGCGTAACCCGGTACGGGTTCCATGTCGATGTCGTCGGCCAGCAGGTAGTTGCAGCAGTGGGTTTCTTCATGGCCGCTGTCGATAAAAAACTCGACCTGGAATCGCTTGCCGACCAGGCGACCCTGCATGTCGACCATGCAGACCAGTACGGTATCGATTTCGCCGGACACGGCGGCACGCTTCAATTCATCAAAGCTGAGGAGGGGCTCGGTCATCACGTCAGTCCTGCGTGAAAGTGTGGGCCAGTCTGAAATAGCTGTTGCAGACGCTCTTCAGAAAAACCCAAACCCTGCCGGAGCGAGCATCGTGCGCAATAAGCTGATCCTTAGCTTAGCCTAATGCGGCTTTGTGCAAGTTTTGCTGCTTGCTGCCTGATAAATCAGCCTGGAATTTGGCGATTCAACGTGTTTCTGGACGCCGTCGCTGCCCCTATGGCATGGTCGAAAAAATACCACGCAGCCAACAGGATTCAGCAAATGGAGGAGGGGGATCATCTCTGCGGCACACCGTCGATGGCGACGCTCAAGGCATTCAATCATTGCGTGTTGCACCTCGGGCGACTGGCTCGGGAACGTGGTGCCTCGCAGTTCATCGAAGACGGGCTGCAAGCCTTTCGCCCACTGGTGCCGTTTGCTTCGGCGTGGTGGGGCGAGATGTCTACGTCAGACGCCCAGGTAGCGCCGAAAAGCTGGATGCACGGGCGCATCGACCTGCCCGAATCGTTTGCCGCCGAATGGCACAAGAGCGCGGGCAGCGACCGGTTCTCCCACGACACCTTGAGCCAACCCGGTGAAGTGGTGCGCGACAGCGGTTTCACTGACCCCCATGAAGAGGTCGACGCCTTCGCTCGTCGTCATGACCTCTACCACCCGATGTGCATCACCTTCGAGCTGCCCGAAAGCGGTTTGATGTTCTTTGTCTGCCTCTATCGCGGCGAACAAGCACTGGCCTTCAACGACAGCGAGGACGCGTTGTTTTCGGCGTTCTGTGATCACCTGTTGCAGCTGTGGCGATTCCAGGTGCAAGACATGATTCGGTTCGACACCGGTAACGGCGCCAGCGACTTCGGGGTCGCGCGCATGGACGGCACGTTGTTGTACGTGGGCGCCAGCCTGTGCGCGGCGATACAGCGCGAAGTGCCGGGGTGGGACGGTTCGATATTGCCGGCGCAGGTAATCGCCCAACTGCCAAAAGCGCCGAGCGTCATGCGCCTGGGACGCTGTGCGCTGACCCTCAGTCTGAATGCCAGGCACGTCATTCTGTCCCTCGAAACCCAGTCACGCGGTGCCGTGCTGGCGCCAAGGGAGCGGACGGCAGCGATGCTGTTCGCGGCCGGTCACTCGTATAAAGAGATCGCGAAAATCCTCACCTTGAGCCCCGCGACCGTGCGCACCTATCTGCGCAACTGCTACTTGCAGCTTGGCGTGAAGAGCAAGGTCGAGTTGGGTTCTGTTTTGTCTGCGCAGACAACCCGCCGCGAATCCCGGTGACGCCCACTCATTCACTGACCCCTCCTCATTTGTAGAGGTCCATCCAGCGGCCGCGCGCGATAGGGTATGCCTTGCATATCAGGGGCTTGCGCGCAGGCTGTTCGGGCCTCTTCCAAAACTATAAAAACAGAGGTGGGTAGTTGAAATTTTCCAGGCTTTTTGTCGCCATTGCGCAAACCCAGGGTGGGAGCGAGCCTGCTCGCGATGACGGCGGCACAGTCAACACTTGCGTCGCCTGCCAGTCCGCCATCGCGAGCAAGCTCGCTCCCACAGGGGATTGCGTGAATCCGTTCTACCTTGGAAGAGAAAAAAATAATGACTGAGCTCCGAGATTATCAACAACGAAGTCCCCTGATCGAGACCCGTTCCATCGATTACATCCCCGAGTCCGAGCGTCATGGCAGCCTCTACAGTCAGTTCACCCTGTGGCTGGGTGCCAACCTGCAAATCACTGCAATCGTCACCGGCGCGTTGGCCGTGGTGTTGGGCGGTGATGTGTTCTGGTCATTGATTGGCTTGCTGATCGGTCAGTTGCTCGGCGGCGCGGTCGTCGCGTTGCACGCTGCACAGGGACCGAAACTGGGTCTGCCGCAGATGATCTCCAGTCGTGTGCAGTTCGGGGTCTACGGCGCGGCTATCCCGATAGTCCTGGTGTGCCTGATGTACCTCGGTTTCAGTGCCACCGGCGCGGTGTTGTCGGGGCAGGCTATTGCCCAGTTGATCAGCGTCAGCGACAGCACCGGCATCCTGATTTTCGCCGCGTGCATCGCGTTCCTGACGATCTTCGGCTATCGGGTGATTCACCTGGTGGGGCGTGTGGCCAGCGTGCTGGGCATCATCGCCTTCGCCTACCTGTTTACCCGCTTGATGACCCTCAACGACATTGGCCTGCTCCTGGAAAACCGCCACTTTACCTGGAGCACGTTCCTGCTGGCGGTGTCGCTGTCGGCGTCGTGGCAGATTGCGTTTGGCCCGTATGTGGCCGACTACTCGCGTTATTTGCCGAGCAAAACTTCGTCGTGGAAAACCTTCACCGCTGTTGGCCTGGGGACCGTGCTTGGCGCCCAGGCTTCCATGGTGTTGGGGGTGTTCGTCGCCGCACTGGCCGGCGCCACCTTTCGCGGTCACGAAGTGGCGACCATCGTCGGCCTAGGCAGTACCGGAGTGATGGCGTCGCTGCTGTACTTGAGCGTGGTCTTCGGCAAGGTCACGGTGTCGACGCTTAACGCTTATGGCAGCTTCATGTGCGTGGCCACCATCATCAGCGGCTTCCGCAGTCGCCTGGAAATCACCGCCCGCCAGCGCATGCTGTTTGTGATGTTGATAGTCGCGGCATCGACCACGCTCGCGTTGCTGGGGCAGTACTCGTTCCTGAACTCGTTCAAGTACTTCATTCTGTTTTTGCTGACGTTCTTTACCCCGTGGAGCGCGATCAACCTGGTGGACTACTACTTCATCAACAAGGAGCGTTATGACATCCCGGCCTTGTCCGACCCGGCGGGGCGTTACGGTCGCTGGAACGTGTTGGGGATCAGCGTGTACGTCAGCGGCGTGTTGATCCAGCTGCCTTTTGTCGATACGCGCTTCTACTCCGGGCCGATGGTCGCGCAGCTCGGCGGCGTGGATATTTCCTGGATTGTCGGGTTGGTAGTGCCGGGCGCTCTTTATTACCTGCTGGCCAAGAAGTCAGCGCTGACGGTGCCGGTTGCACGAAGCACGAAGGCCTGACCGAGAGGGGCGACAGTGCATTGTTCGTCATTGCACTGTCGCTGGTCGTTGATGAAGCGCCTGTGCTGATTTCGTCACTCCCTCCGTGCAAACCCATCAAGCCCTATCGCCTTGAATAGACCACCCTGACCGGTCTGTTCAAGGAGATGACCATGATCCGACTGACCCTGATCGAAGCCCACGCGTTGGCCGAATCGATCCTGCTGCACAACGGTTTTAACCTGGCCCATGCGCGTGCGGTGGCGGCGACGGTGATTGCCGGCGAGCGTGACGGCTGTGCCTCTCACGGCTTGTACCGGATTCTGGGGTGTGTCAATTCCCTGCGCGCCGGCAAGGTGTCGGCCACGGCTGAACCCGAGGTGATCAATCAGGCACCCTCGATCGTGCGAGTGGATGCCGGCGGAGGTTTTTCCCAGCTGGCGTTTCAGGCAGGTTTGCCGCTGTTGACGGAGAAAACCCGGGCCAACGGGATTGCGGCACTGGCGATCAATCACTGCGTGCATTTCTCGGCGCTGTGGGTGGAAATCGAGCAGTTGACCGCTGCCGGCCTGGTGGCGCTGGCATGTAATCCGAGTCATGCCTGGGTGGCACCGGCCGGTGGGCGTTTGCCAGTGTTCGGCACTAACCCCATTGCCTTTGGCTGGCCCCGTCAGGGACGTGATCCTTTTGTGTTCGACTTCGCCACCAGCGCCATTGCCCGTGGTGACATCGAACTGCACCGACGTGCCGGCAAAGCGATCCCTGAGGGCTGGGGCGTCGACGCGCAGGGGCAGCCGAGTACCGATGCCAACGTCGTGCTCGACAGCGGCGCGATGCTGACGTTCGGCGGCCACAAGGGATCGGCGCTGGCGGCCATGGTGGAGTTGATTGCCGGGCCGTTGATCGGTGACCTCACCAGCGCCGAGTCACTGGCTTACGACGCGGGCAGCAAGTCCTCGCCCTACCATGGCGAATTGATCATTGCTCTTGATCCACGACGCTTTTTGGGGGACGCGACTGAGGTCCATTTGGCCAGGGCTGAAGCGTTGTTTCAGGGAATCGAAGGGCAGGGCGCACGCTTGCCGTCCCAACGTCGATATGAGGCGCGGGCGCGCAGCCTTGTGGAGGGGGTGCAAATTCCTGAGGCGTTGTATAACGACCTGAAGGCATTGTTGGCTTGATTCAATAATTGTAGGAGTGAGCCTGCTCGCGATAGCGGTGGGTCTGCCAACAGGGATGTTGAATGTACTGCCGCTATCGCGAGCAGGCTCGCTCCTACAGGGGTTTTCGGTGTTTTTCAGATCGGATTTCGGTGACTGTTGCCGTCGACAAGTCGGGCAATACCCAGTGGATTGGCATTTTTCAGTGGCTCGGGCAACAGCGCGTCCGGGCAATTCTGGTAGCACACCGGGCGCAGGAAACGTTCGATGGCCAGGCTGCCGACTGAGGTGCCCCGGGCATCGGAGGTGGCCGGGTAGGGGCCGCCATGCACCATCGCATCACAGACCTCGACGCCGGTAGGGTAGCCATTGAACAGTACCCGACCGACCTTTTGTTCCAGCAGGGCCAGCAGCTCTGCGTGTTCATGCAGCTCCTGGGGTTCGCCAATCAGGGTCGCGGTGAGTTGACCGTGCAGACTGTTCAGCGCCTGGCGCAGTTCGGCTGTATCGCCCACTTCGACGATGAGGGTGGTCGGGCCGAACACTTCTTCCTGTAGCAAGGGATCACCGTCGAGCAGCAGGCTGACGTCGGCCTTGAACAGATGCGCGCGCGCCTGATTGCCGTGTTGGCCAAGGCCGGTCAGGTGGGTCACGCCGGGGTGGTCGAGCAAGGCCTGCACGCCTTTTTCATAGCTGCCCAGGGTGCCGGCATTAAGCATGGTTTGCGCCGGTTGTTCAGCCAGCAGCGCAGTGAGGGACTCGGTGAAGGCACTGAATTGCGCCGAGCGCAGGCCGATGACCAACCCCGGGTTGGTACAGAACTGGCCACAGCCAAGCACGACAGAGGCGGCCAGTTCCCGGGCAATATTCTCGCCGCGAACGTGAAGGGCTTCAGGCAATACCACGACCGGATTGATGCTGCTCATTTCGGCGAACACGGGAATCGGTTGTGGTCTTGCAGCCGCCATGTCGCACAGCGCCCGTCCACCTTTGAGTGAGCCGGTGAAGCCGACGGCCTGGATCGCGGGATGCTTGACCAAGACTTCCCCCACGCCCGCCCCGTAGATCATGTTGAACACACCCTTGGGCATACCGGTCTGCTCGGCGGCGCGGATGATGGCATCGGCCACCCGTTCGGCGGTCGCCATGTGTCCGCTGTGCGCCTTGAACACCACTGGACAACCGGCGGCCAGGGCCGCAGCGGTATCGCCGCCGGCCGTGGAGAACGCCAGCGGGAAGTTGCTGGCGCCGAACACCGCCACCGGGCCGACGCCAATCCGGTACTGACGCAGGTCGCTGCGGGGGAGCGGTTGACGTTCGGGCAGGGCACGATCGATGCGTGCTCCATAAAAGTCACCACGACGCAGGATTTGGGCGAACAGGCGCATCTGGCCGCTGGTGCGTGCGCGTTCACCCTGTATACGTGCGCTCGGTAAAGCGGTTTCGCGGGTGACCAGGGCGACGAACTCGTTATCGAGGGCATCGAGTTGTGCGGCGATGGCTTCAAGAAAATCCGCACGGCGTGTTGCTGGCATAGAGCGAAAGGCCGGGAACGCCGCGGCAGCGGCCTGTGCGGCGGCGTGCACTTCGGCTTCGGTGGCTTGTATGAAAGAGAAGGGCAGCGCCTCGCCGGTGCTGGCGTCATGGCTTTGCAGAACGATGCTGCCGGCGGCGCTGCGTGTACCGCCGATGTAGTTGTGGCCGAGGATCTGGGGCATGAAAAACTCCTGTCGGGATAGTGGGCTCAGGCCAGCGAATCGCCTCGTTGCGGGGACGCGGGAGCGGCGTTGCCCTGCGCCGCGATCCGCGCGGCGGACTCGGCATCCACCGCGTGCAGCGACTTGCCACGGGTTTCCCGGGTCAGCCCGACGGCAACGACAGAGATCAGCGAAGCGCCGACCAGGTACCAGGCGATGGGCGTTGAGCTGTGGTACTTGTTGAGCAGCGTGATCGCAATCAGCGGGGCCAGGGAACCGGCGAAAATCGGCGCCACCTGGTAGCACAGCGAGAGGGCGGTGTAGCGCACGTGAGTCGGGAACATCTCGGCCATCAACGCAGAATACGGTGCATAGGTCATCGATTCGATGGCCAGGCCCAGGGTGATGGCCGCCATGATCAGCCAGTTGTTCCCGGTGTCCATCATTGGGAAGCCGACGAACCCCCAAAATGCGGTAAGTACCGCGCCAACCAGGTAGACCGGTTTGCGCCCGACAAGATCGGACAGATAACCCATCAGCGGGATCATGAAGAAATGCAGCAAGTGTGCACCGAACATCAGAAACAGAATCTCTGAGGTGTCCTTGTGTACCACCAACTTGAGGTAGGTAATCGAGAACGTCACCACGGTGTAGTAGAGAATGTTTTCGGCAAAGCGCGCACCGATACCCACCAGCACCGAACGCCAGTGGTGACGCAGCACTTCGACCACGCCCAGTTGTTGCTGCTTGGTGTGAGCCTGACGAGCCTGAGCCTCCTTGAAAATCGGCGCATCATCGACACTGGTGCGAATCCAGTAGCCGATCAATACCACCACCGCCGAGAACCAGAACGCTACGCGCCAGCCCCAGGCGAGGAAGTCTTGTTCCGACAGGTTCGATGACAACAGCAGCAGGGCGACCGTCGCGACCAGATTCCCGGCCGGCACACCGGCTTGCGGCCAACTGGCCCAGAAGCCACGGCGATTATCCGGGCAGTGTTCGGACACCAGCAGAATCGCGCCACCCCATTCACCGCCAAAGGCGAAACCCTGGATCAGCCGCAACAGCACCAGTAACACCGGCGCCGCGTAACCGATCTGGTCGAATCCGGGCAGGCAACCCATCAGGAATGTCGTAATGCCGACCACCACCAGGCTCAGTTGCAGCAGGCGCTTGCGGCCAAATTTGTCACCGTAGTGACCGAACACCAAGCCACCCAGCGGGCGGGCGAGAAAGCCTACAGCGTAGAGCGCGAACGCGGCAATGATGCCGTCGATGGGGCTGTCGGTCTGTCGAAAGAACAGTTGGCCGAAGACCAATGCCGAAGCGGTACCGTAGAGAAAGAATTCATACCACTCGGCGACAGTGCCGGCCATGGCGGCGGCCACGACACGTTTGAGTCCGGAGGGGGTGGTTGCGCGTTGAGTGTCTTGAAGATTTGGCATGCTGACGTTTCCTGTAGAGGCGCAAAAACAGGCAGCCGGGTCGGGCCGTGAAGGCCCGCCCGGCAATCACTCAGAGACCGACGTCCGGCAGTTGCGGACGGTTCGCCAGGGCTTTGGCCATGATTTGTTCGACGAACACCCGATCCGCTTCCGGCAAGGCCAGGCGTGGCGGACGGGTCAGCGCGCTGCCGCGACCGGCGATGGCTTCACACAGCTTGATGCACTGCACCAGGTCGGCACGGGCATCCAGGTGCAGGATTGGCATCAGCCATTCGTAAATCGGCATGGCTTCGGCGAAGCGCCCGGCCTTGGCCAGACGGAAAATGGTTTCGCCTTCTTTCGGGAACACGTTGGACATGCCCGAGACCCAGCCTTCGGCACCCACGGCGATGCTTTCCAGCACCACATCATCGAGGCCGGCGAACAGTACGAAGCGGTCGCCGACTTCATTGCGCACGTCGATGAAACGGCGGGTATCGCCGGAGGAATCCTTGAAGCACACCACGTTGTCGCAGTCGGCCAGGGAAATCAGGATGTCCGGGGTCACGTCGTTTTTGTAGATCGGCGGGTTGTTGTAGACCATCAGCGGCACGTCGGCATTCTTGGCCACGTAGCGATAGTGCTCGGCGGTTTCAAACGGCTTGGAGCCGTAGACCAGAGCCGGCATCAGCATCACGCCATCGACGCCGACCTTGCGTACTGCGTTGGCGACCTTGGCCGCTTGCACACTGGTGAATTCAGCCACGCCACAAATCACCGGCACCCGGCCGCGAGAAGCATCGACAGCGACTTCGGTGACGGCGATTTTTTCTTCGGCGGTCAGCGAGGTGTTTTCGCCGACGGAACCACACACCACCAGGCCTGACACACCGTCGCGGATCACGTTGGAGATCACCTGGTGGGTTTTATCCAGGTTGATGCTGAAGTCATCGTTGAATTGAGTGGTTACCGCAGGGAAGACGCCACTCCAGTTGATACGCTTGCTCATTTGTTGCCTCCGGATCGTTAATTGTATTTCGTATACGATATTTAAAATGAAAAGTTTCGGCCAGTGTTTTTTTCGGGTTTTTGGGGAGATTTAGTAGCCGTTGGTCTGGGTGTTAAGGGATTAAGCACCCGGCCAGGTGTCGGACAGGCGATAGCCCTGTGGCCATGGATCGCTCGGATCGAGTAGCAATTGGTGGGTGCCGGTAATCCAGGCCCGCCCGGAAATGCACGGGTAAATAGCGGCGCGGCCGGCTACTTCGGTTATTGAATCAATGCGGCAGTGGAACTCGGAACCGATGATCGAACGACCGATAAAACGTTCGCCAACATGCATCAAGCCCTTGGCCTGCAACACCGCCATGCGCGCCGAGCAGCCAGTGCCAGTGGGTGAGCGGTCGATTTTGCCGGGTTGAATCACCACCGCGTTGGCGCCTGTGGCGATACCGTTCTCATGGACGATAGGCGCCGCGATCTGGCAAAAGGAGATGTGCGACCACTCGGGGTTCAGCGGATGCACAAACCCTAACTGCTCATTGGCCGCCCGAGTGATTTTCAGTCCGACGTTCACCAGATCGGCAGCCTCGTCCGGACTGATTGAAAAACCCAGACCCTTGGCATCGGCGATCACGAAACTGTCACCGCCATAGGCGGTATCCACCTTGAGCGAGCCGAGACCTTCGACTTCGATCCACGCATCGAGGCGATCGGCGAAGGACGGCACGTTCTTGATTTCGACCCGTTCAACCTTGCCGTCACGGCAATCGGCAACCACCTCAATCAGCCCGCCGGGAGCCTCCAGCACCATTCGGGTTTGCGGTTCGGTCATCGGCAGGATGCCGCTGTCGAGCAGCACGGTGGCCACGCACAGTGAGTTTGAACCGGACATCGGTGGCGTGTCCGCAGGCTCCATGATGATCCAGGCCATCTGCGCCCGCGGGTCCTTGGCCGGCACCAGCAGGTTGACGTGGCGAAACACGCCACCGCGCGGCTCGTTGAGCACAAAGTTGCGCAGGGTTTCATCCTTGGCGATCCAGCGCGACTGTTCCCACACGGTGGCACCGGGCGGCGGGGCGACACCGCCGACGATCACGTCACCGACTTCGCCTTCGGCGTGGCAGCTGACGACGTGGATTACTTTTGATGAGCGCATGGTTTGATCCTTGTTGTGTCTGTTGGGGCCTCATCGCGAGCAGGCTCACTCCTACAGGGTTCAGTGTCCAACTCAGATCCACTGTGGGAGCCAGCCTGCTGGCGATGGGGCCATTTGTCATTTCACCGATTTCAAAAACGCCGCAGTCTCCGCATGCACCGGATTACCAATCACCTGATCCGGTGACCCAATCTCATGCACCAACCCATTGCGAAAGAACGCCACCCGGTCGGACACATCGCGGGCGAAGCGGATCTCGTGGGTCACCAGCACCATGGTCATGCCGTCTTCGGCGAGCATGCGCATGGTGTCCAGTACCTCGCCCACCAGTTGCGGGTCGAGGGCTGAAGTGGCTTCGTCGAACAGCATGTATTCCGGTGACATCGCCAGGGCGCGGGCGATGGCCATGCGTTGCTGTTGACCGCCGGACAGCTTGCCGGGGAAGGTCTTGAGCTTGTCGCCCAAACCGACGTGGGTCAGTTGTTGCACGGCCAGTTCTTCGGCTTCGGCCTTGGTTTTGCCCAGCACTTTGCGCGGGGCGAGCATGACGTTTTCCAGCACCGTCAGGTGCGGAAAGGCGTTCCATTGCTGGAACACGATGCCGATCTTCTGGCGCAGGCGGTTGAGGTCGGTGGTGCTGTGATGAACTTCGACCCCGTCGACTCGGATGTTGCCTTTCTGGATCGGCTCCAGGCCGTTGATGCACATCAACAGCGTGGATTTGCCGGAGCCGGAGCCGCCGATGATCGACACCACCTCACCCTTGTTCACGGTCAGGTTTACGCCCTTGACCACTTCGAGGTTGCCGAAGGATTTGTGTACGTTATCGATCTCAATCATTTTCCTGCCACCTTCTTTCCAGACGAGCGCCGAGGCGTGCAACCACCAGGCTCATGACGTAGTAGATAAGGCCCGCGATGCACAGCACCAGCAACGGTTCCTGGATGCGGGTGACGATGGTTTGCGAGGCGCGCAGCAGTTCGACGATGCCGATCCACATCACCAGCGCGGTGTCTTTCATCACGCCGAGCACCAGGTTCAGCCAGCCGGGGAAGGCGACTCGCGTGGCCATCGGCAGGACGATCCAGCGCAGGTCCTGCAAGAAACTCAGGCCCAGTGAGCGGCTGGCCCGGCGCACCGTGAAGGGCACCGCCAGCACGCCGCCGCGCACGATCTCGGTGAAGTAGGCGGCGGTGTACACACCGAGCACGATGCAACCGACGCTGAAGGCGCTGATGTTCAGGCCGACGATGCTTTTGAGGGAGTTGAACAGCACGAACTGGATCAACAACGGCACGCTGCGAAACACGTCCAGCACCCAGGCCAGCGGCAAACTGGCCCGTGGCAACAGAGCCCGCAGCAAGCCGAACAGCAGCCCGGCGATGGAGCCGAGGATGATCGACCAGAACGTCAATTGCAGCGTGACCCAGGCGCCATTGAGCAGGAACAGCAGGTCATTGGAGGAAAAACCGGTGGCGAACATGGACAGCTCCTCAGTAACGAAACAACCGCCAGGCCATCAACCGGGCGCTCGCGACAATCGCCTTGGCAATCGCGTAATACAGCACCGCCGCAATCGCGAAGTACTCGAAGGTGCGGAACGTTTTGACGTTGTAGTCCTGGGTCACCCCGGTCAGGTCATTGTTCAGCCCCACGATGACCCCCAGCGACGTCATCAACACCGCCCAGACCATTTGGTTGGTCAGCGGGTAGAACACGATGCGCAACAGCTGCGGGACGATGATCATGCGGTAGGTCTGAAAGGCAGTCATGCCCAATGAGCGGGCGGCGCGCACCTGGGTCTGGGGCACGGCCTTGAGCCCGCCGCGAAAGTTTTCCGCCAGGTAGCCCGCGTTGTTGAAGGTGATCCCGGCCAGCAATGCGAGCCACGAGCTGACATGCAATCCGAGCGAGCCGAGGCCGAAGTAAAGGATGTAGATCTGGAACAACGACGGCGTGTTACGGGCAATCGATACCCAGCCGTTGCCGATACCCCCCGGTGTCAGGATAGTTG
>NZ_AKJS01000052.1 GCF_000282215.1 Pseudomonas sp. GM21
GGAAGAACCAAAATACGCATCGTAAACCTCTTGCTTTTTATTTGAATTGCTTGATTCGAAGCCCGCATATGAAAAAGTCACTTCATTAATGTATATCATGACGACAAAGAACAATAATGACCAGACACACACCCATCACTCGTTTTATTCGTTGTGAGGCAAGCAAAATTTGACCTTTCCCTAAGACAAATTGCATTTTAAAGCATTAATACACAATTAGTACAGCCTTTGCGCTTGGACGTTGGCAAACAGACCAAATAGTGACTGTGGCAAATCGCAGGCCCGCTGTTGAGAGGGCCAGGATTAGCGGGTAAGCCCCGAGCAACGGTGTTTCGTTTGGCTATTTTCGGCAGGGTATTTAATCGCCATTCTCATGATCTGCATCTCAGTGAAACCGGAGGCGTCCCCTGCGAAATGGCGGATTTTTGGCAGAAGAACGCCATTTGGGCATCCACTGAGTCACAAGCCTACGGTATCGCAATCTCTAAAATCAGAAAACCAAAAATTGTATTTTGTTGCCACCAAGAGCAATTTGTGTAAACTCGAAGGTAGCTCAACACGCGGGGCTGGCTGCACCCACGTGCAGATCCACAACAATAATTAGGAGCCAACGGCTCCAGATGTCAGGAACTCTCCATGAAATCAGCGATGCTCCGTCCGCTAAAACCTCTCTACATCCAAGTCCTGATAGGCGTCATACTTGGCACTCTTTTCGCGCTCTTTGATGCCAAAGCCGCCGTGGAAATGAAGGTGCTTGGTGACGTGTTCATCAAACTTATCAAAATGGTCGTCGCGCCAGTCGTATTCGCCACAGTGGTGGTGGGCATTGCCAAGATGGGGGACATCCGATCGGTTGGTCGAGTGGGCGCCAAGGCACTGATCTACTTCGAAATCGTGACGACTGCGGCACTTGTCATTGGCATACTTGTCGCGCACCTGATGCAACCGGGGGCAGGTATGAACATCGACCCTAAAACTTTAGACATGTCGGCAGTTGCTGGCTACGCGAAGATTGCCAGCGAACAGTCCCTGCGTGAGTTTTTCCTGCACATTATTCCCGACACCATCATGAGCGCTTTCGTGAACGGTGAGATTCTGCCGGTCGTGTTCCTCGCCGTACTCTTCGGCGTGGCTTTGGCCCAAGGTGGTAAAAGGGTTTCTGTGCTGGTGGATGTCATCGACCAAACCTTGATTTCCCTTTTCTCCATCATCAGCTACCTCATGAAATTCGCACCTATAGGGGCTTTCGGGGCTATTGCATTCACCGTCGGCAAATACGGTATCAGCAGCCTGGCGACGCTCGGTTATCTGATGATGGCTTTCTACGCTACCTGCTTCCTGTTCATTTTTGTGGTTCTAGGCCTTATTTTGAAGTTATGCGGCGTCAACATTTTTGCCTTCTTGAACTATCTGAAAACCGAGTTGTTGATCACTCTGGGAACCGCTAGCGCAGAGCCCGCCCTTCCTGGGCTGCTTCAAAAACTGGAGAAACTGGGCTGCAAGAAAAGCGTGGTCGGCCTTGTCGTACCAACCGGTTATGCCTTCAATCTGGACGGCGTGTGCATTTACCTGACAATGTCAGTGATTTTCATCGCTCAGGCAACCAACACACCGCTGACGCTCTCCCAGGAGTTGACGATATTGGCGATTGGTCTCTTCACTTCAAAAGGCATGAGCGGTGTACCCGGTGGTGGATTTGTCGCACTGGCGGCAACGTTGGCGAGCGTACACGTTCTCCCACTCAGCGCTATTGCATTGCTGGTGGGCATTGACAGATTCATGGGCGAAGCTCGAGCGGTCACGTCGATCATTGGCAATGCCGTGGCCGGCGTTGTGATCTCAAAGTGGGAAGGCGCTTTGAACATAGAACGCATGAATCAGGTTCTGCGCGGCGAATATGTAGAGCCTGACGCTGAGTTCGAGGCGCAACCCGTTTCAGTTCAGGCATCGCTGGGGAGCGCTAAAGCCAAGGGGACTGCGACAAACTCCTGAACATTTATTGGACAAGCAAAAGGGGCGCCGGGCGCCCCTTTTGCTTGTCTTTTTATTATCAAATACCTAGAAGAACTCGCTCAATCACACAGTGTTTGACCAAATATCAGCGCGGCCTCGAAGGTTCAGGGTTAGTGGTGGGATTTCAGCTCTTCGCGCTGATTCCTCACTTGCCCGGGTGAGTCGATATCAGATGAGTTGCCCTAGGTGTTTCTGAATTAGGTTGCCACCGTCGCGATCTGAATGTCATCCAGTCGTTAGCCAATTGGAGGCATTGAGAGACCTGCCGGGGCGGCATCTGTAGCAAGAGCCTGTGCCCCTGAGTAATTGCACAGACTTGCCCACTCATTTGCTTTCGATCTGACCAATTATTTGCATCGGATTTGACCAGCATGTTTCGTGTGTATGATGGGCAGAAGTCGACCCACTACAGCCCTTCCCAGAGGACTGTTCACGACCTGGCTGGGGAGATGAAGATCGGCCACTTCTCCTCGAAGAACTAACAACGACATGCAGACCGGCCCTGTACAACCTGCCCAATGCCCCCTAACTAGACTCTCTCCTGCATGCTGGTACTGCAGGACTTCAAAGTAGACGACTTGATTTTCAGGCAGCACAGCAGCCAGCTACATGCGAACTTGCAGCGGCCTCCTTTCACCTGCTAAATGCGAGATGGTGTTAGCCCTGATGGGTTTTGCCCCGCCCTCTCTCGCCAACAGTTTCTCCGCTTCGCGAAGCTCAATCGGAGCTTCGATGACGATTGAGTCGACGCGAACTGCTCTGGAAAGCTGGTGGAGCGCATCATGAGTTACAGGTTGTATGCGGAACTGAAATTTGCCGCCTCCGGGAATGGGTTGCCCGCCCAGAACGTGAAGTCAAGTGGCAATCCTGGCTGCGCGGTAACGGTGCGGAGGTTTCGTTGGGCCCAATGACGATCATTGATGAGGTCGGGGACAGAACCGGGGGAAGTCCTGCGGATGGTGAACCCTAGCCAGGCGACAGATATGGTTCGGCGCGACAGAGGGGATAACCGGCATCCTTGCCGCTGGGGCTCAACTCATCGGCAGAAATGAGGCTATCAACAAGCGCTTCGACCAAGACACATTCATTCTCGATTAAAGAAGACCCAATGATGCGAGTCGATATTTTTCGGCGGTGCCGCGGCGTCCGGCGCCCATGGCAACGGTCGACCACCAAGGACCGTTGCTGCATTGGCAAAAGATGAACCGACAGCTATAAGTGCACGGGCGCCTAGCAGCTACCTGCGGCTGATCTAGAACCGGTCATCGGACATAGCAACTTCAAGTCAGGCAAAGCCATTCAAAATCCGTATAGCCTGGCGGGGTTTTGGACGAGGATTTTGTCGATCATCACGTCGTTCTGCGCCCAAACCTGCAACAAATCAAACATTGACGCATCATCAGGCATCGGTTTTTTCTTCGATTGCAGGCTCGGATGGGGCCAATCGGTTCCCCAGACAACCCGCTCCGGCGCGAGGGCAATCATGGCTCTGGCAAGGTCTTTGACATCATCGTAATCAGGTCCGCCCAATACCGAATCCTGATAGGCGCCTGATACTTTTACCCACGCCCGATCCTTATCAATCAATCGGGCGATCATTTTGAACACAGGATGATCGTTACCCGCCGGCAATGGGATTCGACCGAAATGATCAAATACAACCTGAACAGGCAATTGGGACAGCAACGCCTCCATCTGAATTAATTCATCGGGCCGCGTATGGATTTCAATATGCCAGCCCAAGTCTGCAATCATTTTCGACAGGGGCTCAATCATGTCAACGCTGGTTGCGCTTCCCACTCCAAGATTGAATCTGATTCCGCGAACACCTTGCTCATGCAAGCGACGCAACTCGGCCATTTCGACCTTATCATCGACTACCGCGATACCTCTTGATTGGGGACCCAGCTTCGCCAAGGCGGCCAGCAAGCAACGATTGTCGGTGGCGTAGGAAGATGGCTGAATGACAACGCTGCGGGTCAACCCCAGTCTCTTCTGAATGCGTCGGTAGTCTTCTACGCTTGCGGTGGGGAGGTTTCGATCATCGTAGTAAGGGAACGCCCGATCGTAGATATGATGATGGCAGTCGCAAGCCTGTGCGGGGACACGTAATCGTGGCGCCTGGGTGCCGCTGCTGAAGGGGTAATCATCATCAGCAAAACTTGCGAGCACATGGGTCGCTGCGAACGCTATCCCCCCCAGCACACCGAGATCTTTAATGAATTGGCGACGATTTGATTGTTTGATGAACACTTCTTTATCCTTATTTTTATTGTCTGGGGTGTGAAGCCTTACTTCATATCGCGCATGTATCCATCCACAGCAACCATCGCCCGTCATCCGGCATTTCATGCTTACCCACGAAATTCAACATGCCCTGCTCTCCGATCTGAAAGAAGGCCAGGCAGGCTAGTAGGCGCCGGTCATTCGCTCCCGCCTCCAGCCATACACTTTTCTGGTTAGCGACAATCAACATATTGCCGGTAGGATCAATGCTGAACGTCCGCGCCTCGATGCCATGTGTATCAACATGCTGGATCAGTCGCGGCTCGCCCGTCACAGGATCGAGTTCAAACACAGCCATTGAGTTTTCGCCGCCGGCGAACACCTCATGTCGTCGCCCCCGAATCACAGCATCGGATCTATTGGAGACATATAGAAAACGGCCATTCGGGTGAATTTGTATCACTCCGCCGCGCTGTTTTTTCAGTGTTAGGTACCGAGGATCCCTCAAAGCTTCAACTTGAAACTTAGAAGGTAACTGCACCCGACCATCTTCGTGAAGGTAATGCATGGATAACTTATTGCCTCGCTCAAGAGCAACGTATACCCAAGGCTGTACTGGGTGGAAAACAAGGTGGCGAGGACCGATGCCCGAATCAAAGAAATTTTCACCGACCAGTTTCAGTTGTCCATCTTCAAAACTGAAGGTATGAACACTGCCAAGCTCTTCGGCCTTGCCTTCAACCTCATCATTACCACGAGCCAAGGCGATTACCGCCCGTCGCATCGGGCAGACCATGACTTGGTGCGTAAAAGTGCCGGCCTTTGGCAAACATGTATGCTCAACGGCCGGTTCGACACCACCATCATCCGCAATAGGATGCATGCTCAGAAATGCAGACTGGTTATAGGCGACAAACAGGTAGCGACGCTGATCATCGATTGCCAAATGAATGGGACGCTCCGCTAAAGGCACGGATTGCCCCCAGATTTCCAGTGAACCATCTGGAAGGATCCTATATGCCTTCAGGGCATGCACGCTACCTTTGGCGCCAAGCTTGCCGGCGCCCGCATCGCTGATGGCGACATACAGATGCTGTCGACAGGCGTCGACAACAGCAAATTGAATATTGGCTTCAAGGCTGAGTTCATTGACCAACTCCACCGATCCCTCCAGGCTATCGAGCATGTACTGCAACAGCCTCTCTCCATGAGCCGCGTATAATATCGTGCGATTCAGCATGGCTACTCCCCTACAACGTGCTTGCTTACCTGCTCCGCATGCAGGCGAACAAGCCAGACTCTTCGAGGCCATCAAGAGGCCTATGCTCAACGATGGCAGGTGTAAGTCGCCTGGAGAAAAAACCCAAGCACATCCCATTAAATACGTTCAAGGCGGTCTGCTTGGCAGAACCTTGAACGTACTAATTGATCTTCCGAGTAATACAACGAGCGTTTTAAAACAGCGGCAATGAATAACTGACAATCAAACGGTTTTCGTCTTGGTCACGCTGACCTGGAATGTCATTGCGCCACATCGCGTTTTTCCAAGTGAACGCAAGGTTCTTCAATGCGCCCTCCTGAACAACGTAAGACACGCTCAAGTCGCGCTCCCATTCATTGCCACCAGTACCCAGGGTAGAGGTCTGAGCCGCTCCCACCTTACCAACGGTGTCAACGTCGGAGCCACGCACATAAACGATGCCGGCTGTAAGGCCTGGAGCACCGACTGCGGCGAAGTCGTAAAAGTAACGAGCCTGCCAGGAACGTTCGCCAGCGTGGAGAAATTTCTGGATTTGTATATCGTTGATGGTGCTGGTGGACGCGCCATCTCCCTGATTCAACCACGGAAAGTCACTGTCGCCGTCACTGTACTGATATCCTCCACCAAAGGTGTGACCTTCAACCGAGTATAGGAACAAAGCGCTGTAAAGGTCGTTGTCTACCTTGCCTTTGGTGCGGGTGGTAAGACTGGTATTGTCTGGGTAGTAACCTGAAGTGTAATAGGCTGAATCGTGACCGTTGGCACCGTCATCGCGGCTGCGGTAGTAGCGAAAATCGCTTTTCAGGGCACCCGGACCGAGGGACCAGTTATGTACCAGACCGAAAAAGTTCTGTTGATAGAAGTTTTTCAGTTCACCATGGTAATACGATGCGGTCAGATTTTTGGTGAACTTGTAGTCAGCACCACCATAGTAAAACTTATTGCTGAGCGTGGCCTTGGAGTAGTCAGAACCTCCGTTGGCCCCCGCAATGGACAGGCCTTTTTCGTCGGTGGAGTTTCGCCCTTTGGCGTGCTCAAGTTGACCTGCGGTTAGGGTCAGGTCCTTTATATCGTTTGATACGACCTGGCCTCCCTGAAACGTCTGAGTCACTAGACGGCCGTCGTTGGTCATAACCACGGGATTTTTTGGCATCAGGGTGCCGAGGCGCAGTTCGGTTTGCGAAATCTTGGCTTTGGCGGTCAGGCCCAGACTGGCGAAATCGTCTACTGCCTCGTTACCTTGACTTGGGAACACAGTACCGCCAGAGAGTGCGCCTGTCGGGTTACCGTGCTTGGCCTCACTGGAATCCAGCTTGACACCCAGCAGGCCGATGGCGTCAATACCGAAACCGACAGTGCCCTGGGTGAAGCCAGACGTAAATCGCAGGTCGAAGCCTTGACCCCATTCGGATAGATAGCTACGCACACCATTGGCCTTGGCTCTGGCGGTACCAGCATCGGAGTCGCGATTATCAGTATTTATGTAAAAGTTACGCAGTGCCAACGTTGCTTTGCTGTCTTCAACAAACCCAGAGGCAATCGATTGTTGAGCCAATGCGACCGCCGTAACAGCCAGTGCCAGTGTAGATTTTTTCAATACCTGTCCCCTTATTTTTGTTTTTTGATGTTCAAGCCACTCAGAGACCGCGATGAAGGCATTTACTTCAAGCTCGTTGACCCGTTATTAACTCCAGATGTCGCCAGATGACCGAGTTGTGAAGCCTTCTCCAGATTGCGCCGATGAGCCAATGTCATGAAAATTACAGACTGAAAAAATTATGGCGCATTGGCCAATGCCTTCTCGAAGAAGTCTACCGTGCCAAAATTGCCGGACTTCAGCGCCAAGGCAACCGGATCGTCGCGCAAGCCGAGTGTCCAAGGCACACCAGGATCGATGGTCGCACCAATTCTCAGAGCCTTGACTTGCAGTGCCTTGACGACTGCACCCGATGTTTCGCCACCAGCAACTACCAGCTTGCGAACACCCATGCCGT